>JANXWB010000092.1 GCA_025351345.1 Synechococcales cyanobacterium GL140_1_metabat_312
GGGGCGTTATTCCGAATGACAATCCATACATAGGTGATTTTGTTTACCTTTTTTAGTCCCGTTTTTACGGATATGACTCGATTGACATTCAGGACATTCCATCAAAATTCACCTTAACGCATACCCTAATTATGCAACGCCAAAATATTTTCACAATTCAGAATTGTGAAAATTAAACAGAGTCAACTTCTATCAAGATGCATCCATATCTTGATAGAAGTTTTTTATGAGCTTTTTAAATAGCCGTAAAAACACATATTGACTTTTTAACAAAGTTAATTTAAAGAGCTTAAACTTAACTTTTACTAATTTCAAAATCACAAGCCTGACACATTTTGCTGTTTACAAACAAAATACATAGTTTATGTTGTATCTTTCTGCTTTTATGGGTAAGTTAGGGTTGTCACAATAAGGCTAAAGGTTACTTTTTAAGAGGATTTACGAAATTTATCCACGGTGGGTTTTGATTCTTCATTGGATAGAACAAATTCATAGCAATGATATTAAACGTTGATTCTTAAGGAAATTTACTGAGCTTTTATATTGTGAAGTTCGATCGTTGCAAGCCATTTGCTTCGCCCTAATTCATTCCTGGATATTGAGTATTTAATTTATGAACGGCAAGACTTCTTTCGGTTTTCAGCGTCTACTGGCGGCAACTTTATTGATAGGTGGATTAGGGGCGATCGCTACTCCAGCATTCGCTGATGGAACGGCTGCCGGGACTTCGATTGATAACACCGCAACTGCAACTTACGACAACCCTGATGCTCCTGGAACGCCCTTTAACGCGACCTCTAATACTGTAAAAGTGACGGTTGCAGAAGTCGCAGGTGTCACGGTAACTCCGCTTTCGACTATTGATGTGAATGGTGGTACGGTGCTGCCGAACGATGTTGTGAACTACGAGTTCAAAGTCACCAACGTCGGTAATGACACCACTGGGTTTTATATTCCTGGAACACCCGTCGTAACAGGTCCGGGGACTGCAACGCCAGTTCAGATTGTTGCTTACATTGCGCCAGATGGTACACGTACACCTATTACACCCATCACGATCGTAGGGGCGGGCCAAAACACCACGGCTTTGGGTCTACCCCCGATCGCAGGTGCTCCATCTGGAGTGATTCCACCGGGTTACTCCTTGGTGCTTAACGTTCCGACGACGATCACCGCCGCAGCGTCTTCCGGCTCTGATGTGGTGGTGCGGATTGGTAATACGGGTTCCAATGATAACGGGGCGACGACCCAGAATATTGATTCTACCGGGCTTCCTGCTGCTAAGACCGATCGAATCTACACCGTAGATTACACCGGAATCTATACTGGTGAAGCTGTCGGAAGTCCGGCTGTAGAAAAAGAAGGTTCTGGAACTCAGACTGTGAAAGTTGGTTCAACCTCTCAAGCATTGGCCACCATTCTGAAAACCCGTACAAGTTATTCGGCTGGACCTTCAGCGACACTTCTGAATGATGATGTAATTGGTTACGGGTTAGAACTGAAAGTCGAATCTGCTGCACCAGCGGGTAGTGTCGGAGTGACTCCCGGTAAACTGACGGGTACGACAATGAAATTCACGACAGGGCCAGACGAAGTTCGGATTCTTCTTTCTGATGTTGTCCCTGCTCAAACTCAGCTCATAGATGCAACTGTCGCAAATATCGCTGCACCTGCTGGATGGGAAGCGGTTTATACCCTTGATGATCCTGCCACAACCTCTGCATTATCCGCTAAATGGACGAGAACCTTCACCGCAAGTGCAAAGCGGATTGGTTTTATCCCAACAGCGACAGGCGTAGTTCTTGCAGAAGGCACAGTAATTAAACCATTTACCTTTAAAGTCGTTACGAGTGGGGTTTCGACCACCGCGACGACGGCTAACATCGCCAACATTGCTCAAGTCTTTGGTCAGACCGATGGCGCACCTGTGACGGCTCCCTTGGTTTACGATGAATCCGGAGACCAACTGCCGAGCAACTTTAATGAAAATGGAACTCCGGGAACCACGGCGGGGATTACCCCCAGTTCAGTTGGTCTTCCTTACACCAATCCAAATGCGATTCCTTCTGGTGTAGCAGTCCCAGCAACCGATGGAGTTGATAACACCAACAACAACACGGGTACAGGTCCCGGTGGTGAAGATAACGTCACTACGATCGCAGTGGCTGGAACGATTCTGAACGGACCTAAGGGCGTACCGGGTGCAGTCGGACCGACTAATAATAATGATGACTTTACCAACCGCAGTACACCAATTCTTGCTGGAACTATCCCATTTATTCCAGGTGGCATCGATCCCGCTGCAATTACCTTTACGAATTCCCTCAGTAATCCAAGTCCAACGGATCCGTTGACAAATGTGCTCGTGGTTCCTGATTTGTCTGGCTTCACGCCCGGACCTGGTGAAGTCCTTCCTCCGAACGGAACACAAGTGACGTTGACCTATGGTGCAAGCACTGCGGTCTACCAATATGACTCAACCCCTATCGCAGGCTATCTCAACGGGACATTTATCTTTAAGTCCGGAGCTGCAATTACGATTCCGACCTTAGCACCGGGTCAAGTTGTGGACTACACCGTGTCTGTGGATCTTCCCCCTGGTACACCGCTCTCGACGGATACTGGAAATGGTTTCTCCATTCCGGTCTTTGCATTCAAGGATGTCAATGGCGATTCTCGTCCTGGTACTCTTGCGGCTGAGCCAGTTCAAAACCGAACGATCGATCGGGTTTACACCGGATTCTTGCAGCTAGTCAAAGAAGCACGAATCTTAGATAAAGATGGTGCAACAGAGCTTCAGACTTGGACGAAAGTCAGCTCTAACCTTACGGGTAAAGGTGCGAAAGGTCGATTTATCGAGTATCGCATTAGCTATAAAAACATCTCCATTGCACCGACTGGAACGGGCAATCTAACCTTGGATGCTAAGAACATCGCCATCACTGAGGATGGGGCGAACGGTGGTAATAGCTGGGCAAAAGATACCGATGCCAATGGTGTGATTGATACAAGCCATGTGATCAGTTCTGTCTCCGTTACCTACGGTGGACTCGGCAGTGTCATCTTCTCGCCAAGTGGTGAGCAAACAGGAACAACTGCCGCAACGGATGTCACTAAGTACGTTCATTCACCTGGCGTGGTCATTCAACCTCAGGCAAACGGTACTTTTACCTTTAAACGCAAGATCAACTAGGTCTGTCTGAATTGGGCGTGGGAGTTCTATCTGGAATTTCCTAAGATTTCCATACCCAATTCCCCCTAATCATTAACTTTTGAGGATAAACCTGTGACTAGATTCTCCCTGACTTCTCGCTTTACATGGATTGCTATTGGTGCCGCCACGATCGCCATCTCTGGCCCGTTGAATCAAATGCCCGTAATTGGCTCTTTGTTTAATGATGCAGTTGCGATCGCCCAAAATGCCCAGCGCCCTGATGTAAAACTTTCATTAATTGCAGAACGTCGCAGTGGTGAAGATTGGCAAGCTGGTAATGCTCAATCAGCTAATCCCGGTGAAGTGTTGCGCTATCGCATCAAGGGTAAAAACCAAGGTAAAGCTGCTGCAAAGAACTTCACCTTGAACCAAAGGATTCCGGCTAGAACTTCCTACGTTGCAAACTCTGCTGTGGGCAATGCCGAAATCACTTACAGCATTGACAACGGTAAAAGCTTCACTAAACAACCCCTGATTCAGGTCAAGACGGCAGATGGCAAAACTGAAATGCGTCCTGCTCCCGCTGAATCTTATACCAATGTTCGTTGGCGTTGGAATGAGTCTATTGCACCCGGTTCTGACATTACTGCGTTCTATCAAGTTCGTATTCGTTAAATATTTAGACTTACCTAGGGAATTTAGATCAATCTAAGTAAGTCGATTTTGGTTTAGATTCCTATTCTAATTTTCAACAGCATCTTCTGATTTTTATTCAATCTGATGTCTTCTAGTGCTTCTCTTCAGAAAGGCTCCTGTAAATCATGTTTCCCCATTTATTCAAAATCAATAGATTGCAAGTAAAACCCATTCCATCATCGGTAATGCTTTTTCCCTTGCGGTGTTTGGTTTTTTCAGCGGCTGGCTGGATGTTGGGTACAATGCCTACGATCGCTCAAAGCATACCCAATACAGCAACTCGCGTCGATCTTTCAAACCAAGCTGAATTCAGCTATGAAGGTGTCCCGCAAGTCGGCTATAACGAGCAGCCCTTACAATTTCAAGGAAAAACGAGTCAAATTGAAGGATCCTTCGATCGGTTAATTGATCCGTTGGGTCGTGTGGTGGGATGCAATGGAGAAGTACTGACGGACTACAGTGGATTTAGTGTGGCGTTCTATGAATCAGATTCCACAGACCCAACGGGTGCGAGCTTAGGTCGTTTAGTTCAAATGACCCGAACAGAATTACCTGATTTACCCAATAATATTCCCGCAGGACTAGCACCAAATATTGAAAATGCTAATCCTTATTTCATTACCAATGGAACCCAAGGAACCTATAACTTTCTTTTAGATCCCAGCAAAGGACAGTTAGATTCAGGCCGATCGTATATTCTGGTCGTCAATCCGCCCGCCAATTCAATTTATTCCCAGCGTCGTCTCCGTATTGTTATCGGAACTCGCACAGGCAATACCGTTACTTATGCGGCCACTGCTTTAGATGGTAAGGCGATCTCCACTGTAGACGGAAAATCCACCGTGAACGGGACCTTAACGATCGCTGATGGTACAACTACGGCATTGGCGTTAACAGTATTTGACCTTTCGACTAACATTTGTCAGGCTCAAGAAATTCAAATCACAAAAACAGGCGATCGGGCTACGGCTTCACCGGGTGATACGATCATTTACCGTCTTGCGATACGAAATTTGGCTAGTACTCCAGTGACAAATCTGGAAGTGATTGATAATTTCCCCGTGGGCTTTAAGTTTGTTAGCGGTTCTGAAAGAGCAGAGTTTAAAGGAACCCCCATAGCTGTTACGGCAACACCGATCGCTAATAACAGTTTGAAATTCACCCTATCGACCTTGAATCTGCCCGCAGGCACCGCAAATCGCCAAGAAACGCAAATTGTAAACATTGCCTATGCCGCAACCTTGACTCCCGATGCTATCCGTGGAACGGGTCGAAATCTTGCATCAGTTCAAGGAATTCGGACGGACAATGGACAAGTTGTAAAAGATGGGCCATCCAGTCATCTCCTGCGTCTGACACCGGGTCTTTTGTCGGATTGCGGCACGATCATTGGTCGAGTCTTTGAAGATAAAAATTTTGATGGAGAACAACAGAACAATGAACCTGGCATTCCTAATGCAGTCGTGATTTTAGATGATGGCAATCGAATTACCACAGATGCCAATGGATTGTTCTCCGTAGCTAATGTACAACCGGGTTATCGCACCGGAGTGTTGGACTTCAGCAGTCTACCGGGCTATACGATCGCCCCAAATCGAAAATTCAAAGAACGTAATAGTCAATCACGGCTGGTAAATCTCGCCCCCAGCGGAATGGTGCGGATGAATTTTGCAGTCACCCCCGCATTCCAGGAGGTGAGCAAATGAAACGCTTTTTAGTTTTACTCAATCTATTCTCTATTTTACAAATTGTAGGAACGATCGGTCTAGTTCGCGCCGAAGTTAAACCTATTCCAAACCCCGTTATAAAATCATCGATAAAGTCAGTTGCCGAAACAACAGTTGCAAATCCAGCTCAAAATCCAGTTGTGACGCATCCTGTTAAAACTGCTGTAAAGCCTGTTGAGGCGGTGATGCGTAATGAAGTTAAGATCTTATCTCCGACTAGTCAAGCAGTTTTAGATACCCGATCGGTCACCGTTGTTTTGCAATATAGCGGCGACAGAACGATCGAACTCTATGCCAATGGAATTAAGGTTGATGCCAAACAAATTGGGCGGACTGAGACGGATTCTAAAACTAATCTAATCACCCAAACCTGGTATGGGGTCGTACTTCAAGAAGGCGGCAATACTATTACAGCCAAACTCTTTGATAAAGATCAACTCACTAGCTCCAGCAATGTGATGTTCCAGGTACGGGGTTCGGCGAATAGCTTGAAGGTCTCAACTGTTGAAACGCGCATTCCAGCAGATGGTCGATCGCTGGCTACAATTCAAGGCCAATTGCTCGATGCTCAGGGCAATCGATCGAACCGCGATGGCGTTGTTACCCTAAGCAGCAACGGTGGAGAATTCATTGGGGTCGATGCAAATCCAGATCAACCCGGTTTCCAAGTCAAAGCTGAAAATGGTCAATTTACCGCCCGACTCAAATCTGGGTTAGATGCAAAGACGGTCAACATTTTAGCCAAAATGGGCGAACTGGAAGCCTATACTAATCTCACCTTTGAGACCAATTTACGATCGTCCATTGCAACGGGCGTCATTGATATTCGGTTAGGCAATCGAGGAACTGATTTCCATCGTAGTTTCCGGGACTTTCTGCCCATTGATAGAAATAATGGGACACAACTTGATGTGCGCGGTGCCGTATTTGCGAGTGGAAAGATCGGTAGTTGGCTAGTCACGGGTGCCTACAACAGCGATCGGGCTTTGAATCAAACCTGTGACAATACGGTTCGATTATTCCGTCAAGACCAAGCCTGCGAGAATCAATATCCAGTGTATGGCGATAGTTCCCGATCGGACATTCTCACGCCCTCAATTGATAGTCTCTACCTTCGTTTAGAAAAGACGTCCCGCATTTCTGGCGCAGGCATTGACTATGCGATGTGGGGGGATTACAACACCGAAGAATTTGCGAGCAAATCGCAGGAATTCACCAGCCTTTCACGTCAATTGCATGGTTTGAAAGCAAACTATAATATCGGCAATTTACAAATTTCTGGTTTGTTTGCGAACAATGTCCAAGGTTATCAGCGCGATGCGATCGCACCGGATGGCACTAGCGGCTACTACTTTGTCTCTCGCCGATTGATGACGGAAGGCAGTGAAGAAATTTATATCGAAACCGAAGAACTCAATCGTCCCGGCACGGTCATCGAACGCCAACGGTTAAATCGCGGTCCCGATTACGAAATTGACTATAGCCGAGGTACATTACTTTTCCGTCAACCTGTTTTGCGTACGGATATTAGCCGAGATGGTACACCTCTTGTCCGTCGGATTATTGCGACCTATCAATACGATGAACCGGGTACAGATAACAAAATCTATGCAGGCCGTGCGCGCTACCATCTCTCCCGTGAACAAGGTAAAGAAAGCTGGATTGGGGCGACCTACTGGAAAGAGGATCGGGGGGTTCGGAACTTTGAACTCTATGGTGCAGATGCATTCTTTTCATTAGGTTCCAAGGGTTCGCTCATTGCTGAATATGCGCGATCGAATCAATTTGCTGATATCTTAGGCCAAACGAGCGGCGGTGCTTATCGCATTGAAGCTCAGGGTGAATTGTCGCCCGGAATTAATGCAAAAGCCTACTACCGATCGACTGATACTGGATTTGCCAACAATGCTACGGTGAGTTTTGTCCCTGGGCAAACCCGTTACGGCGCACAGGTTACCGCTAAAGTCGGACCGCAAACTGATGTAAAAGTTCAGGTCGATCGTGAAACAAATCGCGGCATCGCACCTCAAGTTTTAATCAGCACCTTTGATTTACTCACCCCTCGCGAGAATGCAATTCCAGGGACTCCCCTCGACAATGATTTAACGACTATTAGCGCAGGAATTCAACAAAAAATTGGTGCGGCCAATCTCAATGTAGATCTAGTTCATCGCGATCGGACCGATCGAATCACGCCATCCAATTCCACAACTTCAGACCAACTCAAAACTCGATTCACGGTACCGATCGCCAGTAATCTCACCTTCATTGCTCAAAATGAAATGAGTTTCTCCAGCCAAACCGATGTCTACTATCCCGATCGCACCTTACTCGGTTTAGATTGGCAAATCATGCCGGGAATTAGTGCTCAATTGTCGCAGCAATTCTTTACGAGTGGTCAATTTGCAGGACAATCAATTACGAGTTTGGGCCTAGCTGGTGATTATAAACTTTTCCCAGATACTACTCTCAGTGCTCGCTATGGCATTATAGGCGGCGCAAATGGAGGCATTAGTACTCAAGGGGCGATCGGTATTAAGCAAGGCATTAAGCTTTCTCCTGGATTGCAGATAGACCTAGCCTATGAACATGTCATGGGGGGCTTTAATGGTCAAACGGCGACAGGGGTTCAATATACTCAACCCTTTGCGGCAGGTCAGAGTGCTTCATCCTTAGGATTGCAAGGCGGCGATAGCTATAGCGTGGGGATTAGTTACAATGACAGTGCCAGATTCCAAGCTAATGCACGCCTTGAACATCGCAGTTCTTCCGCTGGTAGCAACACGGTCATCTCCGCCGGGGCCACAGGCAAATTTTCGCCATCGCTGACCGCCTTAGTTCGTTATCAACAAGCAAACGCTGCAAATGCTGGAATTGTAGGGTTAGGAGATACTACAAATCTTAAATTGGGTCTCGCTTACCGCGATCCAAACAATGACACGCTCAATTTACTATTCCGTTATGAATATCGTCAAAATCCATCCACATTACCCAGTAGCATTTTATTTGGTTCTGGAACAGGTTCGACGGACCATGTTTTAGCTCTTGAAGCAATTTATGCTCCGAATTGGCAATGGGAACTGTATGGTAAAGTCGCCTTCCGTAATAGCAGCACATATTTATCCAATGATTTTTCGGCTAATAGTTCGACGATGTTAAGTCAGATTCGGGCGACTTATCGTTTAAATTACAGTTGGGATTTATCCGCAGAGGCCAGGTGGATTGGTCAGTCTAGTACAGGTTTTAGCGAAACGGGCTATTCC
Source organism: Synechococcales cyanobacterium GL140_1_metabat_312 (assembly GCA_025351345.1). Lineage (GTDB taxonomy): Bacteria > Cyanobacteriota > Cyanobacteriia > Leptolyngbyales > Leptolyngbyaceae > JAAFJU01. Next base: position 8,841 of record JANXWB010000092.1, read on the forward strand.
CTAGAGGCGGGATACTATTTGACCCCAAATCTTCGATTATCGGCAGGCTATGCGTTTGGGAGTGCTAACGATCGTGACTTTGGTTCCCGATCGGCGGGTGGCCCTTATGTCGGATTGACGATCAAGATCAATGAGTTATTTAGTGGTTTTGGACTCCAAAAAGTTGCACCACCGCAACAAAAAGAATCTGAAAAAGTAGCAGATAGTCAGCCACCTATAAATCAGCCCAGTACTGCTCAGTCCATTACGGCTCAGCCCGCAGCATTACGATCGCCTACTGAAACGCCCGCAGGAGGTCAAAAATAATGAATAGGAAATATCATTCAATTCAATCAGTACTTTCTCTATCCCTACTCTTATGGGGTTCATACGCAGTTCTTCCCGCTAAGGCAAATGCTGTGGAACCTATGCGAGTGGTAGAACCTTTGCGAGTAGTGGTGAATAGCAATCAAGATACGACGGCTAGAGATAATGTGATTACATTGCGAGAAGCGATCGCTCTAATCAATGGCAATCTCAAACTAACAGATCTTACGGAAACTGAGCGCCGTCAAGTTTCTCGTCCGGTTATGAGCAATGAACAATATAATAATCTTCCAGTTTCGCGTATTGAATTTCAATTACCTACTAATCAAACAACAATTCGGTTACAGCAGCTCTTACCTGCGATCGTTAAATCTGGTGTAGTCATTGATGGACGCAATAGTAGTAATGTCGCGAATTCGATTCCTGGATTCAATGTTGTGGCGACTACGGATGAATCAGAAACAGCAACGGAAAATCCTACGATCGCCCTCACGACCGAGACAGGTAAAGAAGTCGCACGAGGTCTTACAATTTCGGCCAATGGGGTAACGGTAAAAAACTTGGCGATCGCTGGCTTCACCACCCAGCACCTCAGCACCGCAACCGAACCACCCGCCGATATTTTTATCACTGCTATTCAAAATCAAGATGTACGTCAGGAAACTTTAGAAACTGAACTAGCTCCGAACGATATTATGATCGTCAATAATTGGCTCGGTCGTCTGCCTCAGGGAAAACCGGAAATGCGATCGGCCTTTGGAGTTTCGATTTTTAATGGTAATGCGGTGACGGTGAAGGGAAATATTATTGCTGATCATGATGGTAGTGGCATTATTACTTCGATTCAGGCGCAGAAATTTAGTATTCAAGGCAATACGATTGAGAAGAATGGTTTTGCGGGAATGCCGGATGCGCTGAGAATTGAGGGCGATATTGCAGGGGGTGAAATCTTTGGGAATAGGATTCAAAATAATGCAGGTAGCGCTCTGTATTTGTTTAAGCCAAAGGGTTCAATTAAGGTTTACCAAAACAATATTTTAGGCAATGGTCAACGCTTTATTCGGGCTGCAATCTTCGTTATCGGCCAACAGCATCAGATTTTTGATAATCAAATTATGCAGCAATCCGGTGCGGGAGTTGTGGTTGCGGCTTATCCAGCGAGTTACGGTAATCAAATTCGTAATAATCAATTTACTAATGTGAAAGGATTGCCGATCGATTTGGTGAGTCAAATTAATACTAATCCTAGGGATTATCAAAATGGTGATGGCATCAATCGGATTACGGATAGTCGTGAACGGGGTGAGAAAACGGGTAATGGTGGAATTAATGCTCCAGAATTGATTAGTAATGAGTTCTTTTTGAGTCCGATCAATCGGACCGTTGAATTCTCTGGAACTACGTTGCCTAATGCTGATGTGGATATTTATAAAATTCCTGCTAATTGTGATTTGACCGTTAACTCGTTGAATTCAGCGACGAGAATTGCCTCAGTCCGATCGGACTCACAAAACAAATTCTCGGTAATTTTGAAAGATCTCCAACCCGGCGATCGGTTAGCGGCAACGGTAACGACAGACAATTTTGGAACTTCAGAAATGAGTCGGCCTGTGGTGATTCGTGAACTCACTGGTATTCCAGATAAAGCACCGCCCATAGCTCCTGTCGAGCCGCTTGTGGTTCCTACGATCGAGCCACCGCTGCGCCCTGTAATCCGTCCGCCGCAACTCTGGTAATAGTTTCAAATCCACTATCCAATTGTCTACCTTAGCCTCCAACAACTGTCATGAAGATTCGTACTCCCCAAACTTCTATTTCCTCCTGTAATTCCGATCGGCAATCTATATTTGATCGGGCATTAATACAAATGCAGAATTTTGGTGTAGGTTCGATAGTGGGTGGATTAGCGGGGGCGATCGGACTACGAGCAGGTCTGGTCGGGATACTAGCGATCGGAGGAAGTTTCAGTGTTCAACAAACAGCCTCAGCTCAATCTATAATTACAAACGTGACTGCGACCCCCACTGCTGCGACCAATCAGTCATTTACGACGACGACTTCACTTCCTTGTGACGCACATGTTGGAACCTGCGGTAAACCTACTATGACTAGTTTTGGAACAGGTTCCTCGAATGACTTAAATATCAATAGCGTCACGACGAGTTTGGGAACCTATACTTTCCGAAAATTGTCTAATAAAGTTGTCATTAATCGATTGAATAATCTAAACGTTATGGGAGACAGGCAGCTTATCTACTTTCAGGGTAATTCTTCCATAACAAAGGCAGAACCACCTACTGTAGGAGACTTTAAAATGTTCCCTGGTGCAGTCTCTACTATGGAAACTGCGTTATTGAATCAGGCGATCAATAGAGGTTCTGATAATATATTTGCAAATACTTTCTCAGCAGTAAGCAATGCCAAGAATTATAATAACGTTGAGAGGGTCGATTATATTATCACTGACGGTATTACTCCTACTACTAATGCTGAATTAGATGATATTGGATTCGTCGTGATGGATCGAGGTTCAAATGATAGCTATAAAATTGCTCCCATTCTAACCTTAGCATCTGGTTCAGCAAGTACTTTTGGAAATCCAAGGACATCTGCGATTAGTACCCCTACGACCATTAATGGTGGAAATAGTAATTTTTTCTATGTCGTGACGCGCTTGGAGTCTAGTGAAGCCGTTATTCCGGATAATCTTCATCCTGTAGATACTACTACTCAAACGATCGGTGGGTATTTTGTTTCCCTTCGTAGTTTGGGTATCGCGATCAACCAAACTATCTATGGTTATTCCCTATTGTCTCCTATAGATGGTCCCAGCACTGCTGCCCAGATGAACTCAACGAGTATCTCGAACTATCCAAATACAACCGATTTAGGAGGAGGTGGTGGGTTTGATATGGTTGCAGGAGGAGGGATTTTTAGTAGAAATCCTTTACCTGTTGTTAAGTACACGGTGTCTGGCAATGTCTTTAATGACGTGAGTGGTAATAAACTGCAAGATGGAGCAGAGCCACTGGTGAATGGTAGTACCCTCGCTCTCAATGCCGTTCTATTTGATGTGACGGGTAACACAGTTTATGGAGTGACGTCGGTTTCTGCAACCGGAACCTATACTTTTGGAAATGTCGTCCCAGGTAACTACACCGTGATTCTCACAACATCCACAGCATTGGTGGGTGGAATTATGCCTACGATCGCCCTTCCAACCAATTGGATAACCACAGGTGAAAATCTAAGCGGCACGGTAGAGACAACGCCTGCGACCCCTGATAGCAAAATTGCAATTATAGTTGCCGCCGCTAATATTACGAATTTGAACTTTGGAATTGAGCAATTGCCCACCGCCGTAGCTGTTGCAGTCCCAACTCAAGCTAACCCTGGTGGTACTGCAACGACAGATATTCCACCCGGCTCCTTCAATACTTCAACTGATCCTGATGGAGGAACAGTCACGAGCTATAAAATCACTGCATTTCCGTCGAATGTTACGAGTATTACGATCGGCACCACAACCTATACATTCTCTAACTTCCCAGCGGGTGGTGTAACGGTTCTAGCGACTAATTTAAATACGATTAACATTGACCCGATCGATGGTGTTGTCACAGTTGGAATTTCATTCAAGGCGATCGATAATGCAGGCCAAGAGTCAGCAAACACGGCAACAGTAAATGCCCCTTTCAATACTGTAGTCGTTGATCCACCGCAACTTATCTTGCTCAAACGTATTACAAAGATTAATGGTGTCACAACAGCAAAAGCGTCTAATGGCAGCACTATTGATCTCACCACCGTTGTCTCGCAGCCAGACAATCCAGCTACCGTGCGTGATGAATCTAAAGATTCGACGATCGATAGTACTAATGCGCCAACTCTCACCCCTTGGCCAACCGCGAATTATCCCCAAGGCTCGATCGATGCAGGCGTAATCAGAACAGGTGACACTATTGAATACACCATTTACTTCCTTTCCTCTGGCGGTAAACCCGTCACCAATGCAAATCTCTGTGATTGGGTTCCAGAAAACACTATATTTGAACCCAATAGTTATGGAATAGGACAAGGAATTCAATTAGCGATCGGAAATACTATTAATATATTAACTAATGTTCCAGACAGCGATCGAGGGGTGTTCTTCAATCCTAACACGGTACTTCCTGCAACCTATCCTACGGGTTCAACCAGTCTACTCACCTGCCGAACACCCGCAGGTTCTCAAGGCGCGGTAGTCGTAAATCTCGTGAGAACTACACTGCTTGCCCCTAATGACCAATTACCCAATGCAACAGCAGCCGGAAATCCAGGAAATTCCTATGGGTTTATTCGGTTTGTCAGTAAGGTAAAGTAGTTCTAACGTAAAAACCGTAGCCAAACGTAAAATGCAAGGACAATCAATTGTGCAGCGGTGGCGGGAATACCATATTTAAGATAGCGACGGAATGCGATCGGTCGGCCATATTGTTGGGCAATTCCAGCGGCGACTAGATTGGATGATGCCCCTACTAATGTTGCATTTCCGCCCAATGTCGCGCCATACATCATGGCGTAAAATAGGGGTAGAACGATATCGGGAAATTGTCCACTAAAGCCCGGAGCCAGGATTTCAGACCCTGCAAGTCCGACGGTGACAACGTAATTTTTCAGCAATGGGACAACGGCGATGACCAGGGGAATATTGGGCACGAGACTGGAAATAGCTCCGACTCCAAAGAGTAATATTAAAGACCCAAGAACAATGTTTTTGCCCAGAACGATCGCAAGCAAGGTAGACAAACTCGCAATCACACCCGTTTTCTCTAGCCCGCCAATCAATACAAAGATGCACATAAAAAAGATCAATGTACTCCAGTCGATATCCTTGAGAATATCTGGAACCTGAGCGATTCGGCTTTTTTGTGCAACCACTAACGACAATGCCGCACCCAATAGAGCAACAGTTGCGGGGGACATCGGAATCGGTAACATTTCGCCCACCACGAAAAAGAACACGACTGTAGCAACAATGATTAGTAAAACTGTGAGTGCAACAGGATGCTGTAATTCAACTTGGGGAAGCGTTTCAAGATCCCTCAATTTAGTTCGCCAAATCGTCCGCCACAAAATCGGTAACAGCGCTAAAATCACTCCGATCGCCAGCACTCCCCCAAAGCTCAATCGGACCAAATACTCCCAGAAACTTAAATTTAGGGCACTGCTAACAATAAAAGTGGCTGGATCGCCCACAATGGTTAGCAATCCTGAGCTATTCGCAACGAGTACTAACAAAATTAGCAAGGGTACAAAATCAATTGCCAATTCTTCTGCGATCGGAGGAATTAGGGGGGCAATTAACATCACGGTTGTCGCGTTGGGCAACACGGCACAGATGGGAGTTGTGATGAAGACGATCGAAAGAAGTAACCGATCGCCGCGCCCCTGGGACCAGCGGACAATCTGGGTGCCTAGGTATTCAAATATTTTTGTGGGTTGAAGCGATCGCACTAAAACCATCACCCCAAAAAAGAGCGTCAGGGTACTGTGACTCTTGGCGATATACTCAATTGCTTCCGGTAATGACACAATATTGACGATCACCAACAGCAGAGCACCCATAAGAGCGGCGGTGGTTAGATGCACCCATTCTGTAATTAACAGAACAATGACTCCTACAAAGGTCAATGAAGCAACTATAGGCTGCCAACTATCTAGCATCGTATTCATCATGAAACGCGACTCAAAATTCGGCCTTAATTACTTTAGTAGCATCTCTTGGATAAATTGCACGGTTGTGTAAAACTCGTAATCTATATTTTTCTTTTTAGAGAATCCGTGTCCTTCATCGTTGGCCATCAAATACCAAAAGGGCAAGCCATTTTGTTTAACCGTTGCGATGATTTGTTCAGCTTCATTTAGAGGCACACGAGGATCGTTTTTGCCATGAATAACAAAGAGTGGTTTTTTGATCGCGCTGGCATTGGTAAGGGGCGAAATTTTTGTGAGAAATTCGCGCATTTTAGGTTCTCGTTCGTCACCATATTCGACTCGCCGCAAATCTCGACGATAGCCTTCGGTTCGTTCTAAAAATGATACAAAATTAGAAATACCCACAATGTCTATGCTGCCTCGAATCCGATCGTTATAGTTCACTGCTGCCGCCAATGACATATAACCGCCGTAACTACCCCCTGTAATCAGAATTCGATCGCTATCTAAATCAGGCTGTTGTTTAATCCAATCTAGTAATGCTCCAATGTCTTTCACCGAATCTTCGCGTTTAAATCCATTATCGAGGGTCAGGAATGTTTTGCCATAGCCTAGTGATCCTCGAACATTGGGGAAAATCATTGCAACGCCCATCTCATTAAGAATGTAGTTGCGTCGCCCTAGAAAGTATGGTCTTGACTGGCCTTCAGGTCCGCCATGAATATCGATAATAACAGGTCGTTTGCCGGGAAATTTGGTTGCGATCGGTCGGTAAAGTAATCCCGAAATATTGAGATTATCAAAACTTTTCCAATTGATCAATTCAGCGTTACTAAATCGATCGGTCGAGAGTCCGCCTGTTTCACTTTCGGTCCAGCGGGTAATGGCTTTAGTTTTAATGGCAACTGAATACACATCAGCCGTTTGAGTGGCGGATAAAAAGGTAAATCCAAGTTCGGGATTATTTAAATCATCCTTACGCCAATTTACTCCAAGAATTATGCCTGTCGGAAGTTTTGGAAGTTTAATTTCTTGTCGAGTTGTTGTATTAAGAATCCGCAGGATACTAATGCCCGATTCATTGGTAACGATCGCAATATACTTCCCATCAGGCGACAGTTCAGTTTCTTCGACATCCCATGAAATATTGCTAGTTAAATAAGTCGGTTGATTGGTTTTAATATCAACATAGGCAAGTCGTGAGAATTCTGAATCCCGATCGCTCACCATATAAATGCCTTTTCCATCTTTGCTATAGAATGCGCTTCCATAGGAGACTTCCGGACCTTCGGGCGTAATGCGCATCTTGTTCCCAGTGCTAGTATCAATAGTCCAAAGATTGCTTTTATTAGCGGATAGGTATTCGATCGCAAGTAAAGTCCGATCGTCGGGAGACCAATCTAACACTGACCATCCGCCGCCTGTATTTTGAGCAATTAATTTATTTTCTGATGGATTTTCGGGATCCATAATATAGAAATCATTGTCTTTTCCCGTGCGACGGGTGGAACTGTAGGCAATCCGATCGCTTTTGTTTGCCCAAGTTCCGAGACTATTTCGAGATTTGCCGTCGGTTAATAATGTTGTATTCCCATTATCCAAATCATAGCGATAGGTCTGATTAAATTCATTCCCGCCAATGTCTTTGCTAAAGATAAAGTATTTACCACTGATTGGTGCGTAGCTACCATTACCAACACGTTCCGGGAAAAAGGTTAATTGTTTTCGCATTCCCAGCGGCATATTCACCTGATGCACTTGTGCAGCATCTCCAAACCTTGTGGAAATCAATAGTTCGCGCTTTTTTGGATGCCAGCTATTTAGACTTGCCGATCGGAAATTAGTATAGCGATTTACCCGATCGACGAGACTTTGTGGAACAGGTGGAATACCTTGAATGATTAGATTTTCACCCGGCGTAAAGATTTGTTCTGCGGCGATCGCGGGACTTGTTAGGCTGAGAAGTAGAACGGCAATAGGGATGGTGGTGCGATTGAACATGGCGATCGGCTGGAAACAGTTCTTATTTACCATATCGCACTCTATCGTTACGTGACATAGGGAGACAGAAATATTTATTGGCGATCGCTTATATCATCATCCTAATTCGTTAGAATCGGGCGATTTTTCATTTAAGATATTATCGAAAAAGTGGGGTGCTATTTTATGTGCGACTCTTGCACAATCTACGAGTGAATGAACTAGGCAATAATCTTGCTAAGTTTAAGCGGCCATAATATTAACTCCGATCGTGATTAGCAATCATGAATAAGAGGTGAGTAATTGATTTCACATTTAAAAATTATTACTCACTCTTGCCAACAATATAGGATATATTTGGAGTAGATCACTGTATTTGTCAAGTGAGTAAAGTTCAGTAAAGTATTAGACCCATAACCGTGCTGTTTGAATAATAAAGTAAAAAATATGAAAAATCTCCCTACTTCTCTATCTCAACTTAACGCTAAAACCTCTCAGGTGATAGGATTTAGTTTGGTCAGTCTCTCATTTTGTTTTATTCTATTATTGTTAATGGGTTGGCTATGTCAAGAGGTCTGGGAAAAAGAATTTTTTAGCTTTGATGTGGCAATCTTATTAAGTATTCATCAATGGGCAACTCCTCAATTAGATAATCTAATGCTCGCCTTGACCCGATTAGGAGACCCAACGTGGGTGATAACGATCGTAATTGGAACGCTAGTTTGGTTTGGATCAAAGCGACGATATTCTGAAATGGTGCTGTTTACGATCGCCCTAGGGGGAGCATTGATTCTGAATACAGGAATGAAACTATTTTTTGCGAAACAACGTCCCGAACTTTGGCCACGATTGATTCCAGAGACATCCTTCAGTTTTCCCAGTGGTCATGCCTTAGGTTCGATGGTTCTCTATGGAGTTTTGGCCTATCTCCTTTCCCGATTATTTCCTAAACGATCGAGTATCTTTTATAGTGTGGCGGCTGTGGTGATTGGGTCGATCGGGTTAAGTCGGTTGTATTTAGGGGTTCACTGGCCCACTGATGTTATTGCAGGCTATGGTGTCGGATTGCTCTGGCTCATAATGAGCATCGCAGTTTTTAATTGGCAAACTCAACTAAAATATAGACAATAAAAACTGAAGCGTTACTAATTTATATATTGATTTATATCTTGTTTAGTAACGCTATCTTTTTTAGTAATGTCAAGTTTAATTCTATGAATCTGATTTCACCTTAAACCATTGATCATAGAGTTGCTGATAGCCACCATTTTCCCGTAAGTTCAACAATGCACTATTGATTGCTTTCCGGTAAGGACTATTATTGGGAAGGGCAATACCATAGCTTTCATCCCGTAAGGATTCTCCAACAATTTGAACTAAACCATTCCCCTCATGAGCAGCATAGTATCGTAATACTGGACTGTCAAAGATAATAGCATCAACTTTTTCAGTTAATAAATCCTCATAGGCAGTTTCAATTTTATCTACGGCTACTACTTTCATTGATTTACTTTTCAAGAAATCCGCAGCAGTCGTTTTAGCAACAGTGGCAACCGATCGTCCCTTGAGATCATCTAGTCCCTGAATACCGCCCTGGAGACTTTGGACGGTCATTCCAGTCGTCACAGTCGCTGTAAAATAAGCAACAAACAAAACTGCGACAAACATCCACATTACAGCCATAATTCTTCCCAAAGCGCCCTTTGGCATTTCTTCAGCTTGGGTTGCGAGGGTGGACGCTGCCCACCAAGCCGCGATAAAAATACCAGGGAAATAAGATTCTGTGATCGGGCTATTGGGATGGCGACGTTCAAAGAGCCAAATTATATGAGCTGCGATAACCACCATTAATAAAGCTAAACCAATCAATTGTAATAGAGTAGGTGAAAATAGATCGCGTAGCAAATTTGGAAGCATTCCTGCTTTTTTAGGATTGCGAACGAGTATTTGTAATTGAGAATTGAAAATAGGATAAGAGAAATCGAATTTAGCCTCTCGTTCTGCGGTAATTGAAATAGCTGCGATCGCCAGATCTAGTTTATTTTCCTCTAAAGGATCTATCATTTCGGGAAGCGTTTTATAAGTTGTAATTTTAGATTCAACGCCCATTTCAGCCGCAATCTTTCGCCACAATTCAATACTAAATCCTGTCAACTTCCCTTCAGTCTCCATAACAAAGGGTGGAATAATCCGAGTAGAAACGCGCAATACTTTTTTAGCGCTGACAACAGGTATAGGAGATTGAGCGATCGCAGTATCTAGCTTGGGATAGGCGATCGTCATTAACCCCATCCAACATACAGCTAATAATCCTAAAATCCAATAGGCTCTGATTTTTATATTCAATTTCATCATTATTCTATCCGAACTTTAAGTCTAAATTTTACTGGAAATTTTGAATATATCACCATAAAATTTGAATTAACTCAGCATATGACGTTGGAACAATGACCCAGGAGCTTCACCCGCACCCCCTTCAATTCAATAGACCGATGATATAAATTCGTTGGAGAGCGATCGTAGTTCTTATTTTGAATTTAGTAGTCAAATTATGGATAAATACAATATTAGTATCTAAATTAGTATCTAACGATCGTCCGAATACATTCCACTCATGTTTGAGTCTATCTAGGTAATTGAATTCCTTTAGCAATAATTTATGTAAATTGCTGTAATTTATTCAGCAGCATTCAAATTATTCATTTACCATAGGTTCTGGAAGATAGAGTCGCTCTTCACTCGCATTATACTCAAAAAGCTCAGCATAGCGTCCCCAGTCTACTGCCGTGGAAAATTGTCGGGCAGCTTCCTCATGAGGATAATGTTCATCCAGTATGTCCAAGAAGAAATCAGATCTCATGGATCGATTTCGTTTTTCCTGTAAGGTCCGTACAATGCTAATCAATAGCGGGACTCGCTCCAAAACCTGCTGGCGAAAAATATCCTTACTGCGCAAAATGGTCGTCGTTGCAAAATCGCGTCCAATAGCGGTGAGATTTACATCACCCTGCTGAACTTCAGCGAGACCGAGTAACACGGCTGCATCAAGTAGAGGGAGCAGATCATCGACCTCAAGCTGAATTTTTTCTGCTAATCTCGGTAAATCATCTTTGCCTTCAGGCTGATCGACAATCAATTCTAACAGTCCACTAATCCCGCCCACACGAACATGAGGTAAGGCTTGAGTGTAAGGATTTTTTGGTGAATCCAAAGCAGTGGTTGGAGGGATTTTTGTGAGGGTTATTTTTTGGACTGTATCAGTGACTTCTCCTGTGACTTGAGCTGTAGGATTGGTCATCACGTTATAAATGTAATCCACCAGAAGCTTGAAACGATCGCTGGACCGATCGTGCGGACGGGGTAAATTAACGATCACTTCTCCGCGAATTACTCCAGGATTGTTTCCTAAAATCACTACGCGATCGGCAAGAAAAACGGCTTCTTCAATGTTATGGGTGACAATCACAATACTTTGGGATGGAAATGTTCCTGCATTCCAAAGGTCATCAATTTCCCCCCGCAGGTTTTCAGACGTCAGTACATCAAGCGCACTGAATGGCTCATCCATAAACAAAACCTTCGGCTCTAATACAAAAGCTCGGGCAAAGCCGACCCGCTGCTTCATTCCTCCAGATAATTCCTTAGGATAGGCATTTTCAAATCCATCTAATCCCACTAAGTCAATCGCTTTAAGAGCTTGTTTTCTACGATCTTCACGGGGTATTCCCTGAGCTTCCAATCCCAGTTCTACATTTTCCTGAACTGTGAGCCAGGGCAGTAGGGCAAAGCTTTGAAATACCATTGCCACTTCAGTATTCGATCCCTGTAAGGGTTTTCCACGACTAAGCACGAGTCCTTCTGTCGGTAAAATTAACCCTGCCATAATCCGGAGTAAGGTGCTTTTTCCACTACCACTTCGTCCCAATAATGCCACGACCTCGCCCGATCGCACCGTGAGATGAATATCTTGTAAGACGGTAAATGTCCCTTTCCCCTCAGACATCGGAAAACTTTTACTGACATGGTCGACGGTGATCAGTGAAAGGGCGCTCTGACCTGTAGTGCTGTGCTGATTCATGATGAGGTTCTGCCGTAGGTCCTAGAGATGGTACTTGTTTTCAGCTAGAAGATACAGTCGTTGCCAAAACAATCGATTTGCACCCACGACGAAAAGACTCATCATGCCGATTCCTAGCGTAATCCTAGCCCAATCTCCTGTCGCGGTCGCACTAGCAACATAGGCCCCCAATCCACTAGCCGTCAAGGTCGTCGTCCCCCAAGTCACGACCTCAGACACAATACTGGCATTCCACGCGCCACCACTTGCTGTCACTCCACCAGTTACCCATGCCGAAAAAATTCCTGGAATAATCAATCGTTGCCACAGCTTCCAGCCCTTTAGCCCTGTCGCAGTCGCCATTTCCCGAAGTTCGGTGGGAATTCGCATTGCTCCAGCGATCGAGTTAAACAAGATATACCATTGAGAACCCAAGGACATCAGAAAAATGCTGCCCCAGTCAATACTGATGTGCGTATAAATCAAGAAAAGAGTGACAAAGGGAAAAATAAAATTCGCTGGAAAGGACGCTAGAAATTGGACGACGGGTTGTAGGAGTTGGGCAAGTTTTGGATTAAAACCGATCGCTACACCCAGGGGAGTCCAAACTAAAGTAGAAAAGACTAATAGCACCAGTACCCGCCCAAAGGTCGCGAGACCTAATAAAAACGTAGTCCCAAGCTCAGCAATTCCGACTGTCGTTAAAATGAAATGAAGTCCGACAATAAGCAGTCCAGTGACGCAGAGTAAAAGCCCCCAGTTGTAGATCCGATCGGTGAGAGCTTGTTGACTAGCATTCACTGAGCGCAATACTCGAATCGGGGTTAGCCAACAGAGAAAGCTATTTATCCGATCATTTAGGCCTGTGAACCATTGACCCAGAATCCGTGGAATCCGGGATGTTTTGAGTAAATCATAGAGCCAAGACTGAGGTGCAGAAGCGGAAGCACTCTGCTCTAAACGGAATTTATCCGACCAAGCGATCAACGGTCGCCAGAATAATTGATCAACGGAAACGATAACAATAGCGATCGCCAATAATGCCCAACCCAATGCAGGTAAATTTCGAGCTTCAACTCCAGCGGCGACATAAGATCCAATTCCTGGCAGAGTATAGTTTTGATTGAGAACACTAATTGCTTCACTCGCCGCTACGAAGAACCAGCCGCCGCCGAAGCTCATCATGCCATTCCAGACTAAAGCAATCATTGCAGACGGGATTTCTAGCTTTGTAAATCTTGCCCAGCCTGAAAGCCGATAGAGCATGATCACTTCGTCTAACTCCTGAGGAATCATCCGCAGAGATTGATAGAATGAAAAAGTCATATTCCAGGCTTGGCTCGTAAAAATTGCAAAAATAGAAGCCGCTTCTAATCCCCACAAGCTACCAGGAAAAAGTGCAATAAAGGCCGTTACAGTAATAGATAGAAAGCCAAGAACTGGGACTGATTGCAAAATATCTAATAAGGGGATCAAAACTCGTTCTGCACGACGGCTATGGGCTGCACAGTAACCATAGATAAAGGTGAATAGTGTTGAGCAGAATAAGGCAATGAACATGCGCAAGGTCGATCGTCCTGCATAGTAGGGTAATTGCCAAGGGTCAAGACTAATCGATGGCACAACATCGGGCGGCACAAAGCGAACCATAGTACTTGCTCCGATTCGCCCAATTAAGGCTAGGAGGGTAAACGTTCCTAAAATAACAGCGACATCCGCAAGTCCAAAGGGGAATTTCTGGTGAAGTTTAGAATTGGAAAGATTGGACTGTTGCATAGTAAGGGATTAATTCTACGGGAAGTTGGGTTAAAAAACCTGGCGAAACCCATGCTTAGGGTACAGGTCTTGTTTCTTACTATTTCTGGTGAACTGGAAGATTGTGGTGTGAAAGGTTAGTAATTTAGTTGGTATTATTGGCGTGGTAATATAGCGATCTTCATTTCTCCATCGGTATAATACCAATCTCCGCCGCCATTATGTCCTTGGAAGGTGGTGCCAACGCCAGTTACTTGATATTCACCCGTGACTTGTTGCGCTTGCGTCAGATTGTTCAATACGGTGTCCCGCTCTGCATCGATATTTGCTTCAATATGGTGGGTGATTTGTCCTGTGAGATGGCTAACACCTGCGCTACGATCGAAAGTAGCCGATCCAACCCAAAGTGGGCGATTCGTTTCAGGATCGGGTTCCGATCGCCAAAAGCGCACATGATGTCGTTGAGTTGCACTACTGCCCACAGGTTGCTCAAAGGCTAAATCTTGTTTACGTCCATCGAATAATAGTTTGCTCATGGGAGCGGTGGGATAGGGATGCTTCAATAAAACGCTTTTAGCGATCTTGACACTACTATGAAAAGTTACAGGATCCGCAGGCTGCCAACCCGCTTTGGACATCGCTTGAAGGATTTCATCCTCTGTTCCGACTAAACCGATATTGATTGGATCGCCGGGAATGCCATCTGCCGTTTGTGTGATTTTAGAAGAATGTTCAAGTTTAGGATTACGTTCATAGTGTCGCCATAGGAGGGGTAATAGGCCGTAAGCCATAAGACCATAGAGTCCAACACCACTAATCAGAACGATCGCATTGCGCTTTGTTGCAGTGGATTTTGGAATAATAGATCTAAGATATATTTTTAATTTATGATTCTTCATAGAACCCCCTCTTTACTTAAAAAAGATAGTAAGACAAGGCTTTAACTCAGATATAAAAAAGAGTATATTAGCCTTAACTAAATATACTCCAATAAGGTCAAGATTTGATTTTAAACACCATCTTTTCACTCAACTAAGAAAAGACTTGTCGAAACTACAAACTATTAGCGGTGAAGGACTTGTGTTAGGTAAAGTGTACGATAACGATTCGCAATCTTTGAGTTTTAGTGACGACGATGAATGGTTCCACTGTAGGACACTATTCCTGTGGCCGGATAATCATCATGGTCTAGACTGAAAACTTCAGCCACAGCCTCCACTATGAACTGGATTGCATTTTGAGTTGATTGTAGAATGAGAGTAAAAATCTTCATGCTAGAGAACCTCTAAAAATGATTAGTTAACAATTCAGCGAGATTTAGTTTGATGTGTTCCTTGCTGAACTGATTACAGTTAACCAGGATGAAATGACTAGAATAAGATTATTTATGGCAGATATATGATTAGTATTTGACTAGTTATTTCACGATCACTAGAAGAGCTAAAACACTAATCTTTACTAATTTATTTGACGCTTTAACATAGAGAAATTATTTAGCTTAATTTGGCTTAGTTAGATTCAGGACAAAAGTCCCATAGGAAATATCATCGTTGGCAGATAGGATAGGGGTATGGAATACAGCCAGACAAAACTACTGTGATTCACACCTAAAATGGGATGACTGATGAATATTTCATAATATAAACTCCAGTCATCTTTACTTTATTTGGAGTATACATTTATGACCCATCAATTATTTACGATCGTACTGTATGTCTGACTTATTAATAGAGTTTCAAGAAAATCGCTCTAGGTTTCTCCAGCTCTTCATTCAACTTGCTAAGGATGGCTAATCATGACCTCTAAACTAATGAACCGGAAATATTTGATTGCTTGGTTAACATTACCGATCGGATTGTTCTCATTATTGCCAAAACCCGCCTTGGCAGATGAACATCACAACGAACAGAACAACCGATCGATATCCATCGAAACTGCCAAACCATATGGTAATCATAGCAATCAGATTCAGCCTAATCGCGATCGGCGAGAGCTTGAAAATCGACGGGGCAATGAACTGCGTAATGAAGCTCGTCAACAAGAAATTCGTCGTCAACAGGAGCGCCAAGAACAGCTTCGGCGGAATGAATTGCGACATAATGAACGTCAGGTCTGGGTTCCGGGTCACAATGAATCTAGCTTTCTCGGCCTATTTTCTCACTGGGTTGAAGGCCATTGGGAGGACAGACGTTAAGGAGTTAGAACTCAATGAATCATTTACTCTGCGATCGGGAGAGAGAATTTGAATGTACTTCCTTTTCCCAGTTGGCTCTTGACTTCTAGAGCACTCCCATGAAGTTCTAGAAGTCGTTTTGTAATGGCTAACCCAATACCACTTCCCCCTGTATTGCTATGGCGGGATGGATCTGCTCGCCAAAATCGCTCAAATATTTTCGGAATATTTTCAGGTGCGATTCCTATCCCCGTATCTTCAATGGCAATCCAGAGCCGATCATTTGCTAAGCCTGCTCGAAGAGTAACTTGTCCCTTGGGCGTATAGGTGATGGCATTACTAACAAGATTGATCAAGATTTGCTTAAGTCGATCGCAATCCGCATAGGCCAAAGGTAAATCTAATACAATGTCTAGTATCAACTCACACTGAGCTTGGAGACTGGCAGTGGTGAAGCTCGTTACAATTCCTTTCAGTAAACGGGGTAAATCGATCGGTTCTAGCTGTAAGGATAAATAGCCGTCTTCAACGCGGGAAAGTTCGAGAACATCATTTACCAAGCCGATGAGACGTGAGGTTTCCTGTTGCATTTGCGATTGAATTTCAGGCGAAAATGTTGTCATCCCTGCATCAATCATTTCTAAATAACCGTGAATCACCGTAATAGGCGATCGTAATTCGTGGGCTAGATCACTTGTCAATTCTCGTCTACGTTCCTCAACTCCTTGTAAACTCTCCGCCATCAAGTTAAATTGGTTTCCCAACCGATTCAATTCAGGAATGGAAATATAGGGAACTCGCGCATCTAAATCGCCTGCCGTAAACGATCGCACTGCGCATTCAATTCGTTTTAGCGGTTTGATAATAATTCGACTCGTTAAGATACTAACAATGATGATACTTATTAAGCCAAAGAGTGCCACAACAAATTCATCTCGAAAATTGAGATCAAAAAGCCGACTTGATAATGAAAAGAAGCTCACACCAACGATCGTCGTCAATCCATGGGAGGACAAAAGTCGAAGCTTTAAACTAAGCGGAAGAGATGAACTATGGGAAGTCATGAGGCGATTTCACTCGAATCCAAAAAACTATATCCAATGCCAGAAGCAGTATGGATAAATTGTGATTTTTCAAAACGATCGTTATTACAAAGCTTCTGACGTAAACGTTTGATATAGGAATCGACAATCCGATCGTCTCCATCAAAATCGTCTCCCCACACCATATCGAGAAGTTGCGATCGGCTCCAAACTCGCCCCGGTCTCTGGGCCATTGTCACGAGTAAGTTGAATTCTAATGTAGTAAATTTGACTCCTTCACGATCGCCATTGGGTAACTTGAGATGAACCGATCGCATTCCCTGATTAATTTCAAGATGCGTAGTTTCAAGACAATCATCAGGTTCAGCATTGTGACGACGCAGTTCCCGTCGTAGGAGTGCCCGCAGTCGAACGGTTAGCTCCACAGGATTAAAGGGTTTAGCCATATAATCATCCGCCCCTGTTGAGAACCCAATGATACGATCGATTTCTTCCGTTTTTCCCGTTAACATCATGATGTAGGGATCTTTTTGTCCGAGTTTGCTAGACTGTCGAATGTGGGTACAGACATCCAAACCATTCATTTCGGGTAACATCAAATCCAGAATCACGACATCAGGTTGCAATTGTCGAAATGCGTCTACTCCCGCCTTTCCATCATAAACTACCTGACAATGATGCCCTTCACTTTGGATGCAGGTCCGAATCATCGCTGCAATGTTGACTTCATCTTCAATGATCAGCACTGTCGCCATAAACTTCGCCCAATTTTAATCTTTATTCTGATACTACGCTGCATATTTTTTGCGATCGCTATCATCGTGTTAAAAATTTACATTAATTCAGTCATATCTTTCAGATCGATAATCTTTTGGTAGTCATAAGTACTGTTTATAGTTATTTTGACTCCCAAACGGAGGCTAACTTCCTATGTTTTCTACAATCCCTCGTCTAGATGATTGGCGAGTTTCTATTCAAGTTGCGAATTTTCTGCGTCAAGATCTCAAGCTTTTAAGTTATTTAGAGCTTGAGCGGTGTAAGCCTCGGTTTTCGATCGGATATTTACCTCAACATATTGAGGTCTTTTATGATCATGAACTTTGTATTCGAGTGAATAAGAATGAATTTTTTATGCTCCAGTCAATCTCTAAGAGGCATAGACCTCAAGTGATTGAAGTCTTTTTCGATCGGGAGTTGGCAATGTTCTTAATTGATAGTGAAATTGTTGTCGATCGAACCTTGCCGAATCAAACGATTAATCGAATTTTGCACAGTTATGCTGTAAAGCCGATTTCAGAATGAATGTCTTGGTGTGAATAATGTCTATTTGTAACGGTTGGGTTTGTGGGGAATACATTGATAAATCCAGTTTCTCGGTCACGTCAGGGCAAACGCTCATCGCAACCCAACAGGTCTAAGCGAATTTCCAAACCATCTAGCAAACGGCTTGTATTGTCTTTGTCTTTGATTGCAGGATTGAGTTTTGGTATAGGTGGAGTTCTAGCATTTATCTTGAACGCTCAGATTCTTAACCATTCTAGAAAGACAGCGGAAAAGTTTGCGACACCTCCTATCCTTTCGGTCATTCCGAATCAAATTACCCGTCCAGTAACCCTACTCGTTCTCGGAATTGATCAAGGAGGATCGCTTCATAATTCTGGAAACGCGCCAGAAAAATCTTTAGATGGGAACAGCGATACGATGCTTCTAGTTCGGTTTGATCCCAGTTCTGGTCAAGCGACGGTGTTGTCGATTCCTCGGGATACTAAGGTTCCCTTAACGGGCAGTCAAACCCAAAAAATTAATGATGCTAATGTTCTCGGTGGTCCGCCTCTAGCCGCACGGACGGTGAGTCAACTGCTGGAAGGAATTGCGATCGATCGCTATGTCCGTCTAGATACTCAAGCGTTAATTCATTTGGTTGATGTTTTGGATGGTGTTGATATCAATGTTTCGGCGGCGATGCATTACCGCGATCGGACCCAAGGATTAACGATCGATTTTCAACCTGGACTTCAACATTTATCGGGTCAACATTTGGAAGAGTACATCCGATTTCGCAATGATGGGTTGGGTGATATTGGACGAGTGCAACGTCAACAAGGGGTTCTGAACGCATTACTCCATAGTCTTATCACGCCCACTGCTTGGATTAAATTGCCTCAATTGCTTCAAGTGACCCAAGAGAGTGTAGATACGAATTTATCGGTAGAGGAACTGCTAGCGCTGTTGAATTTTCTGAAGGGTTCTCAACAAAAACCATTGAAAACGGTGATGTTACCTGGGCGCTTTAGCACGCCGGATGAGTATGATTACAGCTATTGGATTCCTGATGTGGATAAAATTCATCGTTTTCTATCCCAAGACTTTTGGTAGCTATAATTTCAAGTATGCATCCAAGCTAAATTCAATCGCGACGGGACTTCTACGCGATCGTCCGTAGATGCCTTAAAGGCTCTAGAAAAGGACGGTAAATACATCAAATGACTTGTATCAAGATAAATGTTTTAAAGTAACTTAACCTAAGCAAAAAATGGCCTTACTTTGCTGGAAAGTTGTAAGTATGTTCCTAAGCTTACTCTAGACTAGGTATTATGAAATATCCCAATGTTCGATTGCGGTTACTCCTATCTACTCTTTTAGCTGGAATTGTGGCAATCGCTTTGCCAAGGTGGATATCGCCCTCAGCGAATATGCTCTGTGTCGGTGATGCCGGGATGATGTGCTTTTTGCTTTTGACGTGGAGGGCAATGCTAATAACGACACCAAAAGTAATGCGTAGCCATGCTCAGCAGGAAGATGTGGGACGCTTTGTCATTCTTAGCTTAGTGCTTGGTTCTGCGCTTTTGAGCCTCATGGCTTTAGGTTATTTGCTGAAAACGACTAAGGGATTGGTTGGATTCACATTAATCGCACATCTAGGCTTATCGATCGCAACAATTTTGATTACTTGGTCCTTGGTCCACACCATATTTGCTTTACACTATGCCAGGGATTACTATCGAGATGGCCATACTCGTCTCAAAGATTGTCAAGTCAATGGATTGATGTTTCCTAATGAAGAGGAACCCGATTATTGGGATTTCCTGTATTTTTCTTTTATTATTGGTATGACTGCCCAGGTTTCTGATGTTTCGATTACATCACGGAGACTTCGTAAACTGGCACTATTTCATAGCGTGTTATCCTTTTTCTTCAATACCGCAATTCTTGCTATGAGCGTCAATATTATTGCAGGTCTCATTTGAGGTAGTTCCTATGACCATGACTTTAATGACCACCGATCGCTATTCTAGTGATTTGAATCTAGTGAGTGCTGCTCAAGCCGCGATCGATAATTTTGAACAGTCTCCTAAATTAGGGGTCTGGCCATTTTTGCAGAAGGCCAATATCATTCGAGATATGCGAATTCGGATTTCTGATCCATTTCAAGTAAATCAAGGGGGACAGCCATTTTGTGGCCCTGCTGCTGTTTTATTTGAACTGATTCGACGTAATCCTGTTCGTTATGTCAAAATCTGTCAGCAACTATTTGAAACTGGGATAATTTCTGGAACGACTCAAACCATTTCTGCTGAGGCTGTTCTTCGGCAAAATAGTCGGGGTGATCTCCGTATGGGACAGGCAGACTGGATAGTTTTGGCAACTCTTCGAGAAGCTGCAAATCTACTGTTTCCTGTGGAACCCAATGCTCCTTCCCTTCTGCGTAATATGGCTGGAATGACGAAACCTTGGGAAATTATTAGGGTGGTGTATTCAGATTCGGTAGTCCTAAACAAGTAAGGATGCGTAGTAGTAGTGAACAAAGTACCAAATGGCACCAATATGATTTTCCAATTTCTTGGAGAACGATAACGTCTTCCTGACTAAGCGTGAGACTCGATCGACGCACAGAACAATTGAAAACGGGTTCAATGATAAATGCGATCGTTCAGCGGGATGGAACAGCGATCGCAAAGAGCTTGCATAATGATTTAGAAATGGTGGTATTACCCTATTATCCTAAGATTCAGAATTT
>JANXWB010000003.1 GCA_025351345.1 Synechococcales cyanobacterium GL140_1_metabat_312
GATAAAGGGAATTCTGAAAACCATTGGAGCTAGAACTTATCGTGATTTGCTGACAGCATTAGAAACTGCATTTCTAAGCGTGACTGAAAAGGACCTACTCGGTTGGTTTACGCATTGTTGTTACTGTACAGAAGAAAACTGACAAACCTTACTAAATGAGGGCTGATTGACGTCCTGATTAGTGCCTCACTAGATTGGGAATGGCTATACTTCTGCTGAATACGTACATCTAGACGTCGCTCTTAAGTCACTTTGGCCAGCCTTTTTACAAATAAAAGAGGATTGGAATACCTTTTCCCCCCGCTCTATTTCAGATTACAACAATGAGGGTAACATCCTATTCCAGCATCTTCGAGGTATGAACCCAGACCACTCAGATGAATCAATAGCTAGTTTCGTTGATGGTCAGATTAACTTTGCAGCTACAAAGCAAGTACAATACAGCGATCAATTCTCAGGTCCAGTAATGACCCAATATGTACTAGTCACAATTCTCTCCCATGCGCTTTGTGAAGCAGCCATTAACGCCATTCTTGCATTGGGTCTTACTCAAATAAATTCTCAAAAACGCTTCGCTGAAGTCGAAAAGAAAGAAATCCAAAAACGCTTCGCTCAAGTCGAAAAGGAAGAGATCACAGAAAAGTGGCTATTTGCACCTAAGATCTTCTTTCCCAATTATGATTTACCAAAAGGAGAAGCACTCTTCGGGACGCTAAAATATCTTAAAAAACAACGTAATGCCTTAGTTCATAGCAAGATTCGCGTGGATCAGGGGGATAAGAAAATTTTGAAGGGATCAGAGCTTGATCGACGGCCCTTGGCGCAAAATATCGAGTGGATGCATCGATTTTTCAGTCTTCCGTATGATTTGTCTGAACATGCAAGGTCGCAGCCAAATGGTCATTCAATTTTTATCCTTCATAACCGTGATCCAATACTTCGTGCAGACGTTCATAAAAAATCTACATAGCCGATTTATGTATAAATTAATACTGCTTTCCAGATTAAGATATTGGGACAAGATGAGACATTCGATATTTCAGAATGAATTATGTCTGACTGTCTTACTCAATGAGTGAGGTATGATGTGGATAGGAATTTTGGAGCAAATTATTATGGAGAATTCTTTTCTGTACAGTGTTGATGCTTTTTGGGATGCGGAGGCTACTGTTTGGGTTGCAACGAGCGATGAGGTTTTGGGATTAGCAACAGAAGCCCCCACCATCGAACAGCTCACCCAGAAACTCCGATTCCTGATTCCTGAACTTATTCAACTCAATCAATTATTGCCTTCGGATTATCAAGGTTCGATTGACTTTGAACTGATCAGCCATCGTCAAGAATCAATTCAGGTCGCAGCGTAAAATGAGTCTTACCCCAGAACTACTCACCATCCTTAAAGCGGCTGGATGTACATTCATTCGTCATGGTAAAGGCGATCATGATATTTGGTACAGCCCCGTTAGCGCTCGTCGTTTTGTTGTAGATAGTGCAATTAAATCGAAACACACTGCAAATGCTGTTCTGAAACAGGCAGGGCTACCGAATAGATTTTGAATGGTAAGTGTTCCCCTCATCCGCTACCATAAGGCATCTAAATTCGATCGCGCCTCGTCATGACTTAAAGCCCTTTCAATAGTCTCGCCAAACAATATCTTGAAGACTTTTTCACTCCGATCGGAACGGTCGATGGTCTACGACCGACCATAGGTCATCGAGAATACGAAATTCCCAGTGAATCAAAATATATGGATGTATGGTTTACATCAAAATCACCGTAATATAGAGATTGTTCGTTTTTCTATTATCCTATGCCCGAAGGCCCAGAAATTCGTCTTGCTGCGGATAAGATTGCCAAAGCGATCGTCAATCAACCGATTACAGAGGTATTCTTTGCATTTGAATCTTTGCAATCCTATGCTCCAGAGTTAGCCCGATCGCAGGTGATTTCTGTTTGCCCTCGTGGCAAAGCCTTACTGACCCGCTTTGATAATGGTTGGACAATTTATAGTCATAATCAACTGTATGGCGTTTGGTATGTTTGTAAAGCGAAGACCTACCCCGAAACCAACCGTCAACTGCGTTTGGCAATTCATACCGCTAAAAAATCTGCATTGCTTTATAGTGCTTCTGATATTCTCGTTTTGAATGATGATGATTTATCAATTCACCCATTTCTGCAAAAACTTGGCCCTGATGTTTTGGATAGTACGATTACTGTTGAGGACGTTGAAGCTAGACTTTTAGATAAACGCTTCTTTCGGCGAGGGTTTCCAACACTATTGCTCGATCAACAATTTGTCTGTGGACTGGGTAATTATCTACGCAGTGAAGTTCTCTTTCTCGCTGGGATTCACCCCACGGCAAGGCCGATCGATTGTACCTCTGAACAGATTAGCAAATTAGCCCAAGCCATTCTCGATGTGCCCCGTCAATCCTATGCCACCAAAGGTATTACAAATGATATAGAGATGGCGATGACCTTGAAAGCCCAAGGCAAACCCCGATCGTTTTATCGTCATTGGGTGTTCTCGCGAACCAATCAACCTTGCTATGTCTGCGGTGATACGATCGTTAAAGATACGATTGGGGGGCGACGGGTTTACTATTGTCCATCCTGCCAAGTTAAATAGGAATAGCTAATACGATCGGCAGTCTATTGGCCCTACAAACAATGGCGATCGGCAGGGACTATTGATAAACTAATCACCATCCTTTACAAGGCAGCACGCACCCAGATAACACCCAGATAAAAAACAGAAGACCACTTTAATTACCGTTGATCCTCAGGTGGTCAAAAATTAGCCCAAGAACAACAAAAATCCGAATCCAGTAGGTAGATCTTTATCGAAATTAATTAATGCACCCTACAACATACCGATCGCTTGCTTGGTTCCAGCAGCAGTTCCAAATTCAATCCGGCAAACCCGCCTACAGCTATGGCGTGCGTATGCTTCTGGTCTTAAGCGGACCTATTGTCGCAGGTTTTTTGTTAAACAATCCTAGACTCACGACCATTTCGACTATTGCAGCCTTCTCTGTAGGATTAGTCGTCGTCAGTGGCACCTACCAACAACAAGCCAAGGCCATGAGCGGGGCAGCAATTGCGGTAACTCTTGCGCTGCTGTTGGCAAACTTAGTGAGCAGTAACGTTTGGCTAAGCCTTGCAGCAACCTTTGCCGTAGTATTTTTGCTGAGTTTTGCTAGCCTGTGGGGTGCAGCGGCCACGAGTATTAGTGTGACGACACTGCTGATGTTTGTTATTTCCCTAGCAAAATTCTCTACGTTTGCTCCTCTATCAATGCTGATCGAACAGTGTTTACTCTGCCTATTGGGTGGGCTGTGGGGAATGGCGATCGCTTCTGTTTTCTGGATTGTGCGTCCCTACACGCCTGCGGTGGAAGCTGTGGCTGATTGCTATGGGGCATTGAGTACGATCGCCCAGTTCATAACTGAAAACGTCTCCACAACATCAGTTTCTACAGTGGATGGTGAAGCGCTGGCAAAACAAGAAGCACAAACAAAAGAATATACGCAGGCGCAAGATGCGGCTATTCAAAACTTAAGTATGGCCCGCGATATCTGGACCTCGGCCTGGTCAACTGAAAAGGCAGACAGTCCTAGAGGCAATCAACTCCTAGGATTAATTGAAGATGCGAACCAAATTAATCATACGTTGGTCGCTTTGGCCGAGCTGATAGCTAACGCTGCCCAAGGTTCTCTTTTTCAAAATATACAATTAGAAATAAAACAAACTGTAGAGCAAGTTACGATCGCCCTGCACGATCTATCTACAGCTCTCAAACAAAAACAATCTTCCAAAAAACGGACAATATTGTTAGAAACGCTGGAAGGTAGTACAGAGACGTTAAAAGAACAGTGGCAAGGACTCATTCATCAGATTCAGGCACAGACAATTCAAATTCAGCCTGACGACTACCGAGAGATCATTTGTCTAGGGAAGATAGTAAGTAGCTTAAGTGACCTATCCGAACAAATCAAGATGAGTGCAAAGAGCGCGCCTGACATAGTACCCAGCCCCGGAGGTTTAGCACCCAGCACCACTAAGAGCATCGCCAGACCCAAGCAATTTCTATTGACGCAGCCAGAGGCTATCTCTTGGCTAGATACGATTAAAAATAACCTTACGTTTCGTTCTGTCACCTTCCGCCATGCGTTACGGTTGGCGATATTGATCACCTTTGCGGAGTTGCTGGGCTACGCTTTTCCGATTCCCAAAGGATACTGGGTGACGCTAACCGTACTCCTAGCGCTCAAGCCCAACTTTGGTGGCACTTCTCAGATGATGGGGCAGCGGGCCTTAGGTACGGTGGTGGGTGGGATTCTCGGCATTGTCCTGGTGATGATTGTTCATAACTCGGTGGCGATCGCCCTCCTGATTTTACTGATGATGTTTGCGGCGATGTCATTGCGTCCTTTGAGTTATAGCCTTTTTGTTGCGATGCTAACGCCTGCCATTGTCTTACTATTTGGGGCAACCAGCATGGGAAACTGGGATGTGGGAATTCAACGAATAGCCTATACCCTAATTGGCGGTGCGATCGCCTTTGGGGGTAGTTATCTATTGTTTCCAAGCTGGGAGCAGCAGCAGATTCCGGCCCAGCTAGAGATGACGCTACGTGCTAATCTGGCCTACTTTCAAGTCGCAATCAGGCAGTATTTAAAGCAAGCAGAACAGCAGATTCAGAAGCCGGAAGAAGGTCTGATATTTGCCCGCTCCCTCGATCATCTACGCCATCAAGCAGCACTACAAAATGCAAATGCTGAAGCTGCCGCCCAAAGGCTTTTTGGTGAACCCCGTCATATTCGAGGTGAAATTGAACCGATCATGGCGCTGATGCTTTACATTCGCAGTCTGTTCAACTCGACAGCAATCTTAATTGAAGATCTCAAAAAAATTAGCGATGAAAACCAGTTTGCCCATATTGAACAGCTTACGAATGCTCTTGAGCAAGTGCTGATGAATTTGGCTGATGCGATCGCCCATAGACAAACACTTCAGCCGCTCCCCCCTCTAGACGACTATCTTGAGCCGATTTACGATCGTGTCCATCAGCTCCACGTCACTCGTCTATCAGAAATGACTGTTTCCCCTGCCCAACCCACAGAAACACTGCAAGCTGTACGAACTCAAACACTCCTGACAACAGAATTGAGTCGCATCGTCCGCATTGTTAAAGGTCTCCACATTACGACCAGCAGACTTGAGGCGGTGTATGAAACTCAGAATAGTTAAGCAGTGATAGGTCATTCGATCGGGTGTTTGGTGATTCTCATTAATCATATGAAACCGATCGCACCCAGAACTAATACTACCCTTGTGGGTACTACTCACTTCCTATCACCCCTGCCACCATAGAGACATGGTGAAAACGAGTTAAGGCTCCTGTTGTCATGAAGGTTAGAGTCCATACGACCAATAACTAACGCATGACGACAAAACCTAAGTCTCTAAGCCTAACTGTTTTAACGGCTTTTATCCGAGGTTATGGCAATGGAAACAACCATTCCTGTATCTATCACGATCGTTGGCCATCCACTCATTCAAAGCGTCACAGTATCCTGGTCAGCTAACAGTGGCATGGTGCCCCAAGCATTGCTCTTTTCATCCGAAGGCGGCAGTGCCAAGGCTCAACTCACCAGTGACAATCCTGAATTGACGATGATTCATTGTCATGTTCAAGTGAACTTTGAGATAGCAGGATGGAGAATCGTTCAATTTGATCAATCTTTGCTAGCGAATAGCGGAGGCGATCGAATGGTGATTGATCCAGGATGTTGGATTCATTATCTCAGCCTAGCGTTGGAAATAGCGGATGAAACAGTGGCAGCAGAAAACACATCAACAATAGTCGATGAAAATAATGCTAGTAATCACCTAGTTGTTAACTTAACTTGGCAAACGATGCAATTACCCTACCCGATTAAATTATCTCAACGAATGCGATCGCATCAAGTTTTGGAAATCCCTTATCTCTGCATTTCGCCGCAGGATGAGGTATCCGGAACTATCAGCGCTTTCGGCATGATTAATCGGCAAATGGTAAGGCTGAAATCACGATCGATTCCTATTGGAATCGATCAATTCACCCAACTACTGCTCAGTGCGAGTAGTAGGGACATCCAACTCATTACATCAACACTCAAATAAACAAATTTCGATTAGTTCTTAGTTCTTCTCACCACACATAACTGGAGTTTCCCATGGTATCTAGTCTTTCCTCTCAATATTGCGTTGCCTTGTCCGGTCAAAAGTGGGACGTGGGCAATTTTACCCTCTGGCAAAGTACTGATGATGATGTAATTTTGTTTAGTCCTAAACAGGCCACCTTGGCGCGAGATTTGAACAAAGGTCGATATCAAACGGCGGTGAGTCAATTCCGCGTTCAAAAAGATGGTGCTTACAAAACCGTTGGCGGTGCAGCGCTCTTTACGATTTCGACGGGAATCGAGTTTGATGCAGATGCCTATAAGCAAATTGTCGATCAGTGGCGCGAGGAAGTTCAAAAGTCAGGTAAATCAAAATCAACGCAGCCTCGATTTATGCCTCTCGTCACCCGCAAGGGGACTATGGATTTGCTGATTCCTGAAATCATGGGGACCGCTAGTCAATCCACGATCGTCAACCGTGAATTTGGTGTAATTGGATCTAAAGTAGCGCTACTCGCTAACCTCACTTCTGAAGGGGCACAGGCATTAGCTCAGGCCGTTAAAAACCATGAGAATACACCGATCGGGGTTGCGGTCCGCTATGAATATCTGCAAACTCTTCCCGTATGCAGCGTCGAAATTGAAGTGAACGGCAGCCGAGTCTTTACTCATCTTTCTACTCAGCTTAAAGCGAGCTATGACGGCTGGCTCTATGGCGGTAGTCTCGACCTCCAAGGACAGTGGGAAAGCATGGTACGCAATGGCGCGATCACGATGAAAGTTACGGGGCTAGATGCACTGCCTCCGGGGGCGGAAGAAATGAAGCAGAATGCCTTGACGACTTTTATCGATCAAGCCTTCAAAAACTTCTTCCCGATGTTGTTTGCACCTAAGCCTGATGTAAAAGCAGCAGAAGCAGGTAAATCTGGAGGTTGGTTTGGAGGCACAAACTTTGCCCTGAAATGGCGCAAGGAGTCTGATGTTAGCAATCTATCTTTGAAGATGGAGTTCGGGGGGTATACCTGGCTAAAAGGTTCAATGGACACCGGGGCAACGTTGCTATCTGGTCTCGATAACAGCTATCTAAATGAAGTGAATACAGAATTAACCTTCCCAGTGTTGGTCAATGTATCCTCTGATCCAATGGTGAATACCGTATCTGTTGCTTGTTCTGCTATGGAAGATGGCCGCCCTGTAATGATTCCAGCAGCCGATTTGTTTGGGTCCGATGTGCCCTCGAAGTCCTATTTGATTACCAGTCAGAAGCCCGACAAAGTGGTCATCAGCTACAAAGCCAAGATCGACTTCAAAAACCCCAAATTCCCCATCATTGAGGAAAGCGGCTCAACCACCGGGGCTAAACCCACGATCGATCTCAAGCCCTCGGCGCGTCTAGGTGAAGTCGATATTTATCTCTATACCTACGATAGCGATAATAATTTCAACATGATGCCGGACGAAAAAGATGAGCTAGTCGTAAATGTCTCTACTTCTGGAACCCATTTAAAAACACCCATCAAAGAATCTGCTCGAATCAAACCCTTCCCCGATGGCGAGCCGATTCACTTTGTTTATCCGATGCCGATCGATGGTAGTCAGCCCGTCGTTAAATTCAGTGCCTTTGGCGTGATTAGTGGCAAACTCGTCCGTGCTAAAGAACAGCCCGTCTCCCTGGATGAAGCTTCTATCTTCATCGTTGTGGATAAAAACGGGGTGCGCCTGATCTCGAAACAAGCCGATCTACCAGAAAGTGATCCGATCGCCGATCTACTCCTTTCTGCCGGGACAAGTCCTGTGATCACGATCGGGACTAGCGACGCCTCTAGCAATGGTAACAATGGCAAAACACCGGAATCAGAGAAAACAGAAAACAACGGCAATGGCTCGGTCAGTAAAAGAGCCATTGCAGGGATTCTGACCGCTGTTGAATATGGCAAATTTGGTCCTGCCCTTTGGGTGGAAGAATCTACGGGTCATAGGCAACGGGTGCGCCTACATGACGTAAGTGAAGCCGATCCCTTTGATGATGAAGGTCGCAAGCAGGTCAAAGTCCTGATGGATGAAACTGGCTACGCTGAATCGATCGTGGTTGAACTGGCACGCTAACTAGCGGGCATCAACAGGGGTGAGATTAACCATAATCTGAGCCTGTTGATGCCTAATTCATTAACGCAACTCCATACATCAGAGACCCCTGTCCTATGTCTGAAACCATTCCTGAATCTGAAAATTCATCAGAAACAAATTCATCAGAAACAACTATAACTACTGGGGTTTGTTTACCTAATAATGCAGTACTAAGGCGATCGGAATCTGCCGACCATCCCTTGGACAATTTTCTAGACCATGAAATTATTAATGCCTATATTGAACTGACTGGAAGTGTCGAACAAGCTTGGTTAGAAACCTTAAATCAGTTAGGAATCGATCTACTCCAGTTCCATCCCCACCATAGTTTCCTGAGCCGTGGCACGGTCAAGGCATTTCGCGAAGCCCTACAACAGTCTTTTGTTCTAGATATACTCCCCGTGGATGCGGGTGCTAAACCTCAACCGACTGCACCCGAAACAGGAGCACAGAAAGTCTGGATCGTGGTGCAAGGTTCTGGGGAACAAGCGACAACTATCATTCAGGAACTCTCGGCCCTACCAGACGTAACGATTGACCCGAATCAGCAAATCGACACTGTAGGGTTCTATTTACGCATTTATGCGATCGTTTCTGCCCAAGGCCAAGACGCTCTGCTCCATCATCCCAAAGTTCTTGCAGTAGAACCCTACAGCGCTGTCCAGCCAGAGGATGAAGTATCCGGGTTAATCTTGGCAGGGCAATACGATAGCGCGGGGCATCCCCAGGGTTCCTATCTGCGGTGGTTAGAAGATCATGGATTGAATGGAGAGGGAGTGACAATCGGCATTGTGGATGCAGGCGTAGATGTATCCCATCCTAGTTTTGCTGGACGGATTAAGGATCTAAACCCCGATCGTAAATCCTGGCACGGTACCTTTGTCGCCGGGCATGCAGCGGGTTGTTATCTTCAAGAAAAAGATAGAAATCAGTTTATTTATGGGCTAGGTATGGCTCCCAAGGCAGATTTACTCATTCAAGATAATCAATCCATCCCCACGGCTTTATGTAAAGAAACGGTGACAGCCATCGGGCAATCTGGACAATCCGGATCTGTACAAAATAATTCTTGGGGAGCAGGCACGAAGAATCCCATGGATTATGGATCTCAAGAAGCCACTTACGATCGACTCGTCCGCAATGCCAATCCTGACGGAACTGTAGCAAAACCCCTGACCATCTGTTTTTCCGCTGGAAATTCTGGAGCCAATGGATTAACCCGTCCTAAGGCCGCTAAAAATATCATTGTTACAGGTAATTCAGAAAACTATCGTCCTGAAATCGGCAAAGACCAAAGTGATAATATTAATGAGGTCTATACCGGGCCGCGTGGGAGTAGCCATGGGAATTGCGGTGATGGGCGAATTGTGCCGCATTTGGTTGCACCGGGAGAATGGACAGCATCTGCCAACTACGATTCTCACCCTGGCGACAAAGAATACATTAGTCCTCAACTTACCTGGGGCAGCGGGACTTCTGCGGCCAGCCCAAAAACAGCCGGAGCCTGTGCCTTATTAATTCAATGGTGGCGACAGCGCAATCACAATCAAGATCCGTCCCCTGCTTTATTAAAAGCAATGTTGGTCAACGGTGCCGAACCCGTAATGGGCGCAGGGTTTATTCCCAATAAAATTCAAGGGTGGGGTAGATTAAACCTGGAAAATGTTTTGCGACAGGACATTCGCCGCACCTACGTGGATCAAACCGTAATACTAAAACAACGCGGAGATCAACAAACCTGGAAAGTGCGCGCCGTGAATCCCAGTTTGCCGATCAAAATTACTCTTTGTTGGGTTGATCCGCCGGGTGGTTTAGGGACAGGGACGGAAAGTGCATCGGCGATCGTCAATAAACTTGCCCTCCGCGTTGATCTAAGTAGCCAAATTTATCGTGGTAATCAATTCCAAAATGGTTGGTCCTATAGTGGCAATAGCAATCGCGAAGGCTGGGATAATCTCCAAAATATTTTTCTAGCCCCTAGCATTGCCACAGGTATCCTAGAGGTATCTGTCACCGCGTTAGAAATTACCACCAACTGCTTAACAGGAAAGATTGATATTCCGCAACAGGACTTTGCCTTAGTCATTAGTAATAGCGTGGTGGATAACGGGACCAGTTCAATATTTGTCGGTATTGATTCCAAGGCTCAAACACCGCAGCCTAAACCCGGCCAACCATCCAATCAACCACCCAATCAATCTAAACTGCTTGGTAGCTATTGGTCCGGACAGAATCACGATCGTAGTGATCTAAACAGTGACTGGTGGCAAACTATGGATCAAACCATTGATCAAGCCAGCGGCAAACCCACCGTCCCAAATCCATCGACCCAAAAGCCACCGATCCAGCTATCGATCGAAGCCTGGTGGTTACAGGATGATATTGTTTGGTCAAAACCAGAGAGCGATCGGGTCGCCGTTATGAATCCCGCGATCGTGAAATCTCTCCAGGCCGGAATGACTGTTGTAACAGCAGCGAAATCGCACCAAGTTCTGCTAGCCAACAGATTCACACCAGAAACGGAGCGCGAAGGGAAGGACCAAGGATTAGTCGTAATTTCGGACCCTCATTCAGGCGTAAGCGATGAAGCAACGAAAGATACAACCTATTTATTACAATCTCCCCTGCCGCTATCCGAGTCCTTGAATAAGCTGATGCAAAGTTGGGAACAATTTGGAGCCTCAATTGATGGGTTTTCTCCAGAACGTAGGGCGGTGCTGCTTGTGGGTGCAGACACTACCGTTTCACCCGCTGACCTCGTTGCCTTAAGAAGACTAACTCTATTGGGCCAACTTTATTTAGTCTCCGATGATGCGCGTCTCCTTTCATTTTTAGTGCAGCGGATTTATATCCAAACAAATCTAATTTGTCGATTAGCAAAAGATGCAGGTGGCCTCCCCACATTACTGCGCGATACGCTAATTGAAGCCAGTGGGGGCCAATATCTCGCGATCGCCAAAACACTACAGATCTTAGAAGGCAAATGCCTCAGCTATTGCACATTTGATATCACCAGTTGCGATCGTGCCCTCACCATTCGCCTCCAATTTCCAGCGCAATTTGCCCCACAGGTCGAGCTACATCGTGCGGGTCAAGCCCCAATTTTACTGACAGCTGAATTGGCAATTCCGGGAATTCAAACGATCGTAGGTACCGATTTTCTCCAATTTGATTGTCCGGTAGATCCGACTATGGTCGGTAGCTGGAAATTGCTGTTGCGGCAAGTTGGGGCGGAGGATGTCTGTGGAATTCGGGTTTGGGCTTGGGGTGATTTGGGCATTAATATGATGCAAAAACTACTCCCACACCAGACTGAAAAACAACCGCTAGAATTCCTAATCACCGTGAGCGGCACAGATGGCACGACCTTCAGCCGCATTCAAGGACAGCCTCGATTAATGTATGAGACTGCTGAATTAGCGTCGATCCAAACAGAATCCGATCGATCGATCGACATCACCGCTACAGAATCCCGCAGTGGCGATCGTTTCCCCACCAATGAAGCCAGTCGAGA
Source organism: Synechococcales cyanobacterium GL140_1_metabat_312 (assembly GCA_025351345.1). Lineage (GTDB taxonomy): Bacteria > Cyanobacteriota > Cyanobacteriia > Leptolyngbyales > Leptolyngbyaceae > JAAFJU01. The sequence continues at coordinate 11,813 of JANXWB010000003.1, forward strand.
TGTTCAAGCCAGGGAACTAGGTACGGTGCTAAGCATTTCGCCGCCAACGACGGGCGCTGTTGCTCTGGACATACCGCTATGGGTAGAAGGCATCGATCCAAAGGGCTATCGATTTACTCGATTAATCCGCTATAGCCTGCTTCATCTAGAACCCCGATCGCAATGGCGACAACGTTTGCATAAAGATTTACAGGAAGGTTTACAGGACGTTAGCGAGCTACCCTCCATGCCATTACTAATGCCTGCGAGCATCATTGAAGTGGTGCAAGAGGCGGGTGAAATTGTTGGCTTGAAGTTGCAACGGGGCGATCGCATTCGTTCAGTTTTAGTCACATCCGCCGTACTCAAGCGTCAGCTAACCTGGCTCCAAACGACTTTAATCGGGCAACCCTGGCTTGTGGCAGTTCTGGGGCAAGAATTATATGGACTATATCGCTACTTGAAATAGAACGTTTTCAATAGAACATTTCAACAATAAATTAGGAGGCTTGAATGATGTTGATGAATAACACTATCAGCGAAACTGAATGGATTGCCTACTTAGAAGAAAATCTCACATCACCTATTAGCATTACTCCTGAAGGCGATCGGAACGAAATGATCTTCAGGGGGAATATTTCTCCGATCGCGCGGGTTTTGCCAATGCCACCGATACTTAGCAAACCCGTTGTTGAAGTTGCAACGTTACCGATTTCATCGGGTCTAGCCTTAAAGGATCAATTTCGGGATGGGATTATCGATCGAGTATTAGTCGCTGAAGTGAGTGCTACTAATCTTTCAAAATCTCAGCTTGCCATTAAGGCCAAGCCCGAATGGGCCATATCTGCCCAGCAGGTGTATCGCCAAGTTCCGCCTGTGCCAATGTTAAGCGATCCCCAGAGAGTTGGTGATTTTTTTCTCTGGTCCGATCCTCAGGAGGATTCTATTGAAATCGAGTTACCTGAGAGATTCGCCATTCAGTTAGACCATCGGGTTAAACCCCTGCCAAGTCCTATTTTGATTGATGAACGCATAAAGTTCAATCGAATTGATATCACCAAGCCAGTATTCCATCCTGCATTAATGCAGAGCGTAGGACTGAATTCGCTGGCTATAAATAGAATCGATCGAGTCCCGAAAGATCTACAGATCTCTATCCAAGAATTGGGAATAAAGCGTGCCCGGATTAAAGTACGCCGAGCATTTTTTGCGACAGTTATGCCAGAAGTACAGTCCTTCCATCTGACGATTCGCCAAGGTATCACAAATTTAGAAACCACTGGAACTGCCTTAATCACGATTAGTTTATACGCCCAACAGTCAGACACAATTCTAGAAAAGCATCGTTTAGAATGGACCGATGCGCTTGCTGCCGAAGGATACGGGTCTCGGCTGTGGAAATTTCTGCCTGTAAATTTACAAAGACTGGAAGCAGTCTTGGATATTGACCCGCAGCAATTACGATCGCCTGTCCAAGTGTCAGTCAATTCGGGTGCTGGAACTGCGACGTTTATAGTGGAACTCTCGACGATCGGTGCCCAAGTTTGGAGACAGGGATTAGAAACCCGCCAGATCGATCAAATTATCGGTATTGCCAGATTCACAGCAAAATTCTATGCCCGCACTGATGGAGGCTTGCAAATTCGAGAACAGCCGTTTGTTGCAAATTTAGCGACGCTGCTGTCCAACTGTGGTCCAGAGCATATGGATATCCTTAGCCCAACCCTAGCGTTAAGTACTTCTCTCATTGTCCAAAGCCATGCCTTTGTAGATTCTGTGGCATTAACCTGGCAACCTAAACAGGGCGGCGAAATGATTCAGCGAAACTTTCCTGGAAATGAGGGTGGAACACTGATGGGTGTAATTTTGACTGATAATTTAACTACTGCCGAGGTGGCTTGGACGGCTCAGGTGAAATATCGATTACCCAGTTGGTCTATTGCGATCGAGCAAGGCAAACTTTCGTTAGATAACCCAACGGAAATTATTAAACCTGGCTCCAGTGAATGGATTCGAGAATATACAATTTACACAGTATTCATGGCTAGCCCAACCCAATTGGCGACTAATCTAGCGGAGTTTGAAGATATTGAAGTTGAAGCAACCTTAAGCTTCAGTGCTAGTTATTTAACCTTGCCACTTTCGACTAGGTTCCAAGCTAGACATTTAGACATTACAGAGGTGCTCTTTCCGGTGATCCCTCAACAAGCGCCTAGCCAAGTAGGCATTTCTGTCGTAACACGCTCTACGTCTAGCGGTATTGTCTTGGCTTCTATGCAGCGAGTTTTACAGATAGAGGAACAGTTGCTTAATCTCAAAATTTTCCGCGATGGACAGATTGATGTCCGCACTAGCACTGATCCAATCGCTGAGAGTTCGATCGATGGTGGCCTATTTGAACTGTTAGGCCAATTGAAATAACGCACAACTCCGATCGCCAATAATGTCACTTCCCACAGCAAACACAACTTCCTACATCGTTGCTAGACCAAAGATTCCCAAATCAATTACAGCCGATTTAATGACCATAGCCCTAATGATTCTACTTATATTTATACTCATATTTATATTGTGTGACTATCAGATCAATTAGGCTGCGAGATGACAATGACAGTCTGGCTTTTCAATTAGGGAAGCCACAATTGCATTCAAGGCAGTTGCAGCCAAGAGTCCGCCCCCCAGAGTGCCAGCAATGGTGATGTAAGGAAGGCCGGACCGCATGAGTCGCCGCTTAGCAGCAGGTGCATGGCTAAACCCGATCGGCATCCCAACCACGAGGGCCGGACGAATGGCATGTTGCTCTACAGCATCGCAGACGGCTAGCAGTACTGATGGCGCATAACCCACGACGAGAATACAGCGATCGGGAATAGTGTCTAATTGCTGCTGCCAATTGGAATGCTGCCAAAACTGTTGCTCTGCCTCTGCTGCGCTGGATATATGATCATTTTTGATCAGGGTTTGAGTGATGCAATTTAGGTGGGCAAGTCGCGTTTGGTCAAGGACAGCGGCTACTGCTGGAACATCAGCCACAATGGTACAACCGGATTGCAGTGCGGAACGTCCAGCGGCGATCGCCTGATGCCCCAATTTCACAAACGGAACAAGGCTGACATCTCCGCAGGCCAGCACCAATTGAGTCAGCAAATCTATTTCGATTTCTGAACGATCGGAGAGATTTGGCAATAATTGTTGTAGAGACTCATTAAAGGACTCAGGGTGAGAATGAACAGCCGCGTCCAATCCATCCCAAAGCTTGTCAAGATGCTCGAATCCAACCTGGGCCAATGTATCTAGGCAATTGATTTGGGCAATCGTACTCGCCTGCACCTCCTGGCAGAATGGGTCACGACCGAGTAGCCCTTCCAGTGCGGTTGCCGTCTGGCGCAGATGCATGATTTTCTGGATGACGATCTGATAGTGCTGCTGTAATTGCGAAATCAGTGCCGAATTCGGGTCAGGGTCAGAGGCCGTATCAAGCAGTTTCTGAATATGGGAAATCTGAAAGCCCTGCTGCTTGAGTGCCACAATCCGCTGTAATCGCTGGACATCGAAATCACTATAGAGACGGTAGTTTCCGTTCGATCTAGGAGGCTGAGGAAGTAACCCTAATTGATGGTAGTGCCGTACCATTCGAGGGGTGACGCCACCGCCAACCGATTCTGTCAGAGCTTTTATGGTGAGCGTTGGGATGGCCATGGTTACAGGAGAGGAAGGCATTTACTTGACCTTAACACTGATGTCAAGGTTTAGACTGCAAGGACTACCCTAGTCCTACCCCAATGAAATCTACCTTAAGCCGATTACCTCTGACCTCCGATGCGATCGCGGCTATGGTCTGCGCTATCTGCGTCATCCTGGGTGCCGTCGCGCTACACCTGCAATGGCTAGGCGTTGCCTTACTGGTGCTGCCTGCGGGCTATGTGATCGGCGGATACCAGAGTGCTCGTGAGGGAATAACGACCCTGTTTAAAGAGCGTGAATTAGACGTGGACTTGCTGATGATCGTAGCGGCACTAGGCGCAGCGCTGCTAGGACTATGGCAACACGACTACAGCTTTATCCTAGATGGGGCCTTATTAATTTTGATTTTTGCTGTTAGCGGAGCCATGGAAAGTTATGCCATGGACCGTACTGAGCGCAGCATTCGAGGTCTGATGAGCCTCACCCCAGATACCGCGAGAATTCTAGTTAATGGGCAGGAAGAGTGGGTATCGGTTACGCAGCTACAGTTAGGCGATCGTATTCTGGTCAAACCAGGAGAGCGCATTCCTACGGATAGCCTGGTGCAGGCGGGTAAAACGACGATCGATGAAGGTCCAATTACGGGAGAATCGATGCCCATAGACAAAACAATAGGGGATTTAGTGTTTGCAGGGACGCTGAATGGCAACGGAGTTTTGACCCTGGAGGTTCATCAGCCCCCGGCTAGCAGCTTGATTCAGCGAGTGATTCAACTAGTGGAGCAGGCCCAAACCGAAACCCCGCCCTCCCAGCAATTTGTTGAGCGCTTTGAGCGAGTTTATGCCAGGGCGATCGTGATTTTGGGGCTGTTGCTGCTGATTCTGCCACCCTTCTGGCTCGGTTGGAGTTGGGAAACTACCATTTATCGAGCTTTAATTTTTCTGGTGGTTGCCTCGCCCTGTGCCCTGATGGCGGCAATCATGCCCACGTTACTTTCAGGAATCGCCAACGGCGCTCGCCAAGGTATTTTATTTAAAACAGGGGCACAACTAGAATTAATGGGTAGGGCGCAGGCTATCGCCTTTGACAAAACGGGGACGCTGACAATGGGTCAACCTCGGGTTTATCAAGTGATTGCGGCACCAGGATTTTCAGAGTCCGCAGTGCTCACGCTGGCAGCAGCACTAGAATTTTATTCAGAACACCCGATCGGGCAAGCCATTACTAAGTATGCTCAAGAGCTGGGCGACCCAATCCCCGATGCAGCTAGTATTCAAGCCGATCCCGGACAAGGGATTCACGGATTAGTATCTGGTCTGCCTACCTTAGTCGGTCGTCAGAGTTTTGTGAGATCTCAGGTTTATGATCTGCCAGATCAATTGATGGCAGTGAACGATCGCCTAGAATACGAAGGAAAGACGATTGCTTGGGTGGCACAAGCCGGGGCAATATTGGGGTTGATTGCTATTGCGGACACCGTGCGTCCTGAAGCCATGGATGCGATCGCCCAGCTTAGAACATTAGGCATTGAACACATTGTGATGCTGACGGGAGATAATGTGCATACTGCTGAGCAAATTGCTCAAGTCGTAGGGATCGATCGAGTCTATGCCGAACTCTTGCCGGAAGATAAACTTCGTGTCATAAAGCAGCTCCAGCAGACGTACCAAACAGTGATCATGGTGGGAGATGGCATTAATGATGCACCAGCTATGGCTCAATCATCAGTTGGTATTGCTATGGGAGCAGCGGGCAGTGATTTGGCCCTACAAACCGCAGATGTCGTTCTAATGTCCGATCGACTTGACAAGATCGCCGTGGCCATTCGTTTAGGTCGTCGTGCTCAATCGATTATTAAGCAGAATATCCTGTTTTCGATTGGAATTATGGGTTTGCTATTGGTCTTCAATTTTGTCGGTAATATTACGCTTCCTTTTGGTGTGATTGGGCATGAGGGATCGACTATTCTTGTGATTCTCAGTGGTCTCAGACTGCTTAAAAGATAATTAAAGCAGTTTTTTCCCGAAATCATCTCTTGACTTTTAAGCCATATAGCGGCGGCCTATCTAGCTAGGACGTAGCCTCTTTCAGAACAGTATCAATAGCCTCCCTCAAATTATAGGAATCACGCAACAATTTACGGACGCGACTTTTAATCCAAGCCCAACACGTCTCAATTCGGTTTAGGTCAGGAGAATAGGGCAGTAAATATATCACGTTGCATCCTGAGGATTCAATTAAAGCTTCAATTCGACCACCATGATGAAGACTCACATTATCAATCACCACGGTATTTCCTGGGTTTAACTCAGGAATTGAACAGGTCTCTAACCAGGTTTCAAAGACCAGACGGTTACAGGAACCCTGAATCGTAAATGGGGCGATTAATTGGCCCTCTTGATACCCAGCAATCCTGTTATAATCCGTCCTTTACGTCCACCGGATTTCATCCCATTGAGGCGTTCTCCTTTGGGACAATACCCATAGCCATAGTCATCTCGGTCGTCCATACCCGATTCATCGACATAGACATAATGAGCTGACGTCCCATCGCCCAATTCAGCTATAAATGCACTCTGCCTTGCTTCATCTCGTTCCGGGTAGCCGTAAGTCTTTTTTTCGAGACCAATTAAGTTCGGCCAATCGCCTGGAAATGGTTCGAGGACTGACCGTTCCCTCCCACAATTGCGCCATTTCAGCTTGAGTTCTATCTTGATGCTGTTCTGCAAATTGACGGAAGGCGTTCAGGTCAGCAATTTTCTGTTTTGCGGCACTAGAATCACGTTTTTTAGGCTTGATATCGCCTGTTTCTGCTTTCCGTTTAAACCACAAATCAATCGTACTGCGGCTAATTCTAAATAGTTTACTGGCTTCGCTTTTAGGTAATCTATCTTGTTCAATCGCTTGGATCACTTTCTGACGCAAATCAGGTAGTGTACTTATATAAAGGACGGAGAAAAAAGCTTAATTGTAGGGACCTTACCGAGTAAGACTTCTAAGAATGGCAATTATTCTCCATCCTTTATGAAATAGCACTACCGCAAATTATTATCATAAGGTTTCGCTATGAGTAGTTCTCCAAGATTAGATATCCAATCATCTCATGTCCATCGAACAACCCGAATCTCTTGGTGAAGCACTGCTGCATTTTGAGGCGATCGATAATCTCACCACCTAGCTGGAAAATCATGGGATAGGGCGATCGGGGCTTTCCTGCTGATGCTCCAAAGCTCTTCTAATGAAAATCTCAGTATACTGAACTTAATTCATTATCTCAATTTCCTTTAATCTCTATTCTCAAGTGCTACCTTTCAAATAGTCAAAAAGGCGATCACCTGAATCTGCCCGAACCAAACCTAATGCAATTTCGGGGAGTGATTGATGATTAGGAAATACCAAATAACGGGGTTCCCAATCGGGCTGAAATTTATGCTTAAACTGATGTAAACCATTGAAATTATAAAAACGATTCAGATACTTCACAAACCGTCGCAGTCCTTTTTCAATAGCTGGAGATGTCGTTGCTGCCCCTACACCCGCCAATGGCGACAAACTAAAACTTAAGGTCTCATGATGTTCTGACTTAAAATGTTGAAGCAATGAAACAAACAAAAATTCCATTGTCCCATTCTCCACATCAGCCCGGTATCGCATCAAATCTATGGTCACTTCTTTTTTGTTATAACCGGATAGCAAATTACTAAAGGCCACAATACGATCGTTCGCATCATAAACAACTGCAATTTTATAGTTTTGCAAGTAATCCCGATCGAACCATGCAATAGAGAATTGCTTTTCCGAACCATTTTTTTGCTTCAACCATTCATCACTCACGGGCTTAAGTTCCGCAATCAGTTCCGCACTATTAGGAGGTTCATAGACTACAAAACGATGTCCAGTCTTAGTCAAACGATTGACCGCCGTCCGTAAAGATTGATTAGATTTACCTTTTAAATGAAACTTAGATAAATCGACAATCGCTTCTTCACCAATTTGAATCCAATGCCAACCCATGGCACGATAATAACCAAGTTGCTCATCCCCAACCTCATAAAAGGCCGGGAACCAATCATTTAATCGGCAAAATTGACGAAATGAATACAATATTTCCAATCGATCGTCCTCTGGCCCAATCGGATCGCCCAAAACAATTGCCGATCGGCCCTTCACAACAAATGCAATTACGGACCTACTTGATGGACTAAAATAGTATTCTTTATCAGACAGCAACGCTAACCGAGCTAAGGAGGATTGACCATATTTATTAATAATAGTTTCAGCAAGTATGCGATCGGCTTTCGCGCTATTTTTCAGCAATACGGGACGCAATAACATGCCAATAGCATATAGTATAGTCAATGATCCAACAGCATAAATTGAATGCACAAACCAAGTCGCATAAATTGTTTCAGGAACTAGTCCCACATTATCCGCTGTAAAAAAGACTCCAAGGGTTTGGACGATCGCAGCTTTTATACCAAAATTATAATGTTGTATTATTTTTTCACCTTCACGAATTGAAAAATGGCCATCAAGAATATAAAAACCAGTAGAGCCATACATCAATGAAAATAGTAGTGCTGCTCCAAAATGGCGTACACCTTGAGCAACAGAGGGGCGATCGGAGCGAGCTGTAAACTCCTTTCGCATTATTAGCAATTGCGTCATCAAAACAATCGCTAAAATACATTCTTCATAATCCCATCCTTTAATTAAGTGACTCACAATAGAAACAGTGCAAGTTCCTAGGGTGATCCACCAAGCCATGCGCTTACGGCGCTTCAGATTTACCGCCATCATCAATAGTAAAAAGCCACACATTGCTGAGAAAACATGGGCCTCTGCCCGTATCTCAATCGGCATAAAAAAATCTAACCACTCCAAGCGTGTCGGATCCCCCGGAAATACAGAAGACCATAGATTGACGAACCCCATAGAACCTGTCAATAAGGCAACACTCCAAAGACCAATAGCTGTACGATCGTGATGCATTTCTTTCCAAGTTTGAACAAATTAACGAAGTTTACGATGAGTGGAATTTTCAATAATCATAGGTGGATCAAAGGTCTCCGAATCGGATCTCGAAATCGTTTGCCTACATACGTTAAAGAATCATACAAATGCTTATGCCAATAATTCCAACCCGAATCCGGACCGACAATGCCATGTCCACCTGGAAAAACATGAAATTCAGACGAAATTCCTAAAGTTTTTAATTTTTCATAAAATTCTCTTGTCGCCTCTAGATAAGTATGATCGTTCTCTCCAGCATCTAGATAAACGTGAATACGCGATCGTAAATGAGGTTGAATCCGATCGACCGCCGTTATGGGATTCTGAGCCGATCCATTTGGGTCTTTAAAATAACCCGTATGACTAAAGAATACATTGAACCGATCGAGACGACGCATCCCAATATTGATTGCACCCCAGCCTCCAGATGACAGCCCACCGATCGCCCAATAGCGAGGATGACCCAGCACTTTATAGTTTGATTTAATTTCATTCACGAGATCATCTGAAATTAGAGAAGCAACTTTGCCGTTAGGACCGTCGTAGTATTGTGGATCCCAAAATGGACTACTGCCACGAGAATCATTCCCATCTGGTGTAACAACGATAGAAGGAGGCAACTTTTTTTCGCGGTAAAGACGATCGAGAACCATAGTCAAAGCCGCCCGTTTTTGGTAGTCGCGTTCATCCCCATGCCCCCCATGGAGCAGCACAATAACGGGGTAGTGTGTCTTTGTCTTCGGGTCATAACCGGGAGGTAGAATTAGCCCATAGCGTCGTTCACTGCCCAGCGCTTTACTACTGAAGGTCCGGGTCTCAAATGCTAAATCCTTGACCACTTCCACTTCGGGCGCATCAAGTTGGGGAACTCCCGCCACAAACACATACCAATACGTAGCCGAACTAATCAGCATCAGAGTGGAAAGGCCCACTATTAGAAATAATTTTCGCTTATTATGAGATTTCGATCGAGGCTTTTTGCCCATAGATAGTTTTGAGAATCGACCAAATAAACGAGACCTCAGGAACTTAATAGGAGCTAATTTAGACATAGAATTTAAAGACTAAGAAACCGAAACTGATGAAGACTCACATAACATAGTCGATTTAGCGTAAGTTTTATCACCTGAATTCGATCAGCAAAGCAGTCTGAGATATGGACCCATCATAATTCGATCGATAGCCTCAGACTATTTTCCCTCTCCCCTCTACATTTAGATCATCAACACTCATGCAACATAAGACTTCACCCTTACCCCCTAACAATTCCAAAACGTTTCCAATCAAGCCATCTTTCTTCAAATTTTCTTGGAAAACGACTCCCATTTACGCGATCGGGATATCTCTTTTGATGTCTTTACCGCTCTACGCATTGCAAGGCACCCATCCTGACAATCTCGCTGACTTGCCCTGGTGGAACGCGCAGATCAATTTACAGGCAGAACAAAACCGAGATCAGACTTACTCAGCGTGTCTCTTCGGCGATTCAATTTCATCTGGACTAGGGCAGACACTCGGTCAAGGCAATGTTAATTTTGGCACAGGTGGCCTCAGTACAGTGTCATTGATAACCCAGCTAAAAACACTTAAATCAGCCCAAGTCGGATGTCAATATTCGATCGTAGCGATCGGCACTAATGATGCAATGTACGACATCAAGGATACAGAGTTTGTGGAGAATCTGCGAGAGTCATTGCGCTTAGTCAAATCTCTAGGATCGCAACAAGTTATACTCATTCCAGCTTTTTACTCTACCGTAGAAGCAAGCCTAAACCCAATGACAGCGGGTCCCTTATCCCGAGTGGATGAGATTAATCGTCTAATCGATAAAGTCGCCACCGAAGAAGGGATTCCGACTGCATCACAGGGATTAGAGGCACTCTATGAAAATAACAGCTTGCGATCGGATCTGACCTTTGATGGAGTCCATTTAAATGAAGCCGGAAAAACCATCTACCGATCGTTTCTGAGGCAGATGTTACCCTAACGTAATCTTTTGGCGCATCTTGGAATTCTTTGCATTTAGGTCAGATACACTAATCAGGTATATTAATGTGAAGCTAATGTAAAGTCGTAAGGGAACTGCTATGACAACCTTGCTAACCAAGCTGCAAGACCAATTACCAGACTTAGAGTGCATTACAGATGCCGCCCAAGTAGTGCGGCTCTCCCAAGACTACAATTATTTCAGCCCAATTCTACAACCGATTTTTGCAGACAAACGAGCGATCGCCGTTCTCCGCCCAGCCCATGAGACCGATGTGTTGGCGATCGCAAAATTCTGTGTGGTCCATCGGATTCCATTAACTATGCGCGGTGCGGGCACGGGAAACTATGGTCAATGTGTGCCCTTAAATGGCGGCTTTATCTTAGACATGACGCGGATGAATGCATTGCTATGGCAGAAGCCAGGGATTGCCTGTGTTGAACCGGGCGTAAAACTGGCTGCGATCGATCGGCTGACGCGCCCTAATGGTTGGGAAATTCGCATGGCTCCCTCTACTTATCGCACCGCGACGATCGGCGGCTTTATTGGTGGCGGCAGTGGCGGCATGGGTTCGATTACCTATGGACAATTACGCGATCGGGGCAATTTGCGGGCCATCCGACTCGTTACCATGGAAGACGAGCCACGAGTACTAGAATTACGGGGCGAATCTGTCTACAAAGTGGCCCATGCCTATGGAACAAATGGCATCATCACGGCCTTAGAACTTCCCCTAGCTCCTGCCTACAATTGGGCCGAGGCGATCGTGACCTTTCCAACCTTTATGCAAGCCGCACGCTTTGGCCAATCGCTTGGGGAGGCAGACGGCATTGTCAAAAAATTAGTTACTGTATTCGCAGATCCAATTCCCCAGTATTTTACAGCACTGCGATCGGTGATTCCAGACGGCATCAGTGCAGCATTCATTATGGTTTCTGAAGAATCATTAGAACCATTGCAAGAACTAGTCACAGAATTAAATGGAACAATAGTATTGTGTAAGAGCGCCGAAGAAGCGAGTAAAGGAACCGCCGTCTATGAATATACGTGGAATCACACCACCCTCCATGCCCGAAATGTAGATCCAAATCTGACTTACTTACAAACACTATTGATAGGAGATCAAGAATTAAAGCTTGTTGAACATTTTTATAAACATTTTGGCAATGAAGTGATGATGCATTTAGAATTTCTGCGATGCAATGGCCGATCGACCCCTGCTGCATTACAATTGGTTCGGTATTCTACGCCCGATCGATTACAGGAAATCATCGCTTATCATGAGTCCCATGGCGCTATTATTTTCAACCCTCACGCATACACCATTGAAGATGGCGGGATGAAACAAGTAGACCTTGTGCAATTGAATTTCAAACACCAAGTTGATCCCTATGGATTAATGAATCCGGGAAAAATGAAAGGCTGGAATGCCAAGACTGAACTCTAAAAAACTTGTGCTTTAAATCCGTAATTGTCAGCATCGTCTGGGCACACTAAGACCTTAGACTCATTTGTCACCTAGTCGCTATGTCCTCAGCCACTCCCCCTTCCAATAACAACACTTACAACGGTAGGTCATTTTTCTCGACCAGAGGAGTGCTTTCCCCAACGGTCGGATTTTATCTGCGTAAGCTGATTCGTCGAAATTTCGATCAACTGAAGCTAGGTGGATCGGGTCGGGCAGTCATGGCCGATGGCTGGGGCGATCTGGATCGACTGCTGACCCTGCACCATAATCACAATGAAGTCGCAATTCAAACGGCCATTGAGCAACTTGAACATTTAACACGGGCACATCAAGTTTTAAGTTCTCAAGGCGTAACCTTTCCAGAAGAAGTTAGGGAAACCGAACGATCGATTTTTGCACTATTGGGATATCAGCTTCAACGCCAAAGCGATCGGGGAAATATCCTGGTAGTGGATGATACACCTGCAAATGTACGGCTTTTGACCGATGCCTTAATGCATCACGGCTATGAAATCTGTAGCGCCATGAGCGGCGATCGGGCACTAGAAATTATCCAGGATTTTGTGCCTGATTTGATTTTATTGGATGTAATGATGCCAGAAATGGACGGCTATACCGTCTGTCAACGGTTGAAAGAACGCCCAGAAACCCACGATATTCCAGTCATGTTTTTAAGCGCCATCGATACTCCAAATGATAAGCTCAAAGCCTTTCAAGTCGGTGGTATTGACTACATCACTAAACCGTTTCATTTAGATGAAGTGGTGGCTCGTGTCAGTCAACAAATCGATCGGCGAAATTTACAAAAGCGATTAGAACAGCAAAATTTTAGACTTCATGCTGAGCTGCAAAATTATAAACAGTTAGAAGAACGCTACCGAAGTATTTTTGATAATGCTATTGATGGAATGTTTCAGGCCACACCAGAAGGTCAATTCATTACAGCGAATGCATCACTAGCAAAAATGTATGGATACGTATCTGTTGAAGACCTTTGTACGTCTATTAATGATATTACTCAACAACTTTATGTCCGTCCAGAGCGCAGAATTGAGTTCATGGCGACGGTGCTGCGAAACGGAGAAGTGTCAGACTTTGAGGCGCAGGTCTATTGCAAAAATGGCACAATATTGTGGATTTCGGAAACTGTGCGATCGGTAAAAGACGCCCAGAATAACCTTATGTTCTATGAAGGCACGGTCAAAGACATTACGGACCGTAAACGAAATACTGAAATTTTGCGGGTACGATCGAGAGAATTAGAAGAAACTTTGACTCAGCTCCGTTATAGTCAAGCGAGATTGTTACAACAAGAAAAGATGTCTAGTCTTGGACAGCTTGTGGCGGGGATGGCCCATGAAATCAATAATCCTGTGAGCTTTATTTCAGGTAATTTAGTTTATGCTGAACAGTACTTTGAAGATTTGGTCCGGGCATTTTACGAAGCAGGATTGATACCGGGAGATGATATTGAATTTGTACTGAAAGATTTACCCATACTATTACAATCTATTCGTACAGGAGCCGATCGGATTCGGTTGATTGTGCAGGCATTGAAGAATTTCTCGCGGTTAGATGAAGCGGAAGACAAGCAGGTTGATATTCATGAGGGCATTGAAAGTACGTTGCTCCTATTATCCCATCGTTTAGATACGACGGCCAATCGCGCTAAGGTCAAGGTAATTAAGGATTTAGGGGTATTACCAAAAGTACATTGTTATCCAGGGTTACTCAATCAGGCGTTAATGAATTTGATGGGAAATGCGATCGATGCTTTGGATGCTAGTACGACGAATGGCAAACAACCCAAACTAGAATTACGAACTAAACTGGTAGACCCAAATCAAATTATGATTTGGATTTCGGACAATGGTTCGGGAATGCCAACGGAGATTCAAGATCGTATTTTCGATCCATTCTTTACAACTAAAGGCATTGGCGAAGGGACGGGGATGGGACTGGCCATTAGCTATCAAATCATTGTGGAAAAACATGCAGGTCAGCTTGAATGTATCAGCGTGTTGGGAAAAGGAACTGAATTTGTAATCATTCTTCCGGTGAGTTTGGAAAAGAGCTTTGAAAAAGGAGGATTAGATAGCTGAAAAGACCTGCGAAACAGTCAAAGTCAGTTCAGGGAAGAGGGGTGAAACAATCCGATCGTTTCTCTGAAATTGTCGCACTTGATATTCCCCATCAATCAATTCATAAACAGTAGCCTTTTTAGGCTGACCGATATCGCAAACTGCACCTAATGCTATCCTCAAAATGTCAATCTTCGTGGTAATCCTTGAATCATAAATCTAATCCTCTTCCTTACTCCAATAGGCGAAGCACTAACCCAATCGTGTGGCAAAATTCTTTTCACGGCTAGGCGACAACGATCGTGCCTTTAAAATTGCCGCGCCCAGTAAGGCATAAGACAATAAGCCGATCGTCGCTAAAGCAAAAGGACCCACTACGGGGATTCCTCCGACCGAATTCCACATCGTATGCAATACCGCCGCCGTCAAATAGCCGACTAGTAATGTCAACGCTGCACCCCGTGGCTTCAAAACGGCCAGCCCAATCGCATAGCCAAAATATCCGCTATAGGCCATATGCCCTGCAATAGAACCCAATAATCGCGCAATTAAAATCTGTAGCCCCTGTGCTTCACTCGCATCAGCGCCCACCTGCAAGGTTGTATTTTGAATAATGGCCGGAACATACTGACCCATCGTTTCTAACAAGGTGAACCCCATGGCCGATGCGGTGCCCAGTAGTATTCCATCCAAGGGTTCCCGAATGCCATATCGATCGCGCCACCGAGGGGATCGGCCCAATCCGATTAATGCTAAAACCAATAAAGGTAAAGCTTTCAGCAACTCCTCCATCAGCCCTGCACCAAAAAACATATTAATCAAATTCACATCATCGGGCGAAAGTTGTCCCGGCAAAATCGATCGAAATACTTTAACAAAGACTAAGAATATTGGACTCAAAATCAGCCCTACCGTACTCAATCCCACTAACGAAATGACCCACCATGCTTTTGGTTTCCCACAAAGTTGATAGACCCGATAATAGGCGGCCAGTCCCAAATAAGCGGCTAAAATTTCATTGAACGATCGCTGATTTCCCACTGTAAAGAACAACGATACCACCGCGATAATAGTCACTAGAGCTGGAAAAATATATGCCTTACGCCGAATTTCTAATCCCGTTGAAAAAATCGGCAATAGCTGCGTCAATGTCACGCGATCGAGATCTTTAGCACTCTTGATACCATCGGCATAATTATCTTTAGGGCTATCTTGATAAGGCTGTGATGATACAGGAGGCTCGAATAACGAATTACGGGCGATCGGCGTAGGTCCTTTATTTCCTGTGGATGGAGATCCTTGCGATACCTGATCAAATCTATATTCTGGACCGTTCTGACCGAGAACAATTCGATCGCCATCCTGCAAAACTTGACACCCCACAAGGCGCTGACCATTTAGAAACGTGCCATTGGAACTATTGAGATCGCAAACCCACCAGAGAGACTCCATCCCCAATGTAGTGACAGGGCGAATTTCTGCATGTCTCCGTGACACGGCTCCATAAACCAGTGGATCAACTGAAATTTGACAATCTAAATCACGTCCCATGGCTGCGCTACGACCGGAAACCAATGAATAAACAAAGGCGTTTAGATTGTCTTCCGGTTCAATTTGACTTAACGAAGCCACGACTATCAAATCCACAATCTCACCCCAACATAATCCCATCCCAACATTGACACCCAACGCAAATCTTCAATCGAAGTCAGTAAGCATTATGGAAGTTAATAAGCATTAGGCTAGGGAGCATGAGATCAAATCTCAATTCAATTAAAGATTAGATTTCGCGTCTTTCACAGCTTCTAAGAATGCCCATATGCTTAAGGGAATTGTAATCACCAGAATACCTGTTGTCAGCGCACTCCCCCAATCCGGTGTCCCTGAGGTCAACTCAAAAACACAACCGACCGCTGCGATCGCGGCCACACAAGAAAGTCCCAGAAACGTGCTGCTTTTTGTTGTCATCATAATTTAGTTCTCTCACTATTGTCAAAATAGATTTAGGTGGCGGTAGAATTATGCCACTGCTTTTACAGTTTTCAAGGAAAATCCTTGTTTTTTCAATTCTTGTCCAAGGGCGAGATGGTTAGGGATTCGATCGACAAACATAATGCCATTCAAATGATCCACTTCATGCTGAATCACCCGAGACAGTAAGCCATCAGCGGTCAACGTCTTCAGTCGTCCGTACTCATCTTTGTAGCTAACCTCCACCACATCGGGGCGAATCACATCCATAAAAACACCGACCACACTCAAGCAGCCTTCTTGATCCGAAACCTTTTCACCGCCGAGTCGCTTAATTACCGGATTGATTAGTATAAGGGGTTCAATATCGGGCTTATCGATTTCAACATCAATCACCACGAGTTGCTTATTAATCCCGACTTGCGGAGCTGCCAATCCAATGCCATCTTGGCTGTACATCGTCTGCAACATTTGTCGCACCGTTTCCCGCAGTTCCTCATCAATTTTAGTGACCCGTTTAGCGGGCTGACGCAACACCTTATCGCCTAACTGAACCACGTCCAGTGGCGGATTTTTCACTTTTTTCTTATCAATCACAATAGACGACATACTACTCATGGGTTCAATTCTCGGAGGCAATTCACGCAAATGGATTATGTGTATTCTAGCGAAGTCTGGACCCTTCATTACAAAATGCTCAGCCCAAGTCGTCAGCTAAAATGCTCACCAATCATTAAGTTGAACCCCAAAATTTAACTGCCAAATAACTGCCAAAATCCGAATCTCCGTCATAATAACTAAGCAGTTCTATAAGTGCCCAATCATGGCCCGATCGCTCTACCAGGCTGAATATCTCCTGCGCGAAACCCTTCTCGGACTGCGGCGTGGTGGCTGGATGAACTGGGCCGCAATTAGCACGGTAGCGGTGTTGTTATTGCTGTTTGGCATTGGCTTACAAGGCTCGTGGCAACTGGGCGAATTTTTCAATCGCTATGGCAACCAACTAGAGATTTCGGCCTATCTTGACACTGGTGTGGCGGCTAAGGATCTGCAACCCACTATCCAAAAACTCCCGAATGTCACCACAGTCACGCCGATTACAAAAGAAGAAGCTTGGGCCGCGCTAGCCAAAGAGCTAGGTTCCACAGATCTCAAAGCAACCACAACACAACTTTCAGGCAATCCGCTCGTAGATGAAATTCGGGTCCAAGCCAACAGTCCGACGGCGGTGGTTGGTCTGGCTGAGGCGTTAAAAAAAGTGCGGGGGGTTGAAACGGTGCAGTATGTCGGCGAGGTGGTGAAGCAGGTGACGGAACTAAATCACAATTTGCGATTTATTAGTTTCGGGGTGATTGGCTTTTTGACTTTAAGTGCGATCGCAGTCATCACCACCACGTTGCGCTTGGTGATTGCGGCCCGTTCCCAAGAAATTGAAGTCATGCGGTTGGTGGGGGCCACTCGGATGACAATTTATCTGCCATTTTTGCTTCAGGGCATCACCTTTGGTCTGGCAGGCGCAGCGATCGCGTGGATATTTATCCAAAGTTTACTCATTACCCTAAGCCGTGTTGCATCCCAACAAGCCAACCTATTTCAAGGTCTACTGATAGATAGCGGAAAGGGTTGGATTTTACCTTTAGTGTTGTTGTCGTTTGGCGGCACGATCGGGTTGATTGGCAGTCTGTTTGCAGTCCAAACGATCGGACGGCGTTAACTACTTTTTACCTTAGCTATTTTACTTAACTCTTTTTATTTACTTAGCTGTTTTTAATTGATGACGCAGAAGATAGCGTTTGTGCTGCCGCTTTCATCAATTGAATATCAGCATCCTGCCAATGGCGCACCGATTTACAATGATGGGCGACCAGTAATCCCCATAGTCCTCTCTGGGTCAAAATTGGCACCACGAGATTGGCTTTAACCTGTAAATCCTTAAGGAATTCACGGTGACAGTCGGCGATCGGTTCGGTGTCAATATTGGCGATTGCCCTAACTCGGCCCTCAAGATACATCGCGGCATAGTCACCGTTAAAACACTCGTCCGGACCTGTTGAGCCTACAATAGAAAACTGGTTTGAACTCAAGGATTCAAAGGTGACTCGCCCTTCCCACTTACGAAAGAAATAATAAAGAACAACCCGATCGACCGATAATGCAATTCTGGCGTGGTCTGTGGTGTGTTGAACTAACGCATCACGCTCTAAAGTTTGAGTGATTCCTGAGATGATCCGCTGAAGCCCTCGGTTGTGGTCATTGGGTTCATTTAGCTCTGATTGGGGGTTACTCTGCACGATCGTCTCGAAATTCATAGGTCTTTAATAACGATAGCAGATTTACCAGACCTAGATATCAAGACAGACAGCATAGTAACCCATACATTATGCAATCACTTAATAATTGGTTTTAAATTGATTTTAATAAGTGATTTCCAGCGTCACAGACGCTTCAACCATCTGTTCTCCGCCCATAACCGGACTCGGATCAGCCATAATTTTAGCGCTTGAAGACCGCACCATTAAGTCATTCATTTCCAGGGGACGCGGGCGCGGAACGGCATTGTTGACTTGAATACTAATAATATCTTTCTGAGTAAAATTTAATACACTGAGAACGGCATTGGCTTGGGCTTGAGCGTCTTGGGTAGCACGGCGCAATGCAATTTTTTGAGCAGCCGCGATCGCATCATCCGTCGCAATAAAGCTAATACCATCAATTCGACTAGCGCCGGACTTGACAGATTGATCAATAATTTCTCCAGCGGCATTGTTAGTGGTGCGGAAAACGACCATATTTGAGCCAGTGTATCCGGTGAGAACTTGTTTATTGTTTTCGTAGCTATAGACTGGATTTAGGTTAATTCCGGTTGTTTCTAGCTTTTCAACATTGCGAGATTTAAGAAACGTGACCACCGCATTCGATCGTTTTGCCAGTTCCGATTGGACTGCGCCCGCCGTTTTACCCTGAGCCTCAACCCCAAGACGAACTTGAGCGATTGTGGTTTGAATAGATTCGGTGCCGCGACCGGAGACTGTTAAGGTTCGCAACATTCGGCTAATTGGGGTAGATTGGGCGACTCGATCTTGGGCTTGAACGGCGTTGGTGAGCGTTGACGTTGTACCAAGAAAAGCTAGGACGCTCAGAAAAATCGAAAGGGAACGTTGTGTTTTCAGCATGATTGAATTCAGTGGGTATGGATGGGGTATCTCACTACTGTGCCATCGGACCCGAACTAGGATGCCTTAGGTTACATTTTTTGATACAAAATTCTTCATTCTCAATTTTAAATTCGACGTTCTACTTTAAATTTGACGTTCTACGGAACTCTTTAGGTAGAACGATCGTCAGAAACACACAAGGTCTTAAAATAACCCTTCCCCCTAAATGAATGAGGCATTTCGAGATCATGCAACTTAATTGTCCTAATCAAAACCGTAGTAATCAAAGCTTTAGAAATTCAAGCCATACCATGCAATTTAAACCGATCGGACGCTGGCTTGCAGGAGTTACGATTCTGGGTTTGGTCAGTATCTCAGGAATGGCTCCGGTCAGGGCAGATTCGGGATTATTTAATAGTGCAGTAGATCAACTTCCCGCCGCTACCCGGACGATATTACGATCGGGATCATCTATCGTAACGGGCGAAAAAGGAAAATATGTCGCGCAGGTTTTGGTAACAGGATCAATGGATACGGCTTGGTCAGTGTTGACTGATTATGAAAATTTTGCCCGTTTTCTGCCGAATGTTGAGAGCAATAAAGTATTAGAGATGCGGAAAGACTCGAAAATTATTATGGAGCAGGTGAGTTTTCAACAAGTGTTTTTATTCACAATTAAGTCGAGAGTAAAGCTTGCTTTAACAGAGTCAAACCGTCAGCGTGTAGATTTCAAATTGCAGGATAGTGATCAATTACAGAGTATGACAGGCTATTGGCAAATTGAACCGATCGCGCCCTATCAAGGTGCAACTCCCACGCAGGTTTTGATTACTCAGGTGGTAGAGTCTCAGCCAAAGTCTGGAACACCACGAGATACCTTTTACGACATTTTTAAAAACACTTTGTCTAAAACAATGTCGGCGGTCGGTCGTGAAATGACGAAACGTGAGGCTGCGAAATCTAAATAGAACTGGAATAAATCCTGGTTCCCGTAATCTTGGCGTTGCTGATGTAGCGAACAAAAATCTCTTTCGAGTACCGAAAATCATTCTAAAGTTCTAGTACTCATACCATAAATCAGCAACGCTAATTTCAAGGGAACATGACTTTTCGATCGATCACAACTGGTTATTTGCCAATGGTTAGATCTTTTGAGTCACATAATTGAAGACATTTATAGATTTTGAGACTAGTCTTCTAACGACTAATCCGTATTCTCAGTAAGCTCGATCGGCTTTCTAAGATCCGTCGGCAAAGCACTATAAAAACTCGCAACAATAGCCACCGCCATCCACCACAAAATGTTCACTTGAGGACGATACCAGACTGTATCCACCACGCCCTGACCCAATAACCCCACCATTGATCCCATGGCTCCAATCAACCAAAACCCCTGAGGATTTGCCATATTTCGCAAACGCTGTAATTGCACACCGCCCTGAGTGAATGTCACCAATAATATCCAAAGAAAACAGCTTAATCCAATCAATCCCGTTTCCACTGAAATTTCCAGCAAAATAGAATATGCACTCAATGCCGTAAATCGTGTCCGTGCATAGAGCGGATAAATTTTATTAAATGCATCATTCCCCGGACCAATGCCCAACACTGGACGCGCTTTAATCATTTCAATCACCGATTGCCAAACATTCATTCGGAAATTATTACTACTATCACCGCGCCCAATAAATATACTCAACACTCGATTACGAATCGGCGGAACAAGCACCACACCAATCACAAGCACAGAAATTAATCCCCCAAAAATAGATGGCAATACCCATTTTTTACGATACAGATTCATCCAATAGCCCAACAGCAGCGCCATGGTGCCAAACATCAACACCAATCCAATCCAACCACCCCGACTGTAGGTAAAGGCAACACAGGCCAAATTTGCCGCAAACATCACCGCCGCCAACGCCTTGCGATACATTCCCACCCAAGAGAAAATCGCCATCAAACTATAGGCGACCGCAGGCATCAAATAGCTCGATAAAAGATTTGGGTTGCCGAGAAAACTATAAGCACGAGTAAAATTTCCCATCTCTGAATCCGGATCCGACCAAGTAGCTAAGGCCGGGGCACCAAAAATCCATTGACGAATCCCGTAACAACTGACCAAAAGCGCTGTATGCAAATAAATCGCAATCAAAGCACTCCGCCACTTCTCCAAGCGCAGCACCCGCGCCATCACGACAAAAATCAATAGATATAACGTCAGCTTACTCAACCCCTCCAGAGCGGACAGGCGGACAGGAGATAATCCTGTAGCAATAGCGCTAATGCCCCAATAAACCATCACCGTCAAATGAATCGGAGTAAGTCCCCAGCCCGCTTTTTCTCTAGTCTCTGCCAAGGTCAGCAATGCCCAAAACCCAATGCACCCCACCAACAACACACTAATCAACGTCGTGGAAATGTAGGGAGCCGCCGCAAATAAGATTCCCAATAGACCTAACGCAATCCCATCTCCCCACTGCAACAAGACGCTCTCCGATCGCCAGCCCTGAAGCACCCCAACACCACGCGCGACATAGCTAGCCGTGCGCCATTGATAGAGTGGTAAGGTCTGGAGCGTAATTTGCTGCCACAGAAGATTGAGTTGGGAGGACGATGAGGTAGTATTCATGGAGACGTGATAATAAATCCTCCATGAATTATCCATGAAAAAGGGACGATCGCTTTACGCAACATCGTCCCTTTAAAACACTCACAATTGATCTAGTGTAACCATAGAATTCAAAACTTATGCAGTTTCTAGTTCCGTACTGCCCTTACGGCCCCGACGAGTCATTAAGTTAAAGAGCTGGATCCCAATCGCCTTGATCAAGTTTCCTTCAAGCTCTTGGAACATTTTCATGTTGTGACCAAACGCATCGTTCGCTTCTTCTACGATCGCATCACCTTTTTCATCGGAGATATCCAAGCCATCCAAAGTGCCGCGATACATGACTTTGAATTGTTTTTCATCAGAGATCTGCGCGAACTCATAGAAACTTGTGCCTTCGCCTTCATTCAGGTTCATGGCATTGACGGCAATTTTTTTCAGAATTTGACCACCCGAAAGATCGCCAATGTAACGCGTATAAAGATGAGCAATCATCAGCTCGGGATCTTCTTTAGCAACCCTATTAATCTCAGCAACATAGTCCTGAGTCGCAACAGAAGGCTTAATATCCGTCTTCCAGGTGGCTCCATAATAGAACTCCAAATCGCTTTCTAAAGAAGCTTTACGATCGAGTTCAGGAAAATACATTTTGCCCATGACTGGATGATCTTTAAGCTGATGCATTGCGCCTTCCATCGCGGAATACACAAAATACAGGTTGGCGACCAGCTTACGATAGGACTGTTTTTCTACAGTTCCGCGCAAGAAACAAGCGATAAATCCAGTATTTTCTGCCATCGTGTGGGCTTTTTTAGTGCCTTCGCGAAGTTTTAATGCTAAGTTGCTCATTATTTTGGGGTTCCAGAGGCTTATTTTAAGAGGTTTGGCTCACGATCGGTCTCAGCAGACCATAAAGGCACACCGACAAGACTCAATGCC
The DNA here is from genome assembly GCA_025351345.1 of Synechococcales cyanobacterium GL140_1_metabat_312. GTDB lineage: Bacteria > Cyanobacteriota > Cyanobacteriia > Leptolyngbyales > Leptolyngbyaceae > JAAFJU01. Next base: position 34,701 of record JANXWB010000003.1, read on the forward strand.
AGCGATAGACTGAACCAATGCTGACAACATTCGCTTTATATTAATTTAGGCCCACATGGTAGATGAATTTATTACAAATTCTTAATTATGTGATGTTCGTTACATTTGTTCAAATTTCAAATTTCAAACTCTCTTTAATTTTCAAACAAGCCGTCAAGGCCAAACTATCGGGAATGTCAATGTCATCAAAGGTAAGAATCGCCCCTGCTTCAATTCGCTTTACCATAGTCACGTTTTCCAGAAGACCAATGGGCACGGCATTCGGATGGTTAGAGAATTTAGTAGCAATCCCTCGAACCTCAAAACTACCAATGCCACGCTGAATTTTATCGCCCACTTGCAACTCCTTTTTTGCGATCGCCACAACCGTCACTTGAGGAGTTGTGGTATTGTTTAGAAGAACTCCACCGCCATTCAATACTCGTCTAATGGTTTTCGCTACTTCTAAATGGCAGAGATGATAACCCTGAACTAGTGAATAGTAGGGACCCTCACCCATTTTCAAATAGCGTAAGTAGTCTTTTTGATTAGAGTCATGCTCGCCAATAATAAAAACGCCTGCTGGGGATTTGGGTGAGAGAATGTAGTCACTCACCGATCGGCCCAATTGTTTTGCCGCTTCTGCAATTTGAACGCCTCCAGTGAAAATATCATCGGACGATGGTCCCATCAATCCATCTTGTAATACATCAGCCCCCAATCCATTCGCGACAAATGCCTGTTCAATTTGAACTTTAGTACCATCGGTAAATGATGTGACTTGATCTAGACTAATGCCTTGTTTATTGGACCAATACGCCATATCGTCTGGCGTTGGAGCTAAGTTCATAAAGCCTTTAATATTTCCATAGACCAATGGCTTAAATCCCATTTGAATTGCACTCTCCCTTAGCGCCGCCAAACAACCGGGCTGGTCGCCTTCTGCCTCTGTAATCAATCCTTTTTGCGCGAGATAGGATCCGGTTGTGATATGAACTTCAGAATCCATGGTGACAACTGGAAGATTTGCCTCTAAAACCCGATCGAGTACCAGCGTAGCCCAGAGTACAGAACCCGTACATTCAACAACCAAATCAGAATTCTCAATCAGTTCATCAATAGAATCGGTTAATAGCTCTGGCCGAACAAACTTAAGTTCTGGACTGATTTTTCGTCGGGTTAATACCTTAGAAACTTGAAGATCTTTCTGAGATTCCAGGGCGAGGACAATTCCTTGACCGATAAACCCAGTCCCAACAATTCCGATTCTAGTCAAAGATGATTTCGAGTTCATAATAATTTCTCTTTAGTTTGTCTATAGTGTGAGTAATGCTAGATATCTTTCCAGACCCTTTAAGGTAGAGTGCCTAGTATATTTTGGATAGAGCGCTCCAATTTTTCGAGGCAAATATACATGTCCTGACGAATATTGCCGGGACGATCGACCGCTTCACCATGGAAAAAAGAATAATGATGTCCCATATCTTCACAGGTCGCCCAGGTGGCTTCACAGTAATAGTCTCCCAAAACTGGATCAGATTCTTTGGTGGAGATTTCTAATACATGAGTTCCTTCCTGAGCAAACATGAGGTTAGCAAGTGCGGCTCCAGTAGCGGAAACAACAACTTTGGCTCTGGAAAACAATTCGACTTGTTGGCCGATATTCATTTTTTCGGTTAGGTAGGTTGTGAACCCATAGGAAGCAAGTAGGCGTTCAACCTCAGCTTCGTTGACAATTCTCCGCCAAGACGTCAATGCCCGGCTGATATAGATTAATTCAGTTTGAGTTTGGGGCGTGGGTTCGATCGCATGATGATCATAAAACCGTTGTCGTCCCCATTCAAAGGCTTCGGTTGTGCCCATTTCCAAGGTAGGACCGTGCGGTGTGAAGTATAGGGATTCTATTGTCCAAATTTCAAATTTCGGGAAATTCAATAGACGATCTTTCCCGATGCCCAACGTTGCTAAAATTTCGTACTGCCAAGCTTTTAGTTTTTGAGGAACTAGAAAAATGACATCATCGGGCAAATATTCAAGCGCATCATATAAGCGATTTACATTGTCACGAAGGGTGTGATAGTAATTATGCGTTGTTGACCACATTTGCATCAATGAGAAGTAATTCCCTTTGACCGTGCGCCGCTTTAAGAAAAGATGTCTAACAGCACTGTAATATTCGGGGAGACCTTGGAGTAGAAAGTCATATTTAATGGGTTCTTCGGTATACAAGCCATCGGGCAAAATGATGACCCCTTCATTTCCAATCACTTTCGCATTTGAGATTTGAGTGAGATACCGACCGATCGGACGACGGGATAGAGAATCAAGGAAGACTTGGGGCGTTGCTAATTCAATGGTTTTGGGATGGGGACGACGATCGGTTCTAGGGGCGACTTCTTTTGTGTAGAGGATTTGAGCGATCGTTGGCGGTTGAGTTTCGGCCCAGATTCGCACATTTTTGCAAACCTTTGGCGATACCTTCCACAGATTATCAAGTTTGGCCATTACCGATCGGGCCATCACTTTTAGATTCGAGTTTAGATTCGAGGGTTTGATTTTTAGGGTTAACGATCGGATATTTGTAGCAGAAAATGGTTTTATACGATTGAGTGACGATTGAGACATAGAAAAGAACCTGACTAAAAAAGGTGAAACACGCAACTTTAACTTAATAAAAACAAATACTATTTACATCAATCCTCGACTGCTTATGCAACTTCCAACACTATTTCTAGTGCAATTTCTTATTGACTCCTGTCTAGAATGTTCCATTTAGTCGATCGCCGCCACTAAGTCTAAGTCTTTTCACATAGACTTTATAATTCGAGAAAAGGTTACCCACAAAAACTTGTGAGAAATGACGACTAACTTTGCCTTGCTTGGTCGAATTTCCCCTAATTTCTCAGAAATATTGCCTTCACCCGATCGCAGTCTCTATTTTCAATCCTTCTAGGGGAAGACTGAAGAATAATGAGGCAGTGGACGGATTGAGTTATCTTGAGGTTGGGTAGCGGATTATGAAAAAAATCTTGATTGTGGATGATGACACGACTTTACGGGTGGCCTTAGAGCGATATTTGCTCAAGCGTGGGTTTGTGGTGCAGACAGCGGCTTCAGGAGTATGGGCGTTAAAAACATTTCAAGAGGATCCGGCTGACCTTATTGTCTCTGATATATTGATGCCTGAAATGGATGGCTTTGAATTTTGTCGGCGAGTTCGGATGAGCCGATCGGGACAGCTTGTGCCGTTTATCTTCTTGTCTAGCCGATCGGAAATTGAGGATCGCGTCCAAGGGCATTCGATGGGGGCAGATGATTATTTAATTAAGCCGTTTGAAACTCGCGAACTCTTGGCCAAAATTGATGCTCAACTCGAACGCAGTCGTCGAACCAATGCAGAAATCGTTCGTCTCCTACAACAAGCAACCACCTTATCTGTTGTGGCCCCATCACCTGCCCCATTACCCCTAACGCCCGCTGAAGAAAAAGTGTTTTGGGAAGTGATTCAAGGCCACACGAATAAACAAATTGGGGAGCATCTATTTGTCAGCCCCCGCACCGTTCAAACGCACCTCAGCAACATTCTCAACAAATTACAACTCGAAAACCGATCGCAGTTGGTCCGTTATGCGTTTGAACAGGGCTATCAACCACCCTTGCATCAAACCGCTACAGGAGGCTAGTACAAGAGTAATTGAATTAGTCGCCTGCAATTATGCTTAGTCGCCTGCGATTATTTTGGGAACTTTAAAGAAGTTTTCATCCCGATCGGGCGCGCTGTTCATTAAGCCTTCACGGTTATCGTAGACTTTCATTTCATCAACGCGAGTAACATTACTGACATCGATCGCCCGGGTCGTGGGTTCAACATTGCTTACGTCAAGTTCATTCAGTTGCTCAATATAGTCCAAAATACCGTTGAGCTGTCCAGCGAACTGTTCTTCTTCCTCAGGGGTGAGGGCAAGACGGGCTAGGTTTGCAACTTTATGGACTTCGGCGCGATCGAGAGACATAAATAATTCGGTGTAGAAGAACGGGGTGTAGTTTTGCGAAATATCCATCTAGGTCACAAAACTACAGTGCCATATTACCTCAAACAATACCCACTATTTCCCTACGATTTGCCTGAGTCTCCTGGCAACATTCGATTAATAGCAGTGGCAGCATCAATCCCCGTTGTTTGTTTGATCTGTTCTAAAAAGCTGCCTAATTGCGTCGCGGTTGATCCATTTTGCGCATCAATGACGGTGACAGACTTGACCTCGATCGTTGGAATACTCTTGGAAAGGGTCTGGAGAAGCGGTTCGAGTTTTTGCAGAACAAAGATTTCGCGGGCATTCGGTCCTGATGTCGCCCAGGATTCAGAGAGCAGTCGGATCCCGTTGGCCTGCGCTTTACCAGATTCGATAATCTGAGAGGCTTGGGCCTGGGCGTTGGCAATAGCACTCTGACAGGCCGCATCTGCCGGAGCAATTACATCCGCATTAAGTTGTTGTTCGACTTGTTTAATCCGTTCACGCTGCACCGCGACTTCTGCTTGAACGCGGGCGACTTGGGAGGCGACAGCAGATTCCACTTCAGCAACAACAGCGCTGCGTTTGGTTAGGGCATCTCGGACCCGCCGATCGGAGTCTGCTTTGGCTACTTCGAGATCCCGGCCAATCCGTCGTAATGCAGTGGCCCGATCGTTCTCCGAGGACTGAATTGACGCTTCAGCACGGGTTGTGGCTTCTGCAATTCGGGCATCTCGGAACAAATCGGCTTGTTGTTTGCGACCAATGGAATCCAGATAGGACACTTCATCGGAAATGTTTTTGACTTGGAGATTATCTAACACCAATCCCAATACTTCCAAATCTCGTTCAGCTTCTTCAGCCAAATTTCGGGCAAAATCAATCTTGTCTTCATTGACTTGTTCCGGTGTCATGCTCGCTAAAACCCCACGCAAATTCCCTTCGAGGGTTTCTTTGGCCAGTTGTTCAATTTCTTTTCGAGTTTTACCCAGCAAACGTTCGATCGCATTATGAATAATTGGTTCTTCGCCTGCAATTTTGATGTTTGCGACCCCTTCAACCGTGAGCGGAATTCCACCTTTTGAATAGGCATTAGAAACGCGCAGTTCAATAATCATATTCGTCAATTCCATGCGGAATGCTTCTTCAAGTAAAGGCAACCGAATGCTGCTTCCCCCTTTAACAAGTCGATAACCAACACTTTTTCCATCTTCGACGGGCGATCGGGTTCCAGCGAGAATCAGGACTTCACTGGGTTGGCAAATATAATATAGATTTTTGATGACGCGAGACGTGGTGAATGTACCAATGCCGAGGAGAACGAGAAGGGTAATGGGATCCATGGTTTATGGGGAATAAAGAATTAAAGGTTGAAGAAGGTTGGAATTAAGACAGTTTGATATTTAGGATTTGTTCGACGGCGTTCAAATATTGAGAAATCATTTGGGGATAGACTTGAACTAAACTTGACAATGCATTGCCGTCGCCGTTGTCGATGACATTTACATCACCAAGCTGCAAACGCTGTGGGATTTTTCCGGCTTCAGTCAAGATCATTTCTAGTTGCTGTAATACAAAAACCTCAGACGCATGGGGTCCGGCTTCTTGCCAGACTTGAGAAAGTAACGTGTTAGCCATGGCGGTGGCGCGAGCGTTTTCTTCGATGGTGGCCGCTTCACCTCGGGCTTTGAATTCAGAGGCGGTGCGGTGAGCTTGGGCAGGTAATACTAAATCGGCTTGGAGGCGTAATGTTTCTAAATCAGTTCGTAAGGCTTGTAAAACTTGCTCGGCTTTGGCTCGTTTCTCTTTGGCTGCGGCGATCGTGATTTCTTCTTCACATTTGGCCGCTTGTTCTAGTTTTGCTTTGAGTCGTCGTAGTTCATTTTCTTGTTCTAAAACTAAGGTTTGATTTTGGGTGAGTGAAACTTTTGCATGTTCATCACATCGCGCTTCGACTTGTTCGGCTTCGGTTAGGGCATTAGATTCAGCAATTTCAGCATCCCGCAAAATCAATGCAATTTGTTGGCGGCCCAACGATCGTAAATAGTCCATATCATCGGAAACACTTTGCACTTTTAAGGTATCAAGTTGTAATCCTAATTGCATTAAGTCTTTACTCACATCGATCGCAATCCGTTCTGCAAATCGAAGACGATCTTCATTCAATTGTTCTGGAGTTAACGTCGCAACCACCCCTCGCAAATAGCCTTCTAACGTTTCTTGAGCCACACGGGCTAACTCCGCTCGATCGCATCCCAAAAACCGTTCGATCGCATTCCCCACAAGCGCTTCATCAGTAGAAATTTTGACATTTGCGATCGCTTGAATATTCAGCGGCGTACCTCCTTTTGCGTAGGCTTTACGAACCTCAATCCGAAGTGGAATAGTCGTAACATCCATTCGTTGAACGGTTTCTAAAATTGGAATCCGTAAGGCACGACCACCAATTAATACGCGATATCCAACTTCTTTTCCACTGGTATTGCGATGTTTTCGACCTGCAAGAACGACAATTTCATTAGGTTTGCACACACAAAGAAATGAATTGAGAAACCAAGTTCCGATCGCGGCTAACATCAGAACTCCGATAATTGGGAGTCCGGTATAGGCCGCTTTAATCGCGATCGATTCTATGCTAAATGGCTGTGAAGCCGGAACTTCGGTATAGACTTTGGAGGGGGAAGCTTGAGCAATAATTCTATCTGGCATTTTTGAGTCTCCTAATAAATTCGGATTCATGTCCTAACGACGCCCTAACAATAGTCATCCAATTCAGCCGAGGTCGTTACCCAAGCTTGCCCATCTCGGACCTCCACAATCACCACTCGATCGCCCACCCGAAATTCTTCCGACTCACGGGTGAATGCTCGTAGTTTTAGCGTGGCTCTATCCTGCTTGACTCGAATGCTGCCAGGTTGTTCTAAAGTAATGGGGACAACGACCTCGGCCATTTGTCCTATACAGTCTTGATAGTTGATTAGGCTATTAACGGTAGGGTTGATTCTAAAAATCAGAATCGCAATAACAATCCCAATTCCAGCAAGGATTCCAGCTCCGATCGTCAGCAGAATTATGGTTACCACAATATCATTCCCTCAATTATAAACTTATTCCTAGCAAACCGACTTAACTTGACGCAATCAAAGCAAATTGAGCATTGAATCTATCCATTGAGATTTTTAACCAACTTAGATAGGAGAAAGTGATGCTGAAGTATCTCCAGTATCATCAGTGTGATAGAGATCTTATTCAGGTAATAGATCTGATTGAGTAGTGCGGCTCAGATCAGGCCAGAGAACGGCTCATTTTTAGGCCAGATCCCGTACAATTAATCACCAACAGACACTTACTATCCCATCAAACCTTGTCATGTCCAACGAACAGTTCAGCCTTTTTGATTTAGCCTCCGACGATAGTCCTGATGTCAAATCTGATGCAAAATCAGCCAAAACTAAGACGAAAAAGCCCACTGAACCGATATTCGACCCAACGACTTTTGATGTGACGCTCATCCCGACGACTAGCAAAATGCCAATTCCAGCCGGAACCTATGACTCAATGGATGGGATAGAGGTTCATTGCAATGACTGTCAACGGTGCCAACTCGGTGCCACTCGAACCCATGCGGTCGTGAGTCGAGGAAACCCAAATGCCTCGATTTTGATTATTGGCGAAGGGCCAGGAGAGAATGAAGACCTTCAGGGCAAACCCTTCGTGGGCAAGTCTGGACAGCTTCTTGATAAAATTTTAGAATCCGTTAAATTGACTGAAGAAGATGTATTCATTTGCAATATTGTCAAATGCCGCCCGCCTGAAAATCGCAAACCCAGCAAAGATGAAATGGAAGCATGTCGCCCCTATCTCATAGAGCAAATTCGGCTTGTGAATCCCAAAATTATCATCATGACCGGAGCCTCGGCGATCGAAGGACTGTTCCAAGAAAAATCTGTCGGCATCACCAAAATTCGCGGCCAATGGCGAGATTGGGAAGGACGCGCCTGTATGGCAATTTTTCATCCCTCTTATCTATTGCGAAATCAATCTCGCGATCAAGGCAGCCCAAAATGGCTAACTTGGCAGGACATGCGAGCGATACGTCAGAAGTATGACGAGTTAAAAGTTGAAGAAGAGTTTTAGACCAGTCGTCTCGAATTTGCCGATCGGCACAGTTCTAGCTATGGTGTCGAAAAAAACGGTGTCGAAGAAAACTGTTCTACGCAACGAATAAATAACTCCATACCCAAGGCTAGGGCGGTTTCATCGATATTAAAATGCGGATGGTGGTGGGGAAACGTTAATCCCCGATCGGCATTGGCGGAACCTAGAAAGAAATAACAACCCGGTACTTCTTGCAGAAAATAGGACATATCTTCACCGCCCATGGTCTGGCAATGGGATGTGATGCGACTGTTGGAGGTTAAATCGTTAGACATTAAAGAATCAGTATCGGCCATCACGTCCAAGGCAACATTTCGGACCAATTCTGTAATCCGAGGATTATTAATCAGCGGTGGATAATATTTCTCATAACTTAACTCATAGGTCGCGCCGTGCATCCCGCAGACTCCTGAAATGAGTTGTTCGATGCGGTGGTGAAAGTAGTCGGCATACTGGGAATTGAAATAACGCACCGTGCCGCTCAGCCTTGCCGTATCTGCAATCACATTGCAAGCCGTCCCTGCATGAAATTCCCCCACCGTAACAACGGCAGATTCGATCGGGTCAATGTTCCGGGCCACAATAGTTTGCAGTGCATTGACAATCTGCGCCGCCACCACAATCGAATCAACCGTCTGTTGAGGAATTGCCCCATGACCACCCCGCCCTAGCACCGTAACGCGAAACGTCTCCACCGCCGCCATCAATGCTCCCGCTTTCACGCCCACCGTTCCGATCGGCAACTGCTGCCACACATGCAGCCCAATCATTGCGTCCACCTGCGGATTTTGTAACACACCCGCTTCGATCATTGGTTTTGCGCCGCCCGGTCCTTCTTCGGCGGGTTGAAAGATGATTTTCACGGTGCCAGAAAAAGTATGGCGATGGCTAGCGAGATAACATGCAGTTCCAAGGGCGATCGCAATATGGGCATCGTGACCGCAGGCGTGCATTTTACCGGGATGTTTCGATCGATAGTCCAGTTCATTTTCTTCTTGAATCGGCAGCGCATCCATATCGGCCCGAATTCCCAACACTGGACCCGGACGATCGCCTTGAATAGTAGCAACAATCCCTGTTTTTGCGATGCCTGAAGTGTAGTCGATGCCCCACTGATCTAATTTTTGAGTAATGAACTGGGCGGTTAGGGTTTCTTCAAAGCCGAGTTCAGGATGCTGATGAATTTGTCTGCGCCAAGTGATGACTTGGGCATGGAGCGATCGGACCTGTAGGCGAACATTTTGTAAATGGGGCGAGTTTAAAACAGTGGAGGTGACCATGAATATATGTGAATGTAGGAATCTCTTTAATTTTGGCATTTCTATGATGGGATCGTGGGCGGCTCCCGGTAAGATATTTGAGGTAATGCTGTTTTGATTAAGCTAGTGCGTCTTTCATGTACATTGATCTTGGTCCATTTGCCTTCGAGATTGATCCCGGTGCCATTGCAGGGGCGGCACTGTGGGCCATGGCGCTTTATTTAGGGTTTTCACCATTGGCGGGGGCGTTGACTGATGCGTTGGCGGCTTGGATGGGGAATGCGGAGAAGTCGCTTTATGCCACCAAGGAAGAGTTTGAAAGTACTCGAACAGCCCGCGAGGCTCAAAATACCTTTTATGGATCGCTCTTGAGTGTGCTGCCGTTTTTGGTGGTGGGCACGTTGTTGAGTTTGGCGGTGAATGTGAGTTTGGGTGAGGATTGGGTCTTTAGTGGCGGGGTTTTGGTGACGCTGTTATGTGGGGTTTATGATCTCGATCGGCGCAATCGTGATGATGACGACGATGAGGAGAATGAATGATCAATCTCCGGCCTGATGTTCAACTTGTGACCCGATCGTTACTCACAAATCTTTGTGCTGAGGCAGCGGCGACGGTTCGTAAACGGAAGAACTATAATTTTCACGAGCATCCCGAACGAGTTCAACGTTTTTTAAATATATTGCAACCCGGAACTTATGTTCGCCCCCATTGTCACGATCGCGCTGATGGTGTGAATGGTTTTGAGTTCTTTTTAGTATTGCAAGGTGCGATCGGAATCGTTATTTTAAATGCTGATGGAGACGTGGTGCGATCGGAGCGATTGGATGCAAACGGTGAGGCACGGGGGATTGAATTGGCTGAAGGACTACATCATACGCTGGTAGTGCTGGAGCCGGATTCGGTGATTTTTGAACTTAAGGAAGGACCCTATCAAGCCTCGACAGATAAAGATTTTTTGCAAATGTTTCCACCCGAAGGAAGCGCTGAATGTGAGAAATGGGTGCGATCGTGGGAAATGTTGTTTTAAGGGTAAATTGAATTTCGTTAAATAGTACGACTTAATTAAAATCGCGCTTACATTCTCAGAGTTTCGATCGGACCTGTCTCACTAAGCTAGAATCAATGCTGAAGTACCGTATGGACTGAACTATTATGTCTCCGGTGAAACAACGACTATTAAGCGCAATTGAGAATGCTCCAGATTATAGATTAGAGGAGCTTCTTATAATTTTGGAATCTTGGGATCACGATGGCTCCTGGACGGTCCCTGATCATCGAATGATTCAATCTAAACAAGACGGGAATCCTTCAGGAATTGAAGAGACCGCTTATCTGTTGTCGATACCAGGAATGAGGGAGTCGATTTTAACTGGGATGACAACGCCCATCGACGAGTGCGATCGAGAGTTAGAATGGTAAACTGGGAATTAATTTACACTCGACAAGCAAAGAAAGATGCAAAGAAACTGGCATCTAGCAATCTTCGAGATAAGGCTCAGGTACTATTAGATCTGATTAAAGTCGATCCATTTCAGACCCCACCGCCCTATGAAGCATTATTAGGAGATTTAGCAGGCGCTTATTCTCGACGCCTTAATAGTCAGCATCGGATTGTGTATGAGGTGTTTGAGTCAAAGGAGATAATCAAAATCTTACGAATGTGGACGCATTATGAATAAAATCCGATCGCAATTCAATTAACCATCCTATATTCTCAGCGTTTCGATCGGACCCCTCTAATCAGACTAGAATAAATGCCGAAATGCCATAAGCTGAATCAATGTTTAGCTCAGCTTATGGCAGAAATTGAGCGTTCTATTTCACCCGAGTTGCCCGGTTTGCATTAGTCGTGCGATCCATATCACGAACCTTCTTACCACGCCAGAACAACCGAATTGGAGTGCCCCGAAAGCCCAAGGATTCACGGAATTTCCGTTCAATATATCGACGATACCCATCGCCAAATAGATCGGGATTATTCACAAACAAGGCGATCGAAGGCGGTTGAATACTCACCTGAGTGCCGTAGTAAATCTTGCCCTGTTTCCCTTGTCTTGTTGTGGGCGGAGTATGCCACATGACCGCATCTTCAATCACCTCGTTAATCACAGACGTTTGCAGACGACGGCGATGTTGTTCTGCTGCCGGAGCGATCAAATCAAAAATCTTCTCGACCCGCTGACCATTCAATGCACTCGTGAAAATAATATCTGCCCATTCGGTGAAATGAAAACGCGATCGGATTTCACGTTCAAATTCATAAATGGTATTAGAATCCTTCTCAATCATGTCCCACTTATTCACCACCACTACACAAGCGCGCCCTTCATCCAGAATACGCCCCGCTAGCTTCTGATCTTGCTCCGTCACCCCGTCCTCTGCATCCAACACCATCAACACCACATCCGATCGGTTGATAGCTTTGAAGGCGCGGTTAATACTAAAGAATTCTGGGCCATAATCCACGTTCTTTTTCTTACGGATTCCGGCAGTGTCAACAAGACGATAATGAATGCCGTCGCGCTCCACCTGCATGTCAATCGTGTCGCGGGTGGTGCCGGAGATGTCAGACACAATAGACCGATTTTGGCCTGTGAATGCATTGAGCAAACTAGATTTACCAACGTTTGGACGACCGACGATCGCCACCCGAATTTCTTCATTGTCCGTAAATTCGCTAGCTTCCGGGAAGAACTTAATCACCTCATCGAGCATGTCGCCCGTGCCGTTTCCGTGGATCCCCGACATCGCATAGGGAGTGCCAAGACCCAAGGACCAAAATTCAGATGCCTGCAATTCGCCATGAATCACAGATTCGCACTTATTCACCGCCAAAATAACTGGCACCGATTGAAGCCGTAACCAACTTGCAATTTCCTCATCTGCGATCGTCAGCCCTTGCCGCCCATCCACCACAAAAATTGCCGCACAAGACTCTGCTAATGCTGACTCCGCCTGCTCCCGAATCATCGGTAAAAATTCTGTATCATCATCAAAAACAAGACCCCCTGTGTCCACAACCGTGAACTCACGATCGAGCCAGAAGGCGCGTTTGTAGGTGCGATCGCGGGTCACGCCCGGTTCATCAAAAACGATCGCATCTTGGACTTGTGCCAGACGGTTCACGATTGTCGATTTGCCGACATTCGGACGACCAATAATGGCAACAATAGGTAACGGCATAGAAATGGCCTAGAAGAAAGAAAGGGGGAAATCGTCGGACTTTAACGAGCCTCATATTGTACGTCATCACGAGCAATATCTATACAATCGGTTGTAATAAATTTGAATGTTATGGAAAAATGACTAAATTCCATGCATAAGTCATAGGGGATCGAAAGGCATTCTAGAACGCGATCGATTCAATCATGGTCTTCTATCGCCGAATACCCTTATTTCCCACTCTCTTTAGCATTTTCACCTTTGTTGAAGAATCTGCACAAGCATTGTCGCCCAATCGGACGTTTGATCTGGGGATCTGGGGGCGAGCTTTGTGGGGATTGCCATCGGTTGGTGGGTATGCGAACGACTGAAACCCAAGAGCGATCGCTAGAAAACCGGGATCATCTTGAATTCAAGACAACCCCGGTTTTAATCTCTGACTTTAATTAGAACTGAATTTATTTGGTTTCAGTGAAGTCAGCATCAATCACGTCGTCACCATCAGGAGCGGAAGCCTTTGCACCTGCATCAGGACTACCTTCTGCCTCAGCGCCCGCCTGTTGGTACAGGTTGGTGGTGATTTGGTAAAGGGCTTGTTCGAGTTCAGTCTTTTTGGTTCCAATCTCGTCAAAGTTTTCTGCCTGGATTACATCACGAAGTTCCTTAACTAATCCTTCAATTTTGGACTTATCATCCGCTGTCACCTTGTCACCCAAGTCGCTCATTTGCTTCTCAGCTTGATAGGCAAGGGAGTCAGCTTGATTTTTCAGGTCAATCCGATCGCGTTTTTCTTTGTCACTAGACGAGTTGACCTCCGCGTCGCGGACCATCTTCTCGACTTCAGTTTTGTCAAGGGTCGAAGCCCCGGTAATGCTGATGGTTTGCTCTTTGCCCGTGCCCTTATCTTTAGCCGTAACGCTCAAAATTCCGTTGGCATCAATGTCAAAGGTCACTTCAACTTGAGGCACACCACGAGGCGCGGCTGGAATTCCATCGAGACGGAATTGACCGAGACTCTTGTTGTCATTGGACATTTCCCGTTCGCCTTGAAGGACGTGGATTTCCACGTTGGATTGTCCGTCCACAGCAGTGGAGAAGGTTTCCGACTTCTTGGTAGGAATAGTAGTGTTGCGGGTAATGATCTTGGTCATCACGCCACCAAGGGTTTCGACACCCAAGGACAACGGAGTTACGTCGAGCAGCAATAGCCCTTCGGTTCCTTGTTCACCGGACAATACGCCCCCTTGAATTGCTGCGCCCAACGCCACAACTTCATCAGGGTTAACGCTTTCGTTCGGTTCTTTACCTAGAAGTTTTTTGACGAGTTCTTTGACTGCTGGAATCCGAATAGATCCGCCAACGAGAACAACTTCATCAATCCGATCCTTAGGAATCTTGGCATCAGCCAATGCTTTTTCGACCGGGATTCGGCAGCGATCGATTAAATCTGCCGCCAATTCTTCAAACTTTGCACGGGTCAAGGTCAGTTCCAAATGCTTTGGACCGTCTTGAGTGGCCGTAATAAATGGAAGGTTGATGTCGGATTGAGTGACGTTGGAAAGCTCGATTTTTGCTTTTTCAGCCGCTTCGGTCAGACGTTGCAGAGCTTGCTTGTCTTTACGAAGATCGATGCCTTCTGCCTTTCTAAACTCTTCCGCCATGTAGTCAACGATCTTTTTATCAAAGTCGTCGCCGCCTAGGTGAGAGTCGCCCGAGGTGGACATCACTTCAAATACGCCATCGCCAATTTCAAGAATTGAAACGTCAAACGTACCGCCGCCCAAGTCAAACACCAAGATGATTTCGTTGGCTTTTTTGTCTAGACCGTAAGCCAGCGATGCAGAGGTGGGCTCGTTGATGATCCGCAGAACTTCAAGACCTGCAATTTTTCCAGCATCTTTCGTCGCTTGACGCTGGGAGTCATTGAAGTAAGCGGGGACGGTGATGACCGCTTGGGTGACTTCTTGGCCTAAGTATTTGCTTGCATCATCTTTCAGCTTCCGAAGAATCTGTGCCGAGATTTCTTCAGGTGCGAATTGCTTGCCTTGAGCGGTGCAATCTAGACGGACATTACCGCCGCTATTGACGACTTTGTAGGTGACATCAGTGGTTTCTTTGGAGATTTCTTCAAACCGACGACCGATGAATCGCTTAACGGAATAAAACGTGTTTTCCGGGTTCATTACCGCTTGGCGCTTGGCGATTTGTCCAACTAGACGATCGCCATTCTTTGCATAACCAACAACGGACGGGGTGGTGCGAAGACCTTCTGCATTTGCAATCACAGTTGGCTTTCCGCCTTCCATCACTGCGACGCAAGAGTTTGTGGTTCCTAGGTCAATTCCAACTACTTTTCCCATGGGACTTATTTCGACTCCTTAAAATACTGTCTGGTTAAATTTGAAAGAGGGACTTTCTTAATGTCTTCGGGCTGGCCGAGGCCATCTAAGCTCAAAAATGGGTGCGTCGCGTGGGAAATTCGCACCGGAGATTGTCGGGAGTGCTAACTGATTAGCGAAGCTCTGACAATACATCCCCTAACCCTCATATAGTTGTCTGGGTGTGGGCCTTTGATGAAGGGGTATTTACCGAACCCAAACCGTCCCCAAGAGTGGCGGTAGTGGCTGAATTCGGCTTCCAGTGCGCTTTTCCCACGATGACTTTACCCATAAGTCTAGAGCGACACTTTGACACTACGAGTCCGATCGTCTTCTCGTTTTGGCATAGTCAAGGTCAGCAAGCCATTTTTGAAAACAGCCTCGACTTGATCAGCCTCGACCTCTACAGGCAATGTGATCACCCGATGGAATGCCCCGGTGCGAAATTCAGAAGTGTAAACGTGAGGCATTGCTGGAGTAGTGTTTGCTTCATTAGTCGATCGGGGTTCCGAGGATTCTGTTTCGATCGGTTCTGTCTGAGTCACAGATTTTTTCATACCTCGTATTGAAACCGAGTCTCGGGTGACTTGAACATCGAGGTCGTCAGGTTCAAATCCAGGCAATTCTGCATATAGGATTAGAGCATTTTCAGTGCCCGTGAGTTCGATCGCAGGAACTCTGACTGCGCGATTGACGGTAGTGGTAAATGACTCTCGGGTGAGTGGAACCATTTCTTCAAACAATTGATCTAATTGCCGACGGACGGTTTCCACTTCTTGCCAAGGTTGCCAACGGACAAAGGAGATAGACATAATGATTCTCTCTGAATTTATAAGGGTGAATTAAGAACTGAGAATAGTTTGACTATTGATTGTTTTTTGGTGTCGATTTCGTTCTTCTGAGTTTGTTTTTCCATGCATTCAATGTACGACGAATGATTAGAAGATGACATTGAGGGCGACCGAATGGATGTGGTGAAGTAACCGCCGATCGGATTTGAAACGACCGTCACTACAGGGTTCGGTATACTAGTATTTGAGGGACGGTATGATAGGTTTGATGGTGGAGTAACCGAATTTCTAGACTATGGTTAATCGGAATGCTTCTGGTGGCACAAAGGTAATACCTCGCCGATCGGCTTTGACATCATTGACAAGATTACTTTCAAATTGAAATTGATATAGTACTGTTGCCAATACTAATTTCATTTCAAATAATGAGAGCGCCATCCCAACACAACTTCGGCTTCCACCTCCAAAGGGTAAAAATTCAGAGGGTGAGAATTTTCGCTCTAAAAACCGATCGGGATTAAATTGTTTTGGATTGGCATAGGTTGCCTCCCGTTGATGGGCAGTTTGAATACAAGGAATTAATACGGTGCCTTTTGGATAAGTCCGATCGGCCCAAGTCACTGTTTCTTTGACCCGACGAGGTTGTGCAATCAATGCAATGGGCTGTAATCGCAGGGACTCTTTGCAAACGGCAGTCAAATAAGGCTGCTCTGAAAGGGGAATAGGATCGTGGCATAGAGGAGCAATTTCCGATCGTAATCTTGTCAAAATCATGGGATCTCGATGAACCCAATAAAACGCCCAAGACAGTGACGAAGCAGTAGTTTCGTGCCCTAAGAGCAATAGGGTAATTAGTTGATCTCGCAATTCAACATCGGGCATTGCATTGCCATCACTATCTTTCGCTAGCATTAGCATGGATAGAATATCAGTCCGCTCTTCTAGACTAGATTCCAGGCTGTCTAATTCCGATCGTCTATCATTGATTTCTGCATAGATCAATTGATCAATCTC
>JANXWB010000011.1 GCA_025351345.1 Synechococcales cyanobacterium GL140_1_metabat_312
TCATCGATTTGGCCGCCCAACTAAAGGCAGGCGTAGGCGCAAAGCATTCTGAAAGTAATACGTCGAACCCGCAGTTCTGAATGGTTTTGGCGGTGGTGAGAGCAAATTCTTCCGAGAGAAAGCGCCGATCGTAACCCACGACAATAGTATTGCTTCCGGTTGTTGGACCGTAGGTTTCTTTAAGAACTTGGGCCGCCAATGGTGCGACAAATACTAAGCGCTCAAATGTAAAGTCAGCGGCAATGAGTCCACGCCAGCCATCAGTGCCAAATTTAATCGGATTAATTGTTGTAATTCCGAGTGATTGTTCTGCCATAGGAGAAGAGACCTTAAAGTTAAAAATAATCAGTACAAATTAGGAATGAAAACACCCGCTTAGTTATTCTACAGTTCTGGTCCCTGCTCTTGACAGAATTTAGAATTTAAAGCGCGGATCGTTGCAGTTCACCCGCGATCGCCAGCTTCATTTCCCGCACGGCTCGCTCTAAACCGACCAATACAGCACGGCTGATAATCGTATGGCCAATATTCAATTCTTCCATGCCGGGAAGCTGACCGACGGGATAAACATTCCAATAGGTCAACCCGTGACCTGCATTAATCCGCAGATTTAAGGACGTAGCAATTTCACAGCCAAGTTTCAAGAGATGTAATTGCGTGGCCCGATCGTCTTCGTTTTTGGCTTCCGCATATTGCCCCGTGTGCAGTTCAATGAACTTTGCCTTAGACTTTGCGGCGGCTTGAATTTGAATTTCGTCGGCATCAATGAATAAGCTCACCGGAATGCCTGCCGATTGCAATTTATCCACCACTTTCGTCATTCGATCGATCGGTCCTGCAATGTCCAATCCGCCCTCCGTCGTCACTTCTTCCCGCCGTTCAGGCACAAGCGTCACGTAGTCAGGTTTGATTGCTAAGGCGATTTTCACCATCTCGTCTGTCGCAGCCATTTCTAAATTGAGATGGGTCCGAACGGTCTCCCGTAACAGCCGCACGTCTCGGTCCTGCATGTGACGACGGTCTTCTCGTAGATGCACCGTAATCCCTTCCGCACCCGCTAATTCGGCCAACACTGCCGCCGCTATCGGGTCTGGCTCAACGGTCTGGCGAGCTTGGCGGATGGTGGCAACGTGATCGATGTTGACTCCCAACGTAGGCATGGCGACTCCTTAAAAAATTTTAAATCCTTCCTAGGCTAATCATTCTAGCGCCCACAGATCCAAAGCCTGGAAATTCGGTCCTGTGAGGTTCAACACTTTATGACAAAATGTTAAGTAGAGATTGACCTTCAGTTTAGCTGGATTTAGCCATCATGACTTTTACTCTATCCATTTCCAGTTTTATTCGTCACACAATTGATCGATCGGTTGCAATTATCGTTGCGATCGTTTTTTTGGTGTGCTTGAGTCAGCCCGCTATGGCGATGGGAGGCAAGCTTCCACCGTTAGATAAACCTGCGCCTGCGTTCACATTACCGACGAATACGGGGCAGGGCAACGTCAGCCTTTCAGATTATCAGGGGAAATGGTTGGTGGCTTATTTCTATCCGAAGGATTTCACGTCGGGCTGTACGTTGGAGGCGCAACGGTTTCAGAAGGATTTGCAGAAGTATCACGATCGGAATACCGAGGTGATTGGCATCAGTGCGGATTCCGTGGATTCCCATGCGGAGTTTTGCGATTCGGAAGGCTTGAAGTTTCCCTTATTGGCGGATGAGGATGGTTCGGTGAGTAAGGCGTATGGTTCTTGGTTGGGTGTTGTGTCGTCACGCCATACTTTCATTGTTGATCCAGAAGGCATAATACGATCGATTTTTCTGGGCGTGAATCCTAGTGTTCATAGCCGCGAGGTGCTGGCAAAATTGGCTGAGTTACAGAGTTGATCGATTTGGTTCGTATACAATGTAAATCATCTGTCGTCGTTTAGAGGAGATTGAGTATGACTCTTATTTTGGAACAATCGATCGTCCAAAAGAAAGCACTACAGCAGACTATACCCAGTCATCTAGTTTTCTCTGATGACGATCGATTAAGCCAACACATTGTGATATCGGGTCAGTGGGAACATTTTGAGATGATTCAACAAGGCTTTGAATATTCTAAAGCGCGCTTATCATATTATGACGGAAGAATTGAGATCATCATGCCGGGACGTTTTCATGAATTGTTTAAAAGAATGATTGGGTTGTTAATTGAGGCTTATTTACTCGATCGTCAAATCAATTTCTTCCCGACAAGTGCGATGACTCAGAAAGTCGAAAAAATTGCTTCTGTTGAAGCGGATGAATCCTATGAGATTGGTGAACTTAAGCTTTCTATTGAAGTTCGAGTGACCAACGGTAGTCTTGACAAACTCATGGTTTACAAAGCGTTGGGTGTGAATGAAGTTTGGTTTTGGGAAGATGGTGTTTTGGCGATTTACCATTTGAACAATGATGAATATGAGAAATGTGATTCTAGTCAAATTCCACAACTGAGTGGGCTTGATATTGCTGTATTTAATCAATGTGTTTTGATGGGTGAGACCGATCGGGTGAAGGCTGTAACGACATTGCGGTTAGCTCATCCAGTTTAAAATCATCGCCGATCGTTCTAATGAATTCATCATTTCTTAAGGTAAGTCCATTTATCACCTCTTTCACCAACAGATTTTAGGGGCGATCGTTGCAATAAAAAATGTACGGCATTTATACAGGTTTATACCAGCATTCCCATAGAATACGATCGTCACACCCTTCCACTACGGCCTCAACTCAAACCTCTTGGCACTGCTCCTACTCAACAAAAAACTTCAATAACGATCGCAACTTTGTGCGGAGACAGATAACGGCTTGGGCGTCAGCGGGGGTAAGTATTTTCGAGTCATTATCAGAGTGTTGAGGCTATCTACTGCACGCCCTGGTTGGGTGGCTGGCGACTGGCTACCAAGATACTGTTTGCAGACTTTCCACCTCCTGAAAATGTGCATCTTGTGTTACTAATGTCAAACCATACTGCAACGCCAATGCTGCGATCCAAACATCATTCTCAGGCAACGGACGACCGTTAATTCTCAGTCTGTTCTTGACATCACCATATTGACGGGCTGTACTAGCATCACACTCAATGATCGTGTTGTTTGCAACAAACTCTTCGATCCGTTCTAAATTCTTTTGGGAGCGCCCTGATTTTCTTGCGCCGTAATGTAATTCTCCAAGTGCAATACTTGGAATGAACACTTCATCGGCTTGGGCAAGATTATTGACGATTGATGCTTCGCCTGCGAATAAAGCAATAATGATATTGGTGTCCAGCAGATACCTACCACTCATTTAAGTCAACCTGTTCACAGTTCTGCTCAATCGCCTCTTGCATCAGTTGCAGATCGTCAATAGGAATTGTACCTGTAAATCGCAATAGCTGTTGACCGGAAACACCTTGAACTTTAGAACTTATCAAAGTACGTGCAAACTCCAGAACTTCCCATTGCAGGGGTTGTGGCATAGATCTTAATTGCTTAACGACTTGATCGATGACGGATATACTCATTTTGCCCTCCTGTTTACCGTCATTTTAACATTTACCAAGGACGTAACTAAATTTTCAATGGTTATCTAATAAGCTTAGGATCAACTCTCATCAGATAATCTCGAAATATTTGATGTGCAGTTTTACGATCGCCTTCTGGAGACATATTACAAATCCACCACAAAAAACTGCTTTGATAACATCTTGCCTGATCAGTTGCAATTAATCGACCAAGATGTTCACAATTCCAGCCAGTGAAAGTATATTGCCAATCAGAAAAAACATAGAGAGCTTGTTTTATTCGCTTAATAGTTTGCTCTGGTTTAAACGCTATGTCGTCAATACTAAAAACAAATTTCACCTCGTTTCTCTCAAATGGACATAATCCTTGACCTGTATCAAAAATATGTGTATCTGAAAGACCAATTCCATAGTGCCAGAAGGGATCAGGTAGATTTTGTCCATTAAGCAAACGTCCATAACGCTCACTTAATGGATCAACAAGACGTTCAACTGATTCTATAGCCTTCTCAATTTCATTTAGAGATAACGGCATAGCTAGAATTTTTGCAAATGAAGTTTAGAATACTATTTTAACCAACAATTTAAGACACCTAACTATTTAACATACAGAAACATTCTGAATATCATCCCAATTTGGGCGAATATCCCAACACTTTCCGCATAATTGGGCAGATACTAAGACAGATTACGTGTATCCCCCTCATGTTTGATAATTTATCCTGATTTGATAGGACAACACAAGTTGTTTTCCCTGGAAAATAGTAAATTGTTATGACCGATCGTACTGACCGATCGGACCTTCGCAGGCGATCGATTGATTGCGCCAGATTGTCAGCCGTCACAGAATAGAGCTTAAAGAATACTTGAGCTAGATAATGAGGCGCGATCGTTGTCCCTCTGTAGAATTTGAACCAACTAAGAAACCCTGGTTTCAGACTCTGGGAAAACAGCGTTACCCATGTCGCATCGGGACTGTCCCCGTAGCATCTTAATTTGGGCCTTGATTTTTAACTTAATCCCTATGAATTAAAGTTTCTAATTGAAAGGATTAAACTCTTTTTGTACCAATTAAACAGCACTAGAGAAAGCGTTAAAGGTATTAGTTGCTTCCTACTTTAGATAAGTTTACCTCAACCTATAGAACGATGTTTTCCCTTATCCTTTCCTCCATGATGAGCAGAGTAATGAACCCCATTTTTCAACACCTGAAAATGGTTCAGCAATAATAATTATCAGGAACAATAAGCCATGTTTTTTCACAAAAAAGAACTCATTCACAGCGTTGAGATTAAAGAAGCGAATCCTCGATATGCTCAACTGCTACTAGAGCAATTTGGTGGAGCTACGGGAGAGCTTTCTGCGGCATTGCAATATTGGGTGCAGTCATTCCATGTAGAGAATGCAGAGATGCGCGATATGTTGCAGGACATTGCGATCGAAGAATTTAGCCATCTCGAAATGGTGGGCAAACTTATCGAAGGCCACACTAAAAATGTCGATCAAACAGAAGCATTTAAAAGCACATTATTCGCTGTGCGGGGAGTCGGTCCTCACTTTCTAGACAGTCAGGGCAGTGCATGGACTGCAAACTATCTGAATGAGGGAGGTGACATTGTGCGCGACCTTAGAGCAAATATTGCCGCAGAAGCGGGGGCACGCCAAACTTACGAAGAACTGATCAAATTAGCGACAGATGAAGGAACCAAAAAAACCTTAGTCCATCTGTTATCGCGAGAAATTTCTCACACGAAGATGTTCATGAAAGCGTTGGACTCGTTAGGCAAATTGGACGAGCCATTTTTCGGCAATATTCAACCTGACGAAACCGTTGATCTTTACTTCAACTTGTCATCTGATGGGGAGAAAGATAAGCGTGGTCCTTGGAATTCTGATGAGAACTTTAAATACATTGCAGATCCCGTTCCCCACGGCAAAGCTCAAGCTCAAGGCAAAGCTAAATAAAAGTCAGGGTAGTGTTCTGGACCTGTTTCCTGAACTGAATGGCATTGATAAGGCTGTATTGAATTAAGTACTAGCAGGAAAGTTTAAATGTTCGCTCAAGTCATTCAGCGGCATCGACCCACACCCGCATATTTACTAGTTCAATCGGCCCAAAATTGCTCATTAAAGCAACATCAGTGGCATCTCGACCGTAGGCGATCGCAATCCGGTTGCCACGAGGTTCTGCTTGGGTCGCATCAAAGGTATACCAACGATCGCCGACAAATACTTCAAACCACGCATGAAGATCCATCGGGTCTAATTGATAGAGATATCCCACTACCATTCGGGCGGGAATGGTTAAGCTCCGACATAGCGCAATCCCCAAATGGGCAAAATCGCGACAAACTCCAACTTTGCTGGCTACCGTATCGATCGCCGAGGTGGAGGCATCACTCGTACCGTATTGGTATTCCACTTGAGCATGAATCCAATCGCAAATAGTGCGAACTTGCTCGTAAGCGGGGCTTTCTCCATCCACAATCTGATTAGCTAAATCTCCTAACTGGTCAGACTGACAATAGCGACTAGGTAAAAGAAACTGTAGGACATCCTCGGGTAAATCTTCCACAGGAATGAAGGCCGCTTCAGGATCCACATCAATCGTATCAGCGGTCTCGACACAGGAAGTCGTATAAACCCGAAAATCCCCGATCGGCACCACTAGGCGTTGACACAAATTGCCATAGCTATCGGTATACTCCACGATCGGAGTCATTGGCTCTAACTTATATTCTTCTTGTAAAATCCATTGTCCTGATCCACTCCGGGGCCGAAGCATCAGAATCACGGGTGTGGGTAGGTTCGTGTTTAACAGTAGCTCGCATCCAGCAATAAGTTTCATAGGCCCCTCTGTGGGAAAAGTACTCAATTTGACTCAACACAAGATCCCTAATTACCTCGCTTTTTAGAGATTGCAGAATCATCCATTTTTTATAATCTGACAGCTTCCACTAAAATTCGCTGTCGCCGAGGCGTCCAAATGACTAATTTTTTGAGGCATACTGCATTCTGTGCTGGTTGGGATTATGGGTATAAACCGCTAGAAGACTGATTTGAATTGCATTCTCGCAGATTTTGGACTCTGTTTTTATGGCCTTGTTAAGATATCAGTGGTGAAAGTTTGTAGAATTTTATGCTGAACAATTTCTGGTACGCCGTTGAGTTTAGCCAAGAAATCGGAGCGCAGCCCACATTATTGCGCCTCTTCGATCGCCCCATTGTTCTTTTCCGCGACAGTAGCGGCTTGCTCCATGCATTAGATAACGTTTGTCCCCACAGAGGTGCGGCTTTGGCCCAGGGGAAGGTGGAGGGGGATTGTTTGGTTTGTCCGTATCATGGCTGGCAGTTTGACGGCGATGGAACTTGTGTGAAAATTCCCGCGAATTTGCCTGGTGCCTCGATTCCAAAGCGGGCGATCGTCCAAACCTACCCCATCCGCGAAAAAGATGGCTGGGTCTGGTTATTTTTTGGGGATAGTGCGCGATCGGAAACGGTTGCGATTCCTGATGTGCCTCTGGTTGGCGATGAGACGTTGCGATCGATTCAAGGGGACTTCTCCTGGCGGGTGAATTATGAGCGGGCCATGGATAACGGTTTGGATTTTGCCCATGCGCCTTTCGTCCATGCAGGAGCCTTTGGTAATCCCGATGAACCGCAGGTGGAGGCGTTGGAGATAACTACGGATCCTTGGGGCGCGCAGGCGACGGTGATGTTGAAAGCGAATTCACCGAAGGGGATCTGGAAGCTATTAATGCGTCAGAAACCGGAGCCAGTGAAGACTCGGACGGGGTTCATGCTACCGAATCTGACATTTCTGGAGGTGTCATTACCGTTTGGTCGGTTGGTGATTTGGACGGCCCATGTCCCGATCGATGCAACGACCACCGTGAGCAAGTGGATGAATTTCCGCAGTTTCTTTACCGGAGCTTGGGCGGATGGAGATGCCCGCAAGCGTACGCTGAAAATTTTTGAGCAGGATCGACCGATCGTTGAAGGTCAGCGCCCCCAAGCTTTGCCCCAGAGCTACGATCAGGAGATCTTTGTAGCCGCTGATGCGTTGCAGGTGAAGTTTCGAGAGATGCGCGATCGGGCGTTGGGGACAGATCAATAGGGAATAGGTTCCTTTCTCGGCAAGTCCGATCGTTAAGAGATCAGTTCTTGGTGGGCTGAGTTGTCCCAACGATCGCCAGCTTCTCTAATCTTAGAAATTGTAGCCAAAATCTATTCTAGTGTATTGGATTTAATGAACAGTTCTTGTTTGATTGAATAAAGCACATGTTCCTCTAAAGGATGACCGATCGGCACTAGAGGAGGATTAAAATTTTGATTGATATTATTCATTCCAATTCGCTGCATGACGCGCTGCGATCTATGATTCAATACCGCCGTAAATGAAACAACTTCTTCTAATTTCAGAGTATGAAATGCAAATGACTATTAGGTGTGGATACAATATCTAGTTAACACAATGCCTAATTCAATTATCAAACATACAGTGATTTTAAAAAATATACGATCGTTATACACAAGTGGTCAGCAATCATAATTACTGATTCTAATTTATGCCATAACCGCCAAAGCCCTGAGAAACCTTTACGCCAAAAGGAATAATCCAATCTTGAGTTAACTTCAATTCCAGCATTTGACCGGGTTGAATCGTCGCAACTTTCGGAGCTGTTACATAGGATGCGATCGCCCCCGCCGCTGCCCCACCGATCGCACTGCCC
Organism: Synechococcales cyanobacterium GL140_1_metabat_312; assembly: GCA_025351345.1. Lineage (GTDB taxonomy): Bacteria > Cyanobacteriota > Cyanobacteriia > Leptolyngbyales > Leptolyngbyaceae > JAAFJU01. The sequence goes on from JANXWB010000011.1 coordinate 8,261, forward strand.
CCGCTCAATCCACCAATCAATACTCCTGCCAATACGCCAATTCCCGAGTTCTGAAGCAAACTACGCTCAGACGGACTCCGCGCTCCACCTAAATTGGGAGATTCGGCAATCAATGATACTAACTGGCCCTGAATCATAATAGACTCCGCCACAAACTGATTGGTCCCGCCTTCAAATGAACCATAAATCGTCGTTCCTTCTGGCGCAATGATCATCCCGTTGCGATCGCGAATGGCCGACTGAAGTACTAGCATTTCCTTGCGGGAACCATCTTTGACGTTCAAGGATGAAATTCCGGTATACCGCACCGTCAATCTCGTTCCTGAGGGCAATCCCGTACGTCCATCATTGGCTGTTAAGGTCACAAGGGCGGTCGTCGAATTTGTTCCGGAGGTTGGCACAGCTTGGGATGACGGAAGCGGTGTGATGGGTCGTAATGGTTGCCCAAAACTAATCACCTCGGGCTGTACGGATGATGGACTGGATGCGATCGGATTTCGGTCTACGGGTTGAGCGATGCCTGCGGTTGGAAAAATGCTCGGCTGTCTCATCGGCTGTGTCGTGAACTGGGGCACGATCGGCTGCGGCTGTGTCTTCAACGGTTCGGGTTGGGGCACACGATCGGGTAATGGAAACGCCATTGGGTTCACATTTGGCACGACATTTGGCACTGCATTTGGGACCTGAGTAGGAACGATCGGTGGTTGAATTCTAGGCTGTGCTATGGGAGAAATTGTCGATAGGGGTGGGACCGAAACGGTTGTGGGTTGGAGAATGGTCGGGGTGACTGTTGGCAGCGAATCCGGCAGGACCAATCCATCGCCTGTTTTTGCGACGATTTGGGAATTTGGCGCGGGAACGATCGGTTCAACGGTGACATTCAAACTATTGGCGGGCGGGGGAACATTTAACGCTTGCGATACCGAGATAGGCGAAGGATTAGGTGCTTCAAAGTTTGGCGCTGGTGGTGTTAGTTGTGGTGGTGCGTCTGGCGTTATTTCTGGCTTTGGTGCTTCGATCGGCTGCGGTGTCTCGATCGGCTGCGGACGCTCCATCCTTGGCTTAGGCACCTCGATCGTTACTGATTTCACAGCGTCTACTTTCAGCGGTGAGGACGTTACGGTCTCTAATTTTGGCAGCGGAATTGCCTTTGTAGAAAGGTTGGGTAACCTAATTGCAGGCGACGCAATGGTAGAACTGGGCTTCTGCGGAAGTAATACGGAAGCCATTCCAGGTGGCAACTCTTCAAGCTTTGGTGGAGTCGCAGGTTCAATGTTCGCGAACCGAGACGCAATGCTGGGAATAAAACTATTATTGGGAATATCCGATTTTGCTGGGGGAACTGCGATCGGGATGCTTTGTGAGATCGGTGCTGTTGGTAATACTAGAGTCTGGGTTTCAGCTTTAAGTTGGATTTGAGATGGGGTGCTGCTTCCTGGCGTGCTATTTGTGGCCATACCGCTTGGATTATTAAGCAACGGACGTAACGTCCAAACATCACTGGTCCCCCGATTGCCATCGCCCAGCCGATCGAGCGCCACCTGTCCCTTCGTAAACACCGTACTCGGGAACATATATAGCGTTATCCGCGTGAGTAACGGTTGAAGCTGTACCACCGTAATCCGTTGAATTGGGCCGGACGTATAGCTAGTCTCTGGAGGTGCGTTGCCAATTTGTGTATTTAGCAAATCCACCACAATTCGCGCAGGCTGAGCCATTAGAAAGTGACGCGGTTTAACCCCATCTTCGATTTCAAATTCAACTTGGCCTTTCTCGGGATCGTACTTCCATCCATCAATTGCCATGGCGCTAGCACTGCTTACGATCGTCAAAACGCCGCCCAGCACTAATATCGACCCGAACGTTATCGCTCCAAACCTCTTCATCATGGCCTGAGCAATGGTCGATGGAATGATTTTTTGTAAAGACGAATAGGAATTACGCAGCAATGAAGATGGCATAGGGGCAAACCTGAAATTTCCGCGTGACGGTGGCCGAAATGAGGAAATAAACGCACGGAGAATTTACATCTGGTGACGCTATATCTAGCGCATATTCTCTCAACTGCCTACCAAGATAGCCCCAAGTTTTGACTTTGCACGAAAATCTTTGGACGATCGATCTAAACCCAGCTATTCCAAATTCAAAAATCTCAGAGCCTGCTGGACTGAAAATTAAAAAACGATCGCGATCGGCCCTCGAATTTAATTAAGTAGGGCGATCGACCCGATCGTCAATTTTGTATAGTGCGTAATTTTGGAATTTTTAGCAGACTAACGAATTCTTTCTCATAGCAATATACTGAAGTAGTCGGCCTAAGATACTAATTTCGGCACTTATGCTTACAAATTGTCGGTCTAAGACCCATAAAGTGGACTTAGATAGAAAGCGTCGGTCTAAGATCCTCAAGGGGTACTTATGCGAAAACTTTCCATTTACATAATTGTTAGGCTAAAAGCATTCCCTACTCAATTTGTTGTACAAGTCCCGCTATGTTTGGCACTTGTTTATCTAGTTGGGATTGATTGATCAGAACTTTTCTACCAGCCACCGTTTTTTGACCAGCGGTTAAAGATCCAATTGGGATGCCCAATGCACCTGAAACAACTGATGCAGTGTTGGCATCATTAACTTCGTACTGAAACATATCCTTGAAGGCTTTTTGACTAACTGGTGTTGAAGCACCACCAGGGTGAATACAGAAAAACTGAGGGGTTGTTTTCCAAACGTCCCAGATTTCTTTACCGATTTCACTCACTACAGTTTTAAAGGCAGATGCAGAGGAACTATTCATTTGTGTGAGTCTATTACCCACATACATATATATGGTGGGTTGAGCCATACGATACCTTTCTGTCTCTAAGAAGAATTCCGATTGAGTGTCCCCAGCATGTCTTCGGATACCATAAACCAGTGCTAACACTGCCTTAACTGCTCTCTTTGAAGAACCATCAGCAGAAAAAGGAATTATCAACCGTTCGGCAGCCGTTAGCGCTAACTCCGTGTAAATAGAGAAACTTGGATTACAGTCAATAAAAACACAGCTATCTGCATCGTTCCAAGAGTTTTGAATATCTACGATTAGATCTCTTATCCATAGATGGACAATGCGCCAAGCGTCTTGTGGACCTGGATTCGTAGCACTAGACACTCTTGAAGATTGTATTTCAAGTTGCTCATCTCCAGCTACAAGATACACATTGCTTGGCACTGTATTGTTGTACTGCGAAACTTGTGTAATATACCCAGCGCCTGAATTCGGAGACATATATGGACTCCGAATTCTATCTTCAATATATCCAGAAATTGTGCGTCTTGGCGACTGTATATGAATTTCGGTAAGTTTCGCCTCTCCCTGCTCTATACCGCCCAAAAGCATAGAAGAAGAGTTGGCTTGCGGGCATAGGTCAACCACTAAAACTTTCTTGCGCGGATTCTGACGTGCATATTCTGAAGCCAGTTGAAAAGTTAGGTAGCTTTTCCCCACACCGCCTTTGTTGTTCCATATCGCGTAGATTGCCATTTATCCGAAAATCCTATTCAGCTGCTTACTTCCGAGAATTCTAGACGAGTTAGGTCTATTACTGTTACTACAATTCTTTGTGATGTTTTGCAATGATTGCTAGCTAGACCCACAAAATAATGGTATTCAGCTAATATTCTCGTTGAGATACCCTAGCCGTGATCAGCCTAACAATTCGGTTGCAGCGAACTGTTGGTTAGTGCTTAGGGGGTAGCAAAGCTTGTTTGCAGCCGCTCAAGCGCACCGCTAGATGGCAGAAATTCAAAAATTTCAGAGCTTGGGGCCGATTCCGCATTTGGAATTACTGCTTAATCCCTCTCATCCCTCAATGCTAAAATTTCTCGTACCTTCTGCGTATACCGATCGTCACTCAACACCGCCACCGAGTCCGAAGCGTCAATTTTAGGCTGTAACGTAGTCCACGATCGGCATCCACCATAGACAGGCTCGAAGGGGATTTCTACCGATTTATTCAATCGAAATACCCGAAGAAAGACCACCGTCAACGCCAGGTTCGGTTTCCATTTCAGTCGCATTTCCGTAAAATCTTTATTCCAGATATAGTGTGGCATCAACCGATCGAGCTGCCCTTGCTCCTTTAACTCACATTGATGCGTAATCATCGCCCAAGCCCCAATGGACACCCGCCCAGGATGCCAACCGGGTGAAACTGTCGTCACCAGATTTGCGTAGTTTGGTTTGAGCAACTCCGGTTTCTGATGTTCATAGGTCGGATATAGCCAAAATGGTCTGTTGTCCACCTTAAACCCCGCCTCCCGAATTCCGCCCTTCCGTAGCAACACCACCGTTTCTGCGGCTATCAAAGCATCAACCGCAACGGCCCATTCTTTCAGTGCAGCTTGAAATGATTGCAGTGCTTGGAATGGCTCTGCTTTAAATTCCTCTGGTTCAAAGGGCTGGGATGACGGATGGCCCATATCACTTCCCAAATTTTAGAGCGAAAAAAGTCGTAACAAACATGATCAATGGATACAGTACGCCCACCAACCCCAGCCATCCTAAGCTCTGAGCAAACAGCGCCCCGATCTTTTTTGAGTCTCTGGCTCCTTCACGATCGCCCGCCGTTGCCATAAACCGAGAACTGATCGTCAACAGCCCAATGCCGCCAATCCCGTAGACCAGACTCCAAGGAAACCAAGTTCGCCGCAGCACCCCAGACGGATCAAAACCTTCCACGATCGAAGGCAGAAACAGCAGCCCTACAAATTCAGCCGCCACCCAAAGCGTGAAAGATTCAACTAAGTCCCGGCGCTGACTTTCTTCTGACGAAAAACGACCCATAATTAACGACTGTTTAAAGTTCAAGTAACCTGAAAACCTTTAGCTTTTCTCAAGCCTTTTCCTATATCAAGGAAACGATCGCTGCTCTAGCATAAGAGGGAGGAGACAACCTGAACACGTTACGGGATGATTTGTTTTAAGCCACACCGTTGACGGGTTGAGATTTTACTCATGATGTAATTGTATAGGACAGGATTTTTAAAATGACAGCTCACGATTTATTAACCCTTGCGCTCATGCTCAGCCCCGGCTTACTCCTTTCCGCACTAGTTATGGGAGCCTTTGCAGCGGGCGGCTGACTTGCCTTGTTTCTATGCTAGCTGAATTTCCGCCAGTCGCTGTTGAAGAGAGAGTCCGGCGGTAGTGGCGAGAAAGTTTATAACTCTATATTGCCACCCACCGCATCTCTTGCCAAAGGAATTAAGTCGTCTTTTGGATGAGTATGGACGAAAATGGCATGAAAAACGCCGATCGCATTTACTTTACCTCCTAGGGTGTAACCCGAACCTCTTGCGAATCCGATATGTAATGTAACAGTGTGTTAAGGTATGTGAACAACACCCTTCATCTCCGCATAACTTGCGAGCAACCACAATGTTAAATCTTCTCCTCACCACGACTAACGGCGCAGTTCACTCCGAATTCTACCTTGTGCTTTTCAATGCAGTGTATTCCGTTGGCGCCTTGGCCGCAGGCGTTGTCGGTGCGATCGCTTGGTACAACTCAAAGCGCCCCGTTGGTTGGGAAGATCGCGCTCGTCCTAGCTTTATTCCAGCTATCAAAACCAATTTGTCTGAGGAAGTTTAAGGCTTGTTGAGGTTCTTCTCTAAATCTTAAAATTTTGAACTAGTCTAAAGCGCTCGATAGAAGTCACCCCAACTCTTCTGTTGAGCGTTTTAATGTTGTGGGCTTAATGTTGTGGGCATTATTACGACAGAGGGTCTAAGGGTGGGTTGCAGCGTTGTATTGCAAAACGCGGGATCGCTCCAAAAATCTAGTTAAAATAGTGACAAAGCTGAAGGAGACTTAGATGCCTGATCGTCCCTACCTGTCACCCAGTTCCATTGCTGCCCTTCGGGGTGAAGTGAATCTATTGCTCGACCAGTTACCCTCGTCCGCTAATGGCGACCTAATGGTACAAGCATTGACCACACTGACTGAAATTGGCCAAGCTGATAACGATCGGTTGGACTTAAAAATCCTTACTTCGACGCTGAAAGATATAGGCCGAGCTTTTCGGACCCTAGCGCCTTACCGTCACGATCGTAAAATTGCTATCTTCGGCTCGGCCCGCACCTCTCCCCAAGCGGCTGAATATCAAATGGCAAAAGACTTTTCGGCCTGTGTTACCTCGCAAGGGTTTATGGTAATTACAGGGGGCGGCGGTGGCATTATGGAAGCCGGGAGTAAAGGTGCGGGCGATGGAAAGTCTTTGGGGCTTAATATTGAGCTGCCCTTTGAACAGGGATCTAATGCTTTCATTAATAGCAATGATATGTTAGTGACCTTTAAGTATTTCTTTACCCGAAAACTATTCTTTCTTAAAGAAAGTGATGCCTTAGCCATTTTTCCAGGCGGCTTTGGGACTCAAGATGAAGCGTTTGAATGCCTAACTCTGAGCCAAACAGGTAAATCTGTTCCGGTCCCTATTGTTCTCATTGATAAACCCGGTGGCGACTATTGGCAAAATTGGGCCAAGTATGTAGAAAAAAATCTACTGGGTCAAGGCTTAATTAATGCCAATGATTTCAGTTTGTTTACCATTACCGATCGGCTGGATGTAGCTTGCGAAGCAATTTCGAGTTTTTATACGGTGTACCATTCCAGTCGCTATGTCGATGGAAAGTTAATTCTGAGGTTGAAAGCAGCTTTATCCGATGAGGCGATAGCAGAGTTGAACGATCGGTTTAGCGATATTTTGCTTAAAGGGACAATCGATCGTACTCCCGCGTTACCCCAAGAACTCTACGACGAAACCGTTGCTTTGCCTCGCCTTGTGTTGCATTTTAACCAGCGCGATCTAGGCCGATTGTACGAAATGATCAGAGCCATTAATCGGCTGGGAACCGTTCAATTTGCCCATCCTGAACGCAAGTAGCGTCCGAATAACTCTGGACTACAATTCAAACCCCATATCCAATTAATTCCCATACACCACACGTTTTGGCGTTAATAGCGACTGCATCCGAATCGACCCAAAACCCGATCGTCCTGTTGTCCCCAGCACGACATCTCCCTCCGTAAATTGACAGCGTTGAAAGCGCCCGATCGCATTTAAATACACTGTCGTACTCCTAATCTGCTGCACAAATTCCTGACTTGCCCCGTAGGATTCCGTCACTATAGAATCCGCATGACCGCTGCTGTGAGTATTAATAAATTCTATTGCTCCCGCAATATTTTCTACGCCCCGAAACGCGACCTGCTTACGAAAACAAGGTTTATTCCAGTCCTCATCCGGCAATCGTTTCACATCTGGAAACTCTGCCACGATCGCGTCATCTCCAAAAATCTCAAATCCCTTCGATCGTAAATCAGCCCACAGTCTAACCAAACTGGATGAACTATGCTGCGGATGGACCAACACTTTTTCAATCGCATTAACAGCCTCAGGTTCACCGATATGACTTGCTAAAATCATCTCTCGGACTGAATCAACACCGCCCGACGCTGCCCAATATAAGTAACAATTCCCAATCATGGCCTCCATCACGCTGGACTTAACCTGTTCTCGGATGGCCGATCGCCAAGCCGGACGACCATAAACAATCCATTGCCTAACCCGATCGGATTCAGCGTTAAATTCAGGCCGATCCATCGACAGAACACAGCCATCAGGTAAATGCTGCGACGAGAGCGAATCTTGACATATTTGCAGCAATGCCGCATGAGTGTGGGCATTCTCTAGACTTGGGTAAAGGATGAGACTATTGGCCGTTTTCAAGCTCATCCCAATGGCCATTACTGCCACTTCCGTCAACCCCTCATAGGCTAACCCCAGCACTCCCAGCGGCATCCAATGGCATTGTCGAGGACTATAGAACCCCGCCATCTGTCTGAGCGGGTCCGGCATTCCGGCGATTAAACTAAATGCCTTAATCCACCGCTGAATTTGTTCTTTAGTCAACCGCAACCATTCACTAGGGATGGGATTAATCTGGGCAGCAGCCTGTGATTCTGCATTGGTGCGTTGCCAATTTTGCATTGCTTCGAGATCTAAAGTATTGGCTTCTAGAAGCAGATAATAGTTCTGCTCAAAGGCTTGGGCGATGCAACGAATTGCTGCATCTCGTTGTTGGCATGTCATCATTGCCAACTGGTGCGATGCCGCTTGGGCCATGGCGATGCTGCTCATGAAAAAGATCCTCTACTCGCATAAAAAATTAATCAGCGTGAAAATTAAGGAACTAACGACTCAGGAGATCAATCACCATCGGGAAACAGACAATCGCCAGAATACAAGCCAGAATAGCCCATTGCCCTGGGAATAGCTGGGCCATTATCCAGATTAGAAGACTCCATAGAATAATGACAGATATCAATATAATCGATCGTTTTAATGAATATTTACGGTTTACGGACTGCCAACTTTTCCCATTCCAGCCCAAAACTCGCTTTACTCCAGGCATTCCCGAAACTTGTTCAATACTCATCCGGTCATTAATAATCACGTAGACATTGGAACATTTGTCGCAGCCTAGCGCTTCTGTCAGTGCGATCGGGACAAGTCGGGCATCTCTACGACAAGGACAAGGATAATCAGAACCTGTTTCAATTTTCTGCATCGTTTAGGAGTAAATATCTTCAATCGCTGCTGTTCTACTTTGGTCGCTGCTCTTTCACGGAAGAGTGTGTCTAAGAAGCGGGCGATGGGATTCGAACCCACGACATTCACCTTGGCAAGGTGACGCTCTACCACTGAGCTACGCCCGCATAAATTGCGGTATTGTGACCTGCTTGCCGACTAGGTTCGCTTTGCACAAGATTTATAATCGCAAATCTGGTGAAGTATGTCAACTCTTTTTTCAGTCTATTTTATGAAATAACATCTGCTCCTTGAAAAATACCCTTTCGACTTTAATTTCCTTTTATCAAATAAAGCGATTAACACTGGAAAACTAGACGATCGGGCCATTATTCCGCCTCATTAGTTCTACGGAAGTTTTGCTATGGGTTCCCATTAAAATCCGTAGTTCCCAGATCTACAGGTATGTCGTAACTCTCTTGCGGGCGGGAATGATGATCCGATACGGTCCGACTCTATGCCTAATCTTTGTCATAACATCCTGATATCGAGTCACTTCTTATGGATGACCAGTCCTCCCAGTGGGTTCACTCCTTACCCGTTGCATCTACTGAAAAATGCTCATGCAGTTCCGTAGACCAACTCGTTCCCATAGATTGCGGTGATGGTTTGCCCCGTGACACGATATTGCCTATGAGCGTTCTGCCTGCGAATGTAGGCCCTATTCATTCGATCGATCTCCTCCATGATCGCTCACAGGCATTGCACACATTGCCTCTTCTAGATGAAACCTATGGGCAGGCTTTACAAGATGGCGAGAATTTGTTCCAACTTGGCCTAACCCATCTGCAAAATCAAGGCTATCCAGAAGCGATCGCGGCTTTCGACCAAGCGCTTAGTCGTTATATTTTGTTGGATTTGCGAGAGGATCAAGTTCATCTGTTGAGCTATCTCACCTTGGCGGCTTATAGCAATGGCGAGTATCACAATTCGATTAACTCAGGTCAGCGCACGTTAGTCCTAGCTCATGAATTCGATCAGCACGCGATCGCGATTACAGTTTTGGGGACAGTCGGAAATGCTTATCGTCACCTAGGTAATACCGATCGGGCCAGTCATTTTCAGTATGAAAGTTTAGCTCTTGCCAAAAAAATAGGGGACTCTCGGGGTTCCATGGCAGCGCTTAATAATTTGGGGCTTGTCTTCAAAGCAAGGCAGGACTACGCCCAAGCTATTTTTTACGAGAAGCAGGCATTAGTGTTGGCCCAAAGTTTGCAGGATGTCTCGGTGGAAGCGCAGGTGCTTAAAAATTTGGGTAATGCCTACTATGCGATTGGAGAGTCTGAAACGGCGATTGACTATTACAAAAAACGACTTGTTTTAGTCCGATTGATGAAGAATCCGCGCTTGGAAATTCAGGTTCTCAAGCATCTCAGCACTGTCTGTTATTCCATTGGTAGGCCCACCGAGTCTATCAACTATGCCCGCGATCGCTTTAATTTAGCGAAGGTACTTAGAGATGTAGTTGGAGAAGAGCAAGCCTTGCGGAGTATGGCTATTTTTTATGAAGGTCTAGGACAATCATGGGAGGCGGTGGAAGTGCATCAACGTCGGCTGATTGCAGCTCGGGTGTTGGGGGATGCGACCTTATTTATGGAAGTTCAAACGGATTTAAAGCGGTTATTTTTTAATCTTGGAGCCTTCGATCGGGCCAACTTAGTGAGTCAGGAGAATCTTCTTTCAGGCGGAAGATAAAATTTAAGCCTTTGTTTTTCAAAAAATGTTCAATTTCTCCGAAAATATGGCTAGATTTGTAGTAAGTTGCACAATCTGTCAGTTGCATTCATTTAAATTTCTTCTTCGTCCTCTTTTGCCCCACCATGACTCTACCTACGCCGCCCGTCCGATCGCTTTTTGAGTCTTTAACCCAACAGAAAAGTTCGCCGGAAGCCGTTTCTATTAGTCCAACCACCTTGAAAGGAATGGTGGGAAGCTGGGTCGATAGTTTAGTGGAGCAATCGTGTAGCGCGCTGATATGGGCCAAGTTTCCCCGAGGCGAGGCTTGGCAGGCTGAACTTTTGAGATGTCTAGCGCTTTTGCCTGACGATCGTCAGGTCTACGGTTTAGGGAGTGCTTCTGATGAGGGTGCTGTTCCTTTAATAGGCTCCCTGGAGACCGATACGGTTCTGGCGAGTAGTGATAATCAGCCTGTAATGGTCCATTTAAAGGCTGACAATCCACTGCGGCGGGAATTTTTTTTCATGGTGGTGTCCCAGGAGTTCTGTGGTTTGATTGTGGCTCAGCGGGTCAAGGTGAAGCGCGCGTCCTCAGAACTGGTCGTAGAATCGACAACTGATGGGGTCGATCGGCGCAATATGTTGATAATGTCCTGTGCGATAGGCTGGGCGGAGGTTCAGCCACTTCTGAACGTTCTAGAATCGATTTTAGAAACTCAGACCGAAGAAATATCAGATGGAGCACGGTCTGAAATGACGTTCGTCGGGTGCTTAGAGAAATGGCGATCGCAACTGACGGCGTGGAATTTGAAACAGACTGCTGAGGTAATAACTCCAGTGGCGATCGCTCCAGTCACAGCGGGTTTAATTAACCGTCAGATTTATCGCCAAGAAGATCTTTGGCAGCGAATGATGGTGTATCGAAAGCAATCTGAGGCAGTCTGTCGGTTGCAGATGCAAAATGCGGAGTTGGTTCAGGCGGTCCGATCGAAGGATGAATTTCTAAGCACTGTCGGGCAAGAGTTGCGAACGCCATTGACCAATATGAAAACAGCTCTAACTCTGCTGAATTCCCCAAATATTAAACCGCCTCAACGACAGCGTTACATGGAGTTGTTGGTGCGCGAGTGCAATCGGCAAACTTCCTTAATTGGCACTTTATTGGATCTCGTTAACCTAGATCAAATGGGCGGACGGGAGACGCTTCAAGCTATTTTCTTGTCTGATGTGGTGCCGGGAGTAGTAAGTACTTATCAACCATTGGCGGAAGAAAAAGGGGTACGACTGTCTTACACGATTCCCGATGACTTGCCCCCGATCGCATGCTTAGTCCCTTGGCTACGACAAATTGTGGTGGGGCTGATGCATAATGGCGTTAAATTTACACCCCCTGGTGGTCAAGTGTCGGTGAAGGCGAAGCAGCAAGGAGATTTCTTGCAACTAGAAATTAGAGATACTGGCATTGGTATTTCGGTGCAGGAGATTCCCAAGATCTTCGATCGGTTTTATCGGGTACGTCAAGTGAGTGGTAAAGATCTGGGCGGGACAGGGTTGGGGCTGACCATAGTGCAGCAGTTGCTATTGCGTTGTGGAGGGTCTATTTCGGTAAAAAGTCGGCCAGGTGAAGGGTCTGTTTTTAGTGTGATGATGCCGATCTATGTGTATCACGAATAGAGAATGACTCTCTAAGGCCGTGATAGATTAGGGCGTGCAGTTTAGATACTTAGATTTTAAATACTTAGATTTATGACCACAACCTTGACGGTGACGGCAGAACAAATTTTTGCTGTGAATACGCGTGATGCAGAGGCTGTGATCGACGGTCTAATGGCAGATTGGCGTGAGCATGAGAAGCAAGTCAAATTTGAGATTGTGTTTCCCCGTGAGGTCATGGATCCCCGTGAACTCTCTGAGATTCCTGAAATTCGGCTGTGGTTCATTCGGCTGGATGCAAAATATCCGGGGTTGCCGTTGCTACTAGATTGGCAGTCCGGAGAATTGGCTCGATATGTGGCAATGTTGGTGCCTCACCAGTTTCATCTGAAGGACGGGATTCAGTTCAACCCGGAAGCGTTGGAAATTTTCGTCATGCACAAGGTGTTTGTGGTGATGAATTGGTTACGATCGCAAGACCTTTCGGGCCGATCGAGGGTACAGGGCATGACCCAAATGCTGGGCTATGAGCTGGATGACGAGTTTTTTAAAGTGTTGGGATTTTAGAGGAGTGAGCTTCATGATCAGGATTAATGGTGTAGGCGGTTGGGCGAGTGTAATGACCGTGGCGGCGGTGAGTTTAATCATCGGGCGGCAGACCATAGCTCAGGCTCTCGGACCATCAACCGCACCATTAGCGCCGCTTATGATTCGATCGGGACCAAATGCCGGGACAACATCCAATCTGCGTCTGCCCGATTGGCCTGGTGTCGGAATCTACCGTACTAAAGGCAAAACCAGGGAAGCGTTGTGGTTTGTCAGCCGAGACATGACATGGCTGATAGAATAATGGTAGATCGACCGGGAGGTTATCTCATGTCGCTGATTAAACAACGTCTTCTGTCTGCGATCGAGCAAACGCCGGAACCACTGTTAGACCAAACGTTAGCGTTTCTTGAGTTTTTGACCGCTCGAACGCAATCTGCGATCGCCTCAGATTTGACGCCAGATTTCGATCCAGACACTGATTCCAGTCCCCAAATTCTCGCGGATCTCAAGGCATCTCTCCATCAAGCCAAAGCTAGACAGACTTTTCCGATCGCCGAACTCTGGGATGGCATCAATGTCTGAGGTGTCTGTCCAACTACGATTCACGGCACTCTTCAAACGGCGTTTCAAAGGACTCGCTAAAAAATATCGCCAAATTCAAACTGACATTGAACCCGTTCTCGTTCAGATTAGTCGTGGCGATGTCATTGGCCGTATATAAGATTCGTTCGCGGAATAGCGATGCTCAGTCGGGTAAGAGTGGTGGCTATCGGTTGATTTATCAAGGGTAATAGAATCGCACGATCGTTGAACAACTGAATCACGATCGCATCCATTCAGTGAATATCTAAGCCAATATCGAAACATTGAATCCCTAGCGAATGAAATTGCCAGATACCCACCCTTTGGTCCCGCTTTCTGTCTGGACTAAAAACCATCCATTTTGTGGACCTTTAACGGTTTTTACAAGCGTTTCATTAATTCAGGGTTCGCCTATCGTAGGATATTTTTTCTCATCAGGACCAGTACGAATGAATGCGGCTTGCTTTCCTATAACGCTAACATCAATACGATGATTAGGCGTAAAACGACCGTCATCGGGCAGAATATCAATATGCGCAATACGACTCTGCCCCCTGTCTGCCGCTATTTGACCAGGCATCTTAGGTAGTTTCCCAATATTCATAACACCTAAAATAATTAAGCCAATGATGGCTATAGCCATACATCCTATGAGTGAATCATCGCTTCCAGATGAACTTGCACTTGAATAAGATGGTTGATAGCTGGAAGGATATGAATTAAAATCAGTAGCCGATTCTCCTAATCTCAGATATTGATTGCAGTAATTATTGACAGAATCGAAAAAATTATAGCCTTCCGCAATCAGTGGTTCTTCCTCGCTCTCACATAGACTCTCATCAATCCAGTATTTAGCCATAACTTCCCCATAAGCACGATAGACCTCATCAAGATCATCCTCATGGAAATCAAACCATTCTCCATTTTTGCGATATTTTGAGAAATGTTGGTGGAGGCATTTTTCAGCAGCATTACAATCATTCACTTCAATCCATCCAATTACACCAATTGGAAATGCAGCTTGCTTCCCATTGAGTTCTTGGATGCGAGTCTTGAGGCGACCTTGCTTGGTAAGACCAATTTTATATCGACCAATTTTGTCTTGAACTTGAGCAACAGTATGGAGAAAATAAACGTAACCTGGTCTGAACGTCGATTCAGGTTCATATTCAAGATTGAGAGGGATGTAGAATATTAGACTTTCAAGTAATCACATAAAATTATCCAATAGCAAAATGGAAGTAGAGTGTGGATCATCAAAACTTTATTTTTCATCTTTCATCTGATGTCTCTCCATAAAATCCAGGTTCTAGTTTCGCGCTTCCCCTCAGACCCGATCGCCCATCCCCCACGGTTTATACGGGAAGATATCGATTCGTAGGTCTTATCCACCATGACCCAAATCAGCTTAACCGAAGCCCAACTTCATCTTTCCGAACTCATAGCCGAACTCCAACCGGGTGAAGAAGTCCAAATTTGTCAGGACGATCGCCCCATTGCCCGTCTCACAATCGAACCCCGAAAGACACGAAAACCTCGTCAGCCGGGAAGCGCGATGACCTACGGTCGGTCGCAGACCATCGGAACATTTACGATCGTTGCTGACAATAATGATCATCTTGAAGCCTGTAGCGAATACATGCCATACCAATATGATTTCTGATTACATTGATGTGCGTCGTCTTTGCTCGCTCTTCCCCCACGGTTTATAATGGAAAAATCGATCGCACAACAGATCCACCCCATGATCACCTACGTCACGCTCCCCGAGCCACCGCTAACATCGTCCAACTCCTCGTTGGTGAAGCCTCCCGGAACGAGAATCGCGTCTAAAAGTCAGTCGCGTTATAATTGAGATTGTAGTTGCTGGTCACGCTTGCTATGCCGATCGCCGAACTCCTCCAACAAACCCGATTTCTAACCAATAGTCTCGGTGAACAAACCGATGTCGTTATTCCGATCGATGCCTGGAATACTGTCATTGCCTTAGTTGAAAGCCTTCAGTCGATTGACGATGCTCACTGGGCACAGCAAGCCGAGCAAGCTCGAAATAGTAGCGCAATGGTCGGCACTGATCTATTCATCCAAGAAATCAAACGTCTCGCTTCTTTGGACGGATAAATCAATGCCTAAACTTGATGGACTAGGGCAGGCACTAGATTTTCTGAAAGGTCTACAACCTAAAATTGCCGCCCAAATTGCAAAAAAGATATTTGCGCTCAATCTTGATCCACTCCCTAGCGATAGCAAAGCTCTCATCGGCTATCCAGATCATTTTCGGGTAGACATTGGAGAATATCGCATCATCTATTCCTATGTTTCTAGCGATGACCTCGTAGAAATTGTTCTTGTAGGTAAACGGAATGATGATGAAGTGTATAAGCGATTAAAGCGTCTCCTCGGATATTAGATTCATCGTTACCCAACAAACATCAGCCATGACCAACCTACGATCGCCCTTTCCGCACGGTTGCTAATGGAATAACTGATTCGTAGCTCTTATCCATCATGACCCGAATCACCTTAACCGAAGCCGAACTCATCGCCAAACTCCAACCGGGTGAAGAAGTCCAAATTTGTCAGGACGATCGCCCCATCGCCCGTCTCACGATCGAACCCCGAAAGACACGAAAACCTCGCCAGCCGGGAAGCTCGATCGAAATGATGAAGTGATCGAACGCATCTACATAGGTCGCCGCTTCAAAAACGATACCGATCGCCTCGAAAAACTGTTTGAATTGTGGTCTGAATCTCTGCGCGATCGTCAAGCAAAAGCGCGGATCGATATTCGCATTCGTTGTTTGAACAAGTCCGATATGATCCGAAGACAGCAAGTCTTACGCGGCTCTGACTAAAACAAAACTTCGGTTATCATTAGCTCAAGTTTTAACTCCTGTGTGAGGCTCCCGAATGGCTCCAGCCCTGTCTAATTCGTTGAAAATTTCCCCAAAAGCGATCGCCTGGATAGACATTGCCGCGATCGGGGCTTGGGGAATTTTGCTGTTGGAGTATTGGTTTACGCAAAAACTAAGTCTATTGATTCATCCTAGCTATAATCCGCTGTCGTTGATTTCGGGAATTTTACTGCTGACGATCGCGGCCTATCGAGCTTGGACGGTGGTGAATCAAGCACGATCGGGACAGCCATTGCCTGTCGTGCAGCACTTGAGTTTGTTGCCCAATGGTGTGGGAAGTTTTTTGTTGTTGGGAGTGGCTATTTCTGCCATAGTTATCACGCCACAACCGTTTAATAGCACAACGGCCATCCAGCGCGGGGTTGGAGAAATAATTACTAATACCCAAGTCAAACCTCAATCCTTTCGCGCCTTAACAAAGCCTGAAAATCGTACTTTAGTAGACTGGATTCGCACCTTACAGGTCATGCCCGAGCCGGATACTTACATCGGCCAAAAGGTGAACGTAAAAGGATTTGTGGTTTATCCCGACAATTTATCGCCCCAATATTTTAGAATCACCCGTTTTATTATCACCTGTTGCGCAGCAGATGCTTATCCTATTAGTCTGCCTGTGCGCCTCAGGGAAGGCGATCGATCTTCATACAAACCTGATAGTTGGCTGGATGTGGAAGGGACAATCATTGTTGAGACCTTGGCTAACCAACGCCAAATTGTAATTCAAGCCAATAGGCTCAAACCTTCTCCCCAACCCGATCGGCCCTACGACTATTGAGCGGATTGGAGGCCCCATAAGTGCTTACTTTCCTACGAAGTGTAAACTTTATTAAAAACTACTTCCGATCGAAGAAGCTTCACGATATATTCAAATCAACGAATTCATATCTGCGTTAAGGCCGGGATCGACCGAAGGATCAACCTTGCCGCATAGCATAACAAAGCTTTGAACTGATTCGAATACCTTTACCACCCCTCTAGGAGGATACGGCTATGGCATTTGCTAACAGCTCGACTACCGCAAATCAGTTTCAGCTGGTGACTACCATCAAAAGCATTTTGGTCTGGTCATTTGTTTTGACAGTTTGTATGCTTGTAATTGGGTTTCCGATTTTGATGCTCATGGTTGCAGTTGGGTCTTTGACGGCTGTGACACTCCATGCAATTTTGCCCACTAGCGCAATGCTGATAACAGCGATCGGATTTATTGGCACTCATATTTTAGGGATTTTGGCAGCAGCATCCTTCTTGACCCTGAAAGGAATTCATCCTCAGGAAGTCGAATGGCTTCGCTGGTTGAATGGTCAAGCGAATCCTGTCACCATCTCTACCTATGCGTCTTGCCCATTGACCTGTGATGTTAAAGGCTAATGTCGCGGCTTGAATGAAATGGTTTTAAGGCTCAGCAACATTGCTGAGCCTTTTCTGTGGCAAATTTTAGTTATGAGGTTTTATTTATAGAGACTATCATTTTGCTAGTTATTTACTACTTAGGGTTGTAGTTGTACGAGACTCTAGCTCCAGAAAGGCGCCGATCGTAGCTCTTAGCCCCTAGCATAGTGAGCAGTTGTACGGTCTTCGCCCACGCCATCCTGCCATCATCCTGCCATGAACTTATCTCCTATCCCGGTTTGCATTACAGTCGGGACTCGGCCCGAAGCGATCAAAATGGCTCCGGTCATTCAAGCCTTTAAACGATCGCCCCAATTTCACACTACGGTCATTCTCACAGGACAACATCGAGAAATGGTGGACCAAGTGATGCAGTTGTTCGAGTTAAAAGCCGACTACGACTTAGCCATCATGCAGCCAAAGCAAACGCTCACCGACATCACTTGCAACGCATTACGGGGACTTGATGAGTTATTTCAAAAATTAAATCCCGCGATCGTCCTAGTTCAAGGTGACACAACCACGGCCTTTGCTGCTGCCCTCGCCGCGTTTTATCAAAAAATTCCAGTCGGGCATGTCGAAGCGGGATTACGTACGGATAATATTTTTAATCCCTTTCCCGAAGAAGCGAACCGTCGGTTAGTGTCTCAAATTGCACAATTGCACTTTGCACCGACTAGTCTTTCTGTCGAAAATTTAAAGAAATCCGGCGTTCTCAGCGGTATTCATCAAACAGGTAATACTGTTATTGACGCGTTGTTACAAGTCGCCGATCGCAATCCACCCTGTGAAATTCCAGGACTGGACTGGACTGAATATCGGGTTATTCTGTCTACGGTCCACCGTCGCGAAAACTGGGGCGAACCCTTAAGTGACATTGCCCAGGGAATGCTTAAAGTATTAGAAGCCTTTCCTGACACCGCACTTTTGTTACCTCTGCACCGAAATCCCACCGTCCGCGAACCCTTAACCGCCATGTTAGGTAATCATCCTCGCGTCTTTCTGATAGAACCGTTGGACTATGTGGAATTGGTGGGGGCCATGAAACGATCGTACCTATTGCTCACGGATTCCGGCGGTATTCAAGAAGAAGCTCCAAGTTTGGGCAAACCCGTGTTGGTGTTGCGGGAAACTACTGAACGCCCGGAAGCGATGATGGCGGGCACTGCGAAGTTGATTGGGACAGACACCGATCGAATTTTAACTGAAACTAGTGCGCTGTTGAGTGATCAAAAATCTTATGACGCAATGGCGGGTGCAATTAATCCATTTGGGGATGGAAAGGCCGCCGATCGGATTGTCAAGCTTGTGGCTGATTATTTCTCCTTAGGAACCTAGCAAATTATGTTTTGACTCGCGTAACTCCTTCCAGAGCTGCTTAATTTTTTCATAAGCTTCATCAGGCGGAATCTTCCCAGCGTTTTCCAAATTGCACAAAATTGAAATCCGCTGGGCAAATTCTTGAAGATTAGCATCAAAAGCTAAATGCTCAGGCGAAAATTCTCCCCGAAACGGAGCACGAGGCGCTAAAAAATTTTCCTTGTTCACGTTAGAATCTTGACTCATTCCAAACGACCTCGCCTTGTAAAAGTTCTACAAAAGTATTGAAGTCTATCGTATCTTGTGATTCTTCCGGTGTCGTTGCCCATACTAAACCTAGTTTCGTCGTCCTAGACTTATATCCTCTGGACTCTAGATCCCATGCAAACGTCTCTCACGATCGCCGTCTCGGTCATTATTCCAATTTATAACGGTCAATCGGATTTGCCTGATTTGCTCCGATCGCTCTATGCTCAAACCTACGATCGTCATCTAGTCGAATATTTAATCATCGATAATTGTAGCCAAGACAATACCTGGAACGCTCTCCAACAGGCCGAGATTCAAGCCCACTTCGATCGCTTCCCGTTAAAAATTCTTCAAGAATCCAAAATCCAAGGTTCCTACGCTGCCCGAAATCAAGGGATTCGCGTCGCAACTGCTGAAATCCTTGCCTTCACCGATGCAGACTGTCGTCCTGAACCGGATTGGCTGATGAATTTAATACAACCGTTTAACTCGAATTTATCTATTAATTCAGACCCTAATCCCATAAATAATCCTGTCAATAATCCCGCGAATCTAGGTTGGGTAGCAGGTGAAGTTAGTGCGTTGCCCAGCAAAAATTGGTTGGAGCGTTATGCCGATCGGGCCGAGACTCTCTCACAAAAGCACACCCTAGCGAATTCCTTTTCACCCTACGGCCAAACGGCTAACCTCGCTGTCCGAAAACTCTGTTTTAGTGAAGTTGGATTATTTCGGCCCTATCTAACCACAGGGGGCGATGCTGATCAATGCTGGCGAATTCTGCGTGAAACCGATCGGCAATGGCAGTTTGCAGCAACTGCTGTTGTGCGTCACCGTCACCGATCGACGCTTAAAGAACTGATGAGTCAATGGCAGCGCTATGGTCGATCGAATCGATTTCTCCACGATCTCCATGGAATCGAACTGATGAAATGCCCTAAACTTAGCTATTATGTCTATCGCCTCAGTCGTTGGTTGCTTAAAGAGTTGCCGATCGCAGTGGTGAAGTGGAATCTATTAGATGCACTCTCGACTCCCGTGGGGTTGCTATGTTTACGATCGCGGTGGCGCGGCCAACTAAATGTGACCTTGCCCGACTCCGCCCGAGAAATTCCCGTCCTTGCCGTACCTCAACCCGAATACGGAGAACCGCAAATCTCGTCCAAGCCATTGCGGTAAAGTGATGACAATATAACTTTATTTTCCAAACGAAGGCTGTAAATAATGAGTGATCAACTTCTTCTCGTCGATGACGAACCCGCACTGCGATCGGCGGTCCAAGCCTATCTTGAAGAAAGTGGCTTCACAGTCCAAACTGCCACAAATGGTAACGAAGGCTGGGAGATGGTTCAACGCTTTACGCCCGACTTGGTAATTAGTGATGTCATGATGCCTCAGGCGGATGGCTATCAATTTTTGAAAAAGCTTCGGGATGATGTGCGATTTCAAGCCTTGCCTGTAATCTTTTTGACAGCGCGGGGCATGACGGGCGATCGGATTACGGGCTATGACGCAGGATGTGATGCGTATATTTCCAAGCCTTTTGATCCCGATGAGCTGGTCGCCATTATCAAAAGTATCCTTACGCGCCAACGGGCAGCCCAAGCCGGATCCGGTGATGTCGAAAATCCAGATGTTGCCGAACTCGCCCGCCAAATCAAAGAAATTAAAGCCCTACTTACCCAGAAAAACGTTTTTCAACCCAGTGGCCCCCCCGTCAACATCGACTTCACCCCCCGCGAACAGAGCGTCCTAGAACTAGTCGTCGATGGCCTAATGAATAAAGAAATTGCCCGTCGCCTAGAAACGAGTGTCCGAAATGTTGAAAAATATGTCAGCCGATTGTTTACTAAAACAGGGACTAACAGCCGTACTGAGCTAGTCCGATTTGCTCTAGAACATGGCCTAATTCCACCTCGATCGGTCTAATACTTCTTAAAAATTGATGTGGTTTATCTAATGGATCCTAATTGAGTAATAGAATCCATTAGATAGATTGCAACTCATCCATTACTTTTTGTAAAGTGTCAATCCACACATTCATAAGATTCTTGTACTACAGTAAGAAATATTAATAGAAGCTGAGATAAAAAATAGTTAGAAAATATTTTTAGACGAGTCAATTTACTCGGAGGCACCTCCAATGGCGGTTGTTTCGGCTGGTACAGTTACGTGTGAAAGACCGTTGTATGAACGGAGACCTCCATCACAGGATTCTGATGCGTTACGGAAAGTCTTTTCGTCTATTGACGAAAATAGCTGTCCGACGATTTATAACTTCCACATGCACACCACGCATTCTGATGGACAGTTGAGTCCCGATCGGATAATTGACCAAGTATTAGAAATTGGCCTAAGCGGATTTGCCATTACGGATCATCATTCAGTCTCTGGTTCTAGAGTCGCGCAGAAATATCTTCAAGATTGGAGTTTAAAGGCGGAAAATTTAGACAAAAAAACGCCCCATCTTTGGTTTGGAACCGAAATTACGTCTCAATTGCTTGATATTGAGGTACATATCTTAGGCTATGCTTTTGATCCAGAGCATCCCGCGATCGCTAGTTATCTTCAAGGTATATCTCCGAAGGGCGATCGCGCGCAGGCACATCGGGTCGTCGCTGCCATTCAGAAAAGTGGTGGTATTGCAGTTTTAGCCCATCCCGCCCGTTATCGTAAGCCGTATGAACAGCTCATTCCAGCGGCGGTAATGATTGGAATTGATGGCGTGGAGACGTTTTATGCCTATGGAAATCCAAAACCTTGGAAAGCGAGTGCTAATGAGACTCAAAAGGTAGGGGAACTGAGCGTTCACTACAATTTACTTAATACCTGTGGGACGGATACCCATGGCAAGAGTCTACTTCAACGGGTCTAAAACGGAGCAAAGTAATTGTTTCTAAATAGGTTTAAAGCCCCGAGAAAATCCGGGGCTAATTCTTAGAAACGAGACGACATAAAAATCAATATTCCACAGGTCACAACTAATAATGTAACTAACCCAATGGACTGACCAAGAGGCCTAGAAGACTTACTTTCCATGGGAGACTCACTGCAAATTATTGCGTAAATTTAGGTACTCAGACCTTAGCAGTTACGTGAGGGGATCAGTGATTTTGTTCACTAAACTTGGTCTGAGCTAGACTTACTTTAATAAGGCTTTACTAAGGCAAATAAATCTTAGTCTTTCGTTATCAAAAAAGTTCAATCTAGAATTAACTACTCATCATTTATTGCGATTTGTATTTTGCTTATACTCTAACCTTAGGTCCGATCGGATTGTGCTTCCGGCAAAATTAACATCGCATCTCCAAACGAGAAAAAACGATAGTCCTTTTGAATTGCTTCTGCATAGACCTCTAATAATCGACAGCGCCCCATTAATGCACTCACCATCATCATTAGGCTCGATTTCGGTAGATGAAAATTGGTGATTAATCCATCCACCACGCGCCATTCATAGCCAGGATAAATAAACATGTTGGTTTGACCGCAATAGGGCTGAAGCGACCCTGAACTAGCTGCGCCTTCCAACGATCGAACACTTGTGGTACCCACCGCAAAGACTCGCCCACCCCGCGCTTTGGTCTGCTGAATTTTGTTGACCGTTTCCGACGACACCTCTATCCATTCGCCATGCATTTCGTGCCGTGTAATATCTTCAGATTCCACCGGGCGGAAAGTTCCGATGCCCACGTGTAACGTCACAAAAGCCCGATCGATGCCTTTTTCTGCCAGTCGATTCAGTAATTCCGGTGTGAAATGTAATCCTGCTGTTGGAGCTGCCGCTGCGCCTAAGGTTTCGGCGTACACCGTTTGGTATCGATGACCTTCGGTCGGTCGGAGACCATCGTCCTTGGCTGTGGACTGGGTAATATAGGGCGGCAACGGCATATGACCATAGTCGTCCAGAACTTCCAGCAGCGATGGCTTACGATCGGTCGAAGGCTCTTGTCCAGGGTTTACCGTAAATTCTAGAATCCGGCCCCCACTGGGATCATCACGGTCCGTGACAACAGCACTAAGACCCCCTACCGCCTCTGTATCTGAATTCCGCATGAAATGAATCACAGCACCGGGCTGGAGCTTTCGTCCCGGCTTAACCAACGCCAACCAGCAGTTATGCGATCGTTCCTCCAAAAGTAAAACCTCTACCTTGCTTCCCGTGGGCTTATGACCGTACAGGCGCGCTGGGATCACCTTTGTGTTGTTCAGAACCAAAAGATCTCCCGATTTCAGGATTTCGTCTAGCTCATAAAAATGACGATGCTCAACGCTGTTTCCAATCACTAAAAGCTTGGAATGGTCTCGCGGTTCGGCGGGATTTTGGGCGATATGGCCATCTGGAAGTAGATAGTCGTAGCTAGAAAGTTGACGATCGGGATCCATGAAAATTGTGACTGGGGATGAAAGTTGAGGTGGAGATTAATTGTTTTTTGATGAAATCTGTAATGAATATAAAGAAACACTACTATAGTTCGATCCAATGCATTGGGATATGGCGTATAGTTACGAGTAATAAGAGCTGAAAAACATAGAATTAATTAACAAGTTATGGCGCAAGTGATGGTTTGACATTTGGGTAGTCTCCCGCTCCTAGATTGGGGCATTGCCCTCTACTCGAAACACACAATGCGCTGGAAAATCAAAGTATTGCATTTGCAGGACGATCATTTCCATGGATTACCTTTACTATCTTGCGAATGCCAGCTTAACCGTGAGGGTTGTAGAGTTTCTACATGCTCGCACTCAATTGCCGTTAGGCTTCATGACCGTGATTCATCGTCTTGATGGATGGGTGGTTCGAGTGAAGTTTTCACAACCAATTGATGCTAGGCAAGATGGAGACTTTAGATCTTTTCTAAATGAGCTTGGCATTCCCTATGATCCTAATGTTCGAGTCAAGATGGCGCTTTGGGGATTAGAGAACGGTCAAAGTCCCGTGGAAGTGATGCAGCAATATCAAATTGCGGTTGTTTCCCATGGTCGTCCCGATCGGATTGAAATAGAAGCCTTCCGTGAGCAATTTGTTCAAGGATTGGGCTATTGTCCTGAAACGTTAGCGTAGATTTTTTTGCTGAACTTGCGTTTACGATCGCTCGAACAATGAGATTTCAATCCCACAGCTTTATCGCATCGATCTTATCCCATAGGTTTTTACGGTATCGGTTGCTCAAATGCATGTACTAAGTAATTAATCAATATGAACTCATGTTTTTCAAACGTCCGGGTGAAGCCACTCGGACGTTTAGTTTTGGGAGAGTGGGAGGCTTGTGTTCGCGGGTGCTGAGCTAGTTGCCATTGGACTAGGGCAATATCGAAGCGACAGTTACGAGATTGGTGGTTTGGGTGTTTCAGTAAGAATAGTTGAGCGGTTTTCCAAAGTTTAATTTGCTTGCTGCGAGTGACGGCTAACACGCCATCTTGGTCAATGTTGTAGGACGATCGGGTCTTAACTTCAATGAATATCAAGTCGCCCGTTGCGTTTAGCGCAATGATGTCAAGCTCACCTAGTACACAATGCCAGCGCTGGGCCAAGACTTTTCCCCCTTTAGTCGGAATCCATTCAGCGACGAGATCTTCGCCCGATCGTCCGAGTTCGTCTGTTGCGGGCATGATGGTAAATTTAGTATTGATCTTGTCGTTGAGAGTGGTTAGTGATCATGGTCAGAGCGCACATTCTGGATTATTGCCGTCAACAAATCCGTTGCATGTTTCAAGTTGTCATGACGATTGTAATTGTGGGCGCGGGGCTAGTTTGGGGGAGTGCCGCCGCTATTGCGGATGACTATACAAAAGATGTGCTGATTCGGGTGGACATGTCTGGTAGAGACTTGAGAGATTCTCAGTTTAACCATACCAATTTGCGAGAGTCGAATCTAAGCAATACCAACCTCCATGCCGTAAATTTGTTCGCCGCAAACTTAGAATTTGTTAACCTATCGGGCGCGGATTTGAGTTTTGCGACCTTGGAAAGTGCCCGGATTACCGATGCTAATCTAAGCAATGCTAACTTGGAAGGCGCGTATACCTCCAATGCAAAGTTCGATCGGTCCAACATTGAAGGGGCGGATTTTACAGACGTAGACATGCGGGAGGATATTCGTAAAGATTTGTGTAAGGTTGCCTCCGGTGTAAATTCTCAGACAGGTCGCGCCACTCGGGAAACACTGTTCTGTGATTACTAAGTTCTGTGATTGCTAAGTTCTGTGATTGCTAAGTTTTATGGTCACTAAGTTCTGTGATTGCTAAGTTTTGCCTAGTTGCTACATTGCGAGAATTCCACAATATTCTGATCGCGTTTTATATTAATGTTGCAGTCCCCAAAAAAGTCGTGCCCCAAAAGTGCCTCGGTCCCGATCGCAACGGGTAATCCCGGAATTAAATTGTCGCCGATACCAATAGATTCCACATAGCCCACCTGAAACTCGACTTCTCCGCTGGGTGTTTTGGCGGGCACCGATCGAACTGGCTTAACGTGGAGTGCTTTAGACATGGACTCCGTGATCATCGTATTGCTCGCTCCCGTATCCAGCATCATTTCAAAGCTGACCGTTCCATTAAACATCACATCAATAATAGGGATATTGTTGCGATAGGACTTGATAGTTGCTTGGTATTTAGATCCAGTGGCGATCGGATTTGGGCTAGGTTTGGTTGGGACAATGGCGACTGGTTCGGGAAGGCTCGGTCGTTTACTGGATTGCATTTGAAATTCTTTGAGCTTTGCCTTCGATCGCGCTACCCCTTCTTCTAAGGTCACTAAATTCTTCAACGCTGCCGTGTGGTTTGTATCATTCTCTGGAATTTTTTGCATTAAATTCACCGCCGTTTGCCACTGAATCACTACCGCTTGCCAGTCTTCCACGGATTTTGCCTCTTGACCCAGTTGAGTGGCGGTTTCGGCAGTAGCGATCGCGGTTTTATAGAGGGGACTGGTGGAAATTTTTGTGGATTGGATGGGCAAGGGTTGCAGAATGGGGGGCGCGATCGCTTTAGGTGGCGGCACGACTGTTTTTTGGCATCCAGTCCCGGCCATCACAACAATAAACGCTACGATCTGAAGGCGTAGAAAACAGGGATGGACACGATTGCGACGCGTGGAATTTAGGCCGATGGGTAAAATCTGAAACGTCATGGGGATAGAGAAATATAACCAGGAATTGGATTCAAATTCGACAATCCTCATTTGAGTGAATCATGTCTATGCAATAATGATCCGGATTTGTTTATTTTTGATCATCCTTTTATTCAGCTCCCTCTTTTGCTCAGTCCGTTCATTGCAGGTAATCGCTAATGGTCTCCCTCTCTTCCGCCCAACCTGCGCTTTTAGTGCTGGCCGATGGTACTGCCTACCCAGGATTTTCCTTTGGTGCATTGGGGACAACGATCGGTGAGGTGGTTTTCAATACTGGAATGACAGGCTACCAAGAAGTGCTGACGGACCCAAGCTACAGCGGTCAAATGGTCACCTTTACTTACCCAGAACTTGGAAACACAGGAGTCAATGATGAGGATGAAGAGTCCGATCGGCCCCATGTCAAAGGCGTGATTGCAAGAAATATCTGTCAGCGTCCTAGCAATTGGCGATCGTCTCAATCCCTACCCGACTATCTGACGCGCCATAATGTCGTCGGCATTTACGGCATTGATACTCGATCGCTCACCCGAAAACTTCGATCGTCCGGGGCCATGAATGGTGCCATTTCTACAGAAATTTTGGACCCAGCAGATTTAGTTCTACAGGTCCAAGCCGCTCCCAGTATGGCCGGACTTAATCTCGTTAAAGCCGTGACAACTCCGCAAACCTACGAATGGACCGAGCCGACTGAAGCGCAGTGGGAATTCAGTGACATCGCCGCGAAATCGACTGCAAAATCTCCAGAACTTGCCCCAGAATTTACCGTAGTGGCCCTCGACTTCGGCATCAAGCGTAACATTTTGAAGCGACTTGCTAGCTATGGCTGTCGTGTCATTGTTGTGCCTGCGGATACGTCCGTTGAAGAAATTTTGAGCCATAATCCTGACGGTATTTTTCTGTCTAATGGTCCCGGTGACCCGGCTGCTGTCTTGGAAGGTATTGCCACAACCCGATCGCTATTGGATTCCGGTAAGCCCATTTTTGGGATTTGTATGGGGCATCAGCTGCTGGGGTTAGCTCTGGGTGCGGAGACCTTTAAGCTAAAATTTGGCCATCGAGGTCTCAATCATCCAGCAGGCTTAACCGAAAAAATCGAAATCACCAGTCAAAATCATGGTTTTGCGATCGAGCCGGATAGTTTAGCCCTCGATCGGCTGGAAATCACCCACTTAAACCTAAACGATCGAACCGTGGCGGGCCTTAAACACAAGACTTTGCCGATATTCTCTGTGCAATATCATCCTGAAGCAAGTCCGGGTCCCCACGATGCAGATTATCTCTTTGAGCAATTTGTCGGCACATTTAGGAAAAATGGTTTATAATGGCTCGTTGAATTAATAGATATCGAGTTGTAAGACATCGAGCTAGGAGGCGCGCTATTCCTGAGCAACTGACCTTGACTGTTAGCCTAAGAGGCACGCGGGACGTCAAGGATAATTACCAAATCTTTCGCCTTGCCGGATTACTGGACGCATTTTCTGAAGCAATCTTCCGTAAGGTTGTGGCCAAATGCGTTGACGATAGCTTTAAGAATGTCATTCTAGATCTCTCCCAGATTGACCTGATGGATAGTTCTGGCTTAGGGGCGATCGTTCAAATTTCTAAGAAGGTCACTTCTTCGGAAGGAGTTCTTAAGATTGTGACGAATGCCCGTGTGACCCAAACGTTGAAGCTGGTGAAACTTGACAAAGTTTTTTCCCTTCATCCCGATTTGGTGAGCGCTGTTGAAGCTCTTAAATCGGCCTAATGCTTTCTCTTTGGGGACTGCCATTAATCTGCTAATTTAACCATCTGACGTAAATCGTTGTATTTATGCTTGATTTCGTGCTACTCAGATTAATCAGGCAAGGTACTTCTTGGGACTTGTCTAGAGGATTCTGGGTAGTTTTTTGTGACTGTACTTTGTGATTAATTCTGTTTCCAGCCTATCGGCTTCCCTGCAACCGTCTCTATCATTAGCCGACGTTCAGCGCATTTCTCCTAGTGCACTGGCGTATTTGGGTGATGCCGTCTATGAGATGTACGTGCGACAGTTGTTTATCTTTCCGCCTCAACGAATCCAGTCTTATCATCAACAGGTGGTATCTTGGGTTCGGGCGGAGTCTCAGGCCAAAACCCTCGATCGGTTATTAGTCCATTTAAGCGAGTCTGAGTTGGCTATTGTAAAACGTGGTCGCAATTCGTCTCCCCAACGGTTAAAACGGGTTGATCCCGAGATCTATCAAAAAGCAACTGCTTTAGAAACTCTTGTGGGTTACTTACATTTGACTGATGGCGCTCGGTTAATGATGCTTTTTCAGACTATTGCGAAAGATTTAGAGCCTTAATAAGATTTAAAAGTTGATCGATCGACTTTACATCTATGGACTTTAACGTCTTCTAAACATTTGCTATTGTCCTCAATCTCCTAAATCTTGATTAGTTGAAATTTGTCCCCTAAGGGTTTAGTGTGATAGACCGCGTTCATACACAATTGATGAATGGCGTTGTCCTAAAATTTTGTCATGATCACGGCCTAGGGTTTACGACCCATGAGTTCTGACGCACGAGATCTCAAGGGTTTACAACTTGCTTTTAGGCCGATTTTGAAATTGTTTTTTGTTTTGTTCTCTTCAGTTTCCCTGTTGGTAGGGTGGTTTCCATATGGCATACGACAAGCGCAGTTCTAACGATAAACCCCGTCGCAAGCCAGCAGGTAGCTCCTCCGGCAGCAGTGGTGGTGGTGGCGGATATCAAGGTAGTGGCGGCGGCGGTTATAAAGGTCGATCCGATAGCGGCGGTGGATATCAAGGTGGTGGTGGCTACAAACGTCGCGATGAAGGTACTAGCGGCGGTGGATATCAAGGCGATAGTCCTCGTCGTGAAAGCGGTGGTAGTGGCGGTTATCAAGGCGACAGCCCTCGTCGTGAAGGCGGTGGTAGTGGCAGTTATCAAGGCCGATCATCGGAAGGTGGCGGTGGATATCAAGGCAGCAATCCACGACGTGAAGGCGGTGGCGGGTATCAAGGCAGCAATCCACGACGTGAAAGCGGTGGTGGCGGCGGTTATCAAGGCCGATCATCGGAAGGTGGTGGCGGTTATCAAGGCAGTAATCCACGACGTGAAGGCGGTGGTGGTGGCGGTTATCAAGGCCGATCGGAAGGTGGTGGTTATAAAGGAAAATCAGAAGGTGGTGGC
The DNA here is from genome assembly GCA_025351345.1 of Synechococcales cyanobacterium GL140_1_metabat_312. Taxonomy (GTDB): domain Bacteria; phylum Cyanobacteriota; class Cyanobacteriia; order Leptolyngbyales; family Leptolyngbyaceae; genus JAAFJU01. Next base: position 37,536 of record JANXWB010000011.1, read on the forward strand.
TATCAAGGTCGCTCGGAAGGCGGTGGTTATCAAGGCAGCAATCCACGACGTGAAGGCGGTGGTAGTTATCAAGGTAGTAATCCACGACGTGAAGGCGGCGGCTATCAAGGTCGCTCGGAAGGTGGCGGTGGCTATCAAGGTAGTAATCCACGACGTGAAGGCGGCGGTGGATATAAAGGCGGTGGCGGTGGCTACAAAGGTCGCTCGGAAGGAGGTGGCAGTGGGTATAACCGTGATGAATCTCGATCGGATTCCGGTGGACGGCCATCGTTCGACCGCAAACCACCCGCTCGGCGCGACGATCGGGAGAATTCGTTTAACCGTGATATTTCCCCCAACCGTGAATTCAGCGAAAGTCGTGGCGATCGGGATAACCGAGGCGGCTACAACAAATCTGAAGGCGGCCATAACAAATTTGAAGGCAGAAGTAAGTTTGGTGGTGGAGACGATGGCCAAGGCCGTGCGTTTACCGACGAAGAAAAAATCGATCGCTATGAAAGCAGTCGCCTAGAGGCATTCAGTGTCGCATCTCCTGAAACAGAAAATGCACAGACTGAACAGGACGACATGATTTACGGTCGTCACTCAGTTCAAGCCGCCCTCGAAACTGGTCGTACCCTCAACCGAGTCTGGGTCACAGCCCGTCTGCGCTACGATAATCGTTTCCACACCTTACTTAATGATGCCAAATCCCAAGGCACCGTCATTGATGAAGTAGAACCTAAGCGTTTGAGCCAGATCACTCAATTCGCCAACCACCAAGGGATTGCAGCCCAAGTCTCGCCCCATGAATATAAAGATCTGACGGAACTAATCACAGCAGCTAAGGAAAAAACAACTCAGCCCGTCATTGTCGTTGCAGACGGAATCACCGATCCCCATAATTTGGGTGCGATCGTCCGAACTGCCGAAGCCATGGGTGCCCAAGGATTAGTCATTCCTCAGCGTAGAGCTGTGGGCGTGACTTCCACGGTGCGTAAAGTTGCAGCAGGTGCCCTCGAATCATTAGCGATCGCCCGCGTTGTGAATCTTGCCCGTGCCCTTGAAGAACTCAAGGAAGCTGGATTCTGGATTTATGGAACTTCTGGTGAAGCCTCAGCTCAGAGCATCCAAACCGTTGATTTTGCCAAAGCAACCGTCATCGTTATTGGTAGTGAAGGCGACGGATTGAGCTTAGTCACTCAGAAAGCCTGTGACCTCTTAGTCTCAATTCCATTATCGGGATCAACCCCGAGCTTGAATGCGTCTGTCGCAGCAGGTATGGCCTTATATGAAGTTTATCGTCAAAGAGTGAGTACAACCCTTGATCCCTGGAAATTAAAGGCATCTGCCATTGAAAATCCGGTGGGGAGCGAGTATAAAGAGGATTAGCTTTTTGAAAAACTAACCCATATGAAAGAACTAATACTGAGCGCTATGGCGCAAGTTGGAATGGCGTGGTGGGTTGAGGTGAAAACCGAATTACCTACCTGCACTTACTACTTTGGTCCGTTTTCGTCCTCTAGTGATGCCGTTGGACATCAGCCCGGTTATCTCGACGATCTTCGTCAGGAAGGGGCACAGAACATCCATGTAGAAGTTAAACGCTGTAGGCCCACCAATCTTACGATTAGCGATTAAATTCGACGATCGACTTTTGGCTCAGTTTAGTTCTATCTAGATTTAGATAAAATACCTCTGAATTCATTTTAGTTCGGAGGCATTTTTCAGCGTTTTATTAGTCGTGCGGCGTTTGTTGAGATGCCGATCGAAGCATTTCGGGATGCGCCGCCAGCCATTGTTGAATACGTTCTAATAATTCTTCAGGACATTCCCAGGGAATTAAATGCGCCGCCTTGAAGGTTGCCCATTCGCACCCGACGATTGCTTTCGCCGTCTCAAGACTAGCCGAGGGCGCAATATGCCGATCGAATTCCCCAATCAACATCAGTGCTGGGCAGCTTAGTTCTGGCAAATCCGGCACTCGGTTGTATCCTGACTTAATCGCCTGATTCAACGCTTGATCTGCCTGACGTGACGTCTTGAAATAGGCATACACCGCTTCTCGGGCCAGATAGTGATAAACAGCAGGTGTTTGCTGTCGGACTAGATGGCGAAATAACGATCGCGACCCTAACTGGTCAATATTCCATTGCCAACCGGGACGCAAAATATTCAAGATCCCGGCCAATCCAGTGAAAAGATTGTCAGCTAACGAAATTTTTGGATGGTTCCCCCAAGGTCTCGCTGCTGTCGCCACCAAGATTAACCCGCTAACCCGATTGGGATATCGCAACGCTAACTCCATCGCAAAAATTCCACCCAGCGACCACCCCAGCACTATAGTCCGGTCGATTTTTAGCTGATCCAGCAGATGAATCAAGTCGTCAATGTGTTGCGTAATTTCAAAGCTTTCCTTAGTTTGACTTTTTCCATAGCCCCGTAGGTCCGGTGAAATCACCCGAAACCTATGGTTCAGCCGCGCCGCAAAAATGCCCATACTGCGTGCCGAACCCGGATGACCATGGAGACAAAGCAACGGAAAACCAGTTCCCGAGTCTTCGGTGTATAAAGAAAATTGAGTCATAAGCTTCAAATTGCCGATCGTGCCCGAGGTTAATGCAGTTGTCTGAATCGTTTATGATAGACATTACCAATGAACCAGATTTTAGCCATGCCTGACGAAAAAGAGCCAATTATCGCGGAACAAGTTGAATCAATAAGCAATGAAAAAGCAGCGAAGGCCCCTGACGCTGAAAAGCCTCCAGCAAAAAAAGAAAAGCCCCCTGCGATCGAAGCTAAGCCCTTTCAAGCCTTCATCAATGAGCATTACTTACCGGGACTCAAAGCCGCATTTGATGGTGCTGGCATTGATCCCGTTGACCTTCAATTTGTGAAGCAAAAAGTGGAAGTTGTGGGCTATGGTGATGCACCAGAATGCTGGCAAATCCAAGGGAAATGGGATACCGCTGCCGAAAAGCGCCAATTCAACCTATATTTCTACACTGAAGACATTCAAGGTCAACGTGGTTTCTCTGTCACTAACACCGCATCCCAAGCCAGCACACTTGAATCGTTCCGGATTGATGAACGCAAAGTCACGCTCGACTTATTGCTTCTCGGTGTAACGCAGCGATTAAATGGTCAAAAATGGTTTACGCGTAACTAGCACTAACGCCTACAGGTAAGATCAAGGACGTTACGAAGGCTTAAGGGTTGATGTAGGAAATTGAGCTAATGTAACAAAACATCAACATCCTCAGTTTTCCGATCGGATCCCTCTAGTGCCTTTGGTACACTGATGAAATATGTTCAAGAAAAGCTTGCATGAACTTAGAGTTTTAGAACTCAGGGTTTTAGGCCCAGGTCGTCAATCTTAATTCAAGAATAATCAAAAATCCACGTCAACCCGCCAAGAGCGCGCGATCGCACCCATGGTAGATTCTCTTAAAAAACCTGCATTACAAGAGTTGCGTCCTGGTACGCTAGCTCCGTCCAAAGAAACCATCCTCACCCCACGCTTCTACACCACTGACTTTGAAGAGATGGCGAAGATGGACATGTCGGTCAACGAAGAAGAGTTGTCCGCCTTGATGGAAGAGTTTCGCGCCGATTACAACCGTCATCACTTTGTCCGCAACGAATTATTCGATCGCTCCTTCGATCACATCAGCGGCGAAGCACGTAAGTTATTCATTGAGTTTTTAGAGCGTTCCTGTACTGCCGAGTTCTCCGGATTTTTACTGTACAAAGAACTCTCCCGCAAACTGAAAGAGCGGAATCCCCTCTTGGCGGAAGGTTTTGCTCTCATGTCTCGTGATGAAGCCCGTCATGCTGGGTTTCTGAACAAAGCGATGTCCGACTTCAATATGTCTTTGGATTTGGGCTTCTTGACTAAAAGTCGGAAGTACACCTTCTTCAAGCCGAAGTTTATTTTCTACGCGACCTACATCTCGGAAAAAATTGGCTACTGGCGCTACATCACCATTTATCGTCATCTAGAGCAGCATCCTGAGAATCAGCTCTACCCGATTTTTAATTTCTTTGAAAACTGGTGCCAAGATGAAAATCGTCATGGCGACTTCTTCGATGCCGTGATGCGTGCCCAGCCTTACACCCTGACGGGCTTGAAATCTCGGCTTTGGTGTCGTTTCTTCTTGCTTTCGGTGTTTGTCACCATGTACCTGAACGATATGCAGCGTACAGGCTTCTACGAAATGTTGGGATTCACCACTCGTGATTTTGAGCGCGAGGTAATCAACAAAACCAATCGATCGGCTGGAAAAGTTTTCCCCGTTATTATTGACGTGGATCACCCCCGATTCTATCCAAGTCTTGAGACCTGTGTGAGCAACAATGAAAAGCTCGCAACGATCGGTGCATCTAGTGCCCCAGCACCGCTTAAGTTCTTGAAAAAACTCCCTTACTACGCTAGCACCGTGACTCAGCTTCTGAAGCTATATTTCATTAAGCCGATCGACATGGAAAAAATTCATGGAACGGTTCTCTAGACCATAATCTCAATCCTTGGTGCAATGTTGAATAGCCAAGGATTGAAATTATTCCCATAAAAATTGATACGATGACAAGGCTTCACTACGGTGGAGTCTTTTTTATATGACTTAATGTGCTTTGTGACTATCTTCAATGATGATTCTCTATGACTGTGCTGATTGACTATGCCCATCGATATTCCTCCTCAAATTCACAATAGCCCAACGCTACAAAAATGGCTCAACCAAGCACCCGACATTCGCCAAGAAATTGCTAATGATCCAAGTTTTCGGACCCGCCTTCAGATTGGTTATTCACGATTCACCGACGCTAATACGAATGCCGTGACGATCGGCCTTGAAGATTTACGTCTTGGCCCAACTCCCGTCACAGTTAGCTCCCATTTCAGCAGCGGTGGCGCTATTACTAGCTTGGGGGTTGATGCCCAAACCTATCTATTGCCCTTAGGTGGGTATATCAATATTGCCCCCGTGGTGGGATGGCGATCGCTTTCCACTGCCAATATCCAGAACCAAGGATTAAATGTCGGCGCAAAACTGATGCTAATCCCGTCTCGTGGTGGTGGGGCAGATGTCGCACTTCAGCAAACTTGGATCAATGTGGGAAGCGATCGGGAAGTTGGCATTGGTAAGGTATACGTTGGCTATGCCGTAGCGCCACAACTTCGTCTAGCCACTACAATAGAGCGTTGGCAAGGCCGAGCTATCTCTGAAACCCGCAGTAGCCTTTTATTAGAATGGATGCCTTAGCTGAGTCAAAATTCAAATTCAAATCACTACCAACTGCCGCCGCGCTTGCCATTAGGTTTAATGGTCATCCAATTGGTCTTTGCCATTGCCAATTGTTCCGGTGTAACTTTTGCACCCGTTAGATTTGCACCCCCCAAATTCGTGCCCCGTAGATTTGCATTGAGTAAGTAAGCACTGCGTAAGTCAGCCCCACGTAAATCGGCATCCTGAAGATCCGCATTACTCATATACGCCTTCACCAAAATCGCATCCCGCAGATTTGCACCCTGAAGATTTGCCCGTCCGAAATCAACATTGGTTAAGGTCGCACCTTGTAGGTTGACTTGTCTGAGATTGGCCTGATGAAAATTTGCCTCTGTCAAGTCCAGACGTGGAAGTTGGAGCATTTCTAGATGATGGGCTGCAAAATCTCGTCGGCCTTTGGCGTAATAATTCTGAACGCCCGCCGCATCTAACCGGGCAGGTACGTGACCTGTGGTTGCTCCACTATTGGCAATGCGGCCTTTTGAGTCCCCTCGGCCCATGGAATTGGAAATCGATCGCGCCGCCACCGATCGTTGCCGAATCGCTTCTGGTGAATTAAGGGTGGTGGCTTCTTTGGGTTGTTGACGTGCCTGAATCGCCATGGCTGTCCGGGTAGCGGGGGAGATGGCACCACTGCCCGACGAGAGTGGAAGAGATGAAGGGGGCGGAGTGCTGCGTTTAGTAGTCATACTGTTATTAAGGCTGTCTAGATAGGGTTCGAGATCTAGCGCACGAAAAACCTCCATTGCAGTCTGGTAGCGATGTCGGACAGAGACTTCCAACATTTTTGATAGGACGCTGGCAAAATGGTCGCTCACATTGACATGCTTCTGCCAGAGCATTTCTCCCGTCATAGGGTCGTAGGCCAAATCCTTCGGTGCCTTTCCCGTGAACATGTAAATACAGGTGACTCCTAATGCATAGATGTCGCTAGCAAATACAGGCCGCATTGCCATTTGTTCAGGGGGGGCAAAGCCGGGAGTGCCGATCGCATAGGAGGTGAATGCTGTATTCTCGGAGGCTTCTGTGACGGTGGATTGGACGTGATTCTTTACTGCCCCAAAATCGATTAGTACTAGCTTTTGATCGTGCGATCGGCGAATCAAGTTAGCGGGTTTAATGTCTCGATGAATCACTTGCTGACTATGGATGTAATCCAACACGGGAAGAATTTCACTGAGAAAATGCTTTACCTTTAGTTCGCCCATGCAGCCGTGGCGTTTGACTTCCTGTTGAATGGTCGAGCCACTCACATACTCCTGGACTAGATAGAACTCCTGACTCGACTCAAAATAATCGAGTAATCGAGGAATTTGAGGGTGGTTGCCAATCCGCCCGAGAGTCTCGGCTTCTCGCTCAAAAAGTTCCCGCGCCATCTGCATGATGTGCAGTGCGGTGGTGTTGGGGCGAAGCTGTTTAATCACACAATTAGGTTGACCAGGCAGCACCTCATCCCTGGATAAATAGGTCGCGCCAAAGCCTCCCTGTCCTAGAGCATGAAGAACTCTGTACCGCCCCTGCAATAGGAGAGGAGAACCGCAAGCTTGACAGGTTTCAGCATCGATTAAATTTTCTGGATTGGGACAACCTGGACTCAAGCAATAGCTCATGCACCTTACCCGCGCTTAGCTCAACAACGATCGGACTGAAATTGAAAAAAGAACCTCGTAACCCAAACTTCGTGACTACATTCTCATTATCGGGTCATCGATTCCTCGGTTTTACCCTACTATCTCAACTCTACTTAAACAGGTAGTAACTTAGATTTCCATTATCCCACAATGGATATAGACATTTTTATAGAGAATTTATGCAATGCCTACAAATAGAGGGTGCTTATAAAACTGGCATGATCCCTTCTTCTATTATTCGTCGTTCTTTCCGGAATTAACGGCCTTATTCAAATTTTATTGAATCGACGAATAACAGCATAGTCTATATGCTTCCTATGCTCACCTCTATAGGGGTTGGCATCGTGTGTCATTTCCTGAATTTCTCATTAAAGCAGCGAGGTCTCCCTTGGGTTGGGCGTTCTGGTGGAGACCTGAAGGCGTTACAATCTTAAGGATTTAGCACTCTTCACAGCAAACGGTCCGATGCGTATCTCTTTATCTTGGCTTCAAGAATTTGTTGACATTTCCCACTCTCCCGAAGATTTATCTCATCTGTTGACAATGGCGGGGTTTGAGGTAGAGGAGATAGAGGATCGTCGGACTTGGGCGGAGGGCGTTAAGGTGGGCCGTGTAGTCAGCCGAGAACCCCATCCTAATGCGGATAAGCTCAGTGTCTGTCAGGTTGATATTGGGACCGGGGAACTTCAGCAGATTGTCTGTGGTGCGGCGAACGTTAAGGCTGACATCTTTGTCGCGGTGGCAACGATCGGCGCTTTTTTGCCGAAATGTGGTGCGGAAGGGCTAAAAATCAGGCCCGCCAAATTACGGGGTGAGCCATCCAACGGAATGATTTGTTCGCTGTCCGAGGTGGGGCTGACTAAGGATTCCGATGGGATTCATATTTTTGACGAGACCATGACAACGCTTGAACCTGGACTTGATGCTGGACCTTTGCTGGGCCTTGACGAGGTGATTTTAGACTTGAGTTCGACCGCGAACCGTGCGGATGCCTTGAGCATGATTGGCATTGCCCGTGAGATTGCAGCGTTGACGGGTGCAAGGTTGAAAATGCCCGAGACTACTTCTGTCGTGTCGCCAGAGTCCGATCGGTTGTCAATTCATTTAACTAACTCTGCCGCTTGTCCAACTTACATAGTCACGGCGATCGATGGCGTTCAGGTGATGGATTCCCCTCTGTGGTTACAGCGACGATTGCAATCCGCTGGAGTGCGGCCCATCAGCAACATTGTGGATGTGACCAACTATGTGATGTTGGAGTGGGGACAGCCGCTTCATGCCTTTGATGGCGATCGCTTGGCTCAGGTGGCGGGCACTGCACCGATCGTATTGGGAACTCGGTTGGCGGATGTGGGAGAAACGCTCAAAACTTTGGATGGCCAAATCCGAACGGCCACCGATCAAACCCATTACATCACCGCCAATAATAATCCGATCGCCCTTGCTGGAGTTATGGGCGGTAGCGAGACCGAAGTCTTTGATGGAACCCGTAATCTGGTGTTGGAAGCTGCGATTTTTGATGCCGCAGTTACGCGCCGATCGTCCCGTAGTCAAGGGTTACGATCGGAAGCTTCGGCCCGGTATGAACGAGGAGTGAACCATGCTGAACTAGAACTCGCTCACCAACGCGCTGTACAGCTTATTTTGGAATTGGCAGGCGGACAAGTGGCGGCGCAAGCGATCGAGGATCATCGGCCTGAAACTTTGACCCGCACCATCGATTTACGATTATCCCGAGTCCAGCAAGTGTTGGGTTTGGTCGAACGAGATGATGATGATCTAGGTGAACTGGAAGGGGCGGAAGTCGAAAAAGCGCTGCGATTGCTCAATTGCGTGGTGACTCCGACTCGTAAAGGTGAATGGACGGTTACGGTGCCCGCCTACCGATACCGGGATTTGGAGCGGGAAATTGACCTAATTGAAGAAGTCGCCCGGATGTACGGCTTCAACAACTTCTGCGACACACTGCCTGAAAAAGGAGAAGCCGGGGCATTATCCCTCGAACAAGCCGTGTTGCGTCGTTTACGATCGGCCCTGCGTGGAGCCGGATTGACTGAACTTATGCACTATTCCCTAAATAAATGTGGGAACGATCGGGAAGTTATTCTCAGTAATCCGCTGTTAGTAGAATATTCTGCACTGCGGACTAACTTGATGGACGGTGCGATCGATGCCTTCCAATTCAACTGGGAACAGGGCAACGGCGCACTGAATGGCTTTGACATTGGCCATATTTTCTTCCAAGACGAAGAAGGATTTGGTGAAGCCGAAGTCGTGGGCGGCATCATGGGCGGCGATATATCCCGTGGACGCTGGCCGAGCAGTGGAAAAGAGTCTCCCTTGAACTGGTATGAGGCTAAAGGCTTGCTGGATTCCGTCTTTGATCAATTGAGTTTGCCCGTTGAATATCAGCCGGACAGTCGCGACACCACCAAGCTTCATCCCGGACGCACCGCATCACTTTGGCTCAAAGGCGAACGACTGGGCACCTTGGGCCAATTGCATCCACAGTTTGCGCAAGATCGCGGATTGCCAGACGGCGTTGTCACCTTTGAGTTTGACCTAGATCTGATTTATAAGCACTTCGATGCCGATGGTGGGATGGTACCGATTTATGCGCCGTTCTCGACCTATCCCGCCAGCGATCGGGATCTTGCCTTCTTCGTCAAAACCACTACCTCCGTGGCTGAACTAGAGCGAGCCATGCGAAGAGCGGGTGGAAAACTACTCGATTCCGTTGAACTGTTTGATGAATACAAAGGGAAAGGTGTTCCAGAGGGCAAACGCAGCCTCGCCTTCCGCATGGTCTACCGGACGATCGATCGGACCTTGACCGATGGCGATGTGGATCCAATTCAGCAGGAAATTCGGGACGTTTTGGTCGATCGCTTTCAAGTCGAGTTACGCAGTTAGTGCCATCGGCATGGTGCGACCGATCGTCGAATTAGAGCATAGTGATAATCGGATTCTGTACCCAATCATCCTATGCTTCGATAGGTTGGTTTAAAAAGTGTTTCAGGCAGAGCAAACTTAAACTTTGTCCCACATTAATCGGTAGCCAAGACACGCCTTCAATCCGAGACTGAACCCAACCGTCGCCCCACGCCCATTCATGGAATCCATCAATCCCTTGACTTAACGTGAACCGGATCCGATTGCCTTCCAGTAGCTCTACTTCATGGCTCACCGGAACTGCCCCACCCGCCAAACTCAAAAACTGATTACCCACCGCTAAGGTCTCAGGCAAATCGGCTGGAAACCGCTGAAAGGTGAGCCATTTTTTTAATAGTTTTGGATCCGTAAAACAGGCTTTTAAACGATCGCATTCTGCATCGACTTCAATCCGGAGATGGCTGTGTTGAAAGGTTCCCAGCATGAAAATTTTCCTAGTGACTAATTTAAAGTGAATTGGTGAATTGAACGCTTTAACCATGATCCCATTCGATCAAAGTGTACCGAGTCTTGCAGAAATAATCGCTTGTGTGACGAAAGCCGCCCTAAAATGTAACCAGATGTGTAAAGAACGGTAAAGAACAGCTATGGCAGACCAGCTTATTCGCGCCACGGCAGCGGACAACGGAATTCGGGCAGTGGGCGTGATTACGACTCAGCTCACCCAGGAAGCTAGGGAGCGCCACGGCCTTTCCTATGTGGCAACAGCGGCTCTCGGACGCAGCATGGCTGGGGCATTGTTGCTCGCGTCTAGTATGAAGCAGCCTCAAGCTCGGGTGACGTTAAGGGTGAAGGGCAATGGACCCATGAAAGGGTTGTATGTGGATGCGGGATTAAATGGGACTGTGCGGGGCTATGTGGATGATCACACTATAGAATTGCCGCTGAACCTGCAAGGCAAGCTGGATGTGGGCGGTGCGATCGGAAACGTTGGCTATCTAAATGTGCTTCGGGATATTGGCTACGGTCAACCGCATTCCAGTACCACCGAATTGATTTCGGGTGAAATTGGCGAAGATTTGACCTACTACCTCGCCACTTCAGAACAAACCCCGTCTGCGTTGATGTTGGGTGTGTTTGTAGAGGAAAAATCAGTGGAAGCGGCGGGTGGATTGCTGATTCAGATTATGCCGAAAGCGTCCATTGATGAAGCGTTAGTCAGTTTGTTGGAATCCCGAATCTCAGGGTTACAGTCGTTTTCGAGCTTGCTACGATCGGGCAAAACCCTGCCAATCATTTTTGAGGAGTTGCTGGGCGATTTGGGGCTGAATATTTTTCCAGATGTGCAGCCTGTGCGTTTTCATTGTCCCTGTACTCGCGATCGGGTAACGGCAGCGATTCCATTGTTGGGAGAGTCAGATTTGGCCGATATGATTTCTCAGCAGGAGACAGCGGAGGCAACCTGTCATTTTTGTAATCAGACGTATTACGTTGATCCGATGGAACTCCGGGAAATTTTGGCCCAAATGCGATCGGGTTCTCTAGCTTCCTAATGGAGCAGAACTAGCTAGAAGCACAGTCAATATGACTGGGAAATGACTGCGAGAATAGCCGTTAATCACTTAGAAATTTGGATCTAGCCGATCGTTTAGGTGAAATTTGCAAAGAAATCTATATAAAATCAGTGTTTCAGCGTTCGGTTTGGAAAAAATAGACATAGAATTGGGTCTTCTAACTCTTACCGTGTCATCCCAGGAGACAACCCATGAATAAAGGCGAACTAGTCGATGTAGTGGCAGAAAAGGCCAACATCACCAAAAAAGAAGCAGATGCCATCATCTCAGCCACCATTGAATCCATTATGGAAGCCGTTTCGAGCGATAACAAAGTAACCCTTGTGGGCTTTGGTTCCTTCGAGCCTCGGGTCCGTATGGCTCGGGAAGGACGCAATCCTAAAACCAACGAAAAAATGGTGATTCCTCAAACGACGGTTCCAGCCTTCTCGGCAGGGAAGGCCTTTAAGGATAAAGTTGCGCCTAATAAAGCATAAGCCTTGCTGAAAAGATATTGGCTTAAGTAGCCTTTTAACTTACCTTAACCAATCCTGGTCAACCAATCCTGATTTATCCTGAGAACTGACTTTGAAACGACCGACGCATGGGGGGAATTTAAGCTGGGCAGCGGAAATTGCCGACTGTTCCCCTAATGCGTTGCTTGACTTTTCTGCCAGCATTAATCCTTTGGGAATACCAAATAGCGCGATCGACGTTTTGACTCAATCTATCGACGCGCTGACGGCCTACCCGGATCCAGATTATTCAGCCTTAAAAGTAGCGATCGCAGCCCATCACCATATTGATCCCCATTGGATTCTTCCTGGAAACGGCGCGGCTGAATTGCTGACTTGGGCTTGTCGGGAACTCGCCGAACTCAAGAAGACATATTTACTAACACCGGGATTTGCCGATTACGATCGTGCGCTAGCCGCTTTTGCTGCCCGAGTGACCCGCGTTCCACTTCAAGATTTTAGCCAGAGTTTATTGCCCACCAATGGATTACCGCGATCGTTAAGCGCGCCCACAGCACTGAAGCAAAATAATGGCATCTTAATTAATAATCCCCACAATCCCACGGGACAATGGGCTACGGCGGCAATCTTGCGCTCGGAAATCTTGGACAATCCTCACTACAGTTTGGTGGTGGTGGATGAAGCGTTTATGGATTTTTTGCCAGAGTCGCAGTCTCAAAGTGTGATTCCTTGGATTCAGGATTATCCACAGCTTGTCGTGGTGCGATCGTTGACGAAGTTTTATGCAATTCCGGGACTGCGGCTAGGGTATGCAATTGCTCATCCCGATCGATTGACCCGATGGCAGCAATGGCGCGATCCTTGGTCGGTGAATACGTTGGCGGCGAAGGTGGGTGAGGTGGTGCTGCAAGATCAGGCATTTCAAGCAAAGACCTATGCTTGGTTGGCGGAGGCAAAACCGCTATTTGTGGATGGATTACGATCGATTTCTGGGTTGCAAATCTACGAAGGGACCGTTAACTTTTTACTCATCCGATTGAACTATTCGGTGATGGAATTACAAATCAGGCTTTTGCGAAATCATCGAATTTATATCCGAGATTGTATGAGTTTCCCCGAATTAGGCGATCGGTTCTTTCGCGTTGCGTTGCGGACTGTGGCTGAAAATCAAACCTTAGTCACCGCTTTGAGAGTGGAATTGGCCGAGATGGTAGAACTGACTGAAATAACATCATGCTAATTGAATATGATTTAGTGATTATTGGCGCGACCGAGTTGGGCTGTCGGATGGCGTTGCGCGCTAGACAACTGGGGGCAAGGGTGGCGCTTGTAGAACAAGGGGAACGACCTGAAACCACGATCGCCTGGCGACATTGGTTGGCCATTGACTCAACGGAGCTTGTGACAGAACTTTCGACCCAACTTAATGCTCTTGCGATTTCTGATGAATCCAAACCCCTAACTCCAGAAGCATTACAAATTCAGGGCGTAGATTATTTGGCCGCAACTGGGACTTGGATTGAACACCCAAAAGCTGGATTTCAGGTGGGCGATCGCCTCTTACGATCGAGTTCTTATGTGGCAACCTTGCACCCTAATCGTCGTATTCCTGTTGCGCTCTGGGGAATTACTTGTGGAAGGCCAGAAGACTTTATCAACCGCAAATCTGCACCCGATCGAGTAGCAATTTTTGGGGATACGATCGTCGCAGTTGAGTTAGCTATGGCACTGCGATCGCGGGGTTCAACCGTAACCCTAATTATCCCAACACCACAACTATTGCCTCAAGTCGATCCCGATGGATCCATTCAGATTCAAATGGTCTTAGAAGCATCCGGCATTCAGATATTAACTAAAACACGGATTGAATCGGTTCAAACTGTCGGGTTAATTCAACGTCTGACCCTAGATCGCTCTCTTCATCGCCAAAGCGTTCACGTCCCTCAAATTCTTGAAGTGGATGAGATTATTCTAGCCACGCCCTCTGAACGACTGGATCCCAATCGATTAGGACTTCGATCGTTGAGTTCAAAATCTCTGCGTTCTCATCGGCTGAAGTTGGTCGGAGCTGCGAATCGGACCACACCGATCGATGGCTTAACGGCAAATTGTGACGCGATCGCTGTCACGGAAGTCCAAGCCATTTTGCAACCTTGGAAATCAACGCGCTCAGTTTCTGTTGGACGACTCATCCGCCTCCCCAGTTTCTGGATTGGACCAGTGCCCCAGAAAAACCATCGGCTTATATCGATCGCGGGCCAAACCGCCTCAGGGAATCTTTGGTATGACCTAAAGCTGAAAAGTAATGGCCAATTGACCAATGCGACGTTAGTGGGTGAACTCGCACCGCATTTGGGAAGCCTCCTAAGTCTGGCGATCCGATCAAAAATATCACTCCCCCAGCTTCTAACACTGCCCCTCAGCGATTTCGCCCACACCCAAGTGATTTCCCAATGGATTGAACAATGGGAGCAAAGTACCCGATCGCGGTATCCCTTGTTTCATGAATTATTTTTAGACTGGCTAAGAGTACGCCGACGATCGGTACGAGATCTCGCTCGTCCCATCCCAGAATCATCGAACATCTCAAAATAAAAAAGCGACCTTCTCAGATTGGTCTTGGAAGATCGCGTTTTAAATTCTCAAGTCTCAATTTTCATTCTCAATTTCCCTGACGGATTCTCCTGATTCGATCGTTTTCTCCTCTAAAACCTCACTGATTACGGCTGGATCGGTCGTAGAGGCCATCACCGTCATCTCATCGGTAGACACCACCACCGTCAGTTCCACGACATCTTTTACCACTGTATCCGTATCCCCAAAATCAAAATCATCATCGATCGCGGCCTCAGATACTGCCTTAGAAGTTTCCATAGATGATGTAGGTGTCTCAGAACTGCGATCGCGGAACTCTTTCCGCACATACACTTCTTTTGGCTCTGTCTTCTTTGAAGTATTCAGCCCACTGACCAACCCCATCGCCCGATCGAATAATCCACCGAACGGATTTTTAGAAACCGGGGTTGAAAACGACTTCATCGAAGGCTTAGTCGCTGTCGTATTCACAAGAACCTTGGGGGGATTGCCAAAATCTTCCGGTTTTAACGGAACATCCGCCCGCTTCAACAATTCTGTCACCTCAGCCGCCGCATTAGATGTCGCGTTAGTCGTCGCCTTTGCCGCAGATTTCGCCCCCGTTTCCACCGTAACGCCCAAATCCTGCACTTTCTCTTGCGCTTTACTAATAGCGTCTTGCGCCTGGTTCTTTAGCTTTACCGCTGTATCCGATCGACCTAACTCCACTAAACTACTGCGCCAGCCCGCAACCTTCCCCGAACTCACACGCTCAGCTTCCGGAACTGAATTCCAGCGGTTTTCGACCATCTGCCAACCCAGCCAGCCCATTAACGCCACACTCGCCATCTGACCCAGCAGCACTCCCCCCGTAATCCGGCCCGCACAGACCCACAGCACCAGCCCATAAAATAATCCCACTCCACTCCAGACGAGATCGTTTTTCCGTGACACTTCGGGTATGACAAACGTTGTACTGTACAAGCCTAAACTTGCCAGAACTACCACTAGAGCCAAAACATAGGTCAGCATAAGCACCGCGCCTCCACAATTTAAAAAACTAAGCTCAAAAAACTAAGCTCAAAACTAAGTCATTACCCTTCATCCTGAAGGACAAAACCATAACAGCCAAGGGGGACTTTCCGATCGAAACCCGGCTGATCCCAAAAGCTTTTAGTCTGTTTTAAGCCGCTTTTAAAGCGACAGGCTACCCTGATTGTATAAACGACGATCGTTCTCTAGATCTGAACTACAACATAAAACTTATGACTCAAAGCTTTGGTGTGATTGGATTGGCCGTCATGGGCGAAAACTTAGCCCTCAATGTGGAACGCAATGGTTTTCCGATCGCTGTCTACAATCGCAGCCGTGAAAAAACTGACGAATTCATGAAAACCCGCGCCGTTGGGAAAAACGTTAAAGCTGGCTACACCCTTGAAGAATTTGTGGGTCTCCTAGAACGCCCCCGTAAAATTCTCATTATGGTCAAAGCAGGTGCTCCCGTTGATGCGGTAATAGAGCAACTCAAACCACTCCTTGATGAAGGCGATATTTTAATTGACGGCGGCAACTCGTTATTTACGGATACTGCTCGCCGTGCCGCAGATCTAGAAGGCTCCAAGTTTACCTTCATTGGTATGGGCGTGAGTGGCGGCGAAGAAGGTGCCCTAAATGGTCCGAGCCTCATGCCCGGTGGTACCTTAACGGCCTATAAATACTTAGAACCCATTTTGACCAAGATAGCGGCTCAGGTAGACGATGGACCTTGCGTCACTTACATCGGTCCCGGCGGTGCTGGTCACTACGTCAAAATGATCCATAACGGGATTGAATATGGTGATATGCAGCTCATTGCAGAAGCCTATGACTTGCTTAAAAATGTGGTCGGCTTAAATGGGGACGAAATCGCCCAAACGTTCACCGAATGGAACAAAACGGAAGAGCTGAACTCTTATCTGATCGAAATCACAGCAGATATATTCCGCAAAAAAGACGACGATTCAGGGAAAGCGCTGGTCGAAGTGATCATGGATGCTGCGGGCCAAAAAGGGACCGGACGCTGGACGGTGAATGATGCGCTAGAACTTGGAGTTGCGATCCCCACAATCACGGCAGCGGTGAATGCTCGAATCTTGTCTTCCATTAAACTGGAGAGAGTCGAAGCGGCTAAGTTGATTTCGGGTCCAAATGTCACTTTTGAGGGCGATCGTGCCCAATTTATCAACCAAGTCCGTGACGCGCTGTATTGCTCCAAAATCTGTTCTTATGCCCAGGGAATGGCGTTGCTCAGTGCAGCATCTAAGTCATATGGGTTTACTTTAGACTTGGCAGAATGTTCTCGAATTTGGAAAGGCGGTTGCATCATTCGTGCGGGCTTCCTAGATAAAATCCGGGCCGCATTCAGCACTGATCCTCTACTTGCCAATCTGTTGTTGGCTCCTGAGTTTCGCGATACGGTCATGAGTCGTCAAACTGCATGGCGAGCCGTGATTATGGAGGCGGCCCGATCGGGTATTGCTGTTCCAGCTTTCAGCGCGTCTCTTGATTACTTCGATAGCTATCGTCGCGATCGTCTTCCCCAAAACGTCACCCAAGCCCAACGCGACTTCTTCGGGGCACACACCTACGAACGTATTGACAAGCCCGGTGTCTTTCACACGGAATGGATGGACTAGAAATTTTTCCTCAGATCATCTGATGTCAGGGTGTTGAAAAGCCCACACTAAAAAGCTCCTAAGATTTTAACCTTGGGAGCTTTTTAATAGGGATTTTTAATACATTAGCCAATCTTCTCAATTGATCATGAAACCAATCATGAAACCAAATAGAAGAAACACACAACCAGCGAAAGTCGTTCATGTAGAAATACAGAAACTGATTTTAACCAAGATTAAATCTTGAATTAATCCTAGCCATGCGATCTAGATAACTCCTCTCCAAATAGACAAGACCCAGATAATAGGAGCAGAAATCGAACGATCCCTGACACAAATCCACAGATATGGCGAATTTGCTCACTTAGTTATTCATCCCACAGGGTTTGCCTTCCGATCATCTCCGTCTTAAAGATCAGCCAGAAGGCGTAAATCTCTAAAGATCTTCCCTTTACCTGATTCTAAAATTCCAAAACAATGTTCTTTTAAAGTCTTTTTTACCAAACTCAACTGTTCGCCTTAATCAGCGGCCTTTTCTCTCCACGTCAGCGATAGCGCTCAGGTCACAAACCTGGTAAATTTGGCAAAAGTACCAGTAAGCTTCAGAAAATATAAATGAAAGTCTTAGTAATTGGTGGCGATGGCTACTGTGGATGGGCAACAGCATTACACCTTGCAAATCGGGGCCACCAAGTTGGCATTCTCGATAGCCTTGTTCGTCGGCACTGGGACAACGAGCTACAGATTTCGACCTTGACCCCGATCGCTCCGATTCAGCAACGGATTCAACGCTGGAAAGACCTGACAGGTAAGGCTATTGATCTGTTTATCGGAGATATTTGCAACTACGACTTTTTACTGAAATCGCTTCTTGCATTCCAGCCTGACGTAATTGTTCATTTTGGCGAACAACGATCGGCCCCCTTCTCGATGATCGATCGGGAACATGCGGTCCTGACCCAAAGCAATAATGTCATTGGAAACCTGAATATTCTCTACGCGATTAAAGAGAACTTCCCAGATTGTCACTTGGTCAAATTGGGTACGATGGGCGAATATGGCACCCCAAACATTGACATCGAAGAAGGCTACATCACCATTGAACACAATGGACGTAAAGATACGCTGCCCTATCCGAAACAACCTGGCTCCTTCTATCACCTGAGCAAAGTCCACGACTCTCACAACATCCACTTTGCCTGTCGAGTCTGGGGATTGCGGGCGACAGACTTGAATCAAGGGGTCGTTTACGGTGTTCTCACTGAAGAAACGGGGATGGATGAGGTGCTGATCAACCGTCTAGACTACGACGGAGTTTATGGCACCGCACTCAATCGTTTTTGCATTCAAGCCGCAGTCGGCCATCCGTTGACGGTGTATGGATCCGGCGGACAAACCCGTGCGTTCTTAGACATTCGGGATACGGTGCGATGTGTTGAGTTGGCGATCGAAAAACCAGCCGATCCGGGTGAATTCCGCGTATTCAATCAATTCACCGAAATGTTTAACGTCGGCGACTTGGCGAAGCAAGTTCAAAAAGCTAGTGAATCTATTGGTCTCAAGGTCGAAATCCAACACATCGAAAATCCTCGTGTTGAAAAAGAAGAGCATTATTTCAACGCCAAAAACACCAATCTATTAGATCTTGGCCTACAGCCGCATTTACTCTCAGATTCACTATTAGATTCTTTACTTAACTTTGCGACCAAATACAAACATCGCGCTGACTTGAACGAAATCATGCCTCGTGTTAAGTGGAAATAGTTTGAAAATAGATGCATAGCTAGACTTATGAGGGAGAGAGGTAACATTCTCTCTCTTTAACCTATTTTAAAGTCATGAAATCCTTCCCTTGTTTCGCGTTGTATTGTCTTCAAGCATGGTTCAAGCACGATCGCCCCGAACTATTTTCTATTTAAACTCTAGACTCTAAAATTCTCAATTAAATACTCAACATGAGAATCGCCCTCTTTACCGAAACCTTTCTGCCCAAAGTAGACGGCATCGTTACCCGCCTCAAACATACCGTCGAGCATCTTCAACGCCAAGGCCATCAAGTCTTAATTTTTTCCCCAGACGGTGGACTTACTGAATATAAAGGCGCGATCGTCTATGGTGTGTCTGGTCTTCCGCTTCCCTGGTATCCCGAACTTAAGATGGCCTTCCCCAGTCCAGCCCTTCGGCGGGAGCTAAACCGTTTTAAACCAGACCTAATTCACGTCGTCAATCCAGCCATTTTGGGACTTGGCGGCATCTATTACGCCCAAAAACTGAACATTCCCCTCGTCGCCTCGTACCATACGCATCTGCCTAAATATTTGGAATACTATGGGCTGGGCAACTTAGAAGGTCTGCTCTGGTTTTTGCTCCGTCAAGCTCATAATCGTGCCCGTCTTAACCTCTGTACCTCCAGCGCGATGGTTCAAACCCTTACCGACCATGGTATCCATCACACTGATTTATGGCAGCGTGGAGTAGATACGGAAACGTTTCATCCCCGCTTAGAAAGCCCGGACATGCGATCGCGCCTAACTCAAGGCCATCCCGAGGATCCATTGCTTCTGTATGTCGGTCGTTTGGGGGCTGAAAAAGAAATCCATCGAATAAAACCAATCTTGCAAGCTATTCCTAACGCTCGTCTTGCTCTAGTTGGGGATGGACCAAATCGCGAAAATCTCGAAAAATATTTTGCGGGAACGAAAACTAATTTTATTGGATATTTGGCTGGGAAAGAATTGGGTTCGGCCTATGCTTCGGCAGATGTCTTTATTTTTCCGTCTCGTACTGAAACCTTAGGATTGGTTTTGCTGGAAGCGATGGCTGCGGGCTGTCCGGTGGTTGCGGCAAATTCTGGCGGAATCCCTGACATTGTAACACCGGGTAAAAATGGGTATCTTTTCGATCCGCAGGATGAATTGAGCGCGATCGCAGCTACCCAACAACTCTTAGCCAACCCGCAACAACGATCGCAACTCCGCCAAAATGCCCGCCAAGAATCAGAGCGTTGGAACTGGAGCGCCGCTACTCAACAACTCTCTCGCTATTACGAAAATGTTCTAGGCAAAACCGCGATCGCGGCCCCCTAAAGTTAAAAATATTAAAAATCCCTCCAGAACTTAAAACTCTGGAAGGATATTTTGATAGTAAGAACCGACCTCGGTTAACTATGGAATTTAATTTCCCCCAGTTCTTAACCCGCCTCAGCATCTCCAAAATGGGGACTTGTCTGACCAATACCTAAACTTTTCTTAGTTCGCTTCAAGTCTTTCCAGAGGGCTTTAATCTCTTGATAAGAATCTTCGGGAGAAATCTTACCACCTGTCTCAAGGTTTGAGATTGTCATCACCCGACCCGCAAATTCTTGAAGATTGGCATTAAAGGCCAAATTTTCGGGTTTAAAGTGACCGCGATAACGGCTACGAGGATTGAAAAAGTTCGATTGATCCGACATCTTGACAGACGCTCCTGCTTGAAAATAGTGGCAATGTTGCTTCACTGAAGGCATGTTGGCTTCCGATCGGAACCCAGTCTCCAGTTTTTACTCCATCAAAAAAGCTTTCCTTTACTGGAAGAATTGAAATGTATGGACTTAAACTACACTTAACCTAGCATTAACCTAAGAAAATGCAAAGTATGCGTAGACACTTTTTACACTGTCTTTATGAATTCTCTTGACAGTTATGTACCCTTTGATACTTTTGATACTGGTAAATTTCGAGCTGAGTAAAATTAGTACTGTTCCTTCAAGCTTCTTGCCCCACTCATAGCTTCTTTTCTCAAGTCCTCGGCAATTCGGAACATTTCTATGCCGTCATGGAGGTAGGTTTCGTCATAGTTTTGGGTGAAGAAGTCTAACTCGTTCAGCGCGTCGGCCAATTGGTGCATACAGTAATAAAGATTTGCGGAGACTGCGGCAGCGATCGGAGGATTGGGCACAGTACAGGCCACCATTTGAGACTTATCGATTTTGGTTCGACAGTCTTCGATATAGGCCATGAACGCATCCATTAGCTCATCATCAAACGGATCCGCTGACAGTGCCTTAATCTGCGATCGGAGGGGTTTTAGTATCTCGCCCATCAGCCTCACGACAGGTTTATAAACTTGTTTCATCCATTGTTCTAGAAGGTCGTCGGGTTCTGCGGTTTCCTGTTTGCGTCTGGCATTGTACTGTTGTCGGGCGGCTTCGGTACGATCGGTGCGGGTTTCGGTGCGTTGCCCTGGACCATAGCGCAACATTTGATCGTAAACCCGACGTTGATGGCTGTCGCTAAGGACTTCGTAGGCGGCGCTGAGGACTTGAAATTTTTCCAGAACTTGGCTTTGTTGGGTGCTGTTGCTGTGGCGATCGGGATGAAAAAGCTTTGCCAATCGTCGAAAAGATTGCTTGATCTCATCTCCCGTGGCCGTGGCGGATACTTCTAATAATTCATAATGGGTGGGCGAAAGCGTTGGCTTACTCATGTCTATTAGTCATCTCTAAAAGGCGATCGGTCCCGCATCCAGCTCCCCTCAAGAAGCTAAAAATACCCATCGATTATAAAATGCTATTCTCTTGTCTCGTCAAACCAGCTATTGGGTTCATTTACCCAACCCTTCCTCAGGCACAATCGGAGAGGCTTCTGGCAGAGATTCAACTTGTCCGGTCGATCGAGCTAATTCTCTCTGCTGCGCCTGAATTACCAAGGGTTCCAACTGCTGAGCCACATTAGCCCGCTGTTCTACTTGCTGTGAACTCGACACCAACTTACTCAACCCATTAATTAGATTCCGCAAATTTTCCCGCAATTTTGGATCGCCCATCAAATCGTCTAAATCCGTAGTTATCTTTTGCGTATTTTGAAAAGTCGCCCGCGCCGAATCCAAGGTCTGCTGAAGCATTAATACATTAGTTGGGTCATTCACGGCTTTCGATGCATCTCGTAAATTAACGGATGCGATCGCCGCATTTGCCGCCAGGGTTTCTAAGTTTTGTAGCAATTGCCCGCTCGTCACTCGATCGATCGCCGGACCCATTTTGGTAACCGCTACTTTCAACGATCCACTGCTTTGATTTAGATTCTCTAATGTCCCCACTAACAGCGATCGGTTTTCATTCACCAGCCCACTCACTTGAGCAAGGGTCAGATTAGCCCTGTTTGAGGTTTGGGTTAGCGACTGAGCCGTAGTAGAAAAATTTTGCATCGTCGCAGCAGTTGCCCCTGACACCGATCGCAACTCCTGACGACTCGTCTGCGCCAAAAGCCCAAATTCCTTGCTAACCTTTGCCACTTCCAACGCCGCCGCATTAGAACTTTTCGTCAATGCGATTAAATTTCCCACAAACGCAGGGCTACTGTAGGCCGTTGTGAATTTCACACTTTCCTTTAACAACGCCTCCGTACTCACCCCAATCGAGCCTCTCACCTCTGCACCCTCACAGATGATTACTGCCCGATCGCATTTGCCATCCCGAGGTTTAGTTGCTGTATTGATTCCACCATCCGGCGGCACAATATCCAAACTACTTGCGCCTAAAAAGCTAGATTGATTTACATTAAAAAGCGAATTTTTTGGCACCCGCAACTCCGGTTGATCAATCCGCACCTTCACCTTCACGCCGTCGTCACCAAAGGTTACGCTTCGTACACTACCCACAGTGCTGCCCCGATAGCGCACAACGGAACCCTGAGACAGCCCCGATGTATCTTTGAATTGCACCACCACTTCATAGCCAGACTGTCCAAAGGCGATGCCCCGCAGCCACAGCACACTTGCTCCCAATGCCCCCAATCCACCCAAAATAAATAGTCCTAACACCCCTTCCCGTCCTAGCCTTGTCCCCATAACTTAACCTCTACTTTAATTTGGAAAAATATCTGGTAAACGTCCAAACTTAAAAATTTAAGCCTCAACTAATCCAAAACCCGAATCGGTCCAGTCACGCTGCCCTCAAAAAATTGACGCACCAACGGATTAGTTGTCGTATCAATCTCGGCGATCGGGCGATCCCACCGTACCTTACCGTCGTATAAAAACAACACGCGTTCCGCTGTTCGTCGAATTGTACTTTCCTGATGCGTTACCATTATTGAACTGCGCCCTCGTCCAGCCTTTTGACGCACCTCACAGACTAAATCTTCAATGATAGTGGAGGCGATCGGATCCAATCCCGCTGTCGGTTCATCGTACAACAATACATTTGGCGTATCGTCAGGGTTTTGGGGATTTTCCAAAATTGCCCGTGCAAAACTGACCCGCTTGCGCATTCCTCCCGATAATTCTGCTGGATACTTGTTGCCAATATTTGGCAATCCCACAGTCTTTAAACATTGGCTGACTAATGCCTGTATTTCTGCTCGGTTCAAGGTTGAATGTTGATAGAGCAAGAAGCCCACATTCTCTTCCACCGTCAAGGAATCAAACAGCGCCGCCTGCTGAAATACCATGCCAATTCCGCTGCTGGCCAAATTATCTTCGGCCAATCCTTGACGCAGTTTTCCCCGGACAAAAATCTCCCCTGCATCAGCCGCCACCAAGCCCGCAATCACCCGAAGCACCGTCGATTTCCCGGTTCCGGATGGTCCAATAATCGCGATCGCTTCGCCGGGATAAATTTTTAAGCTAATGCCATCTAAAACTTTTTGCGATCCAAATGATTTGGATATATTTCTCAGTTCCACTAACGGTGGCGCTAACGGTTCTAGAGATGACGTTTCAGATGATGATACGGACGGTGTCATTTCACAAAACCTAATCTACATGCTTCAGTAAATCCGACTATCGTTATCTGCTTATTATCTATTTTAAGTTCTAGTGTTTTCTTTGAGGGAATACTTGCAGAAACAAGAACCTACGTTATTCTTCTCAGTATTACTGATTATTTTATTGTGCCTAAGTAAGGCATTGAGCAGGAAATTATTTATCCGGTTAACTAAAAGCATGACAGCCCATCGTTCCTTTAAACTAGCCATTCGATCCGCTCGTCGGTTCCGATCGGTGCGTCAGTTCCGATCGCGCCAAGCAGCATCGCCTCACTGGATGATGATGCTTCCGGATGGCGTTGGCAAATGGATGAAATGGATGACTCCTGGAATGTCCATGAAGCGATGGATGTTGATTAGTGCGGGCGGGGTTCTGATGATTTCGTTGGGCTTTGCGATTTGGGTGAAGCTCACCCCGATTTTTTACATCACTCAGCTTTCTAGTGATCTTTTGGAATATGTCGCACGCACGGTGCCGAATTACGTCAGTGGTCCCATGGTGATTTTGACGGGCATGGCGTTAGTGTGGCTGGGGCAAACCCGCACCTTTAATTCCATTACCGAAGTGTTAATTCCTGATCATGACCAACGCCTAGTCGATATGATTTGGGATCATCGGCGCTTGAATCGAGGCCCAAGAATTGTCGTGATTGGCGGCGGAACTGGACTGAGTACGTTGCTGCGTGGACTCAAAGTGCTCAGTACAAATTTGGTTGCGATCGTAACCGTGGCCGATGATGGTGGATCCTCTGGGCGATTACGTCGAGAAATTGGGGTGTTGCCGCCCGGTGACATTCGCAACTGTTTGGCGGCGTTGGCAGACGAAGAAAAATTGATTACTGAACTATTCCAATATCGATTTCAAGCGGGAGATGGCTTGGTTGGTCATAGCTTTGGCAATCTCTTCTTGACGGCTCTCAGCGAAGTGAGTGGAGATCTAGAGCGGGCGGTGGAAGCGAGTTCAAAAGTGCTAGCGATTAAGGGTGAAGTGTTTCCGGCCACTCTCAGCGACGTGCGCCTCTGGGTTGAACTCGAAGACGGTCGCCGGATTGAGGGTGAATCTCAAATTCCTGAAGCGCGGGGCAAAATCGTCAAAATCGGCTGTACTCCTGCTAATCCTCCCGCATTACCCAAGGCCATCCAAGCCATTCGTAATGCGGATTTCATTATCATTGGACCGGGCAGTCTCTACACGAGCATTGTCCCTAATTTGCTGGTTCCTGAAATTCGTGAAGCGATCGCTGCGACCCAAGTTCCCTGTGTATATGTCTCCAATGTCATGACTCAACCGGGCGAAACCGATGGATACACCGTCGCGGATCATATTGAGGCGATCGATGAAATTTCTGGCTTTCCGTTATTTGATGCAGTGTTAGTCCAGCGCCGTCCGCCCTCGAAGTCGTCGATTGAAAATTATGCAAAAGAAGGTTCAATTCCCGTTGTTCTCGATACCGATCGGGTGACAAGCTTGGGCCGACGGATTATTCGAGCGGATGTGATGGAAGAAGACAGTGAAGGATTTGTGCGTCATAATCCCGATCGGTTAGCGAAAGTGCTGTTGCGTTGGTATGCTGCCATGAAACTTGAGCAGAAGTCATGAATCACCTTAATCTGCCCAATCTCCAAGCGACTCATGATCTTGGGGTCCGACTGGGAAAAACCTTAAAACCCGGCACTGTTTTGCTTTTGACGGGTGACTTGGGAACGGGAAAAACGAGCCTTGTCCAGGGCATTGGGGTCGGATTGGGGATTGTCGAAACCCTAGAGAGTCCAACCTTTACCCTGTTGAATGAATATCATGATGGTCGAGTCCCGCTCTATCACCTCGATCTCTACCGACTCACGCTCCCCGAAGTTGCAGAACTCTATCTCGAAGGCTATTGGGATGGAACAGAAGCGCCCTTGGGAATCATGGCGATCGAATGGTGCGATCGTCTGCCTTATTTGCCCGATCGATACCTCAATCTCACGCTTACTCACGCTGAAATGGGTCGTAATTTAAGCTGGAATGCAATGGGCGATTCTCAGGAAATTATCTAGAAATCACTAGATTTGAGTAATTTGTTAAGCAAATAATTTATTAGGTAATCAAACATTTTATTTATTAAGTAATCAAATAAGTAATCAAACATTTTATGTCTTTGGTTTTCGTTCTCCGATCGCAACTAGACGATTGATGCTTTTGGGCAAATAGTCTCCCCCCTTCTTTTCCGAACTGTCTCCTGCGCTGTATTGATCTAGATGTTGGAAAATTGCGATTGATGGCGTGACTCGGCAGCTAAAAAATTCTACGATCGCTCGACCATCTGGGAAAATTTTGACTTTAGAAGATAAATCCTTCACGTCTGTCCGCCATTGCCATCGGAGTTGTTGCGGGATTCTACTAATCAACGTATGTTTGCCCCAAATTCCCTGTTTACCGAGCGCTCCAAACTCTTGTAGTTCGCGGCGTAGTAACGAAGCATACACATAGGACCCTGGACTGTTATCGCCTTCGATCGCTAGACTAATATCCTCTAGACAGTCCGACGGTTTCGGAGGTTCTTCTTCGGTTCCAGCAGCAGAGAGCGCTTGTTCTAGATTGGCGGTGGTGCCCATGGCTTCTGGAATGGCCCAAGTTTTACCCACCCCCTCTTCACCTTGGCGGTAAAGATACGTTGCTAGTCGGTACCCCGATCGTAGGTGTAGTCCCGGTAGCTTCATGAATACGACACCGGGATCCATAACGCTGACGTACCAGTCTCCACAATTATTGGGTTTGGGGACTCCCTCATCCATTCCCCCCCCTATTCTAAATAAATCGCCTAATGCAGCCAATGAGTCCGGTTCGGGAGATGGGGTTGAATTCGCCAAGGCTGTTGTGAAGGGACGATTTTCAGATTCGGGCAGTACTAGAATGCCTTTAAGGTACTGTCGAACTTTTTGTAAGGTTTCTAGAGGAATGCGTTGGGTAGACATCGGGTGCAATATTGATGCAAGAGAGAGTGCCCTTAAGGTTCCCAGATTTCTTAGCCAAAACTTCAGTTTATTTAGCGATTTCTTCAATAGCTTTACTTGCGTTATCTTCTTCGGGTTGGACGATTTCGGCTAATGATGGAATTAACCGAGACAATTCCAAATCTGACAATGAATCGACGGCCCAACTGGCTGTTCGTTGCATCATATGAAATGGGTAGCGATGGGCCACGCCGACTACGCCAATTCCTGCGGTTTTTGCAGCTTGAATGCCTACAAACGAGTCTTCAATGGCTAGAAAATTTTTTAGCTTTAGATCTAATTCTGGGAACAGGTCTTGCATTAGTTTAATGCCTAACAAATAGCCTTCGGGTTCGGGTTTGCTTGCGATTACATCATCGGCGGCCACGATAAAGTAAAACGCATCTGTTAGGCCCGATCGTTCTAATACCAAGGTGATTTCCGATCGTAATGCGCCGCTGACAATCCCTAATTTACAGCCTGCATTCCTAAGGATTTCGATCGATTCAATTACGCTGTCATAAATAGGTAATGACTCCATCTGGTTGATTTCGCGCTCATAGGCCAAGGCTTTACGCTGAATCATGCCATCTAGGGCGGCGGCGGTGAGGACCCGTTCTCGTAAATTGCACGCGTCAATTAGGGCAGCCCGATCGGTTCGTCCGGGAGCAAATTGCTGCATCTCTTCTGGAGTGACGCGAAGATTTTCATCTAAAAGGACTTCGATGAGGAGTTTTTCGTGCAGCCATTCGTCATTAATAACGACACCATTAAAATCAAAAAGTACGGCTTTAAGCATGATAATTTCATCGAGTTCTTTTCTGAAGATGAGCTTACCACGCTAGCCTATCAGCCCATACAAGGTTCCTCGATCGCCTCGATATCTGCAAATAAAGGTTCTTCAGGGTTTTGAGATCGGACTCCTTTGACCCCGCGAGTAATTTGGTGAACTAACCAATGATCTAAGCTTTGTACGGCTCCAAATCCCGCTGCGCCCAGCCAGGCATCTAGACTGCATTGGGCATAGTCTCGAATGAATGGTTCTTCAAAAATATCAGCCAACAACGGAGCCTGTCGCAAGACCTTTTGATTGCCATCTAGAATCAATATTTCACCGCCAACGCGTAATAGTCGATAGGCTTCAGTTAATACAGATTCGGCAATTCCCGGCGGCATTTCATGGAGCAATAACCCGATCGTAATTAAATCAAATGATTCACTTTGTAATCCTGTGGCTTCAGCTTTTGCATGTCTCCAATGGATGTTGTAGCATTCGGTTTCGGATTTTAATTCTGCTATGGTTAGCATATAGGGCGATAGATCTAAACCGACGACTTCAGCCCCTAAAAATGCATTTTTCAACATCATTGTTAGTGTTCCAGTTCCGCATCCTAAGTCTAGAATCCGTTCTGGAAACCCTTGTATTGCCTCGATTAAGCCTTGACGAACCCAAGTTTCATTAGGTGGCAAGGCATATTGGGCAATGGGATCGTAGGACAGAGCGGCTTCCTTACAGAGATAGCCCTTTTCGATACCATGAAAGGCCGATCGTTCGTAGTAGTGTGGATAAATGACTTGGGGATTGGTTAAACGGTGGACGTTAGTTTCCCAATCAATCTGATGATCGAGCTGGCGCAGACTTTCTTTGTTGATTAAAAAGTTCTCCACCACAGGAGCTAAAAACCGTCCATAGAGACTTTCATTTCTTGCGCCCATGCTGCTCTTATCTCCCAAATAAAGGATACGTCAAATCAATTCAATTACTTTTGAGTGTAACGCGAGATTTTTCGATTGCGCGGTTCAATTACACGATTTAATTTATTGAGCTAATTTATTGAGCTAATTTATCGAGTCGATCGGTACCACTGTTTTAGTCGGTCTGGCGAGATACCCAAGTAATACCCCAGGATCATAATCTGATTAATAATTGTTGTTCTAAAAATACCTTGTTGTTCCCAGCGCCTTGCTGAAGTGGTGACGGCTGGTGGAACAATAGTGATTTTTCCGTGCTTTAAAAGCGATCGTACAAATACAAAATCTTCCATAATTGGCAATTCAGGAAATCCTCCTAATTCATGAAATGTACTCGCCTTTAAAAACAAAGCTTGATCGCCATAGGGTAAGTTAAACAACTTCGATCGAACTTTCACGCCCCATTCAACCCATCGCAAACCCGGTCGATCGCTATTTATTTTTAAATTGAATGCACCCGCGATCGATTGATCTTCTTTTAACAAGGGAGATTTTGAGAGATTAATCCACTCCTCGACCCATCGATCGAACTCGATCGGCACCAGTGTATCTCCATGCAAAAACATCAAAATATCCCCTGTTGCAACTGCCGCACCAGCATTCATTTGATACGATCGGCCATGCCCGCACAGCAACACCTGAACCCCAAATTCTGTAGCAATTTCAACCGTATTATCAACACTGCCCCCATCCACAACGATAATCTGAATAGGATTGCTGCTGGCATCAAAAATAGATTGCAACGTACTCGCTAAATAAACAGATTCATTTAATGTCGGAATCACAATAGAAATCACTTATCAGCTACTCCAATATTAGCTAGCCAACTATCAGCCTTTAAATACTGCAAATCCTCAGGCCGATCGATATCTGGCAAGATTTCCAATAATTCGTAGCTTAGATTTAATTTTTTTACGATCGCTAATGAATCCTGTAACACTGAAGTCGTACTCCAAGAAATATTCGAGAATAATTCTGGAATCTGTTTTGTCAAACCAATTAGATAATAGCCCCCATCAACCGCTGGACCAAATATCACATCTTTTCTGTTCAATGCTACAAAAGCCCGATCGATTAAGGCTTTATCGATCGCTGGACAATCTGTTCCAATCATTATAATGCGATCGCAGCCCTGATCAAATCCTAATTGAAATGCTTGTTTCATTCGATCGCCTAAATCACCATCACTTTGATTAACATACTTAAAGTCACCTAGCCAATCATACATTAGACGTTGGCTCCCACCAGAATAGTGAATCTCAGGATTGAATGATCCAATAGTCTTCACGGTATGGATTACTAGTCTACGATGGAGTTTCGCCGCCCCACCCACCCCCAGAGCCGGAATTAAACGTGTTTTTGTTTGTCCGGGTTCTGGGTATTTTGTCATTACGATCAATCGGTTCATTATCAATTGCGTCCCTAACAACAAGCCTGAGCCTCGATCGTCACTCGATAATCTAATCCCTTTGTTTGTCGTGCATCCCGAAAACTATCGAAATTACAACTAAATGATTTCGCCTCATCATTTGGCACCTCTGCATATGGTTCAATTCCAATTACCGCATCACAATATGGACCATTTGGGTCGGTATACAAATCATATGTTTTCGCACAAACCGCCATTCTCGCCCCGCGTACCAACGTATGCCCATCATCATCCTGAACCGACTTCCACGGACCCTTATAAATTACCGCCTGATGACGCTCTAAACACTCTCCCTGCTTGCCTTTATATGCTCTCACCGTAAGCGATCGAAACTCCACCCCATCAATCACCTGCCAAGGTTCCTCCTGTCGCACTAAAATTTCAATTCCATAAAATCCAGCATTTTCAAACATTTCTACAAATTCAGTTTCTAAAAATGCCCCTGAAATACAACCACTCCAAAGATCTGGATCATCCATAATGGCCTGCGTCGGCAATTCGTCACAAACAATATCTGAAATCACCGCTCGTCCACCGCGTTTTAATACCCGAAAAATTTCCGCAAAAAGCTGTTGCTTATCTTCCGGTTTAACTAAATTCAATACACAATTAGAAACAACCATATCCACCGTATCCGTTGCAATCAGCGGGCTTTCTCGCCGCAACCGATCGCACCCTACTTCTAAATCCATCATTTGTTGAACGGTCGTAATCGGATTCTTAACAATCCATTCATTCAATGCATCGAGATCCAAAGCTAAATCTTGAATCTTCGCCCTTACAAATTTAGTATTGTGATATCCAATCTTTTCAGCAATCTCGTCAACATAACTCCTCGATAAATCCAACATCGCATCATTCATATCCACGCCAATCACTCGGCCTAATTCCCCCACCTTCTGCGCAATGATATAGCAATTCTTTCCTGCTCCAGACCCTAAGTCCACCACCACCTCACCCTCATTCACATAGCGCGTCGGATCCCCGCAACCATAGTCCTTTTCCACAATCTCCGGCGGCAAAATCGTTAAATATCGCCCATCATATCCATCAGTCGGGCAACACAACGCAGGCTGCGCGGCCTTTGCACCCTCTGCATATCGATCGCGCACAGCAGTTTCAATATCAAAAGCAACCATTTAAAAGCTCCAAAAATAATACTTTTCTACTATCATCATTCTAATCTCAGCGGTCCCTAAATAATGACTGAATCGAATCCTGGATTTTGGTACAATGGGAATATTGAAACAGGCGATCGTATACCACTGTCCATCACCGATCCGGCCCTTCTCTACGGCGCAACTCACTTCACTACTCTCCGCATATACAATCAAACCCTTACGGATCCCCGCACTCACTGGCCTCACCATTTAAAACGACTTCGCCAAACACTCCCCCACTTCATCGAACCAAATTGGGCACAATTAATCGAAGGTGCAATATATTTCAGCAAACACTATGAAATCCTTCGTCTTACCCTTTTCCCCGATGGCCGTCACCTGATCACAGGCCGATCGCTCCCCCCAGATTTGTCCGATCGCCAAACCCACGGCATTTCAGCCCTGTTATTATCACCAGACCAAACTCGATCGCTCCCCCATTTAAAAACTGGAAACTACCTTGAACCGTGGCTTGCCCTTCAAGATGCCCGCCAGAAAAACTGTGCCGAAGCCATATTCACCGATCGCTATGGTAACTGGCTCGAAACCACTACAGGTAACCTTTGGGGATATGCTAAAGGGATTTGGTACACCCCGCCATTATGCAACTCAGAAAATAGCACAACCATTCTTCCCGGCATTCAACGATCGGCCTTAATCTCTTTACTCCAATCTCAAACTATTCCCATTCAAGAAACACACTGGTTGCCCGATCGGATTGCTCAATTTGAATGTATTGCCTACTCAAACTGTGTCGTCGAATTTATTCCTATTCATACTGTAATAAGTTCAGAAGGTGTAAAATTTTATCAGTTTTCTACAAATTCTAAGCCCATTCAAAAACTAAAAAATCTATTATTTAATTCCTAATATTTACATTATCTATACTATAATCTTCGAGTGAATCTAGACTTGAGTTTCCGGGTTTTTGTATGGCTGACTTAATTTTGTTTTGGCATCGTCGAGATTTACGAATTTCAGACAATGTTGGTCTAGCCATGGCCCGCGATCGGAGCGCCAATGTTGTCGGTATTTTTTGTCTAGATCCAGCAATCTTAAAATCTGACACCATGGCCGATGTTCGAGTTGATTATTTACTCGGATGTTTGACTGCCTTACGCGATCGTTACACTGCTGTCGGGAGTCAGCTTTTAATGGTTCAAGATAATCCCGTGGAGATTATTCCAAAGCTCGCAAAGGCGATCGGTGCAACCCATGTCTTTTGGAACTGGGATGTAGAACCCTATGCTCAGAAACGCGACAATGCAATGATTGCTAAATTGCACGAATTGGGAATAGAAGTTGAAACATTTTGGGATCAGCTTTTGCACACCCCAACGGATATTGTCTCGAAGGCGAAAGGTGAGCCTTATACAGTATACGGACCGTTCTGGAAAAATTGGATTACTAAAGAAAAGAAAACGCCTTATCCAACTCTAGAAGGTGCGATCGGACTAATGCCAGAGCTGGAAACAATAGCAAATTCTAATGGCGCAATTAGGATTCCTAAACTCAAAGAATTAGGATTTATTTGGGATTCGGAACAAATTCTAGAACCCGGTGAAATTGCGGCACAGAATTGTTTAGATCAGTTTGCCTCTAAACAAATTGAAGCCTATGACGACGATCGTAATTTTCCCGCTATTCCTGGCACCTCCACCTTAAGTCCTGCTTTAAAATTTGGGGCGATCGGCATTCGGACCCTTTGGAAAACCACACGAGAGGCGATGAATGTGGCGCAAAGTGATGAAGCCAAAATAGGAGTGCGCACTTGGCAACAAGAACTAGCATGGCGCGAATTTTATCAACAAGTGATGTTCCATTTTCCAGTTCTCGCCGATGGACCGTATCGCGAACATTTCAAACAATTTCCTTGGGACCAAAACGATCGGGCCTTTGAAGCTTGGTGCGCGGGCAAAACGGGTTATCCGATCATTGATGCAGCCATGCGTCAGCTTAATGAAATAGGATGGATGCACAACCGTTGTCGAATGATTGTGGCGAGTTTTTTGACTAAAGATTTGATTTTGGATTGGCGATCGGGTGAGAAATATTTTATGCAGCATTTGGTTGATGGCGATCTATCGGCAAACAACGGCGGCTGGCAATGGAGTGCATCTAGCGGCATGGACCCAAAGCCATTGCGTATTTTTAATCCTTCAACCCAAGCCCAAAAATTTGATAAAGAAGGTGACTATATTCGTCAATGGGTGCCGGAATTGAAGTCTGTTGAGACTAAACAATTGCTAAGTGGAGACATTGACAAATCACTCCGCGATCGAATTGGATATGTGAAACCGATCGTCGATCATGCTGTACAACAACGAAAATTCAAAGAACGATATGCATCTCAGAAGGCGATCGGGCAAATTGAATAGTTATTGAACTCACCTACTTCAAATCTCATCAAAATACCAATCGAATGGAGCTAAATTCGGTATTTCTATTAGCGTTATGATTCATTCAATTCTTCAGAAAGAGCTTTTCGATTAGGTTAAGTGAGCAAGCTGAGCTGCGGGAATGTGTTTATAAATTTCTTTGTTTTTTTCCTGAGCTTGACGTAAATCGTACTGCGTTTGTAGATTTACCCAGAACTGAGCACTATTACCAAAATATTTTGACAAACGCAGAGCCGTGTCTGCTGTAATGCTGCGCTTCTCAGATAAAATCTCGCTAATTCGTGTCTGAGCTACATCAATATCTTTGCTCAATCGATATGGGGTGATGTCCAACGGCTCTAGAAATTCTAGACGCAGAATTTCACCAGGATGAATATTTAGCGGATGATTATTGTCCATGATTTGTCCTCAATGATAGTCTACAATTTCAACCTGATCCGCATTATTCTCATCTGTCCAGATAAAGCAAATTCGCCACTGATCATTGATGCGAATACTATGCTGTCCTTTACGATCGCCAACCAATTTCTCTAATCGATTTCCCGGTGGAATGCGCAAGTCATTAATTGATGTTGCTGCATCCAGAAGAAGAAGCTTACGTAAAGCAATTCTTTGGATATTGGGTGGATAACAGCGAGACGTGAAGCCTTCAAAGATAAGCCTTGTCTCGTCAGACTTGAAGATTACAATCAAAATAATACTGCGTAACGTTACTATTGTCAAACAGTACTACTATACTCTGATTTTTGCACTCGATCGCATTCCCAAACAATCAAAATCTAAACACTCGATCGCACTCCAAAACATAAAAAGTATTCAGATATCCGATCGCCTCAAAATACAGTCAATTAATTAGTCCACGCTGAGGCTTTGAATACAATGATTTTGCAAGATGGGGCGATCGGAATTTTAAAACGCCAGACAAAATGATAAATGAAATGAATCTCGAAAAAATGTTTCTTTTCGAGCAGTCGGCGTAACGAAACAGGTCAGCGGTTGCAAATCAACTTGAATACCACAGAGATCACTCGTCACTCCCTTTGCAATGCCGTGTTAGATCGCTTCAAGATACGCCTCCTCACGTTTTTCCATGTGCAAACCTCTTAGGTCAGATATGAAATTGTCTAGAAGGACAGGCTCTGTTTCTAGGTAAAGCGTTGCCTCGCTAGCTACCTTCATGACCGAAAAATCTTCAAACTCTGACTGCTGCTTGCAAGTGATGTGGAGTTTGCCTGGTTTTGCAAAATGAAGCTGTGCATAAAATGCTCCATTAGCGAACTCTGGACCGAACTCCCCAAATCGAATATCAAGTAATCCTCCGTAAACCTGGTCTCTGAATACATTGAGTTCAGAGACAATCTCAGAGAGTGTTGAGTACCCGACATAAACCCGATTAGAGAAGAACGAGTTGCCGTCTGACACATCAACCCTTAATTCGACTACATCATCGTCGAACCAAACCTTAGTTAATTGAATACCTGCTTTCATTGAGTTCTATTATGTCTATCTATCAATTATCGGCAGAAAATTCCCGAACATCCTCTCCATAGGCAAAATGATTAGAAAATCTATATATGTTCCCCTAGGCTCATCCCGAAATTCTCTTCATATCCTGCCCGCAAGCATGTTATCCCGATCGCCCTTCAACATCAACCCGGCTGCAAAGGCTCCCAAGCGACTTCCCACCGCTCCAAATCCCGCTATCATGTATTTCTACAAACCTCATTCTTTGCGCCCCGATGACTTCATCCATCCCCCAACTCGCAAGCCAATACGAAGCCAAAACCACCGAAGCCAAATGGCAAACGTTTTGGGCGGACAATGAAATCTTTAAGGCCGACCCGACCAAAGAAGGCGATCGATACTCCGTCGTCACCCCGCCGCCTAATGTGACCGGAAGCCTCCATATGGGTCATGCCTTTAATACT
>JANXWB010000039.1 GCA_025351345.1 Synechococcales cyanobacterium GL140_1_metabat_312
TCGGACGATACGCGGGTTTGACAATGCTAATATAAATAACTACTAAAATTATGCTCTAAAGTCAAATTTTATGCCTTTAAGTTGGAATGAGATCAAGGGGCGGGCGATCGAATTTTCTAAAGATTGGGAAAGTGAGACCTCGGAGAAATCAGAGTCACAGTCCTTTTGGAATGAGTTTTTTAATGTATTCGGCATCTCACGACGGCGGGTGGCGAGTTTTGAGTTGCCAATCAAAAAAGCAAATAACAAGCAAGGGTTTATTGATCTGCTGTGGAAGGGGACAATTTTGGTGGAGCATAAGTCTAGGGGCAAGGACTTAGATAAGGCGACACAACAGGCTAAGGACTATTTCCCTAATTTAAAGGAGCATGAGTTACCTAAGTATATTTTGGTGTCGGATTTCCAGAAATTCAGGCTCTATGATTTGGATACGGATACGACTACAGAGTTTGAGCTAAAGGATTTTGTAAGTCAGGTGCATCTATTCGGCTTTATTGCGGGATATGAGAAGCGGGTTTATAAGGATGAGGATCCGGTTAATATTGCGGCGGCGGAGTTGATGGGTAAGCTGCACGATCGTCTCAAGGAAATTGGCTATACAGGGCATGATCTTGAGGTATATCTAGTACGCCTGTTATTTTGCTTGTTTGCTGATGATACGGGGATTTTTAATAAGGGGATTTTCTGGGAGTATATCGATCGCCATACTAAGGAAGATGGTAGCGATTTGGCGATGCATATTGCTTCGATTTTTCATGTGTTGAATACGCCGAATGAGAGGCGGTTAAAGAATTTAGATGAAAATTTGGTGCAGTTTCCTTATGTGAATGGGAAGTTGTTTGAAGAGCCTGTGCAACCTGCGGCATTTGATAGCAAGATGCGGGAGATGTTGCTGGAGGCTTGTGGGTTTGATTGGGGGAAGATTTCACCTGCGATTTTTGGGTCGATGTTTCAGGCGGTGATGAATCAGACGCAACGCCGAAATTTGGGTGCTCATTATACGTCTGAGAAGAATATCCAAAAGTTGATTAAGCCGCTTTTCTTGGATGATCTTTATACTGAATTTGAGAAAGTAAAGGGTAATCGCAACAGGTTAAACGAGTTACATCAAAAGATTGCGAACTTACATTTTCTCGATCCTGCCTGTGGTTGCGGTAATTTCTTGATCATTACTTATCGGGAGTTGCGGGATTTAGAGATTTTGATTTTGTTGGAGTTGAATAAGAGTGGGCAGTTAGTGACGGATGTTAATTCGATTATCCAGGTGGATGTGGATCAGTTTGCGGGGATTGAATATGATGAGTTTGCGGTGCGGGTGGCTGAGGTGGCGATGTGGTTGATCGATCATCAAATGAATGTGAAGGTGAGTAATGAGTTTGGGCAATATTTCGTGCGGTTGCCGTTGAAGAAGGCGGCGAAGATTGTACATGGTAATTCGTTGCGGATTGATTGGGAGTCGGTTGTTGCTAAAGAGAAGTTAAATTTCATTTTGGGTAATCCTCCATTTGTCGGTCATCATTATCAAAATGCTGAACAAAAGAAAGATATGGGGCTAATCTTTCATGAAATTAAGGGGCACGGTGTTTTAGATTATGTTGCTTGTTGGTATTATAAAGCTGCCTCGTTTATCAAAGACAGTTTAATTAAAGTTGGATATGTGTCTACAAATTCAATTACTCAAGGCGAACAAGTAGGATTATTGTGGACAGAACTATTAAATAATTTTGGAATTAAGATTCACTTTGCACATAGGACTTTTCAATGGAATAACGAAGCCAAAGGTAATGCGGCTGTGCATTGTGTGATAGTTGGCTTTGCTAATTTTGACTCTTCATCTAAAATCCTTTATGAATATCCTAACGTTAGGTCAGAACCTCTCAAACTATTAGCAAAACAAATAAATCCTTATCTAGTAGATGGTGCTGACGTAGTTATTAAGAATCGTAGTACACCTATTTGTGATGTGCCTAAAATGATTTGGGGAAATAAGCCCTCGGATGGAGGCAACTTTCTTTTTGATAATGAAGAAGATAAAAATGAATTTCTAGCTAAAGAACCTAAAGCCATAAAATTTGTAAGACCGTTTTTAAGCGGTGGAGATTTTATTAACGATCGAAAGCGTTGGTGTCTCTGGCTAAAAGATGTGACTCCTAGTGAGTTAAGAGAGATGAAGGAAGTTATTAAAAGGGTAGAAAAAGTAAAGCAAATGAGATTAGCTAGTGTTGCTTCAGCAACTCAAAAAAAAGCTAATACACCAACTCTTTTTGCTCAAATTTCACAGCCAGAAAGTGTGTATCTTGCAGTTCCTGAAGTTTCTTCAGAGAGAAGAAGGTATATACCAATTGGGTTTTTAGAAGCTAATGTTATTGCAAGTAATAAAATTCAACTTATTCCAAAAGCTAGTCTATACCTATTTGGAATCTTAACTTCAGAAATGCATATGACGTGGATGAAATATGTTTGTGGGAGATTGAAAAATGATTATAGTTATTCCAATACGATCGTTTACAACAATTATCCATTCCCTGAAAACATCAGCGACAAACAAAAACAGAAAGTCGAAACCGCCGCACAAAAAGTATTAGACACCCGCGCCAAATATCCCGATAGCAGCCTCGCCGATCTTTATGACCCTCTCACCATGCCCCCCGACCTAGTAAAAGCCCATCAAGCCCTAGACAAAGCCGTAGACCTTTGCTATCGTCCCCAGCCCTTTGTCAATGAACTTAACCGCATAGAATATCTATTTAGCCTCTATGAAGCCCTAAGTGCGCCATTGCTCAAAGTCGAGAAGAAAAAGCGGGTTAAGAAAAAAGCAGATTAAACTTAGACGTCCGGTATATTCGTTGTGAGGAATCGCCTTAAGCTCCCATTCCAGAGAATTGTTTGATTCCTTTACGCCATAAATAGCGATTGAGGGTGAAAAAAATAACAATCCAAACTAGTATCACGCTAAATCCTTGAGTTAAATTTACAGGTAATCCAGCGAGAATACTAGCGGGGAAATTGACAATGTAGGGAAATGGCAAAAAAGTAATGACCTTTCGGATGCTTTCAGGAAAAACAGTGATGGGGGCGATCGCGCCTGACAAAAATAAGTGAAAAATGTACCACATGTCCTGTAATGCGGTGGCTTTCTCGGTCCAAAATGCCAACATTGCCAAAGTATATTGAATCAAAAATTGCAACGCAAAAGCACATCCTGCGGACAACAAAAAAAGCAGTACTGTTGTCAGATTTGGAACCCAAAATGAAGCGGGATAAAGTGTGAAAAAGAAGGCAATTAATATAGCAACAAACGGAATCCGAGCAAATCGTTCACTAATATGATTCCAAACATGGTGCCATCCAGGATCTAAAGGCTGGAGCAATCGAAACGCTAATTTTCCCTCATTGATTTCTCGTTCAAATTCCCATATCACCCATACAACCGTAAGTTGTCGAATCAAATAACTAGCTAGAAAATATCGGGTGAATTCTAAGGAAGTAAGACCAAAGTTTCCATTGGTGGCAGCCTTTTGCCAAACTCCCATAAGAATAAAAGGAAGTGAGCCAGAAAGTGCCCAAACTACTAGTTCTGCTCGATACTCCAGCATATACGCGTAGTAAGTGGCCAGCAATGTGGTGGAAATGCGAGTGATGCGGCGAAGGGAAACCATTTGAATGTTGATTAGTTTTTTAAATAAATCTTGATCCCCCAAATCTTCCTAGTACGTGGGATTTGGGGGATCGTCTCCTATGCTGTAACCAATGATTTTGCAATGCCGTTTACGATCGAATCATCAATAGCAAAGTTTTTGGCAATTTCACGAGCAGTCATTTTGGCACACATCATTACGGCTGGAGTTCCTCCGCCCGGTTGTGAATTAGCTCCCACTAAGTACAGATTTTGAATGTCTTCGCTGCGGTTGTGGGGCCGGAAGAAGGCGCTTTGAACTAGGACGGGTTCTAGGCCGAATCCGTTGCCTAGATAGCTGTTGAGGGTATTTTCAAAGTAGTCTGGAGTGACGAAACTTTGGTATACAATCCGATCGCGCAATCCGGGAATGTAGTTACGATCGTGTAGGAAATCAATCACCTTTTTCACCAATTTGTCGCCTTCAACTGACCAATCCAGTCCGCTGGCATTGTTCGGAACAGGAATTAATGTGTAAGCCGCATGGTGACCGGGAGGGGCCATACTAGGGTCGGTCAAGGTTGGCACATGGAGATATTGGGAGAAGTCAGGGCTGAGGATTTTTTCTTCAAAGATTTCCGTCAGAAGTTCTTCATAACGTGGACCCAGAATAATATTGTGATGCTGCAAGTCTAAGTTTTCCAGTCCGTCGGCTTTAAATCCGAAGTAGATAACCACGATCGACATCGATTGTTTCAGGGTTTTGACCCGGAGATCTTGGTTAATAAAACGATATTTCGGTTCGATCAACTTCATGTAGGTGTTGGCGTAGTCACCATTTGAGACCACTAAGTCTGCTTTGTAGGTGGTGCCGTTGGCTAAGGTAATGCCTTTTGCGGTCTTTTTGCCAAAGCGCTTGCCTTCGACTTCGATGCTACTCACTTCACTGTCGTAGTGAATGGTGCCGCCGAGTTCTTGAAACTTTTTCACAAATCCAAGAACCAGTTCTCCGGTGCCGCCCATGACAAAATGAATGCCCCAGGTTTTTTCCACGAAGTGAATCATGGCGTAAATGGCGGGGACATTGAAGGGGTTGCCGCCGACGAGGAGAGGCTCAAAACTGAAGACTTGCTGGAGTTTTGGGCTTTTGAAGTAGCTTTTTACAAACGAAAATAGGGGGCGAACCGCGTCGAGTTTGACCAAATCGGGCGCGATTTTTAACATGGACATCACGTCGCCAAAGTACGTATAGCCCAGTTCGACAAATCCCCGCTCGAAGATAGCACGAGCAGCATCATGAAACCGATCGTATCCGTCTAGATCATCAGGTTCGATCGCTTCAATTTGGCGGCGGGTGCTTTCGGGGTCGCCGTCGTAGTCAAAGTAACTTCCATCGTCAAAGTAAATCCGGTAGAAGGGAAGGACGGGGACGATGTTGACGTATTTAGAAGTATTCGGTCCGCCGCTGGTGCCTGTTTTGATGCGGCTGTTGATATCGAGGAGTTCGGGGGAGAAGTCGGGGCTTCCAAGGTCGGCGCAGTCACGCTCTAGGGAGAAGAGTTCTTCGATGAAGTGGGGGACGGTGATGACGGTGGGTCCCATGTCGAAGGTGAAGCCCTCAGCGCGGCGGACATAAGCGCGCCCACCCGGTGCATCGAGTTTTTCAAAGATGGTGGTGTCGAATCCAAGGCTCTGGAGTCGGATTCCTAGGGCCAATCCGCCAATTCCTGAACCGATGATGATGGCTTTTTGACGATCCATGGGGCGCTCTGAATTTAGATGAACAGTGTTAACAATTATAAACTTAATCGCTCACCTTTCTCAGCTTCCTCCCAGTTTGCAGCAGTTCTAACAGATTCTTTTGTGGCTTTTCGATCGAGGTTGATATGAAGAAACGATCGGGATAACGTGATTGTTTCGCATAACAGTAAAAGAGTTTCTTGAGAACCTAAAAGAGATGTACTGAAAGTTTCTGCATAATTCACAATTATGGTTAACTGGCTTCGTTCTTGGGTGATGGCAGTCCTTTTAAACCATAGTTGTCAGAGGTTCTAAAACGATCGCTGTCCGTTCTCCCGGTTTAGGTTCTAGAATGCGAGTTTTCAATGCTTTTGAAATCAATTGTTCTTGTAATTGCGACGGACCACCATCTGCTTTTAATATTTTAATCAGCAATCCTTCAAAATTAATATCGCCGCCCGCTGCCGTCGGTAGCATGACCTGTGGTGTCACCCATTGCGCCAATTCTAATGCGCTGGATGTGCCTTTGATGAATGCACCGACCAACGGTAATTTCAAATCAACCATAGGCGTTAACACTACATCGATCGCCCCAATTTGCTTCAATTTTGGTGAATGATAGCCGTGGGGTTCGTAATACAAGGTTGTGCCTTGAACTAAGTCTTTGATTACGTAGGCATTTTCTTTTGTGCCGGGTCCAACAGTGGATCCTTCAAGGGCTTGAATTTTTACTTTGCCCTCTAATGCAAAAACTCGATCGTGTTTGAGTTCAGTGACTTGGGTGAAGCCTAATGATGTTGCGACTTTGGCGGCAGATGAAGAACCGACGATCGGAATTGATTTGTCTAATGCTTTAAGCGTGGCTGGATGGGCATGATCTTCCAAGCCTTGAGATAACAAAATTAAATCAATATTTTCTGGAATCGATCGGTCTTGTTTCCGGAATCCACGGAAAAACCAGTTCGCACTGCCAAACATCAAATCCCCAACCAGCCAAGGATCCATTAAAATTCGGGTTGTTTTCTCGCCCTCACCCAGTTCAATTAACCAAGAATTGCTGTCTAACCAAGTGAGATACATGAGAAATTCTCCAAAGGATCAATGAGGTTCAAGCCCAACTACAAATCAGCACAACGCCATTCCAGATTACCATTTTAGGCCGGATGACCGATCGGATGACCCTACCCTCCATCGGTACGGATCACATCCCAATCCAAACCAAAGTTGCGATCGTAGGCTGTACCTAAAATCACCCACCACCCTAATCTATGCCTAAAAACTACGCCCAAGCATCATTACCACTAGTCAGTTCTACCGTGTAACCCTCCCCAAACGCTTCCACCACATCTCCATTGCGAAGCTTGCGGCCCCGGCGGGTTTCAATGGTCCCATTCACTCGTATTTCGCCCGATTGGATCAACACTTTTCCTTGGCCGCCCGTGCCCACCATGCCCACTACTTTTAGAAACTGGTCTAGCTTAATGAAATCACCCGCTTGTTCCCCGTGGGCATTCTCATAAAACTCTTCCTGACTCTCCGGCAAAATGTCACTCATCGATCGCACCACTCATCTAATAGGTTTAAAGGTCGGCATTCATATTCCCATAAATCTATTGCACAGATCTATCGCATTCCGCAGCCTCTCTATCCGTTCAGAACATCTGCTAAAAAACAAAAAATTGCCCTGTCCCTGCTGGATTTTTTCCAAACAGGCCGACAGGACACAGAACAGTTGAACGTATTTTTAGTATGTCATTGAGACTTAATGCCTTCGTTCGGGGTTAGGGCCAGTTTCTCTATTGGCCATGCTCTGGATTAATGCTGAGACCTATACCCGTCGGATCAAATTCTGTGATCAGAGGGCAATCGATCGGCTACACTACAGGTCTCGTATAGACACCTATTCACACTCTAGGTTTAGCGTTTGTCATGAACTTTCTCTCCTTGACCTATGCCCTCTTTTTGTTGGGGACCCTGGGTATTTATTGGTCAGTCTCTGGAACCCATCTCAAAATGTGGGTTTTAGTTATTGCGAGTTTGTTATTTTATGCGTCGCTTCAGCCGCAATATATTCCATTGTTGTTGGCCTTAACCTGGATTACGTTTCAACTAGGTCGCGCGATCGGGGCACCGCCAGATTGGCGAATTGAAGATTGGCAGTTTGCCCAACAAGATTGGAATCGTCGTCGCCTTCAACTTTTGATGTTAGGTGTGTTTATTCAGCTTTTTTTACTCTTCAGCTTCAAATCGATCGCACTCCTAATCCTATCGGGCATTGCTGCACTCTTCCATTTAAATCTCGCCCCAACGGAAGCAGCGCTTAAAACCATCAATGCCTTAACGCCTGTGGGATTGAGCTTTTTTACATTTGAATGTATTGCCTACTTAGTTGATGTCTATCGGGGTGCGCCTGCGTCTGGGAGTTTTCCTCGGTTTGCTAGTTACAAACTCTTTTTTCCAAAAATCATCTCTGGACCAATTACCCGCTATCCACAATTCATCACTCAAATCCAAAATGCTACCTTTCCCCGTGCTGATCAAATGACTGAAGGGCTGTGGTTGATTGCTTGTGGGGCGGTTAAAAAGGGGATTTTTGCCGATCGTCTAGCTACCTTTACAGCCCTGACGTTTGAGAATATTCCTCGGGCGGGGAGCGGAGATCTTTGGCTGGCGTTGATTGCGTACGGATTCCAAATTTATTTAGATTTTAGTGGCTATGTGGATGTGGCTCGCGGAAGTGCCATGTTGCTAGGGGTTCAGTTGC
The DNA here is from genome assembly GCA_025351345.1 of Synechococcales cyanobacterium GL140_1_metabat_312. Taxonomy (GTDB): domain Bacteria; phylum Cyanobacteriota; class Cyanobacteriia; order Leptolyngbyales; family Leptolyngbyaceae; genus JAAFJU01. The sequence goes on from JANXWB010000039.1 coordinate 8,121, forward strand.
CGCAGAATTTTGATTTTCCCTATTTCAGTACCAATTTAGCTGATTTTTGGCGACGTTGGCACATCACCCTTGGGGACTGGCTGCGAAATTATCTATATTTCCCCTTGGGCGGATCCCGGCGTGGGCTGTGGCGGACTTGTGTGAATTTGATGATTGTTATGCTGGTCTGTGGTCTGTGGCATGGAGCTACAGGGGGCTTTGTGTTGTGGGGAATGGTGCATGGGCTAGGGTTGATTGTTCATCGATTGGTCGATCGTTGCAGCGATCGTATCCCCGTTCTGGCCACATTTTGGACGAGTTTGCCTGGAATTTTTGTGGCTTGGTTCTGTACGCAGGCGTTGGTAATGTTCAGCTGGGTTCTGTTCCGGGTGCCGCAGATCAAAGATGTGGGCTTGTTTTTTGGCAGTTTGTGGGGGAAGGCCGCAGATCCTCAGTTTCTGAGTAAGGTATATGGTGAGACATTGAAGCTAACGCCGGAGCAGTTGGCTATGGGTTTAGGGATATTGTTTCTGGGAATGGCGATCGCGTATTTGTTCCATCGAGGTTTGAAAGTTCAAATAAATTGGTATCTCAAGCTTCTCCTCGTCCCAATTTGGCTTTATGCTGTGTATCTACTTGCACCACAAGGGGTAACGCGGTACATCTATTTTGACTTCTAGTGGTTCGGACTAAGTACTAAGCTATTTATTCTATCGGAGTTTTTCCATGCATTCTGCTCTGAATGGCAATAACTCGTCTGATGGGGTTCCAAGTGATGGAACTCCGACTCCTGCGACGGTGAGTGATTCGTTCAATCCATCTTTGAATTCAGATGTAACTCGTGTGCGAGGCTGGGGAACGGTGACCACGTTAGAAGAGACCGATCGGTATCGGATTAATCGCATTGAGGTGAGTCCGGGAGAATCCATGTGTATGCAAATGCATTACCACCGTAGTGAACATTGGGTGGTAGTGTCGGGGACAGCGACCGTGATATGTGGCGATCGGGAATTGCGGCTGATTCCTAAACAGTCTACCTATGTGCCAATGCATACGAAGCATCAAGTCCGAAACAGCGGCGTGATTCCGTTGGTGATGATCGAAATTCAAAATGGTGAGTATCTGGGTGAAGACGATATCATTCGGCTATAAAAGTACAACTAATTAGCAAAAGTAGAACAATTAGCTGGTTCTACTCTGTTTACACAAAGCATTTTTTTTATGACATATCCCTTGCCTGAGTTTTACGATCGTTCCCGCGTTGGTCAAGTGTTCAGGGTTCCCTACCAAGAACGATCGCACCAAGCACAGCAATGGGCCGTTCAGCACTCTATTTCCCCAGCCAGTCATGATAAAACTCGTATTGCGCTGTTGGCGATCGATGTCCAAAATACCTTTTGCATTCCCGAGTTTGAACTGTTTGTTGGCGGAGCATCGGGCCAAGGTGCAGTGGATGATACTGCAAGGCTGTGTGAATTTGTGTATCGGAATTTAGGCCAGATCACCACCATTATTCCGACCCTGGATACCCATCGGGCCATGCAAATTTTTCATCCTATTTTTTGGATCGATCGTTCGGGAAATCATCCGGTTCCTGTGGCAACGCAAATTACGCTGGATGATGTAGAATCGGGGATTTGGCGCGTGAATCCTGCCCTTGTTTCCAGTCTGGGTCAGAACGAGGCCGCACTTCAAGCCCATGCCTTCCACTACGCCCGCCAGCTCACCAACAACGGCAAATATCCCCTAACCATTTGGCCCTATCACTCCATGTTGGGGGGCATTGGTCATGCGTTGGTGTCGGCGTTTGAAGAGGCTTGTTTTGTTCATACGGTTGCTCGACGTCAGCAAACGCAATTTGAAGTCAAGGGTGAGAATCCACTAACGGAGAATTATTCGATTCTTCAGCCAGAGGTTCTAACTGGATCAGGAGGGCAATCGATCGCCTCTAAGAACGATCGGTTAATTGAGCAGCTTTTGACCTACGACGCGGTATACATTGGTGGACAGGCCAAAAGTCATTGTGTAGCTTGGACCATTGCGGATTTGCTCAATGAAATTCAACGCCGAGATCCAAAACTTGCGGACAAAATTTATCTTCTTGATGACTGTGCCTCTCCTGTTGTCGTGCCCGGAATTGTAGACTTTAGTGATGCGGCGCAGCAGGCTTACGATCGGTTTGCGAGGGCTGGAATGCACCGAGTTTTGTCATTAGACTCTATTTTTCAAGGGTAAAATAAGCATCGTTAAACTCGTGATTTGTAACGAAATTTTTCTAAATCTTAAGACATTATGTTGCTCATTTGGTACGAATATATTAGGGTGATACGAGGAGAAACGTTTAACCCTAATTTTCGGGAATATTTATAGCGTCACCTGCGGGAATGTCTAACCCCACCTCCGAAAAACCGTCCCTTCAGTTTTTATTATTTGTCGATCGTCGCCCTGGAACCCGCGAGCAAGTTCGTCAAATCCGTGTACTTTTGCAAGATCTACAGCAAAATACGACCTTTGATCTGAAGGTAATTGACGTAATTGAGCATCCTTATTTAGCTGAGCGCTTTCGGATTGTTGCCACCCCATCACTCGTCAAAATCTGCCCCGAACCTAAGCAAACTCTGGCCGGATTAAACTTAGCGAGTCAGCTTAAATTGTGGTGGCCTCGATGGGAAACTAATACGGAAAATCGGTCTCAATCTGATCTTTTTTCTCAGGCTGATTCGTCTGATGCTTCGAGCGGACCTGATATGGGAGAAGGCTTTCTTGACAATGTGCGACTGGATGATGTGGCGGATTTGGCTCAACATGCGGAGTTGATTAAGCGTTCGGATGAGGTCTTTCAACTGCGCCAAGAACGAGACGATTTGGCCGCTCAATTGCGATTCCGAGATCAAATTATTACCATGTTGGCCCACGATATTCGTAATCCTCTGACCGCTGCATCGATCGCTGTTGAAACCCTTGAAATCGCCAATCGTCCTTCAACCCCTGATTGCGATCGTTATGTTACGCCTGCGATGCGAACGAAGTTGTTGCACCAAGCTCGGTCTCAGTTGCGCAATATGAATATGATGATTACCGATATTCTGGAAGCAACCCGAGGCCATCATGCTGGGATAGAAATCAAGCCTAGTCCGTTAGATTTGGCTGCTGTTTGTGCAGAGGTTGTTCAAGCGCTGGCCTCTAAAATGGCTGAAAAAGATCAGCATCTCACGATCGATATTCCCACTGACTTACCGCCTGTTTATGGTGATCCCGATCGGATTAAGCAGGTAATTTCAAATCTTTTGGATAATGCTATCAAGTATAGTCCCAAATTCGGGACAATAGATTTGTCTATTCTCCATCGTACTGCCCAAAAAATCCAAGTTAGTATTTCAGACAATGGTCCCGGAATTCCTGATGTAAGTCGTAATCATATTTTTGAAGAGTATTACCGCCTAAAGCGAGATGAAGCAGAGCAAGGCTATGGAATCGGCCTATCCCTTTGTCAACAAATTATACGCGCTCACTACGGCCAAATTTGGGTGGATTCTGCCCCAGATCAAGGCAGTTGTTTTCACTTTACTCTTCCGGTTTATCGATCTTAATTTTAAACTGATGCACTAGAGTTTCTGTCTAAGAGGCTGACCTCAGTCCTTAAGCTACGTAAAATTGCTGTTATGAGAGTGCTGAAATGTCTTCTAAGTAGTTGAAGATAGCATTTCATACATTGATTACGGATACGATCGATTCTTCATAGAGCGTGAATTCACTATTCATGCCTTTGTTTATCTAATTTACTCATTCTTTTTAGATTACTACCTTATTTTAAATTACTTGATTAATGAACACCCGTATGGGCTAGATTTTATGACTGAATCTAATTAGATGAATAAATGCTCAATCTCATAATTTCCTGCTTCACATCTATTTCATGAAGTAAAGGTGAGGTGGTTTTGGAGCTGATCCGTAGAGTCAATAGTTTAAATGTAATTATTGCTTCCTATGTTGTTTTAGATGTTGAGCGTTTCCGATCGAAAATCAAGCTTATTTCTTGAAAACTTATCTAGTAAACTAAGGTTCAGAGGATTAAGACTTGATAAATAGAGTGTTATATCACTGTACTAAAACAATACTCAGTGTTCTGATTTAATATAAAGTTTACCTATTTCTTAACAATATTTACGGCTACTTTATATAGATGATACTAGGCTGTAGATGAGTGTTATTACGGTATTCCTTAGGGAATTACACCTTATATAAATGTTGAAGAGGCAAATGTTCAAGTGTAAATCTTCTATTCCTTTCGGATTATGTCTAAAAGTTGAGAAGGTTAGGTTGGGACTTAAAACATCAAACTATTTTCACGGTTACAGACACCATGCACCAAAATCATTCTCTCGCCCGTTCATCCCGCTCCGTTTCGGTTCCCTCGCAAATCGGTGTTTATGAATGCGAAGTTCGTTTGAAATTTCGGATGATTGAAGAAGGGGCGCTTCCGACGGATCGCGTTGAGCTTCTGGAAATGCTTCTCGAAGCCTATGGGTATGGCACGGATGAATATCTAGAGCCGATGCAGGTGGAAGTGCGAGCAGAAGCGATTGAGGAGGTGTTTGCTTCTCCTAAGATGCGACGACAGTTGATTCGATTGCGGAACTCTAAGGAGTTGGCTTAACCCTTTTCGGTTTTGATCCTGGGAAAAGAATTTAAAAGATTTGGGCTTAGATCAGCATCTGGATTGGAATCTAGTTTAAGCTTAAGATCCAAGCAAGCTTTGGTCGTCTCGACTGAGTTTTCAGCTAATTCTTAAGCCGTGCATCTCTTATGACGATCATTTTAGATTCAGCCCGCGATCGTGCCCTTGATTTGATTGGACGCTACAAGCATCAAGTCGATTATTTAGCTATCCGGTTAGAAGCCTCCGAGGGGTCCGATGTTTTACTTCGCGGGTTCCGAGTAGAGACCCTAAGTGAAGGTCTGGCGATCGGGGGGCATGTACGAGTTTGTCATCGTGGCGGCTGGGGGTTTTCCAGTTTCAATCGTCTCGATCAATTAGAGATGCGGGTTGAGGAAGCAATTTCGGCGGCGCGCTTGGTAGGCACTGAAGAAACGATGATGGCGGAGATCAAAATCATCGAAGAAGTGTGTCGAATGCCCATGGAAAAGCGCGATCCTCGTCAGGTTAGTTTGGCCGAGAAAAAAGCGCTTTGTGAACACTATGGTGAGGTTCTTCGCAGCGTAGACAGCCGTATTACCACGTTATCTGTGCGCTACGGAGACTTGACGCAACGATCGGTCTTGGTCACCTCTGAAGGCACCATGATTGATCAGACTTGGGCCGATTTAGAAATGCGGTTTTCAGCGACGGCTCGGTCGGGGGATCAGGTTCAGACGGGACGGGAAACTATGGGATCGCGGCGGGGGTTTGATGATTTGCGATCGTTAGAAGTTCAAGTTCAAAGTGCGGCTGAACGTGCGGTTAGTGCTCTCTCGTTGCCCACTGTTCAGGGCGGAACCTATACGGTGGTGATCGATCCAGTTTTAACCGGATTATTTGTTCATGAAGCGTTTGGCCATTTGTCGGAAGCGGATATGGCCTATGAAAATCCTGATTTGCTGGAAACGATGAGCTTGGGTCGGCGATTTGGGCCGGAGAATTTACAGATTTTTGATGGTGCGAAATTGCCGGGGCACCGAGGTAGTTATTTTTATGATGATGAAGGGGTTCCGGCGACGAATACCCAGTTGATTGAAGATGGTGTGTTAGTGGGACGACTTCATTCTCGGGAGACAGCGGGAAAACTCGGTGAGATGCCGACGGGAAATGCGCGCTGTTTGAACTATCACTATTCGCCAATTGTCCGCATGACAAACACTTGGATCGATCGGGGTTCAACGCCTGTCCATGATTTGTTCAGTGGGATTAAGGAAGGCGTGTATGCAAAAAATTGGTTAGGCGGGATGACCAACGGTGAGATGTTTACCTTTACGGCTGGGGAAGCTTGGATGATTCGCAATGGTGAGTTGGCGGAAGCGGTGCGGGATGTGACGCTTTCCGGGAATGCATTTCAGACGTTGGCCGATGTTGAGGGCATTGGCGATGATTTCTTTTGGGATGAGTCGGGTGGTTGTGGAAAGGGCGGCCAAAGTGGGTTAGCGGTGGGCTGTGGTGGCCCGAGTTTGCGGATTCGGGATGTGGTTGTGGGCGGCGATACGGAGGAAGATTAGAGATCTGGCATAATCTCCCTTGAGCTGGGGGACGATGAGAGTGAGGGTGAATTACAGGAGTTTTTCTAATCCGTAGACTAATGATTTGAGAGCGATCGCTTTTCGGATACAAAGTTCGACACCGGGCATGTAGCAACCCCGATCGGTGGCTTCGTGCTTAATGGTATAAATTTGTCCGGCAGCCCCAAAAATCACTTCCTGACGTGCGACAAAGCCGGGAAGTCGAACGCTGTGAATGCGGATGTTTTCCTCTGCTAATCCGCCTCGGGCACCGGGAATGGTTTCCGTTTCTGCGACGAGTTGAGCATTGTAGGTTTTTCCCATTTCAGCTAAAAGTTGAGCGGTCTGAGCGGCGGTACCACTGGGTGCATCGGCCTTTTGATTGTGGTGAAGCTCGATGATTTCAACATTGTCAAAATACTTGGACGCCTGCAATGCGGCTTGTTGCATCAACACAACTCCAATGCAAAAATTAGGAGCCACAATACAGCCTGTACTGGCCTTATCTGCAAACTCGGTCAAATCCTTAATTTGATTGATACTTAGTCCGGTTGTTCCCACCACAGGCCGTACCCCATAGGCGATCGCAGTGCGAATATTGCCATACACTGCACTAGGATGGGTGACATCGACTACCACGCCGAGTTCGCGTTCTTGAGACAACATGGCCATCATGGGTTCATAGTCTTTGGTGATGGGAATCTCTAGCGCTCCTAATCCAATCACCTCACCAATATCTTGACCTTCCCATTTGGGATTGTGCGCCACGGCTCCAAATAAATCTAAACCGGGCGCATTCATAATGGTTTTGATGATTTCCCGCCCCATTTTTCCGGTTGCCCCATTAACGACGACTGGAATACCCATGACTGCTCCTGCATTGACAACAGATCAACTTTAAGCGATCGTCGGGCCGTTTCTGCTTTACACTGGGTCATGTCAGGCGATTGGTCGGTATAGTCTCCCAAATTTATCTGGCGATCGGTAATGGCTGAATTTCTGCCTAATCTATAATGTATTCGAGCTTACCCTTTTCGAGATCGTTTCCATGTTACTAACGGCTGAACTTCTGTTGAATTATCAACGATGTAACCGTCGTGCCTTTTTGGATGTCTACGGCGACCAAACTGTGCGAGATGAAATCAGTGATTATGTTATTAAACTCATCCAAGATAGTGCTGATAATCAACGTGCTGTTTTAAAAGAACTCGGAATCCCCTATCAGAAACCAAATTATCCTAGACACAATTGGGACGCTGGATGTATTGCGACCGTTGCGCTGATGGAACAGGGCGTGGATTGTATTTATCAAGGGGTCTTGCTGACGGAAGAGAATGGCGTAACTTTGGTGAGCAAGCCTAATCTTTTAATCAAACAACCCGGACTGTCTCGCTTTGGCGATTGGTTGTATGCGCCTATTGAAATTAAGCTGAGTAAACGATCGAAGGCTGAATATCAAATTGTGGTGGCCTATCACATGAAGGTGTTGGCTGCGGTTCAGGAAGGCTGGAGCGAGTCGGTTCAAATTTATTTAAAAGATAAAGGCGCATCGGATATTGATTTGTGGGATATCTTTCCTAAAATGGAAGAGGTGTTGCAAGCTTGTATTCAGGTAATGCAACAGGAATCGCCTCCAGAAGTTTTTATTTCTCGTAATCGTTGTAGTCTTTGCCAATGGTATACGAGTTGCTATGGCATTGCTAAATCGATGGAACATTTATCGCTGCTGCCCGGTGTGACGCAACTTCGTTACAACGAGTTAGTGAATCTGAATGTTACGGATATTGAAACACTGGCCGTAATGGATCCAAAATTGCTAGACAATGCTCCTGGATTTGGCTCTGATGCGGCTCGTCGCTTAGTTCGGCAAGCTCGATCGTCCTTGGATAATGTGGCGTTACCGACAGAAGGTTTTCCTTTTAATATTCCTACTGTTACGATGCTGCGATCGGAGCTTTCCGATAGTCCAATTGAGCTTTATTTTGATATTGAATCTGAGCCGTCGTTAGAACTAATTTATTTGCATGGTGTATTGGTTATCGATCGGGAAAACAAGACCGAAGAGTTTCATTCGTTGTTAGCAGAAGTAGTTGAAGATGAAGCTAAGGTTTGGCAGGAATTTTTAGAATTGGTCTGGCGTTATCCAGATGCTCCGATCTATCATTTTTGTCCCTATGAAGTTCAAACCGTTAATAAACTTGCTAAACAATATGAAACGCCACGATCGTTAATTGATCCGTTGTTATCAAGGTTTGTAGATTTGCATGAACGGGTAACGAGGCTGGTGGTATTGCCTGTTGAAGGCTATGCGTTGAAGGCAATTGCCCGGTGGATGGGGTTTGATTGGCGTGATGAGCGAGCAAATGGGGCACAGTCGATTTATTGGTATGCGCAATGGTTGGCGACGGGCGATCGTGAGTATCTCGATTCTATTGTGATTTACAATGAAGATGATTGTCGGGCAACGTATTGTATGAAAGATTGGTTGGTTGAATTTATTGCTAGTCATGCTAGAAGAGATCCTGTTAGTGAAGAGATGAGTGGGATAGCACGTTCAAAAATGCGCCTCTAAGCCATTTGTCTATTAACCCTCGATCGTTGTAAGCTGTAGCAATGTTGAGGCTCTGGTTTAAGCGTTCTATAATAGGGGGCCGGCCTTTATCGATCGGTTGTTATGATCCTCCAAGATAAATATATCAGTCTGCTCACAGACTTTGGCTTCAAGCGTGTCTTTGGGACTGAGCCGAACAAGGATTTATTGATCGATTTTCTCAATACGCTTCTCCCCGCCCACCATCAAATCCAAGATCTCTCCTTTAAAAATAATGAGAATGTAGGAAATACGATTATCGATCGTAAAGCGATTTTCGATATTTATTGTCAAGCAGAAAACGGTGAGCGTTTCATTGTAGAAATTCAAAAAGCAAAGCAAAATTTTTTCAAAGATCGCAGCGTTTATTATTCTACTTTTCCGAGTCAGGATCAGGCTCTTAAGGGCAACTGGGATTTTAAACTGAGTCCCGTTTATACGGTGGGAATTTTAGATTTTGTTTTTGATGACCACAAGCATGACGAGACTATTGTTCATGTTGTTGAACTTAAAAATCAGCACTGCGAGGTTTTTTATGAAAAGCTTAAGTTCATTTACATTGAACTCCCAAAATTCACAAAGTCTGTCAATGAATTAGAAAATCGTCGTGATAAATGGCTTTTTGTCCTTAAACATTTGGCAGAATTGACCGATGGTCGAAGACCGGCCATGGGCCATCGTCCTGACCTTCTCCAGGACAGTATTCTTAGTCAGTTGTTTAAAGTCGCAGAGATTGCCAATTTTTCACGCATTGAGCAAGATAGCTACCAAAATAGTCTTAAGTATTATCGTGATATGAATAATGTGGTGAATACGTCTAGACAGGAAGGGATAGAACTAGGACAACGATCGCTTATTCTTCGTCAACTGAGCCGCCGTGTTGGGGTTATGCCTGATACGCTGAGTGATTGTATTCAAGAGATTCCGATCGCTCAACTGGAAACTTTAGCGGAAGATTTGTTGGATTTTAATGGGTTAGATGATCTTACCGATTGGTTGAATAAGAATGAGTGAAGAGTTCAAGCAAACTTGCGGAAAGATTGAGGAAACTTGGTATCTATTTAGTAGATATTCAGGCTAACCTCTACGCGTTGTACACTTTTTTGAAGAGCGATCGTCTTATGGCATTTACACTATCTCGCACAGCTACATTTTTTGCAGTATTTCTATTGCTGGGCTGCACTCCCACACTTCAGTCCGTCGATCGTGCAACTCCCACAGCTTCAATCACCTCCCCTCCCGTTTCTCCAGAGCCTTCTCCAAAGGATCCAGAAATCGTCCCTAAAACAGTAGTGTCTGCTCAGCGATTATCCGCCAAGCCAGCTCTGGCTAATCAACTGGAACAAGCCAGCCTGACTGCCAAAACTGCCACATTTACTTGGGGAAAACCGGGCGGCGATCGGTCGGAATATCGGGAAGCCAAACTTTCCTATCCAGTCATTATCAACGTCCCCGAACCTGAATTACAAGACAAAATTCAAGATTCGATTAGTTTAAAAAGTACCTTTGGCCGATCGTTGGCGGAAATGGAAGCCGAGTTTAAAGAAAGCCATTGGTTAACGTCTCTGGAGTACACCGTTAATTACAACGACAATGGACTCCTCTCGCTGACTTACATGACTACAGGACTGGGAGCCTATCCAAGTCAATTTGTTGTTCACCGATCGGTCAATCTCACCACTGGATTGGTATTGCGTGCCCAGGATTTATTTACCACTGAAGGCTTAGGTGCGATCGCTTTACAAGTCGATAAACAATTGCAAGATGCGATCAAGGTTAAAGTGTCAAAACTTGGTACTCCAAATACCGAAGGCATTGATCCGAGTATTTATAAATCCCATCGCTTTCGGATTAAAAATTTGAATGACTTTACTATCACGCCTGATGGAATTATGTTTCATTACGAATTTGGATTTCCCCATGTATTGATTGCCGCAGAACCCAAAGGCGATTTCCTGATCACCTATGCCCAATTAAAATCCTATGGGAAACCCAGCGGACCCTTACTTCGATTATTGAGTTCTACGGGCGGCTAAGAAGTCAGCAGTTTGGTAACAGCAGTTTGGTACGATCGGACTGATATGTTGATTTACTCTTGTAAAGGATGTGCCCGTGCTTGCTGCTGTACTCTATGGACAAGAAGACCTGAAATTAGAAACCGTACCGGATCCAGAACCAGGGCCAGGTGAGATTGTACTCAAAGTCGGCGTAGCAACCACCTGTGGCACCGATCTTAAAGTGTGGCGGCGAGGCGGTCATGCTCGAATGTTGAAACCGCCGACGATTTTTGGTCATGAGGCAGCGGGGACGATTTTCTCCATCGGATCTGGGGTGACGGGCTGGGCGGTGGGCGATCGGGTTGTGGCCAATAATTCAGCACCTTGCGGAAAATGTTTCTTTTGCGATCGTCATGAATATTCGCTTTGCCAAGACTTGCTGTTCAACAACGGAACCTTCGCCGAATATTTAAAAATCCCCGCCCCGATCGTTGAAAAAAATCTACTGCCCATTCCCCAAGACCTACCCTTTGCCCTCGCATCCATGACCGAGCCGCTGGCTTGCGTGTTGCACGGCGTGGCCCGATCGAATGCCCGAGATGGCGATCGGATTGTCGTGATGGGCGATGGTGCGATCGGACTGATGTTTGTGCTGGCACTGGCCAAGGGCTATGAAGTCGGGACTCCATCGGAAATTATCGTGTTGGGCGGTAGCTCCGATCGGTTGGCTGTGGCAGAACAGTTGGGCGCAACTCAGACCTATTTGCATCGCGAAATTGACGATATTCCCGCGCTGATTAAAACCCTCACCAATGGCTGGGGTGCGGATATTGTGATTGAGGCGACGGGCGTGCCGAGTGCTTGGGAATGTGCTGTGGCCTGCGGGCGACCGGGCGCGACGATTAATCTCTTTGGGGGTTGTCCGAAAAACACCAACATTTCTGTCAGCACCGAGCAATTGCACTATTGCGAACTCACGCTCAAGGGAGTGTTTCACAATACGCCGCAGTATGTGCGCGATTCCTTGGCCTTTATCCATCAGCATCCAGCCTTGATGCAACTGATGCTCAGCGATCGTAGGCCGTTGAAAGCTCTTGGTTCAGCCTTTGCTGATATGCGCGATCGGAAAGTGATCAAGGTTGCGATAGAACCCTAGCGACCTAAAAAGCGATCTAAAAGAAGAATGAGCGATCGGGGTGATTCAGGATATATTTTAGGGCCATCCCCTGTTGGGTGAAATGTTGGGTAAGACTGTTTAGGTTCCAGAGAATTTATGTTTAAGAGAATGCTTCAGACAGCGCTTACAAAATCCAGGATGTCGATCGCTACGATCGTTAGTCTAGGCGTAGGTTTTGGGTTCAGTTTTGGGTTCGTTCAAAGCGCCCAAGCCCTTCCTGGTCAACGTACTGATGAAGTTCTCCTGTGGATGAAGGCGAATTCCGGTATCCGTCCATCGCCCACCGAAAAATTCACCGTTCGTCGCACTAATGGTCCATCGCAGCGCATGACCTTTGAAGCGTCGCTATTGTCGCCCGGACGAGTTACTTCATCGCGGACGGACGGGCGAATTCGATCGGAGACATTGACCTTATTTGATCGGTTGTATGGCGTGAATGAAGCGCGGCTTGAAGCGACGGTGCGATCGATTTATGGTCTAGAAGTTCATCGAGATTTTCAGACAGCGAAGGTGATTTATACCTACCCGACCATTAAAGAAGAAGCGACCGCAATTCGGACTAATCAACCGATCGCTGCTGCCTTGAAAGGTGAACTTCGACAAGGAAACCGATTTGCTTACTGGACAGAAATTGTCCGGAACCGCGATGGGTTAAACTATGGCGGAAAAGTGGCGGTATTTCTAGTGGAAGATTTGTCGAAAGTTGAAGGCGAAATCAAAAG
>JANXWB010000050.1 GCA_025351345.1 Synechococcales cyanobacterium GL140_1_metabat_312
CACCATTTCCGTCAGCACCGAGCAATTGCACTATTGCGAACTCACGCTCAAGGGAGTATTTCACAATACGCCGCAGTATGTGCGCGATTCCTTGGCCTTTATCCATCAGCATCCAGCTTTGATGCAACTGATGCTCAGCGATCGTAGGCCGTTGAAAGCTCTTGGTTCAGCCTTTGCCGATATGCGCGATCGGAAAGTGATCAAGGTTGCGATAGAACCCTAGCGACCTAAAAAGCGATCTAAAAGAAGAATGAGCGATCGGGGTGATTCAGGATATATTCTAGGGCCATCCACTGTTGGGCGAAACTGTTTATGTTCAAGAGAATTTATGTTTAAGAGAATGCTTCAGACATCGCTTACAAAATCCATGATGCCGATCGCTACGATCGTTAGTTTAGGCGTAGGTTTGGGGTTCAGTTTGGGGTTCGTTCAAAGCGCCCAAGCCCTTCCAGGTCAAGGCTCTGATGAAGTTCTTCTGTGGATGAAAGCGAATCCTGGTATCCGTCCATCGCCCACCGAAAAACTCACCATTCGCCGTACTAATGGTCCATCGCAGCGTATGACCTTTGAAGCCTCGGTATTGTCGCCGGGACGAGTTATTTCATCGCGTACGGGTGGGCGGATTCGATCCGAGACGTTGACTCTATTTGACATGTTGTATGGCGTGAATGAAGCGCGGCTTGAAGCGACGTTGCGATCGATTTATGGTCTGGAAGTGCATAGAGATTTTCAGACGGCGAAGGTTATTTATACCTACCCGACCATCAAAGAAGAAGCGACCGCAATTCGGACTAATCAACCGATCGCTGCTGCCTTGAAAGGTGAACTTCGACAAGGAAACCGATTTGCTTACTGGACAGAAATTGTCCGGAACCGCGATGGGTTAAACTATGGCGGAAAAGTGGTGGTATTTCTAGCGGAAGATTTGTCGAAAGTTGAAGGCGAAATCAAAAGTCGTTAGATCACGAGTCGTTAGGGTTGGGTATGCAACTTCGTCAGTGGATTCCATTTTTTGATACAACTGCGCAGGATTGGTCTTTTGAAGCGCGGGTTTTACGATGGCTGACGTTTGTTTGGATTTTGTTGGGGTTAGTTGTTGTATTCTCTGCCTCTTATCCTGCGGGAAATAGTGAATTCAATAATGGCTGGCATTATCTTCAACGACAGGCTCTTTTTGTTGCGATCGGCCTTGTTCTATTCAATTGGATTGTTCATTCGCCATTACGCATCATTCTAGGTTATGCCCACTGGGGACTACTGCTGTTTTTCAGTTTGATTTGGGTAACAACATTGCCGCTGCCGGGAATCAGTACAACAGTTGGGGGATCGTCGCGTTGGATTCCACTCGGACCATTTTTGCTGCAACCTTCGGAATTTGTTAAGCCGTTTTTAGTATTACAAAGTGCTCGAATTTTTGGACAATGGGACAGGTTATCTTGGAAAACTAGATTAACTTGGCTCGGGGTATTCGTATTAGTTTTACTGGGTATTTTAATTCAACCTAACCTGAGTACTACGGCCCTCTGTGGCATTACCGTTTGGCTGGTTGCCTTGGCAGCCGGATTGCCCATGCCATATTTGCTTGGGACCGGAATTGGCGGAGTGCTATTAGCGACCTTGAGTATTTCATTCCGTGAATATCAACGTAAACGGGTCATGTCATTTCTGAATCCTTGGGCAGATTCTATCGGTGATGGATATCAATTGAGTCAAAGTTTGATGGCTATTGGATCAGGGGGCTTATTTGGCACGGGCTATGGTCAATCGGCTCAGAAAATAGGCTTTTTGCCGATTCAATATACTGATTTCATTATTGCCGTATTTCTAGAAGAATTCGGATTAGTGGGTGGATTGGTTGTTTTAATCATGCTTGGAATCTATGCCACCATTGGATTTCGGATTGCTCAAAAAGCAACTACAACCATTCATCGCTTAGTGGCGATCGGTGCGACGGTCTTAATGGTTGGGCAATCCATTTTAAATATTGCCGTTTCTACTGGAGCAATGCCAACGACTGGACTTCCGTTCCCATTTTGGAGTTATGGTGGAAGTTCTGTCTTATCCAGTTGCATTACGGCAGCACTATTAATTCGGGTGGCGCGGGAAAGTAGTGAAGTGGTTGAGTTATCGGGACGACAATCATCGAGCGTTCGATCGGAATCTCAGTCTGGAACTGTTATTAGCTTTCCAAAAAAAACTTCATCAAATTGGCTTTCAAATTTTAGAAAAAATCGATCTGCCAAAACCGCTACAAATATCTCTGAGACAAAGCGCGATCGTCCCCGTCGTAGAAGGCCCGATGGACGATCGCGCTAATATTTCTACAATATTACCAACGATTAAATTGGTGGAACGGGAATTGTGAATACGGGCGTTGTCTATGAACGATCGGAAACCGTCGAATTTCAGTAGTTCCGAATTGATCTCTGACTGAAAAAAATGGACGATTCTTCGGCTGAATTTGTAGAAATAATCCTTGCTCAGAATCCCGATCGTTGTAACTCCGAATCACTCTAACATTCTGATTGTTGTCATACCAGTTGTTACTGTACCGATCGTTACTGTACCGATCGTTGTTGTACTGGTCGCTCCCAAACATATTGTGTTCAATGTAACCATTATTATATTGTTGACCAAAAAAGCGATCCTCACGAGAACCAAACCGATCGACTTGAATGATTCTGGTCGATTCAGTGGTCCGCTGTTGGGAAGGAAAATTGATAATGACTCGTCCTCCCACGGGGAAGCCATTCCAATGATTTGACTGACGATTTGACCGATAAAAGATATCGGCGTGAGCAGGACTTGCAAAACAAACTGGAACAGCAACGATCGTGGCCAGACCTATTACCTGAAGTATCTTGCTCAAAAAATAATAGACCTCTGAACTAGGATACGAAATCGGGAAACGCATGATAAAAACCTCTCATAGGAACTTGCTTAAAAACCTTGTGCATCCCTCATCTCTAACGCTAGCGCACTATCCATTTTCTTGCTATTAACTCTGTTATTAAATTTTGTTATTAAATTTTGGCTTCAAACGGTGCTTTAAACTTAGAGTCAGCTTGAATCTTAGACCTGGGCTAGTAGTGCGATCGAGCTTCCGACAACGATGCGATTTCTGCGGCTGTACTCACCCGACCCAAAATCTCATTACGATCGGGAAATCGACCAAAGCGATCGATCAAGGCTTGATGTTTCAATGCCTCAATATAAAATATCCCTAATTCCGGATCGCCTTCATATTGACTAAACTTTTCCACCGCGATCGCCTGATTATTCGGATCTTCACTGTGATAGAAGGGCATATAAAAAAACAGTCGGGGAATTGGATGAAAATCCTGATCGCAATCCATATTCAACGCATGGTCCGCCGCCATCAAGGCCATACCATCACTGGCGTAAGCCGCAGATGTCCCGCGAAACATATATCTCGAAAATTGATCCAACAACACAATTAATGATAGACAACTATTGGGGTGGTCGTACCAATGCAGCAACACATTATCCATCGCTTTCTCATGTAGTCCCAAAAAACGTTCTCGCAATGCCGCATCAAAATTAGTATCTAACTCCAACCACTCCGTGCGCACCTTGGGATTTTCTTCCCAACCTAGGTCAAACCAGTAACTTACAATTCGATTCGCCTGAGCTAGAGTCGTCATTAAAGCAACCATTTCATAAAACAAATGCTCCCCAAATCTACCATTTGATCCGGGCTAATTAATTCTGAGCCAGTGGTCTAAGTTAATTGATTGCGTTCGCTCAGTCCATCACTCACAATAGAAATATAAGTTTACGATCGTTTACCTCGCGGGTCATCACGGTGCAACCCACTAAATCTACAACTTCACCGTTTCGGCTCTCTACCGTTCTAAACAGTTTGCAGCCATCTCCCGAGACAATCGTCTTGCTACTTGCGTTTGTCGTCGGCACAGGCACAGGGATGGGCGTGGTGACATTTCGATATTTGATCGATCTGATCCATTATTTATTCTTTGCCGATTTAAGTGGCGTATTAGTTAGATTAATCCCCAAGAGCGGAAGCTGGAGTCTATCACTCATGCCCGTTCTTGGCGGCGTGATCATCGGTTGGATGCGGTGGCGGTGGCGAGAGTTTGGACCGGGACTGTCGGCTTTAGTGGCGGCGGTACAGAATGCTCAGGAAGTTTCTGTTGTGCGGCCTGTGACCAAGATGGTGGCGGCGGCAATTTCTCTTGGGTCTGGTGCATCTTTAGGACCGGAAGGTCCGAGTGTGGAGATTGGGGCCAATTTGGGGTTGCTACTGGGACAGGCCCTGCGGGTGTCGCAAGAACGTCAACGACTGTTGCTGGGAGCGGGAGCGGCGGCGGGCATTGCGGCAGGGTTTGATGCACCGATTGCAGGCGTATTTTTTGCCCTAGAGATTGTTTTGGGTACAACTTTTGCCACGTCATCAGCCAGTGTAGTGGTGCTGTCAGCGGTGGTCTCGTCTCTAATTGCCCAGATTGGTTTGGGAGCAAAACCTGCCTTTCAATTGCCCATTTATGAAGTGCGAAGTCCCTTAGAGTTACCGCTGTACTTAGGCTTAGGACTTTGTGCAAGCTTAGTCGCAATTCTTTATACGCAACTCAACACCAGCTTTCAAAAAGCCTTCCAAGGTCAAATTTCTGCTGTACAGTTTCTCACCCGAATTCCCCGTGAACTGCAACCGATCGTCGGTGGTCTCTGCGTAGGCTTAGTGTCGCTGAAATTACCTCAAGTCTTAGGAATCGGCTATGAGACCGTTGAAGCGATTTTACGCGATGTACAGTTTTCGTTTCCGTTACTCGCGGCTCTTTTAGTCAGCAAGTTATTCCTTACCGCAATCTGTCTGGGCAGCGGACTGGTCGGCGGAATATTTGCCCCCGCCTTGTTTTTAGGTGCTGCATTGGGTGCAGCGTATGGTCAACTTTTGCCGCAACTTCTACCCATGTTTGCCAGCAGTATTGCAGCCCCTCCCGCCTATGCAATGGTTGGTATGGCGGCAGTCTTAGCGGCGAGTACTCGGGCACCGTTGACCGCTATTTTGCTTTTGTTTGAACTCACCCGCGACTATCGAATTGTGTTGCCATTGATGGCGGCGGTGGGATTGAGCGTTTGGGTCGTAGAGCGCATTCGCCCTAAAAATGAAGTTGTCCCAGAACCCGCTACCGCCGAAGTCAGCACCGAACCTGCGGCCTCAGATCCTCGTCAGCAGTTTCTAAACAGATTGACGGTTGCCGAATTGATGCAAACTCAGGTTATTACACTTTCTGCCCTTACCTCCATTGTGGAAGCAGGCTTAAAATTAACGTCGCTCAAGGTTCACAGTGCTATAATTCTGAGCCATGATGACCAGGGCAGTGAAGATGAAAATGATTCTGAAGTTATTTTTGGAATTCTCACCCTTCAGGATATTAATCGGGCGATCGCGCGGTGGGAAAGTCATCCCCAAGACGATCGTGAACGCTTTGCCCAACAAGCCATCGGTACTATTTGCACTCAAAAAGTTCTGTATGCTGCGCCCGACGAATCTGTCAGTGATGCCCTATCTCGGATGGGAACTCGTGGATTACGCCATCTTCCCGTTTGTGAGGCGAGTCAACCTAACAAAATCCTTGGGTTACTCGATCGGGACCGGGTTCTGGATTCGATCAGTATTGCTCAAACTGAAGAATGCCTCAAACCCTATCTCGACATCAGTTGTTCCCTAGCTGATCCGCTGACTGATCGAAGAATCGATACGATGCCTGACACCACCACTACTTATCGCGTGCCGTCCATATCCCCGTAAACATCATCAACATTCCACCTAGAAAAATTGTCCCGGCTAACCCGGCTGGCAATGCGATCGACCAGTCAATATCTTTCAATACTTCATTCATAAAATTTCGACCATCCGATCGGTACGATAACTTAGATTGCTAAAACTTTCATCAAGACGCTTGGGAAGTACATAACGTTAGGAAGTACGATCGTAATTTTATCAATCGTGCTCCCCATCTCGACAGCTTATTCGTCATCCATTTCTTCTTCAAGATCAATCTGTTTGAGTTTAATGTGCTTACGACCCAGCGTAATTAAAAACTCATCTCCCGCCGCCAACTCCATTTGTTTGGTATAAGCCGCGCCAATCAGTAGATTACCATTGGACTGCACACTAATACGATAGCTTGCATGGCGTCCACCTCGCCCCGGACCCTGTTTTCCAGCAGGTAAAATGTCAGCCGCATCGATTAAAGCATTCTGGAACTTCATGATGTTGACGCGTTCTAGGCCATTTTTTGTTTGGGTCGAGTAACCGCAAGCTTTTGCTTTTTCTTCTCTGCTGGAATTTTCTAACTCTTTGACTTTCTGAAGTAGCTCTTCACCTGTCAAGGGTTCGATTTTCTTTTTCTTACTCATAGATTTAGGTGTGGTCTTTCCTGACAGTTACTATTGTGCAGATCGTGAATTATGCAGATCGTAAATCTATAGCTAATAATAATACATTCTGTTTGGTTCAAAATACATTCACCTCAGAGTTTTTATAAAGTTTTCAGATGATCATTTGAATGAGCCTAATCTCTTTTTAGACGGTTGTAAGTTAAAGATTCCTCCTACTTGTCAAGCGCTCTAGGCGGTCTTAAAACAAGCTAATAAATCAGGCCCATTCTCTTGTAGTATGGTTTCCCGATAGCGCTATTCTTACTATTTACTCCCCTCAAACGTCATGGTTTCCCCTACATTATCGTCTAATCCTGTATATCCAGTTGTCTGGAAACAGGACCGCGTTTTTCTAATTGATCAAACCCGTATTCCCCAAGAATTTAGCGTTGTTGAAATCACTCGCTCCAGTGATATGGCCCGCGCTATTCTTACCATGATTGTTCGGGGCGCACCCGCTATTGGCATTGCCGCCGCCTATGGTATCTATCTCGGCGCGACGGAAATCCAAACGGACGATCGTGATCAATTTCTCGTTCAACTCAATGAGATTGCCAATACGTTGCGAGCGACAAGACCCACGGCGGTGAATCTGTTTTGGGCGATCGATCGCATGATGAAAACAGCCCGCCAAACGCTTGGTAGCGTGGTTCATTTGCGTCAAGTGCTATTAGAAACTGCGCATCAAATTTGCCAAGACGATTTAGCCACCTGTAAAGCCATGGGCGATAACGGCCTTACGGTGCTCCCAGCATCACCCCAGAAACTGCGCTTGCTGACCCATTGTAATGCAGGTGCACTGGCTACAGCGGGCTACGGGACGGCCCTTGGTGTGGTCCGATCGGCTTGGACTGCGGGCCGTCTGGAGCGCGTCTATGCGGATGAAACTCGCCCACGCCTGCAAGGAGCCAAGCTAACGTCCTGGGAATGTGCTCAAGAAGGTATCCCAGTCACCGTCATTACGGACAATATGGCCGCACACTGTATGCACCATGGAATGATTGATGTGGTGGTGGTGGGTGCCGATCGAATTGCTGCTAATGGAGACGCAGCTAATAAAATTGGTACCTACAGCGTGGCACTCATCGCCAAGGCGCACAATGTTCCATTTTACGTCGCCGCCCCGCTCTCGACCATTGATTTCAGTATTCCTGATGGAAGTCACATTGAAATCGAAGAGCGTGATCCTGCTGAAATTTATAAGATTGGCAACACCGTAGTTTGCCCAACGGCGGGCGTTGATTACTTCAATCCGGCCTTCGATGTAACCCCAGCAAATTTAATTGCAGGAATCATTACTGAATTCGGAGTGTTCAAACCCGAGGATTTAAAAACAGCACTGTTTGATAAACAAGCAACTTAGTATTGTTGCGTAAGTCTCTAGATTTATGTCTCTAGACTCACGTCAGCTTTTTTCAGCGTCACCTGAAGACTAGTCCCTGGCAATCCCCGCACGGCATGGTCGATAGGTGGCGGGCTGAAGACTACAATGTCACCTTGCATCTGTCGCATTAATTCCCGTGCAATAGATAGTCCTAGTCCAGTCCCTGCGATCGTTGATTCTGCTTGTACGCCTCGATAATGGCGCTCAAATAGTCGCTCTTGATCATCTTTAGGAATACCGTATCCCGTGTCCGTAATCCATAACTCAACCCGATCGCCGCGATCGTTCAGTTCCACCCAGATCCGGCCCCCGACAGGAGTATATTTGCTGGCATTGTCTAACAAATTAATTACCACTTCTGTTAAGGCCGATCGATCTGCCTTAACCCAGATTAAAGATTTGGGAATATCGATTTGTAAGGTTTGATTCCGATCGTCCATCACCCCCAAGGCCGATTGAATGGTCGGATCTAAGACCGACTGTATCTCCAGTGCTACCAAATTTAACGATCGACCCAATGTCGTGAATGCTGTGTTCAATGTCGGGTCGGGAATTTTCGGGTCGAGAACTGTCGTGGCGGTGAGTAATCCCGTTGCTCCACTCGTCTCCCCTGCTGCTGACGCGATAGTTAAGGGCAAGGATCGGATTCCGCCGCTTTCGATCGCCTGCTCAAATTGCACAAGCAAGGCTTGAAGACGATCGCTTTCTCTGACGATACTGTCCGCTGCATCTTGGTTTCGAGGCACATCTACAAGCCGCTTCACCAGTAATTTTCCAAAGGTCCGCATGGCCGTTAAAGGGTTGCGGAATTGATGGAGCAAGTTATCAAGTAAATCCTTCTGTTGCCGCTGAAAAACTTGTTGCTGCTTTGCCTGTTGTTCAAACCATCGAGAGCGAAAATCTAATACACAAGCTGATACTAAGATTTGCTGAACCGTATCCATTTGAAGCTGAGCGATCGTATCCCAAGACTGATTGCGTTCAGCCACTAACACCCCCAATACCCGATCCTCGTGGAGTAAGGGCAGGACGATTTGATGACTGCTTGGCTGATAATTACTGGGATTACGATATCTATCCCTAACGGAAAAATCATCCGCTTGGTCATTTTCAGTTCGAGACTTGGATGAATCGACGATCGTTGGGGCAGTCGATACAATCCCCGCAGAGAGTTGACGATTTCGAGACACAGCTGTTTCAACAGGAACTACGGCTACCCGCTGCAATTGTGAGGCATTTCCACTCTCCCAAGAATCTGTCAAATAGACCGTAGCACTAGAAACGCCCAAGCTTTCCACCAACAAAGAAAGCTGTGACTGACAAATAATAACTAATTCATGACTCGCAGACATTCCAGAAAAAACAGAACTCACATCGCCTCCATTATCACCTGTTGGTCAACATTTCTCAATTTAGAGATTGACTTTAAGGGTTTACAACGAGTAAGTTGGGAACATTATTAAATCTACTTTAAGTGCCCCTTGTTACGATTTTGATCGGTTAGCATATTGCTAGGCGGCAACGCTAAATTATGAGCAAACCTACCATGTTGATTTTTTCAACGATTTGTTTACTCATCGTTTCAATGCATGTACATAAGCGATCGTCTGTTGAAATCTTACTGCCTTACGGCATATAATTCGACGGCTTTGTAACAAGAAGCGTAATCTCGCAACAGTTTCAAGGAGGTAAGGGGTTTTGGCTAGGAGACGTAAACGTAAGAGTCGTCGTCGTCAAGAAGGACGACGGATCTTAGAATGTGTACCACAGTTTAGTATTGATTGTGGTGAGGATAAGCCGGTGACGGCTGCACGGAAATTCATTCATACTGAAGGAGTTCTCCCCCCAGCGCTACTGTTGGTGAAACGCAACGAACACACCACCGATCGGTACTTCTGGGCTGAAAAAGGTCTTTTCGGTGCTCAGTATGTGGAAGAGAATCATTTTCTTTTTCCAAGTTTGCGCCACATGGAAGATGACTCCGATGTCGATGTCGATGACATTGATCTAGATGATGACGACATGGATGATGAAGAGGAAGAAGAAGCTGATGAATTGACACCTGTCGGCGCATTCTAGATTAGACCCACAAGTTATGAAGGTCACTCATAACCCTATTCTTCATTAGATAGCTTACATTGGATCGAGGGATTACTTTGGTGTTTCCTCGATTTTTGTTTGAAGTTCAAATGAGTGAATGTTGGCTTAACAATCGATCAACAGCAGTATTTATTCGGATTCATCTAACAATTCCAACTGTAGTGACTGTCTCAAAGACTCCACCTCATCGCGGTGAGCTTGGACCTTAATCACACTCACCTTCAAATTTGAGTCATTGGACTCCGAATTTTCAAGTAAAAATGAGACTGACTCTGATCGCCCCGCTTTTTTCCAGTAGAATACGCCAGCCAATGGAGAAAGTGAAAGAATAATCCACCAGAGCGTAGACAAATCGGGCGCAACCACATTCAAAATCAGCACTAAGCAGAGAGTTCCGAAAAACGCTAGTCCTGACAAATAAAACGCCAAAAACTTACTTGGACGGACGTTGCCGACCAAATTAACTAAGTTTCGATCGCCATCAACACTGGTAACCCTGTATGCTCGGTCTGCAAAATATTTTTTTAGCTGATCCAGCAACAGTTCCGGCGACTGCTGACCCAACAATCTTACCGTCTCAGTTCGATCTTTAACCGATGCACGGATAAAAAACATCTGTCCGATCGTCATCAATACCGTCAGAAATAATGTCGAATTAATAACCGAGTCGCCCATGGCAATTCGTGATCCTAAACTAACTGTTTATAAAATAATACTGTGCTTAGGGCACTAACCTGCACTGGTCTTGAACAGGAGAATAGGGACACGGTGCCCAGTGAATTTCAGACCTAAGTCCTACCCTTACTGGGCGCAGGCCCGATGCGCGAGTAAAAAGTGCGAAAGTAAAAGATGAGACTGCGGGTAATGGAATCCTAATTTAGATTTACTTAGCCGCTGCTGCCGCTTCCCGCTTTGCAGAATAGCCATCCCACAGAGTAGCCAACTCCTGCGCTTGGGTCATTACTTCAGGTCGGATTTGGTACATGCGACGGGGACGGCCTCGACCTTCAACCTTCTTCCAATATCCCGTCACCATTTCCTGATCTTCTAGGAACTTCAGAGCACTGTATAGGACCGTATCGGACAATCGATACAGGGGATACTCAGTTTCTAATAGTTGGATCAGCTCGGTTCCATAGGAATCGCCTTTCAACAGCACTGCCAGTACATAGCATACTGCGAGTTCTTTGTTGAGATAGAAAGGTGGTGGATCTTTAAAGAACTGGTAAATATCTTCAAACTTCATAATGTGTGTCTTTGAGTGAGAAACAACAATGTTTACTAAACCTGTCATCCATTTTCAGAAGGTCAAGACCTACCTAACACGAACGACTTATTTAGTACATGCTAAAAACTTAACAAATCCTACAGGGTATTTACGTCTCTCTAAGGTAATAAATTTACCCTAGAGATGAAAAAATAGCCCTAATTCGGCGACTTTTTCCTGACCCATACCACTTAGCTTAGGATATCTCTATATTTTCATATATCCCTCTCTTTAAAAATATATCTGAGTATCTTCCTGGAAAAATATCGCTCGGATGAATCATTAATCAGTTTAAATACTGATTTAGGAGAAAGAAAAATCTATTTAATCTCCTTAGAGCTAATCCGATATTCTCAAACTAACCCCGCCCGCAATGCCACCACCGCTGCCTGGATCATGCTGGTTGGGGTTATGGCTGGGGACTTGAGTTGTTTGATAACAGGGCGGGAATTTGGTGATCTAGATAAATTGCGCCCTCCTATGCAGTCCCGATCGCTGCCACTAGTCGTTTTATCTCGGCTCCTTTGACTCAGTACGCATCAGCGCCGCTAGAAAGGGACGCAATGATTTCGGTCTCGGCGGTGTGTGAGGTTAACATGACGACTTGTAAGTTCGGGAGCTTAGCCCGAATCTGTTGCGTTGCGACAATTCTATCCAAACAGGGCAACCCGATATCCATAACAATGACATCAGGTTTCAGCGCCAAAGCCATCTCAACCCCTGCATGGTCGCCCCTAGCCTGTCTAACAATGGAAAATATAGGATAATCCTCTAGAGCTTGGGTTAATCCCAATTGCATTATGGGATCGTCTTCAACAATAAGAATCCTAACAATAGCCGGATCATGAATGAACATAGCCGCTTTAGTATAGATGTGGGAAGATTGAGCAAATTTTTCGATAGATTTAGTACGATTCATTTAATGTGATTGCTTGGAAATAGTAGAGTTTCAAGCAATCACAGAGCCTCTTTAGGAGTTACCCAGGGTTTTAATAACTGTATGATTGATCAGGCTGAAAATTCTCCAAATACTTCTAACTTAAAACAGGTTTCTAAGACATTCCGATTAGTGGGATGGGTAAGTTTCTGGGTTCAAGCAGTCCTGGCTGTTATTTCTGGGGTTATTTTTGCTTTTGCTGGAGTAGCGCTTTCTATGGGGCGGCAGACAGTGGGAGATAGTACGGCCAACCCTGCTACTGGCGGTGGGGTGGTATTCGCGGTGGTGAGTTTAGCTATTTTACTTTATGGTGTTTACCAGTCGTTTGACTATGTACGAACGGGGCGGAGGATTCGACAGGAAAACCCTAATCTTCGTCCGAAAAAGTCGGATACGATTAAATTCCTATGGCGAAGTTTGACAATTCGTGGGGTGGGCTTGCTGATGGCGGTGGTTGCCGCTGAGGCGATCGCAGGGGTTCTTCTGGGCAAGTCATTTATGGCCGTGGGGGCAATTTTTTCGCCTGGTTCTCAATTGCAACTCATCCAGCCGCTAGATATTTTTCTGATTTTGGCCAATACACACTTGATTACGGCCCATTTTGTCGGAGTTAGTTCGACGCTTTGGCTGCTGAAACGGATTGATCCTTAAATTAATCTTTAACGATCGAATAGCATTTTCCAAAAGAATTGGGTATAAGTGAAGCGATCGCGCAGCTCGTCACTTTTATGGACGCTTATGAATGCCCCCGACTCTTCCTCATCTCAAGCCTCACGCCCGCTATTGGGACTACTCGGATTCGGTCTGTATGTGCTGTTTACCTTACTGCCCGATAGCAGCACGTTAATGGTGGCTTGGCCGTGGGTGCTGATAGGGCAAGCGGCGTTACTGTGTCCTGTCCTGTGGTTAATGATTCAAACTTGGACGGACGGGGGGCAGCGTTTAGGGAATGGTCTGGATTGGATTGCGGGCGTGGCTGTTTTGGCTATTGTGCAGTCTGGTATGACCGCTGTTTTTCCGCAGCAGGCTCGATGGGCTGGCATTGCGGCACTATGTCTGGTGGCTGCGCTTTATGCCTGTAGCCACTACATGGACAACAGTATTAGACGACATCGGTTGCTGACCCTGCAAGGGCTTCTGCAAGTGGCATTTATTATTCTGAGTCTTGGGCTTTGGACGGTTCAGACTTGGTGGCCCGAACTCACTCGATTGCGGGAACTCCAACAAGTGACAGGCGTGGCGATGCCCTTTAGCTTTGAGGCGATCGAAAATCGTAACTGGGCACCCATCGGTCATCAAAACTATGTTGCTGGCTATCTGAATCTCGCGATTCCTAGTTTGTTGGGGTTGAGCTTGAGCCGAAGCGGGGCATTACGCTGGATTTTTTCACTGGGTGCCGGATTAGGACTAATTGATCTCTACACCACAAGTGCAAGAGTAGGTTGGATTTCATTGGTGGGGGCGATCGGAATTGGTGCGATTGCTTTTTTGCTTACATCTGATAAAACTGGGATAAACTGGCTCGCTCGACTTTCTAGACTTCAATTAACTGGGCTAGGTATTGGTACGATCGGAGCAATTGTTCTCGGCCTCCTCAGCACCGGACGACTGAACGGGATCATTAATGCAACCGCAGGCGGTTATCTGTCTGGTGAGTTTGCCTATCGCATCATCACTAATGCGGTCGGTTGGGCCATGGGGCTCCAGTCGCCGCTGTATGGCATGGGATTAGGCAGTGTCCCGCATCTCTTTCAAAAATTTCGTCCTATTTGGGCTGGACAAGAAGCGGAGCTAATGTTCCAACTTCACAGCACTCCGGCTCAGCTCTGGGGTGAGCTCGGAATTCTGGGCTTAGGTCTGTGGATTGGAACATTGATTTGGCTGGGTCGCCATTGGTGGAAATCTCGCCGTCTCCTTAACCCTTTGACTCATAGCCTAATTGCGGCGATCGTTTCTTACAGTCTGCAAAGCCTTAGTGATTACCAACTGGACAATCTCTGTATTGGTGGCACCTTAGTAATTTTTATGGCGGCGATCGCGGCGGAATTTCGGGATCTAAATCCTCAGTTGTCTAAAAATCCGTCGAAACTCTCTCAAGCCTCGGTCCTGGCCATGGCTGGAATGACGATCGCTGCCATTGTCTGGCTCGTCCCCGTTCACCGAGCTTGGATGTTGTCAAGCCAAGGCTTTCAATCGATCGCGTCTATTCAAAATCCCGAAACTACGCCAGAGCAAAAACAAACTGCGATCGTTCAATTTAGCCAAAACCTCGACGATGCACATAAATTAGCTCCCTGGGAACCCTACTATCCCCAACAACTCGGCTGGGTTTTGGGGGATCTCGGCCTCAAATCCAACCGATCGGATCTACTTCAGAAATCCGTAGACTGGTTCAACATTGCTCGCATCAGCGCCCCTTATCAAGAATTCGTCTATTCAAACCTCGGCTGGCTTCAACTCAACACCAACCCGAAAGCCGCCACAGAGGCATTCCGCCAAGCTGCCCAACTGGTTCCGGCCAAACGCGGGGTGTTCTATGGGCTAGGCATGAGTTTGCTGTTTCAGGCTCGGATGGATGTCGCGATCGAGGCCCTTGCGTTAGAAGTTGCCCGAGATCCAATTTCCCTCACTAGCCCTTGGTGGACTGCTCCCCAGCGTAAAGACCTCTTCCAACAGGTCACAAAACGGACTGAAAGCCTCTACAGCGAACTTATTAATCAAGCATCTAACAAGACTCTCATCACTTACCTGAGAGGCTGTCGGGCTACGTTACGTTGGTGGGCAGGAGATTCTAAAGGTGCCCAAGAGGATGCGATCGCCAGCGAATTCAATGCGCTCAATGCCGTTCTCATGCTCCAAACTAAACAACCTCTCGACCTCACTGCTCTTGCTAAAAAGCCAAATGTGTCCCCCAGCACGATCGCAACCCTTACCGCATGGCTTAATCCCGACCAGCGCATTACTCAACTTCAAACCGCTTGGAGACTCGGAGCCAAAGAGCCGCTCCCACCGGAACTTTTGGACAAACTCCAATCCACCATGGCTCAATCCAAATCCTTTGACCAATGGCTGAAGCAAAATTCTCCAAGTCGTGAACTGCGTCGTCAGCGATCGGGTTTTGGCGTTCTCAGCCGTCACATTGATGGCGTTATCCCGACGGACTTCCTGACAGTCGAGGAAAATCTCGCCATGACTTATCTGATTCGAGATATTGCCTCCCAGTGGAAATACTATCCGGATCTAGAAAAAGCCATCCAAGTCCTACGGGAAAAAGTCCTCAGCGCCATTTAGTTTAACCAAGATTCAAAACTCGTTTAAAAACTACTTGCCAAGAGTCCGGTCAATTGTGTATGTTAATTAAGTTGCGAAACGCGCACGGGTCGCTAGCTCAGCGGTAGAGCATTCGGCTTTTAACCGACTGGTCCTGAGTTCGAATCTCAGGCGACCCATACAATACGTTATGTAAAGGCCAAGCTTTCTAGTCGATTGCTTGGTTTCTATATACTCTGGCATCTATTAGAAATTGAATTCAAGATTTTTCGGTAAGATACATACAGTCGAGTCGGTGAATTCCATGACTTATACGTTTTCAGTGCCTACGGATGTGTTTTATCCAGGGGATGATGGAAAGCCCATGGCAGAGAATACCAAGCAATATCGCTGGATTGTGATTATTAAAGAGAATTTAGAGATTCTTTTGGCTAACAATCTCGATGCATTCATTGCGGGTGATTTGTTGTGGTATCCGATCGAAGGCGATAATGTAACTTGCGTTGCACCGGATGTAATGGTGGTGTTGGGTCGTCCTAAGGGCGATCGGGGTTCTTATCAACAATGGAAAGAACGGGATATTCCACCCAAAGTAGTCTTTGAAATCATGTCACCGAGCAATACTCAACGAGAAATGCAGGACAAACGCACTTTTTATGTAACTCACGGGGTAGATGAGTTTTATATTTATGATCCTGACAGGTTCAGGGTGTCAGGATATATTCGCCAAGGTGGGGAGTTATTGCCGATCGCAAACATGGAAGGATGGATAAGTCCGAGTCTTAAAATTCGATTCAGTAAAAATAATGGTGAGTTAGAGATTTATTATCCTGAGGGACGGCGCTTCTTGACTACATTGGAATTGAACACAAGGGCGATCGCCGCTGAGGAAGAACTTGATCTGGTGACACAAGAACGTGATCTCGTAACGCAAGAACGCGATCGGCTCTTAGCACAACTCAGAGCGCTAGGAATTAATCCAGAGGTTTCTTAGTTTCTGACTTCTAACAATGAGCGCCTTAATTTTCAAAAATAAGAATTCTTGGGTATTCTGTTTAAGGTGAGTTGCTCATGAGAGACGGGGTTAAATGAATTCATTTCAGTCGGATTACGAGCAATATTTAGCCAAGCTCGGTGTTAAAGTCATGCCTTTGATGCAGCAGACGATCGCCACTATCGTCAATGGGACAGATTGGGATGAACCTGAAACGCCTTATGACTTCAACAATATTGCAGTCATTGCTCTTGTCGAAGCCACAATCAGCGACGAACTTTCTCTGCGAACTCTCTATCTGGAGACTGCCTTTGATGCGATCGAAAATGCAGGTGACTTTCCCCTTGCGATCGCTCATGGTTCAATCATTCGTACACTCCTCGGACAAACTGAAGCTGCTCAAGAGGCCGCATTTTCGACATTGATACAATCCCTCACAGATTTCGGCCCTGATTCACAGGGATTAGTTTTCTTGCCAGCATCGCTCGCAATTGATCCCCACTTAGCTATTATCCGACTTTTAACCGCTCCCAATTCAACCCAACAGGCTGTTCTTCTCAGCGCGATCGGTTTAATCCAATCCCAAACTATTTTCTACAATTCCACAGGCCAACGCTTCCTCAATTTAGCAAGTAAATTCTTTCCCGAATCTCCCCATATTTCACTTAGACAGGGCATAACCTTTCTCATGGGTGGAATTTTAGATGGCTGGGTTGATCTGCATCAAGCCGTTGCAAAATCGACTGAAGACTCTAATATTTTGGCCCGAAGTCAGCTAGCGATCGAAATTGCACAACGAGATTTTCAGCGAGATTTTGGAGTAAATAGTCCAGACTTACCAACTATCACAATTCCATTTGATGGGCTACAACTCGCGATCGAACCTAGTTTACGCAGTATTGTCACAGGCGTTTTACTTGGTGCGGAAGATTGGTTTGAAACAGAGATGGAATTTTGGCGATCGAAATTGCAGACAGGAATGACGGTGATTGATGTTGGGGCAAATGCTGGAGTTTATACGTTTAGCGCGGCGCAGAAAGTTGGAAAAACAGGTACCGTAATTGCGATCGAACCTTTTGCGGGCTGTGTGAATTTACTTCAGGAAACTTGCCGGATTAATGAACTACCTCAGGTGAAAGTCTGCCATGGTGCGGCTAGCGATCGTCCTGGGAAGTCTAAACTTTCCCTCAAAGCCAGCAGTGAGTTAAATGAACTATCCGATCGTGATTTACCGGAAGGAACCTATGAAGAAGTTATCTGTTTTACTTTAGATAGTCTGATTGAAACATATCAGCTCGATCGGATTGATTATCTAAAAATTGATGCAGAAGGTCATGAAGTTCCGGTTTTGCAGGGGAGCGATCGGATTTTAGGAGAGTTTCGGCCTGTCATTTTGTATGAGAATATTGCAGGAAGTCAAGGCAGTAACTTACCCGTCGCAGAACTATTAATTTCTAAAGGCTATGATCTTTTCACCTATCAACCATTTCTTCAACAATTGATCCCAGTTCTCGAACTCACTGCTTTACAAGGTAGTTTAAATGTTATTGCGGTTCCTAGGACTTTCAACTGAATTATAAGATTTAGTGAATACAGAGAAATCTTACTCCAGACAACCTTTGAATATTAACTATTACTATCAACGTAGGTTTGCCACATCTGCTGGTAAGCGTCTTCCATTTGGCGTGTAAACTTTTTTCCATCCCAAAGGGGAGATGTCTTTTTCGATTCGCGAAGTCTCCAACTGACGTCTTGGCGAAGTTTTGCATCGGTGCCAAGCTTGATTCCCCATTCAACGTATTCTTCTGCACTCCAAGCGATGCCTTCAGTAATGCCTGCATTCATCATCATCGTGTAGCTATTACGGGCTGCAAACTGTTCTCCGACACGGGTGACGATCGGCACTTCCATCCATAATGTTTCCATGGTCGTCGTCGCGCCATTATAAGGATAGGTATCTAGCACAACATCAGCAATTCTCAAGTTTGCTCGATGGACTGCTTCTGATGGATCACCCCCTAAAAAGCGCAGCCGATCGCGACTCACACCGACCTCATCGGCAATTTCATAGAAGAAGTTCTGAATCGCTTGATCATCAGCAAAACCTTTAATCAAAAGGTAAGCATCAGGAACGCCTGCAATAATTTTCATCTGTAAAATCGCTGTATCCCGATGTCGCTTGTAGCCTCGTTGAGCCGTTAGAAACGTGACAGCATGTTCAGGTAGGTTGAGATCCGATCGTTTTAAAGTCGGAACAGCAACTTCAAATCCATCTACTGCTAAATAGGTCTCAGGTAAACGCCATATTTTCTCAGTGTAATAGTCTTGAGCGTGATCGGGAAGAACATAAGGATCAGCAATAAAATAATCGATCGCATCCATTCCGATCGCGTCCCAGCCAAGCCACGTCGCTTGAATTGGTGCAGGTTTCATTGCCAGAATTTCGCAGCTTACATCCAACGTAATACTATCTAAATCGATTAAAATGTCAATTCCATCATCATATATTTTTTGTGCAAAGGCACGAGTATCTTGTCCGAATTCAGTTTCTAGACAAGTACTATGATCGAAGCTTTGAACGTATAGCTGATAAAGTGAATCATAGGGACGATGGTTAGTAAAATAACCATAGAGTTCAAACCGATCGCGATCGTGATGTTGAATGAGCCATCGAGCTAACCAACCGACTGAATGTTGACACATACAATAAGACAGATAGCCAACTCGAATTTTACGAGAAGGTAATCGATCGTTATTCAATATAGATTTTTTTTCTGAATGACGATCGGGATAAAAAGGTAAAGCATAGGACCGAACACTTTCCTGACATAGTTGCGTCACATGATTAATCAATCGACGATTTTCAAACGAGTCTTTAAAGTAAGGTAGATAATAGCTAGATGTAAATAACCTCAACGTTTGCACATAGAGCAGATTCTTAGTCTGTTCTAAATCGAGCGAAGATAGCATTTGAATATGGATTTGAACCGCCTGAACCGCTTCTTCCCATCTTCCTCCAGCACTCAAAAGACCCCGCAAAACCAAATGGCTTGAGAATATTTTATCGACTAAACTAGGGGCGAGTTCAAGATGCCGCTTTGCTGTAATAATTCCTTTCTGATAAGACCTTGCATTTTGATAAAAACCAGCTAAATGGCCCAGGAATTCATAGTTATCAGGATCGCGCAAGAGATAAGCTTCAGAAATTTTAACAGCAACTGAGTAACCTCTCAGATTATGGGAAATCCTAACAGCATGAGGCAGAATAAGCTGCATAAGTGTCAAAGGATCTTCGACATGAAAAACAGCAACCTTAAAAAGTCGGCCTACACCTGGACAAGCGTGGATCTTATCTAAAACTAGAGATAAAACTTCTAGTAAAATAGTTTCATTGTTGGGCGAAATATTTGTAGATTCAAGTATTTCAGTTAATCGTAAAATCAATCCTTCAAGCTGTTCAACTTTTTCACAGAAGATAATAGATTGCAACAACTTCAATAAGCTTAATATAGAAGTCTGATTGATTTCGCAAGCATAGAAATAAGTCAAATAAGCGGATTCTAGATCTCCCTGCCTCTCACAATCCAAAGCTTGATTCCAAAGAGTAAGGAATAGTTCTTCAGTCCATATCTCAGACTCATCACCCGCTTCGGACAAAACAGACATCCAAGTCATTTGTGCATCTTCTTCTCGTGCATCAAGAAGATACGCTACACCTAGCTTCCAATACAAATCTCTATTGTCAGGACTTTGCTCAATAGCTTGTTCATAGGTATCAATTAGAGAAGTTTTTTGCATCATTTTTATATACTAAAATTTAAGGAGCAAGATTAAGATTACGACCCCTATTGAATTAAGCTCATACTGAGTCTAAAAATAAAAAGCGCCTAGATTTTAGTCTAGACACTTTTTATCATAATCTATATTTAGATTTAGCCAATTCAATGCTAGACAAGACTACTTGATAACAGTAGTGTTCGCAGGGCAAGTTGGAAGACCGCCCGCCACGTAAGCTACACCAGTGGCACCAGTGTAACCAGTGTTTAGACCAGCCTTGTCACCTTCGCAAAGAGTAGCAAGTGTCGTTGCTTCACTGGTACCTGCCTGGGTAGTAGCGGACACCCCACCAGCATAGGCTTTTAGAGGAGATGTTAAGCCACCAACTTGAGCAGCTAGGTTACTAACAAAGCTAACACCAACACCACCACCAAGAACACTGTATGTATAGTTTGCAGTATTTGTAGCAATACCTAAACCTAGACCCCCAAAATTTGCTTGGTCAGCAAAGACATTATTTTTCTCCAAGTAGTAAGCTTGTTGCCCACGGTTCATAGAACCAACGTAAGTTTTCGCTTCAGACTGCTTAGCCTTATTCGCTTGGTTTAGGAAAGAAGGAAGGGCGATCGCAGCCAAAATACCAATAATGATGATGACGACGAGAAGTTCGATCAGGGTGAAACCACCGTTACGCTTTTTGGAAATGAGGTGCTGAAGAAACTTAGCTTTGAGTTCAGATTTCATGGAAATTCTCCTTTAGGTGCCGGAAGGAATGGTGTTTAAATCTCGGTGAATCTAACTTACCCACTTATTGCAGATTATCTATCAGGTCTGGAAACTTTTTCTAGTAATTGCACTTTTAGCAAGATTTCTCTATAGTTTACCGATCGCTCATCTCCCCGCACTCAATATCTGCACCGCTGTCAAACTAAGCTCTGGGAAGGCCGGAGAAGCAACCTGGTCATCACCCATCAGAACATACTCAACATAGCGATCGTCCTCCAGACACAGAATCAAGACCACTGCTTTAAGTGGGTCGATAATCCAATATTCAGGAATTCCCCGCGCTGCATACTCCGATCGTTTATCCACATAGTCCCGATCGCGAGATTTTTTGTCACTGTTGCTATTGGAGACTACTTCTACAACTAACATCGGGTTCGGTTGCATCGGCAGCAAGATACGATCGGCCAATGTCGCCGCCAAAGAATCCTCCGTATGAACGATAAAATCTGGTTGCCGGGATGTTGCAGAAGCTTCACTCACCCCAACTTGATGCCCAATAATCAGCCGATAGTAAGGAATCCCCAGTCCTAAAAAAACAGAAAATAAGAAACTTGCGATCACATTGTTAATCGGATTCTCAGCACCCATTTCAACTAAAACTCCATCCACAAGCTCGTAACAGATATCGCTGTCGTCGTCATAATCCAAATATTCCTGTAAAGTCATCCGCCGTTGAACAGTGGGCGGCCACGCTTCGGTTGCAACTGTCATCCATCAACCTCCGATTTGCTTCAATTTCCACATTATTTCCACATTACACATTATGTCGTCGTACTTACTTCAGCCCCAACCAAGGCAACGGGTCTTCGGCCACCCAGCCTAGTTTCGTATTCGATCGCACTTCAAAATGTAAATGGGGTTCCCTCACGCTCGGACTACCCGTTTGACCCACAGTCCCGATCGGGTCCCCCGCTTTCACCTGCTGCCCAACTTTCACCGATCGCCCTGATAGCTGAGCATAACGGGTTTGATAGCCTTTCGCGTGATTGACAACAACAAGATTGCCGAAATCACCTTGAAGACCAGAGAACGCAACTGTTCCATCCGCCACCGCAAAAACCGGGGCCGCGATCGTCGCCGCAAGGTCTACTCCAGGATGGGTCTCGTTATCACGCCCAGCAATCGAACTGAATCTAGTTAGGACTTTGCCAACGGGCGACAACGGAGACACAAACTTGAGAACAGTAGTGGGAGTCGTTGGTCGAGTATCGTAACGAGGCGACCAAACGATACCAGGAATAAATAATACAGACGGCGCAGGTTGACAGCCATTGAGTTCAAACAACACATCCGCACGGACTTTGTAACGCTGAGCGACATCCCGAATTAGCGTTCCCGATGGCACATTGACTCGGATGCCATTGAATGGAGGAATGATAATGGTTTGCCCCACAGGCACTGCCGATCGGACTTGAGGATTGAATCCCATAATCGTCTCCGGTGTGACCTTATAGCGTTGTCCGATCGTCACTAATGTCTCACCAGATATGATTTTGTGAGACACGAGACGATTTAGAACAGGCAGAGGGCAAGTCTGAGCGATCGTAAAATCCTGAAGACTAAGTATCCACCAGCCAGACAAAACTAAACTAAAAACAAGTCTCATAGGAAATCAGTGTGTAAGGATAATCATGTCCGAGAAATTACGTAAGAGACCCTTCAAATGCTCTCTCTAGGCAGGCGACGATCGATGACCTGAGGAGGACGTTAACTAAGATTAACCCGGTGCATCCTTAGTCGTCATTTATTCTCAGTCCTAAAACATGTCCCCACTTTCCTGGAGCGCGTTGAGTCGGGCGTAGATGCCCCCGGAGTTGACCAATGATTCATGATCACCCACTTCTTGAATTTCACCTTGATCTAAAACTATTATTTGATCGGCCTCGCGGACGGTACTTAGTCTGTGGGCAATGATGATCAACGTACAAGTTCCAAAAAGCGATCGCATCGCCACTTGAATCGCCCGTTCAGACTCATAATCCAGACTTGATGTCGCTTCATCGAAGACCAAGATATCGGGTTTCATAATTAGTGCCCGTGCAATGCCGAGCCGTTGACGTTGACCACCCGACAATCGCACACCGCGTTCTCCCACAATGGTTGCGAAGCCTTGAGGAAGGGCTTTCATAAAATCTTCAGCTTGGGCAATCCGACAGGCTTGGAAGATTTCTTCCTCAGTGGCGGCGGGGTTGCCATAACGCAAATTATCCCAGAGTGTGCCATTAAAGACATCCACTTCTTGATGCACAATCGCTAGCCGTCGTCGATAGCCCGTGACATCCAGTCGGCGAATATCGGTCCCATCAATCCGAATGGTTCCGGTCGTCGCTTCAAAATAACGAAATAAAAGCTTGACTAATGTGGACTTTCCCGAACCCGATCGACCCACTAAAGCTACGGTTTGGTAAGGTTCGACTCGGAGATTGATATTTTTGAGTACCGGACGATCGGCATCATAACCAAAACTAAGATTCTCAAATTCTACTTTCCCGCTGAAGGAATAAGTCGGAATTTGGTCCCCATGGCTCAATACCGCGCTATCCGTCCCTTTGGACAACCGCATAAACTCATGAAACCGAATCATGGATGCATACCGCCGTGCAAAGACTTCGGCCAAGTTACAAATCGGCTCCACTTCGGCATAGGCCATGCTCGATATGGTTAAGACGGTAATAAAGTGGCCGAGAGAAATTCTTCCTTCTACGGTCGCCCAAAGCGTAAGAACCAACACTAGAAATGTACAAGTTTGAACAATAGTTCGCTCATACATCCCCAACGTCACATAGCCCTTATGGATTCGGTAGTCCAAAACCTTGAGTTCCCGATCGAGACGATTGGTTTGGCGCTTTAGTTCAGCGGCTTCAGTGGCGAAGGCTTTGACGGTTTTGATATTGGTGATGATTTCGGAGGTCCGGCTTTCGGTATTTTCGACGTAGCGATCGAGTTTTTCTTCCCTTGTCGCTAAGGCTTTCAACCCGAGCAAACTATTCGCCAAAATCCCAAAAAATGATATCAACAGCAGCAAAGCTACCCGCCAATCAATTAACCCAATTACCCCAAAAATTCCCACTACCCGAAAGAATTTTGGCAATAGCGATCCGGTAATTTCGGGATAGCTCCAAGTGTGATTTGATAGCCCTTTGGCCACCCGTGATGCAATTCGACCTGGATTATTTTCGTCGTAGTATTCTAAGGGTAAGGTCAAAATTTGCTCTAGCGCTTTTTGAGCATGGTCACGACGGGCACGCAGCGCCACATCCCACTGAAACCATGGCCCAATCCAAGGCTGAATTGGCGCACGACCAATGGATAATAATCCAATCAATCCAGCAATTACACTCAGGGAAAAGACTTGGGTGATCGGCTGATTAAGAACCCTTGCGATCGTTCTGACCACAGCTTGAAGTGCAGAGTCTATGGGGTGTCCAGAGAGCAGATTTAGCAATTGGCCAATGGCATAGGGCACGAACAAATCAAGCACTTCAAAAATGCTCATGCCCAAAATACTAAAAAATGCGATCGTTCGATACTTTTGGAAATAGTAAATCAAGTCCAGAAAATGTGCCTTTCTCACAGGATTAGGCGGCACAGAAGACAACTGGGCAGGTGTCATAGAAATAACCAATTGAAAATGAAGTAATGTGCTACACAAAATACATATACTACACGATCGATTTTCATTTTGGTTAGAAACTTTTTAGCTCGAAATCTGCGTAGTCGGATGCTCATTCAACCAACGATCGAGATCATCTTGCACGCCAAAATCCAGCAAGGCTTCCGATAAATCTTCAAGTTGATCGCTAGAAAGCAGTATCACACGAGCCTGAAGTGCATCCTTCATCGTTCCAATTCGACGATGCAGTAAACGAAGGACGATCGAAAGTGCTTTTTCCTTGCCCCCGATCTGCTGACCGATCTGCTGACCGATCTGCTGACCGCGCCTAAGACCACGCTCTTCAGTGGCGGCTTCCCAGTCTAGAAATATTTGTGGATAGGCCATGGTTGTTGTTTCCGCGTTTTCAAAAAGGGACGGATTCTTTTCTATAGTAACAAGCTTCCAAGCGCAAAGCATTCGCAAAATTGGCCCACGACGAGGATCCGATAATGGCAGCGCCACAACTTCCGCTATGGCATTTTCTTGAGTTTTTCCTCGACCTAAAACCCTCATCCAAAGCGTGTTGGGTGTTGAGGGTAAGTCTTTGAGTGACACCATGATGGTGCGGATAATAGGGCTAGGAAAATGGTAAAACCCTCTTGGAAATCCCGGTTTGTGAATAACGGCACATTCTTTTTTTAGTGGTTCCGATAACGATGCCGCCAAGATCCACAGTTGTGGGTAATCATTTTCTGTGAGCGTCCGATCGGAACTGTTGGCTTTGCGTACAATATCTTCTCGTAACCAAAATAACTCATGCAAACAGGTTGAAACCTCATCGACCGTGGGCACCCCGCTGTAAATTTCCAGCAAACTCGGAGTCGAAACCACCTGCTTCAATAAGCCTTTGATACTACTGGTGTCGGCGGTATTTGTGGGTAAAAACAGAACATCAATGAACTTCGATTCACCGGGGACTTCAAACGATCGCTCCACGGTGCCGAACGGCGCTAGGAGGTCCGCCAAGTATTCTTTGGAAAAGGCATCAAATGGATTTTGGGTCATGTTGCTCTAAGGTCGCACTAGATCGATCGATAATACCGCCACCTAGTAACACTTCACCGTGATACCAAACCGCTGCTTGGCCCGGTGTGATACTGAGTTGGGGATCGTCAAAGACAATTTTAACCGTAGTGTCACTGGTGGGGATGATAGTAGCGGGAGAAGGCAACGATCGGTATCGGATTTGGACCTCGGCTTGAATCGGGGTTACGATCGGAGCCATGGACACCCAGTTAACCCGCGATACCGAACACTCGCACTTGTAAGCCTTATCTTTGGTTCCAACAATTACCCGATTCATCACGGCATCCAGACTAATTACATAGAGCGGCTCAGGGTAAGCAATGCCCAAGCCTTTCCGTTGACCGATCGTATAGTGATGGATGCCAGAGTGAGTGCCCAAAACTTCACCCGTTTGAGTCATGATTTCGCCCTCGGTTCCGGTGATGTATTTATCGAGAAATGCCTTCATAGATCCATTTGCTTCCACTAGACACAAATCCATACTTTCGGGTTTGTCAGCAGTTTGTAAATCGAATTGAGCGGCGAGTTTACGGGTTTCTGTTTTTTGAGTTTCGCCAAGCGGGAAAATAACGTGGGCCAGATCGTCTTGACTTAAGTCGTAAAGAAAATAGGTTTGATCTTTGTTCCGATCGAAAGCGCGAAGCAACTGCCAGCGATCGGTTGATTCATCATGAGACACTCGCGCATAGTGGCCTGTGGCAATTAAATCAATCCCGAGTTCTTGGTGCGCATAATCAATCATGGGCCGAAATTTAACGGCTTTGTTGCAATTGGAACAAGGCAAGGGCGTAATGCCTTCGCGGTAGCCATCGACTAAATAGTTAATGATGTATTTCTCAAACGATATCCGACTATCAACAACGTGATGGGGAATGCCCATTTGTTCGCAGAGCTGCGCCGCATCAATCATCCCTTCCGAACAGCATTGGCCCTTGCCTTTCATCAACCACAGGGTCATCCCTTCAACGTCATAGCCTTGTTCTTGCAAAATGGCGGCGGTAGTAGAGCTATCGACTCCGCCGGAGAGTCCGACAACGACCTTCTTCATGACAGAAAAACTCGAAACATAATTTCACTCTAGTTTAGCGGCTTTGGTTAGTGGTTTTGGACAGAGACCTGCGCCAAATTAGCAAACTGATCGGTCTACACTCCATCAAGAATCATCAAGATTTATTACACTTGCTAATATAGTTGATACATCACCCCTCACGAGGCTTCATTCCCATGGTTGAGACGTTGATTCCAGATGCCTTTACCAAGCTAGCCTACCAAACCCTCCAACAGGGAAAGGCCGCATTCGGGTTGGCTCACAAAACATTATCGACCCGCGCACTCAAAGCCGCTGCGGCCACAGGATTCATTACAGCACCGTCGGAGAGATCAGAGAATTCTGGTAGCGATATTTCCGCTGAGATGATCCAACTTGTACGCGGTCGCTATGAACAATTGCTTCAGGTGGATTGGGAGGATGCGGAAAAAGGTATTTATCCCCGATCGTTGCTCTTTGATGATGCGTGGGATGACTTTGCAAAATATTATCCAGCCCTTTGTCTAGATTTGCCCCAAATTTGGAACCGCGCTCAGCAAAAAGTTTCCCGTGAATTTGCACCCGAAATCGATACCGCTGGGTTGCCGAATTACTACACCCAAAATTTTCATCATCAGACCGATGGCTATTTGAGCGATCGATCGGCACAGATGTACGATTTGCAGGTCGAGATTTTATTCAATGGTGCAGCCGATGCAATGCGTCGTCGGATTTTGGCACCACTTAAGGCTGGATTAGAAGTTTTTAAGGACGAGATTCCTCAAAACACTCGAATTCTAGACATTGCTTGTGGCACGGGGCGCACGTTGCGGATGATTCGGGGAATGTTGCCTAAGGTGAAATTGCATGGCGTGGATTTGTCGGATGCTTATTTGCGCAAAGCTAGCCAATTACTTTCCCAGCTTCCTGGTGAATTGCCCCAGCTTACGCAAGGTCCGGGGGAAGCATTGCCCTATTTGGACAATCATTTCCACGCGATTACCTGCGTGTTTTTATTCCACGAATTGCCTGCCCCGATTCGGCAACAGATTATGAATGAAGCATTTCGAGTGGTGAAACCGGGTGGGACGTTTGTAATTTGTGATTCGGTACAGTTGAGTGATTCGCCGGACTTGGGTGCGATGATGGATGGCTTCTCGGATACGTTTCACGAGCCGTTTTATCGCAACTATACCCAAGACAATTTGATCGATCGTCTACAGACCGCAGGGTTTGTTGAGATAACCGAAAGCGTTCATTTTATGAGCAAATATTTGATCGCTAAGAAGCCGCTTTACGGTCAGTAAAATCTTAAAGAGAAAGGGAAAGAACCCTATAGATTCTTTCCCTTTCTTATATGCGGATAGCGAGACTCGAACTCGCAAGTCAATGACATACGCACCTCAAGCGTACGCGTATACCAATTCCGCCATATCCGCATGGTATAAGCCGAGGTCACTTGATTTCTCAAGCTCAGTTATCATAGCAAAAAACGCGAATTTGCCAACCCTCTTCATAAAAAAGGATTTGGTCAAAAGATTGTCAAAGGGGACAGGAACGTTTTCAATAGGGGCACCGTTAAAAATCGACCTATTATGTCTTCTTCCTTCACCGCAGAACTTTCCACGATCGCCGCCGAAATTCAAGGCATTGCGCAGAATATTCCGGATTCTACGATCGCCCAAGGCATCACCACGGATAGCCGACAGGTTCAAGTCGGTGAACTCTTTGTTGCATTGCGGGGCGAGAATTTTGATGGTCATGACTATGTAGCTATGGCGATCGGACAAGGGGCAAAAGCGGCGATCGTAGATGGTGAGTTTGATGCAGGTGATTTGCCTGTGATTGTTGTCGCGGATACGTTGAAGGCATACCAAGCCATTGGACGGTGGTGGCGACGGAAATTCTCGATTCCGGTGATTGCGATTACGGGTTCGGTGGGCAAAACAACTAGTAAAGAATTGATTGCAGCGGTGTTATCCAACTATGGCAAGGTGCTTAAAACTCAGGCGAATTTTAATAATGAAATTGGGGTGCCGAAGACGCTTTTAGAGTTGCGATCGGACCATGATTTTGCGGTGGTCGAGATGGGAATGCGCGGTGCGGGACAGATTGCAGAACTGACGTTGATTGCGGAACCCACGATCGGACTCATTTGTACAGTTGGGACGGCGCATATTGAATTGCTAGGATCACGGGAAGCGATCGCCGCTGCAAAGTGTGAGTTACTGGCCGAAATGCCGAAGGACAGTATTGCAATTTTGAATGGGGATAATGCGTTATTGATGGAAACGGCGCGCAAGATTTGGACAGGAAAAACGTTGTCCTACGGATTTACAAATGGCGATGTCCGAGGCACTTATCAGTCTGAGTCGTTGGCGGGCGGAGTTACGATCGGCGACCAAACTTTCCCGATGCCCCTTCCCGGTGAACACAATGCCATTAATTATCTTGGGGCATTGACCGTGGCATCAGGGTTAGGATTGGAGTGGACCCCATTTGAACAAGGGCTATCGGTGGATCTTCCCGGTGGGCGGGCAAAGCGTTATGAACTGGCGGGGGATGTGGTGTTGCTGGATGAAACCTATAATGCGGGTCTGGAATCCATGTTAGCTGCCTTAACATTGCTGTCCCAAACCGCAGGGAAACGACGAATTGCGGTGCTGGGGATGATGAAGGAGTTGGGGGATTATTCAATTGAATTTCATGAACTCGTGGGCGATCGGGTCCAAGCCTTACAGTTTGATCAATTATTAGTATTGGCGGATCCAGCCGAAGCAGAGGCGTTAATTAGCCACGCCCGATCGGTCCCCTCTGAACGATTTGAGACCCATGAACAAGTAATCGCCCGACTCAAGGAGATCCTTAAACCGGGCGATCGAGTTTTATTTAAAGCATCTCGGTCCGTCGGACTCGATCGGGTCGTGAATGCGTTGCGAGAATGACTTAATTAATCCTGAGACAAGATTAATCCTGAGACCAGTTAATCCTGAGATAGGTCATCGGTTGAGGGAGAATTTAATGCTTTATCAATCAACTCCGTCGCCAAATCGGCCATGGTTTTGCCTTGAGAAAGGGCGACCTCTTGAAGTTGCAAATAAATCGCATCTCTCAATGTGACCCGTTTGCGCTGGTCGGGAGTCGATCGGCCAGTCGGTGGTTTCCCATAGAATTCCGCAAACACCCGGATCGCTTCAAAACCTAAACGATGGCAGAAATCGCCAAAACTCTCGTCCTTACGACGACGTTTTTTGAAGAAGGCAAACACAGGCTCAAGCGTTGTTTCCAGATCATCAGCATTGAGGCTTTCGATGTACACCTCAGATAAACGCGTTTGATTGGGGGATGCGCCGAGCCACAGTTGATACTGATTGGGTCCATTCCCCACAAACCCAACTTCCGCCAAATAGGGACGGGCACAGCCATTCGGACAACCCGTCATCCGAGTGATGAATGACTCATCAGGCAAGC
Organism: Synechococcales cyanobacterium GL140_1_metabat_312; assembly: GCA_025351345.1. GTDB lineage: Bacteria > Cyanobacteriota > Cyanobacteriia > Leptolyngbyales > Leptolyngbyaceae > JAAFJU01. The sequence continues at coordinate 30,121 of JANXWB010000050.1, forward strand.
CAACTTTAATCAAAACATTTCGCATCCGTTCCAAAATGCTAGGCAATACCCGCTCGGCTTCGGCGGTTGCAAGACCACACAGTGGAAGTGCAGGGCAGGCCATGGAATAGCGTTCTAGACTGTCAATCTCGGTTTCGCTCTTGATGCCGTGATCCGCGAGAATTTGGGCGATCGCAGGCTTATCTTCAGGCCGAATATCGTACAAAATCGCATTCTGACTTGGAGTCAGGATCATCGGGAGGCGATAGGTCTCAACAATCTTTTTCAGCGCTGATTTAAGTCTGAACTCGCCTTCATCCTTGACTCGGCCATTTTCGATCGAAATCCCAACAAAATGATTGCCGTCGCCCTGGTCTTGCCAACCTAAAAAGTCAAGGTAAACCCATTTCTCCACCTTCTTCATCGGTTTGAAGGGTTTGCCAAAATACTGCTCAGCCTCAGTGCGGAATTTCTCCACGCCCCACTCGTTGATCAAATACTTCAAGCGGGACTGACGACGATCGTTGCGGTTGCCATAGTCGCGCTGAGTACAGACAATTGCCTTCACCGCGTCATATACATCCTTACCTTCGACATAGCCGATCGGATCCGCAAGCCGAGCAAAGGTTTCTTCTTTGCGATGAGTCCGGCCTAATCCGCCGCCTGCATAAATGTTAAACCCCTTGAGGCTGCCATCTGGATTACTAATCACCACCAGAGACAAATCCTGAGAGAACAAGTCCACCGAGTTGTCACCGGGAACTGTTACCGCTGCTTTGAACTTCCGAGGCAGATAGAGCGACCCATAAATCGGCTCTTCGGAGTCATGAATGATGGTGCCGTTGCCATTACGACTGCGGGCTGCAACGACATCGGGATGCTCTTCAGCCGAAATGGCTTTCTCACCGTCTAGCCAAATCTCGTAGTAGGCTCCGGTTTGAGGCGTTAATAGATCCGCAATCCGGTTTGCATATTCGATCGCCAAAATGTAGTCGGGTCGATTTTTAAATGGAGCTGGAGGAGCCATAACGTTGCGATTCAGGTCTCCGCAAGCGCCCAAGGTCGAACCCATATTTTTGACAATCTCAGCGATCGTCTCTTTAAGATTGCGCTTTAGGATACCGTGGAGCTGGAAGCCTTGGCGCGTGGTCGCCCGCATGGTGTGGTTACCATACTGATCCGAGAGACGATCGAGGGCAAGGTAAAGCTCAGGCGGAATGAAACCACCAGGACTGCGGGTTCGCAGCATCATTTGGTAGTCTTTTTCCTGACCTTTGACGCGGTTTTCTCGGTTGTCCTGTTGATAGGATCCGTGAAACTTCATGAGCTGAATTGCATCTTCGGAGAAATAATTCAAATCATTTTTGAGTTCAGAGGCGACAGGTTCTCGCAGAAAATCGCTGCGTTCTTTGATGCCTTCAACTTTGGAGGGTGGTTTTTCGACAGCGAGCGGCGTGGCGGAAGTCATGACCATAGGAATTTTCTTAGATGCGGGGGCTATCCCCAGTAAAGCGATCAAGATTCTGAAGGTTCCGATTCTAGCATCTTCCTCCCCTGCAAAATGTGGATCCAATGTTAAATAGCAATTCCAAGTTTGATAAGGATAGATAAGGGACGATTTTTCTATCCATTCCGCTTATGGGGTGGATATACAGAAACTTTCTGCCTAGTAATTATTCAGACTTACTTTGGCGTTCAGTATTAGAGATTCTTACAAAAATTCTCTAATACTGGGACTGAGGCTCCTAGAATTTTGTCTAAACCTAGCAGCAATACAGCTCCTCCAATTGCGATTATTGTGTAGTTTAATCTCTTCCCCTTTTTTCTTCCCAGTTCATTGAGATCTAGAAGTGTCTCCTTCTCCAAATACTTAATTAAAGCAATCATGTATTTTTCCTCTTCTGTTTTATTCCACTCATCTTCAAGTAGTTGACCCGGCAACACAATTTTTCCAGCTTTAGTAGGTAGTAATCCCCACAAGCTCGTTACGATAGCAAGACCTATGAGAATGTATGCGATTAACTGAAGTAGATAACAGGTAATACAGGGATATTGGGACGTGTGGCATTTGATATATGTAGAGTAACCAGGCAAATCCTTTCCGAAATTAATGAGGATACCGCTAAGAGTTAAAACTACCGTGAGTTTTGTATTAAGCTTATCAATACTTTCGCTGGCTGCTTTAATTGAACTTAAAGTATATTCATAAGTGAGTTTAATATTAGTCATCACTGGAGTTTCTTGAATGTCAGATCAGTCAAAAAATGAGAACCACCAACAGTCTCCGCCATCACCACCGCCACAGTCAAAAAATGAGAACCATCAACAGTCTCCGCCATCACCACTGCCACAGTCTAATCTACCATCAGTCGATCCAGTCAAGACTATGAGCTACAGGCAGGACGGCAAAGACAAGGAGAGCTAAACCGAAGGAATCTTGGGGATGCTTATATCTTAAGTCTTTGGCAAGGTTGTATGTCTCCTTAAGTCTAACAACCCGGTTGGAGCGGACTGAAGCAAGAACACAGTTATAGTTGCAGAGGTTTTTGCACCCGCTCAACCGGAACGTTATGCCGATCGTCCGAAAAGAAAAACGTATTTCTAGATTTAGTTTATTTAGTATTTCGTTTAACGTCTTAGAATTACGATCGCCCCCACCTTTTCACCGATCGTAACGTCATTGTATTCAAAGCCTCTACGCTGACTAATCAGTTGATACTTTTATCAAAACGATCGATTTGTTTTCCAAAAATACGATCGGTTGAGATCAAACTTGAAATCCGTCGATCGATAAATCATTGAAGCGTTCGTGAAATCAAAAATGGCGTTACTTTGAGACGATCGAAGAAAGTAGTCCAACTAGAGCATTTCTATGGATTTCGGCGATCGATCGGATTTTGAGTATTTTGTTGTGGATATTGCGATCAAAAATTAGGAATTCAGCCTAAATAAAACCGTTCTTCTCTCTAGAACGGGCAATCTCGATAGGATTAAGTTTGGGGCTGAATTTCAGATAAAACATCCCAAATCATTGGTGCATCAGAAGCAATAACGTTCTTTTCTTGCCCATCATGTTTGTGGTGTGGAAAAGTTGTTAAGTTTAGTTTCTGGTGGTGTGGCGTATTGTCATAGCGAAAAATTAAGGTGTTTTGAGAGGTCATATATTGATAGCTATACATGTCTCGGATAATTCCGATTTCGACTGATACAAATTCCCTTACTTGTAAGATTGAACCACCGATAAAATTGACTTCGGCACGGATTAAGCCTTCATAAGTGTCTCTTTTTTCAACTTCAAAGTTAGAGACAGACGCGAGAGGATAAGCATTAATTGCCTCTTCAACCTGCTTAAAATAATCTTCAATGTACAAATTGAACTCCGCGTAGTCGTTCTGCTTTCTCTTGAAGGCGTTGTAGCATTCTGATTTCTCCGATCCATTCGTCAAGTTCTAGTGTTTCTTGGAGTTCGTCATTTGAGTAACACCGTAGAAATTCAGTAGAGGTCATTCTATGTTGTTCCTCAATTTTTTTTAGACGTTCTGTACATCGATCGATGCCTTGCTGAGTCGATCGAGATGCTTCGGAAAGAATGCCTTCGATCAAAAGCTTCAGATTTCCATCATGATGGGAGATAAGCTTTAATTCTGTCATGAGATGAACATTGGGGTTGGTAAGCGAATAATACTACTGTAGCGTGCTAGGAATTTTGTCTAAACGATCGGTTGACACGTCAACAATTTTAAATTTAACAGGATTTTGCAACCTTTCAGGAATCATAAAATTTATCAAAAAAGGGACTGGAATCAGCCGATCGTACAGATCAACCTATCCCAGTCCCTCACTAAAATCGACAATAATTAGACCTTATCTCAACACCGGAGCCGACTCAGCTAAGGCCGTTGCTTCAGATTTCTGCGCAATTAATACCGGATTACTCCCACGAATTCGAGCCACAATTTGCGACGTTTTAGTATCGTAAATTTGAGTCAAGAGCTTGGGATAGAAGCCTATACCGATGATCGGCACGAGCAAACACGCGATGATAAATACCTCGCGAGGTTCAGCATCAATCAGCGCTTCATGGGACGTGAGTTCTTTATTCTCAGGACCGTAGAAAATCTCTCGCAGCATCGATAGCAAATAGACGGGGGTTAGAATGACTCCGATCGCCGCCAAAATAATCATGATGATTCGGAAGGTCAGTGAATAGGCATCACTCGTCGCAAACCCAATAAAAATCATCAGCTCGGCCACAAAGCCACTCATTCCCGGCAACGCCAACGATGCAAGAGAACAAGCCGTGAACATAGAGAAAATTCGCGGCATCTTTTGCCCGATCCCCCCCATTTCATCAAGCATTAAGGTGTGAGTCCGATCGTAGGTTGACCCGACCAAGAAGAACAAACTCGCCCCAATCAGCCCGTGGGACACCATCTGTAAAATTGCACCACTCATGCCCAAATCCGTAAACGAGGCGATGCCAATCAAGACAAACCCCATGTGAGAAATGGACGAGTAGGCAATTTTTCGTTTTAGATTTCGCTGGGCAAAGGAGGTGAGCGCTGCGTAAATGATATTAATCACGCCCAAAATAATCAATGCAGGCGCAAAGACCGCATGGGCCGCTGGCAACATCTCCACATTCATCCGAATCAAGGCATAACCGCCCATCTTCAGCAGAATTCCCGCAAGCAACATATGCACCGGAGCTGTCGCTTCACCATGAGCATCCGGTAGCCAGGTGTGGAGTGGGATAATGGGCAACTTGACCCCGTAGGCAACCAGAAAGGCTGCATAAATCCATAGCTGGAACTGCACCGGATACTCCTTTGCCATTAAAGCTTGCATGTCAAAGGTCACGGTGTCGCCATAAAAGGCCAACGCTAACGCCCCAACCAAAATGAATAGCGATCCGCCAGCGGTGTAAAGAATAAACTTTGTGGCGGCGTAGAGACGCTTTTTACCGCCCCAAATCGACAGCATTAAATACACGGGAAGCAATTCCAGTTCCCAGGCTAGGAAAAACAACAGCATGTCCTGCACCGCAAAGACCATGATTTGGCCGCCGTACATCACGAGCATCAAGAAATAAAACAGCTTCGGCTTGTAGGTGATGGGCCAAGAGGCCAAGATCGCCAAGGTCGAAATAAAGCTTGTCAAAATAATGAGTGGCATCGACAGCCCATCTGCTCCAACTGACCAATTCAAGTCAAGCTGTGGTACCCAGGGATAGCGTTCAAAGAGCTGCATTCCAGCGTCGTGGAAGTCAAATCCCACACAGAAGGCTGCAACCGTCATCACAAAATTGATCAGTCCTACCGTCAGGGCGTACCAGCGAACCGTTTTCCCTTCTTTGTCAGGAATTATCGGGAGCAAAAGCGACGCTGCGATCGGAAATAGGATGAGCGTCGTCAGCCAGGGAAAGTTAGCTGTCAACATGAGTATCGAAGGGGAGTAAGGTGAGCAAGCTACAAATAAATAATTTTTGCGGATTAGGAATGATTCTAAACAGAAAGACATGATCCCCACCCAAAATCGCAGGACTTCTTCACCATTCACACATTGCGTTACATTTGCTCGATAGGATGATGTACGGTTTTCAAATTACCGTTCTGAAATCACCGTTCTGAAATTACAAGTTATCTGTTTTAGGTTAAAGAGGCGCGTCATGCAGTTACAGTTTGTTCCCGTTGAAAATTTTTATTTTGAACTAACCTTGGCTGTCAAGACGTTAGAGGAAATCGAAAATCCTGAACTCGCGAACCAAGTTGGTCAGATTCTTAAGGAGCGCTATGGTCAATGTTCGACCGTTGCTGCTGCGAGTCAGAACACCTACAACTATGTGTTCCAAGTTCCTGATGTAGACAATGCTCCGTTCCATCGGCTGGTGGTGTCGATCGCGGATTGGGGCAACAAGCTGCGGCTCTCGTCCGATTATGGCTGGAAATTAAATGAAGAGCATCGGGCTGAAAAGAGCGATCGGTTCTCAGGTCGCGATCAGTTTAATCAAGACTTCAAAGCTCATATTGCTAAATCTTTGGGCGTGACGTTTTAAATTTTTATAGCCTTAAAAAATTCTTAACTCTTTAAAAGTTTTGTTCCCGATCGTCCTTCCCCTGAAGCCGATCGGAGTTTTTCATTTAATAAATTTAGTTCTTGTTTTTCTTGGTTAAGGATACGAATCCGCTGGGACAAAATTTTAATAATATTGACGGCGATTCCTGGAGTCTCTTCGATCGCCGCAAAGACGTGCTGCTGTGTCAGTTCGAGGCAAATGGTTTCTTCTAATGTCGTGGCTGAAGCCGATCGCATTTCCGCATCAAACAGCGACATCTCACCAAAAAAGCCTTCCCGAGAATGTTCCTGTAAGATTCGATCGCCCAGATGAATTTTGATTTTGCCCGATGCGACAATGAACATCGATCGACCTTCTTCGTTCTGTAGAAAAATTTGCTGTTTGGCCTTGAACATCCGTTCTTCCATGACAGGGACTAGACGGATCAAGAAATCTTCCCGGAGTTCCCGAAACATATCGACCTTGCGCATTAAAAGTAATCGGTCAAAAAGATTCAGCATCTAACAATTTTATGATTTAGCTACTTTAAAGGACGATATCCAAAAATTTCGGTTTTGGGGATGTAACCCATTTCATCTTCAGGTGCTGGACGAATGGACGCAACCTCTTCACCACCAATTTGATACTCTTCCATCCAGATCTGAATTTGGCGACGCAACAGAGGATCGGCATCATTTTGCATTCGGGGGAGAACTTTCAGAAAGGCACTCTTCGTCTCGCTGCGCTGCTGGGCATTGTAAAGATACAGCATGGCCGACTCTCGCAACAAACTACTTCCGCCGCGTAACCCTGATAAGATTTGTTCCCGTTCTAAGGTCCACCCCTCCGATCGGACTAAATGGAAGCAACAAGCAGCCACCCAATCGGACAGGAAATGCCGTAGGTCTAATACTTGCTTAATCCGATCGAGTGGTTCAAGGGGCTGATAGTTAAGGCTGGAACTTAGGCTTTGGAGTTGAAGTTCTAGACCAATTTTCTCTCGACGGCTCAGTCGCCATTGGACTGCTTTGGGTACTTGGGTTTGCGATAGGACCGCTAACTTGGCATTTTTTCTGCTACGTCGAGTTTGTTTTTTAAGAGACGGCGCTTGGGAAACTTTGTTACCAAGGGACATACTATTTTCCAAAATGACCAGCAATGCGCGCTTTTGAGGAATATCGACGTTAGTATCCAAAATCTCTAAGCCCTGCGCCATATCGTCCGTGAAGCCTGATTTTAGACTAAAGGCCGCTGCTTGAATGGTTTCAGATTCATAGAGAAACTGCATTAATAGGAAAATACGATCGATCGCATCGCTCTGTACACCTTGGAGCGATCGGTATAGCATTTCTTCGAGATCCCGTGATTTGACTCGTCCCGTAATGTCTAAAATCGCGGCTGTCACCTGACCAATCAACATCAAATCCTGTTCGACTAAGGCTTCAATTTCAGCCCGACCTAAAGCATCTGCAATGCTATCCGTGCCGTTTGTGTTTTGAATTTTGACTAAGGCGCGCAGAATATTGGTCCGATCGTTGCTCCATCGAATCGGAAGCTGTTGAAGTAGAAAATCAATCGACTCCGATGATCCCACTTGACCAATAATGCTCCAAGCCGCTGTCCGAACGGCGTCACTTTCACGCCAGTTTTGGGCCAAGGGTTGTAGCAAAGGTAGAGCCTCGTCCTTTAGAAGAAGAAAAGCTTTAATGGCGGCCCCACGGGTTTCGGGCTGCCGTAATCCCTCGACTAGTGACGGGTAACATTTCTCAAAATGCGTGGCCGCTACGACATCTAGAACTGCACACCGTACCGCTAGATCCGTTTCCCGTTTGACAATTTCTAAAATGTAAAGCTGAAGTGCCTGCAAATATTTGAGATTACGAATCGCCGCGCAACTGGCTTGCCTCTCGTCTTGACTATGATTTGTCAACATCAGTCGCAGCAGATTGGTGGCTTTCGCCCGTTGATCCCGATCGCCAAATTCCAACAACAGCACCGAAGCTGTCGCCCGAACCATGGCCGGAGCATGGGGACTGAGGTAATCGAGTAATTGTTGAACACTGCGACCTCGACTTGTATCTGGATCTCGATCTGGATCTTGATCTGCATGGTAAATATATCGCAGGGCTGCCGCTACCACTGGACCGGGCTGCTGGGGAGTAATCAAACGACTGACGGCGATCGCATACTCTGCATTAGGTTTCTCCTGCATCACGTCTAAAATTCGACATTTTGCTATTTCGGGCAGTTGTTGCAACATAGGAACTAGGACATCCAGTGCGCTTTTGGGATCAACTTGCAGCAGCAATTCCACACAGCCCATTTGAGATTCTTCCATCCCCGGCTGACTTAGTGCACTAATTGCGGCCCGTTTCAACTCTCGCAGCGCCGAATCACTGGTGGTTCGTCCTGCCAATAAATCTTGTCTTGCACTTAAAATTAAAATTTCAGAATATTGACGACGCAGCGTATAAATTACGCCCAGCCAAACGCCGGCCAACAGCACTAAAATCATAAAAATTGCCCCGCGCCAGTAGCTTCCTAGGATTTCCTGCCACCCAAAGGCAATTAAACCGAGCAATAAAACTCCAGTGATGCCATTGGCGATCGGTTCGGCGTTCCCCCGCACACTGGTCTGAACAATGTTGCGTAATTTTTGAGGAACGGGTTGAAATAGAACGGGTCCCACACTGGCGAGCAACGTAAAATGAAACAACTCGTAGAGAAATTTCAATAGAACAATAGACCAAAAAATCATCGCTCCGGAACTAATGCTTTCAACCCTCATAGCAAAGGCCGGAAATAGTCTTGGCACTGTGCTGAGCATCGCGACCAACCCACCGACTGTCATCATCAAGGTGGGCAAAATTCCCGTTGTCCCGAATACCCCCAGCTTCTCAATCACCCACCGCGATGCAAACCACTGAACAATTAATTCAAAAATCCCCAAAACGCCTTGAAAAATTCCTAAAAAGCTTGCAATCCGCTCACTTTGATTTTGTGTCTGGCCCAGTTGATGTAGAAACGCCATCGGTCCCATGGACTCTAGCTCTTTAGAAAACTGGAAATCCAACAGCAGAAAGATCATTTCAGCTAACACAAAAAACAGCAAGAGCATCCAGCGATAGTTCATCGCCTGTCCTTGCAGCACTCGACCTGATTCTAGATTTGCCGACTCGCGACGGCGAAGTGTAGTGTCAAAAAATCGAGATTGTTTGCGGGTGATGTAGAGCAAAATCACCGATCCCAACATCATCATGCTGAAAGCGATCATCGTCACGCCAGACAGCCCGAACCGATCGGACACTAACGGCAATAGAAACCCACTGGCCGCATCCGCCACCAACACGCCGCTGCTAATTAATGGATAGGTGCGTCTCAGCTCTCGTACATTAAAAAGCTGGTTTGCGGTAATCGTCGTATTTGTATCATTCAGAACATAGACGACCTGGAGCCACAGGCGCATACAGAGTACAACGACCTTAAACGCAACAAACCCGCCGATCGTCGCCCCCGCTGGCAAAGTCAACCCCTGCTGAAATGCCAACACGGGTAGCGCCATCATGACTGACACCAGAACAATCACCCAACGCAGCGGAATAATGACCTGCACTAACCCGTAGAGAAATCCCAGAAAAATACTGAGAATAGTACTCGATAAATAAATTAGGGGTAGTTTATCGGCGCTGTACTGCTCTAAAAATAACGCAGAGGCGGTCGCTTCTAGCCACAGAACTCCCACCGAGGTTGCCGCATAGGATAAAAACATCCAAAATGTTCGGCCTGCCTCTTCCGATCGCAAATTCATGACGCGCAGCGCCCGACTCAATAAATTCTCGCGTTGGAGGTCTCGACTAGTGATCATACGGAGAAAGGGTGAAGTGCCAAGCAAATCGATGGTTTATCAGACTATCGTTTTACAACTATTGGTTAGAGTACCCATTAGGCTCCCATGATATTAAAAAAGCTGGCGATCGCCAGCTTTTTCACAGATTCGCTTTAGGTTGAGCCTTTAAACAAGACTATTTTCAACCAGATTATGAAGACGAATTACTTCTTCGGAGCCATTAGCATCATCATATTACGGCCTTCTTTTTTTGGAGTCTGCTGGATTTCAGCAACCTCTTGAAGATCCGTGGCCATACGCTTAAGCAGCACTTCAGCTAAGTCACTGTGCTGAATCTCTCGTCCTCGGAACATGATAGTGGCCTTAACCTTGTCTCCGGCCGCCAAGAAACGTTGAGCCTGAGAAAGGCGCACTTTATAATCGTGCTCCTCAATTTTGTAGCGCATCTTGACTTCTTTTACGTCAACAGTATGCTGCTTTTTCTTGGCTTCCTTTGCCTTCTTTTCTTGTTCAAACTTGTGCTTACCATGGTCAATGATTTTACAGACAGGCGGATCTGCCTTATCGCTAACCAGTACAAGGTCAAGTTCCTTGTCATCTGCAATGGTTTGGGCCTCACGGGAGGTCATGATTCCCAATTGCTCACCGTCAACACCCACAACCCGAACTTTCGGGAAGCGAATACGTTCGTTGATCATGGGGAGATCGCGATTAAATCGTCTGGGTTCTCTTTCCGACACGGGCACCGTTTTGTGAATTGGACATAGTAAACAGAATTCTACAGGACTGAAGCTAGTTCAACCTGTGCTGTCTATATTACCCAATTCCTGGGTCTAGGTGTGAAAATAAAGTTATAAGAATTGTAGAATTTTTCACCTTGGTTGCAGGGAGGAGCAAGACATCGTGCATCGAGAGTGGATTTGGCGAGGGCATCGTGTCCGATATACCTTCACAGCATCTTCGTCCTTATCCGCGTCGTCGCTAGATTCACCGTTGGATTCGCCATTGCTGCTTATTCATGGATTTGGGGCATCGGTGCGGCATTGGCGATCGAATATTGGTCCTTTGAGTGCGAATCGATCGGTTTATGCGATCGATTTGTTGGGGTTTGGTGCATCTGATAAAGACAGCACGGTTTATGGGACGGCGTTGTGGGTTGAGCAATTATTTGATTTCGTCACACAGGTGATTGGGCGAAATGTAGTGGTGGTGGGGAATTCTTTGGGTTCTGTTGTGGGTCTGGGGTTGGCAGCGAAACATCCGGATGTGGTGACGGCGATCGCTTGGTTAAATCTACCGGATTTTTCGGCGGTGTCCTTTCCGTCACCGATTAAGGCATTGACCCAGCCAATTGGAGAGTTGGTGAAACGAGTAATTACGTGGTCACCAATTTTTGTCCCGTTTTTTCGTTGGATCCGCCAGCCTGCGGTGATTAAAAAGTGGGTCAAGGGCGCGTATGTGGATGAAACAAGACTAGATGCAGAATTAATTGAGATTTTGTCGGCTCCGGCATTCGATCGCAATGCGGCTCGTGCATTAGCCACTATGGTCATGAGTCAGCGGGAATTACCGTCAGACTACACCGCCAGGTCCGCGTTACCGAAAATGACCTTGCCGATGTTATTGATTTGGGGCGCGAAGGATCAGTTTGTGCCGCCTAGTATTGCTCAGAAGATTGTGGATTTTAATCCGGCGGTTCAATTGGTTTTCCTAGCTGAGGTTGGCCATTGTCCTCATGATGAGGTGCCGGATCAAATCAATCAGATTCTATTAAGGTGGCTCACTGAATTGTCAGGCTAACTTAGGAATTTTCAACACGATTAATTAGTCTTAGCGACCATTCCCAACCGTCGTAACAATTCACCGTCATGATCGCGACTAGGATTAGGAGCCGTCAACAGCACAGGTCCAGTAAAAATCGAATTTGCGCCTGCGACAAAACACATCGCTTGCAATTCATCACTCATGGCCGCTCGTCCCGCTGTCAGACGTACGATCGCCGTTGGAAACAAAATTCGAGTGGTTGCAATCATTCTCACCATATCGATCGGATCGATGGGGGGTGCATTTTCCAAGGGCGTTCCTGCGATCGGAATCAGGGAATTAATGGGTATCGATTCAGGAACCGGATCCAATTTTAGTAATGCTTCGAGAAATTCAAGCCGATCGGTTTGCGATTCGCCCATGCCAACAATGCCGCCGCAACATACCGAAATTCCCGCATCGCTGACGGCTTTAATGGTGTCGAGGCGATCTTGGTAGGTGCGGCTGGTGATGACTTTTTCGTAATAGCTGGGGGACGTGTCTAGGTTGTGATTGTAAGCGGTCAATCCTGCTTCTTTGAGCTGTTGGGCTTGGTGAGGTTTCAGCATTCCCAGCGTGCAGCAAACTTCCATGTCTAGTGCCGCCACATCTCGGACCATATCCAAAACCCGATCGAATTGCGGTCCGTCTTTCACCTCTCGCCATGCTGCACCCATACAAAATCTTGTGGAGCCGGATGCTTTGGCGGCTTGGGCTTCCTGTAAAACCGCTGCCGATTGCATCAGAGGTTCGGGAGCGAGACCTGAACTATTGTGGACGCTTTGAGAACAGTAGCCGCAATCTTCAGGGCAAGCCCCGCTTTTGATGTTGCCGAGGGTGCAAAGCTGGATGGCACGAGGGTCGTGGTGTTCGCGGTGAATGCGTTGCGCTTCAAACATCAGGTCTGGCAGTGGTTGACTATAGATCTGATGGATCCGATCGAGGGTCGTCGCATCGGTCGGCATGGTATCGATCGTAGTGTTAGTGGGACTGCTGGCGGTAGCGACTGTCATAGGTCAAGGGCTGGGCAAGTTATTTCAAAAAAAGCGTAGCAGGTCTAGGCTCAGAACTGCCTCTTCAAAACGTTGTATTTTCTAAGGGAAACTTGCCGATCAAGTTGCCGATCAAATATTACGCATGATTTGGCAGATCATCGTATAACTTAATGGGGATTATGCGTGGGTGCGGTTGGGGCGTGTGATTACTTTAACGGAGCTACTATGGGCATTCATTGGGTTGTTGCTGACGATCGGTGGTAATTTTCTTCATGCATCCATTGTTGGGGTGCCCTGGTCTTGGAATTCTCAGGATGTTCCAGCCTATTATTTTATGGGTGTGAATTATCAAATTGGCGCGGTGGTGTTTGTCGGATGTATGGGCGGACGTAATGCGGGTGTGATTTCGCAGGTGGCCTATGTGTTGTTGGGGTTGGCGGGATTTCCGTTTTTTGTGCAGGGCGGCGGTTTGGGCTATGTGCAGCAGCCGATGTTTGGATATTTGTTGGGTTTTGTGCTGGGGGCTTGGCTATGTGGTTATTTAGCCTTCCGATCGCAACCGCGTTTGGAATGGTTGACGCTTTGCTCCCTAAGTGGGTTGGCGATGATTCATGCGATCGGGGCGAGCTATCTATGTGCCATCTATGCGCTTAATATCGCAGATGTTAGTAAGATGACCTTGAATATGGCCCTAATGGTTTACTCGCTGAATTTGCTGCCGGGACAGTTGGCCGTGGTTTGTTCGGTGTCGGTGCTGGCATTTATAATGCGAAAGATGATGTTTTATTAATTAAGAATGTTTTGTTAATTGAGAATGTTAAATCGTGAATGGATGGAGTGGGTTTTGTGAAGAAGGTTTTAGGAATTAAGAATCGTAGATTTTGGATTGCGGCGAGTCTGGGATTGATTCTCGATCGGGTGACGAAACTTTGGATATTACATATATTTACATTGCATCAGTCGGTTCCGGTGATTCCGGGGGTATTGAATTGGACTTATGTTGTGAATACTGGGGCTGCATTTAGTCTTTTCAGCGGTGCGGTTTGGCTCAGATGGTTGTCGCTAATTGTGAGTTTAGGCTTGGCGATCGCGGCGATTTGGGGTCCGAGATTTACCCGGTGGGAACAGGTCGGCTATGGGTTGATTTTGAGTGGCGCGTTTGGTAATGGTATCGATCGGTTTGTTTTTGGTCATGTGATTGATTTTATTGATATAAAGCTGATCAATTTCGCAATTTTCAATGGGGCTGATGTGTTTATTAATCTTGGAATTGTTTGTTTATTAATTGCGACATTTAAACGATCGGACTAAGTGATCAAACTAAGTGATCAAACTAGCCGATCGCTTAAATGTCATTCAAATCAGTACATCTAAATCAGTACATTAGAGAACCTTAGTTGCCCGTTCCGCTAGGGGCGATCGTTCTCCTCTAGATAAGGTAATATGGGCGGCGATCGATTCATGTTTGAAGCGTTCAACAGCGTAAGTCAGTCCATTGCTAGAGGCATCTACATAAGGATTATCAATTTGTTCTGGATCGCCCGTCAGAATAATCTTTGTCCCCTCGCCTGCCCGTGTCAAAATTGTCTTAACTTCGTGGGGCGTTAGGTTCTGAGCTTCGTCCACCACAAAAAACTGTTGGGGTAATGTTCGGCCCCGAATGTAGGTCAGGGGTTCAATTTGCAAGAGACCATGTTCAATCAGTTCTTCGTGACCCCGTCGCCAATGGAGTGGTTTGTTACGAGAATCTGTCGTACCAAAAATCAAATCAAAGTTATCGTATAACGGCTGCATCCAAGGAGTAAGTTTGTCGTTTAGATCGCCGGGAAGATAGCCGAGATCTTTGCCCATCGGAATTACGGGTCGCGAGATCAAAAGACGACTATAAAGATGTTCGTCGGCCACTTTTTGTAAACCCGCTGCGATCGCTAACAAGGTCTTTCCGGTGCCCGCTTTACCCACAAGGGTGACCAATTGAATGTCATCGCGCAGCAATAAATCAAGGGCAAACTGTTGCTCTCGGTTGCGCGGTTGAATTCGTGAGACTCCGCCATAGGGGAGTTTAGTTAGAGGAATAATTTTTCCGCTGGCTTCAACGATGCCCAGGGCGGTGTGGCTGGGGTTGGATTGATTAATTAGGGTGACGGCTTCATTGGGTAGTAAGGAATATTTGTTTAAATCTAATTCCGCTGCGCCTGTTTTAAATAGCCGATCGATCGTCTCTGCTTCAACTAAGATTTCAGCCGTGCCTGCATATAGCTCCGAAAAATCCACCTTATCGGTTTCATAATCCTCCGCATCAAGACCCAATGCATCGGCCTTGATCCGTAAGTTAGTGTCTTTGCTCACCATAACTACCTGGCAATCGCAGCGTCGCTGTAGGTCTAGTGCCACCGCCAAAATTGCATTGTCGCCATAATCACGATCGAGTTCAGCGGGTAATTCTTTTAGAGTGTCCCGATGACAAAGTACAACTCGTAAAGTGCCACCGTGGGGTAAATCTACGCCATCAGTTAGGCGAGCAGTTTGACGTAGTTGGTCTAATGTTCGGGAAACTTGACGAGCATTGCGCCCGGTCATTTCGGGTTGCTTTTTAAACCGATCGAGTTCTTCAATTACAGTGATGGGTAAAATCACATCCTGGCCCTCAAACTTCATCATTGCAGCGGGGTCATGAAGCAGGACGTTTGTATCTAGAACGAACGATTTAGGCATAGAGAGGGACCATATGATGGAAGCTGTCGTCGAGATGAAGCATAGAGTATGGTCATTATTTCAGGACCATTACTTACTATCTATTATACTGACCATTTTGAACCGTGAGTGCGATAGACGTTCCTCATCTCTAGTACTCTAGAGGATGTTGCTTCTAGTCCCGAATTATGAACCCGAATGAGATTCCAAATCTATTGGCGAACATGTTTGGAGATTCTGTCAAGACCTTGGCTCCGGGTTCGTATCAAATTGAACAGGAAGGCTTTCGGTTATTGGTGCTGTTGTCAGATGATCAAGATTGGCTAAGGATGCTGGTGCCGATCGGTCCCATTAGTGATGCGATGACATTTTTAGAGGAGTTTCTAGAAGCAAATTTTGATGAGACTCAAGAAGCGCGCTATGCGGTCCATCAAGGTTTATTGTGGTCGGTGTTTCACCATAGCTGCGAGGGCTTGACAACGGAGGATTGTAGGATGGCGGTCCAGCGGTTGGTGGCTATTTTTAAACAGGGTTTGGATGGCGTGTTCAGTCGTCATATTGAGAAGCAAATTCGCCAAATTATTAAAGCGGCGAAACTTCAAGGTCAGTCTCTAGAGGCGACGATGCAAACGTTAGAACGATTTTATTCTGAGGGGGTAATGGGAGATTTTAATTCAGATAGTGCGTCGCAACAGGGCACTGTTGAGGCATGGCGGTATCAACTTAAGCGGCTTTGGGATGAGGCGGAGTAGGATGGAGTTGCAGATTGAGTCTGGATTTCGATTGGGCTGGAATCCTTTGGCAGCGGACTATGTGGCGTTGGTGGGAACTCCTGACTGGGCGATCGAGTTGACGGGTGATGAGTTTGTGTCATTTCGCCGTTTGGCCTTGGAACTCGGGGGGATGATGACGATGATGGAGTCTTCCCTGATGGACGGCGAAACGTTGTCTTGTGAGCTGGACTGTGACGATCTTTGGATGGAAGTTGAGGGCTATTCCACTGACTATGCGCTGCGATTTATTCTTCATCATGGGCGACGTTGCGAGGGTGAATGGCCGTCTGCTGTCTCATTTGTAGCGGCATTGGCAACGCTAGAGATTGGGCTATGAGATATTAGTGTTTAGAGTCTTGTCTCGCACTGTTGTTAGTGTTATAGTTTCTAAGCACTGGAGAAGATCTTAGCGGAGTATTCCAGGGGTAAAACGGGGCGTAGCGCAGCTTGGTAGCGCGCTACTTTGGGGTAGTAGAGGTCGTGGGTTCAAATCCCGCCGCTCCGATTGTATGAGAGCCAGTCAATGACTGGCTTTTGTGGTTTTCAGGATTTTGCTAAATTTGCCAAAGGGCGATCGTTCACCATTTATTGATTGCAACTCGAGATCCCAAATATTTGTGGCGAGTTCTGATTCTTACATAAGACTTGGGAAGAAGGTACGGGTTTCAGATATCTCGGTTAAATTTTTTAGTACCAGGTCGATCGCTTGACCTACCCTTAAGTTTAGATTTAATCTAATTGAATTCAGGCTTTATTTTATTAGATTCTGTATTCAAAGAAAACTAAATCTATAGCCTTTAATCTTTTGATATTTAGCATTTCATTAGTACTATTTTCCACAAGTCATATAGCCATTCCCAATCTAGTTAGGCACTAATCAGGACGTCAATCAGCCCTCATTTAGTAAGGTTTGCCAGTTTTCTTCTGTACAGTAACAACAATGCGTAAACCAACCGAGTAAGTCCTTTTCAGTCACGCTTAGAAAT
>JANXWB010000077.1 GCA_025351345.1 Synechococcales cyanobacterium GL140_1_metabat_312
TCGTGGGTTACGATCGGCGCTTTCTCTCGGAAGAATTTGCTCTCACCACCGCCAAAACCATTCAGAACTGCGGGTTCGACGTATTACTTTCAGAATGCTTTGCGCCTACGCCTGCCTTTAGTTGGGCGGCCAAATCGATGAATGTATTGGGTGCATTTGTAATTACAGCGAGTCATAATCCTGGCGGCTATTCTGGATTTAAAATCAAAGGGGCTTTTGGGGGATCGGTTCCCTCGGACGTGACGGCAAAGGTTGAAGCTTTAATCGCCAATCCCCCGGCACCGATGGCGGCAAAACCAGGAACCCTTGAAATGTTTAATCCTTGGACTAGCTATTGTGCTGGATTACGGAAATTAGTTGATGTGGAAGCGATCGTATCTGCCATTCAAAGCGAAAAAATTCAAGTCTTTGTTGATGTGATGAATGGTGCAGCTTCGACCGGGTTAACCCAATTGCTGGGCATTGATATATCTGAAATTCGATCGGAGCGAGATCCATTGTTTGGGGGAGGTGCGCCAGAACCATTACCAAAATACTTGGATGAATTGCTCACCACTATTAAGAAAACTCAAACCAATGCCGTGAAAGTGGGTTTGGTATTTGATGGGGATTGCGATCGGATTGCAGCGGCGGATAGTCAGGGCAATTTCTTGAGTTCCCAAATTCTGATTCCAATTTTGATTGAACATTTATCAGAACGTAAAGGCTACAGCGGTGAAGTCGTTAAAACGGTTAGCGGTTCGGGGTTAATTGAAAAAACGGCGGCTTTTTATAAATTACCAATCTTTGAAACTCCGATCGGTTATAAATACATTGCCGATCGAATGTTGGCAACTAAAGCACTACTGGGGGGCGAAGAATCTGGTGGTATTGGGTATGGTCATCACATTCCTGAACGAGATGCTTTATTAGCTGCATTGTATGTATTAGAAATCGTGGTAAAAACTGGAATGGATCTGTCGGACTTATACCGATCGATTCAAGAAAAAACTGGATTTGATGCAGCCTACGATCGAATAGATTTACCATTGTCCAGCATGGCGGTGCGAGATTCATTATTAGCCAGTTTGCAAAACAATCCGATTCAAACAGTTGCCGGGAAATCCGTAGTCTCAACTCAAACAGATGATGGTTATAAATTCCGATTAGAGGACGAAAGTTGGCTCTTGGTTCGCTTTAGTGGAACTGAACCCGTACTTCGATTATATTGCGAAGCCGCCACTTTAGAGCAGGTTCACACAACGCTAGCCTGGGCTAAGGACTGGGCAAATTCAGTGTAGTGAGTTTGAGCGATCGGGTGAAGGGATGATAAAAATCTTGTCACCCGATCGGCAGCAAATCTCAATGCAAATCTCAATCAATTGAGTCTAACCAATCAAACTAGCAACTCGGAATGCAGAAGAGATCGCTCCTTCATGTAAACCATCGCCCAAATATGCACCCACATAATAGGTATGATTTTCGCCATTAGTTTTGACGATTTCATCTCGATATTTGAATGATTCGGTCGTGTACAGCGGAGTATGATGATTTTGGACATGAATAATATTGTCTTTAGCAATCAATTCTTCCAATTCAAATGACAGAAAATATTGCTGCGGAGATGAAACGTCACTCAGTTGATTCAGATAGCCATTGTATCCCCAGTGACTATTGGTCTGAAAAAAATCAAACTCTGAAGGATGATGAACATTATGATGGTCATACATAGAAGCATCCTGATGAACAGTGGTCGTAATATAATTTGGTTGCCACAGTGAAAATCGTTTAGTTTCTGCATCAGTCGGGTCTGTTAATAGCGCCATCACCTGATCAGGCGGCGTAGCAAAGATAATAGAATCAAACTCATGTCGATCGCCATTCATCCGATCGACAACAGCACCATTTGGGCTTCTAGAAATAGATTTCACTTCCGAATCAAGAATAATTTCCCCCTTGAATCGAGCCAAGATCTTCTCAATATAGGAATAAACTCCACCATTCACTCGGAGCCAATTTACTGAAATATAGTCTTTAAGCATGGGCAGGGCCAGTTCTGCCGGAAAATCGTCAATCAGATTGAATGGCATGGAGTAACTATACATCGTCAATAGTTTGAGCCAGATATTGCTAATACTATGATTGCTGACATACTTCGACAACGGCTGATTATAAAAATCTTCCATATCCGAAAATCGAGTCTCAAGCCATAATCTAAACGATCGGGCATACAGACTATCAAACCGTAGATATTCAATCAGTCGTTGGACCCCAGTATAGTTTTTATCAATCATCACTCCTGACAAAAAATGGCTACCATCGATCGGAAACAATGCCGATCCAACATTGACCGGAACAAGTTCAATCTCAAGATCCTTCATCAGCGCAACAAAGCTATGGAATGCATCTGGAAACTCCAGTACACCACTTTCTAGACGCTCAGAACAATCCGATCGATTAGGTTTTACATTCTTATTTAAGGTGCGAATATGGCCTCCCAACATCGGTTGTCGCTCAAAGACCGTGACATGATGTCCCTGCCGATCGAGCAAATACGCCGTAGACATCCCACTAGCTCCACCGCCAATAAGTGCAATTCTCATGGTTAGCCTCTAAATTTAAATTAGATCTAGGTTGATTAAATAACTGATTACAGGTCTTTTAAAAAATGGCTTTTAAAGCGTTTAGTCATTTCCCAAAATCACATCACCCGACAAGTGTTGATAGAGTAATGTCCCGGTCCAAAATGTAGGTGCAAAACCGGGATACCCAGATGACGCATTACAGAAATAGAAGTGTTTGAGCGAGGTTTCATAATTCAAACGTCCTAGCCCCATATTGCGCGGCGTGAGTTTGGAACCATAGGAATTACCATTAGGACACCAACAATAGCGTTCATTCGTCGTAGGGCTGCCCGTAACATGAAATACCATATGCTTTCTAAAGTCTGGGACATAGTGTTTCTCCACAACATCTAGAATTGAATCTAAGATTTCTTGTTTTTTCTGGTTGTAGGCTTTCCGATCGGTATCTCGTAGCGTCCTAAAATAGTTATAGTTTGCAACCGTCAAAAACTCAACAATTTGACAATCCTCTGGACAATCACGAGATGCATTCGTTAATAGCGTTGGGGTGGTAATGGCAAAACTTGGATTTGAGAAATCATTACGATCGTACATTTGAGCAAATGCTTCATTAAGATCTTGATGTCCCGTATGGGAAACATTCCATTTACCAAATCCATAATCTTGCAAATTCAGATCCTTAACCACACAATAAACCATATAATTTGAGGCTGAATACTCATAATCTAGTTTCCGGCGGACTGATGATGAAAACTTTTCAAGCCCAATCATTTTCGCCGCTCTTTGGGGATCGATATTACAAATTACCGTATTACCTGTGAATTCTTCGGTTTGATGGGTAATACGATTTGTCGCCTGAACCCCTGTAACTGTTTTCCCTGTCAGTCTAAATTCCGTAACTTCTTGGTTGAATAAAAGGCTTCCCCCATTAGATTCAATAGTACCGACTAATGAATTGATCACCTGCTCAAAATGCTGGGTTGGATAAAAAGCTCCAGCTTGATAGCCCCGAAACAAGGCCACCCACGCATAAAAAGACAGCTGATTGGGCGGCAGTAAAAAGTCCAGCCATTGCAATGCTAGTAAGGTTTGGGCAGCTTGCGGAAGCTTAAATTTGTCAAATACATCCTGAAGCGTACTGTTTAAATATTGGACCGCACAAGCAACCTCGCCGGAATGTTTTAAAAGTTCTAGAGGCTTGATAGGGGGCGCAAGTTTTTTAAGTCCGGCTCCTGTTTTTTCGACCTCATTAATAAATTTCGTCAGCCGATCGCGATCGTTTGGGAATAAGGTTGATAGTCGTTCAATTAGCGTTTGGGGACTGGAGGAAATATCTAAGGCATATCCCGGCATTCGCATATGATCGAATCCATCGGGATCATATTGTTCAAACGTCACCTCTTTACTTAGGTCTAATTTTTTAAGAACACGATCGACCAGTTGACCCGGTCCACAATCCCAAACATAATGAAACTGAGCATTAAATTTATATTTTTTCGCCATCGTGAAGGTGTGACCGAAACCGCCCGGATATTCATGGGCTTCTAGAATTTGTACAGTCTTACCTGAATTCGCCATCAATACGCCAAAGACCAATGCGGATAATCCACTGCCGACAATCAGATAATCTACTTTCATAAAAAGATTCCTGCATCAAAGCATTGTATTTATGGTGCTATTTGTCTACTTTTCGCAATGTGTCTTACTCTCTTCTAGTCACCTTGATTCATAGGCTCATAACCATACGCTCGTAGCTATACTAATCTGGCCATAATTAATTTTGAATAACGATCGTTTGAATAGGATGATTACGATACAAGTTGTGATTTTATTTAGCAACATAAATATTTTCGTCAGACCTGAAGATATACCTTGAGCGCACCTTCGTTCATCGGGCCTGAATTATCCGGTTCATCAGTCACGACTATTGCAGCGGCTATGAAGCGTTACCCCATCCGTGATACCATCCATTCTGACTTCTGCTTGTTCAAATTACTACGCAATCGTTCATGCTCCTATCTTCTCCCCGCCGAACCAAAATCGTCGCTACGATCGGACCCGCGACTAGTAGTCCAGAGGTACTGCGAGAGTTGATTCGGGCGGGCGCAACCACCTTGCGACTGAACTTCTCCCATGGAACGCACGACGATCATCTGAAGAGCATTCGCCTAATCCGACAAATTTCTAATGAATTGAACTATCCTGTGGCCATTTTGCAGGATTTACAGGGTCCAAAAATTCGTCTCGGCAAGTTTGAAACAGGCAGTATTGTTGTCGCAAAAGGCGATCCCTTCATCTTGACCAGCGCCAACATCCCTGGAACTCAAACCATGAGTTCTATTACCTATGAACCGTTGGCCCAAGAGGTTCCAGCAGGGGCCGTGATTTTGCTGGATGACGGTAAGGTTGAGATGGTTGTGGAGTCGGTAGATAAGGCGGCAGGTGAGCTACATTGTCGGGTAGTGGTGGGCGGCCCTTTGTCGAATAGTAAAGGGGTCAACTTTCCGGGGGTGTGTCTATCGATTAAGGCGCTAACGGATAAGGATCGAGAAGATTTGGTGTTTGGGTTGGATCATGGTGTGGATTGGGTCGCGTTGAGCTTTGTGCGGAACCCGGATGATGTACGGGAAATCAAGGATTTGATCGCCAGTGCAGGTAAAAACACTCCAGTGATTGTGAAAATTGAGAAGCATGAAGCCATGGAGCAGATGGAAGAAATCCTGAGATTGTCTGATGGTGCAATGGTGGCACGGGGCGATCTAGGTGTGGAGCTTCCGGCGGAAGATGTGCCGATTTTGCAGAAGCGATTAATTGCGGCGGCCAACCGTTTAGGCATCCCGATTATTACGGCAACCCAAATGCTCGATAGCATGGTGAGCAATCCCCGTCCGACTCGGGCTGAGGTTTCGGATATTGCTAATGCGATTTTGGATGGTACCGATGCGGTGATGCTGTCGAATGAGACGGCGGTCGGGAAGTTTCCTGTGGAAGCAGTGGCGATGATGTCCACGATCGCAATCCGCACTGAAAAGGAAAAGCTGGGTCGTAATCCTGAAGAAACTAGCCGATCGATTCCTAATGCCATCAGCAAGGCTGTGGGAAATATTGCAGAACAGATTGGTGCGACGGCCATCATGACCTTGACGAAATCGGGTTCAACAGCGCGCAATGTATCCAAATTTAGGCCCACAACTCCCGTGATTGCGATTACGCCCCATGTGGATGTAGCGCGGCAGTTGCAGATGGTTTGGGGCGTGAAACCCTTACTGATGTTGGATCTAGATACGACTTGGGAGACCTTCAGCGCAGCATTGAATATGGCTCAAGAAAAAGAGCTGGTGTCACCGGGAGACTTGGTGGTGTTGACCGCAGGGACATTGCAAGGGGTTTCGGGTTCGACGGATTTGTTGAAGGTTGAAGTGGTTACAACCATTCGAGGAAAAGG
Organism: Synechococcales cyanobacterium GL140_1_metabat_312; assembly: GCA_025351345.1. GTDB lineage: Bacteria > Cyanobacteriota > Cyanobacteriia > Leptolyngbyales > Leptolyngbyaceae > JAAFJU01. The sequence goes on from JANXWB010000077.1 coordinate 6,010, forward strand.
GATTGGATTTGGAGAGGGTTTAGTGAGTGGTCGGGTACGGATCTTAAAAAGCGATGATGATGTGTCAAAATTTGGTCAAGATGAGATTTTAGTGGTTCAATCGACCTCCGCTAAGTATGTAGACGCAATCAAAAAAGCGAAGGGCGTGATCACGGAGGATGGTAACGTAACGGGCCATGCTGTAACGATCGGAATGCGGCTTGATGTGCCTGTGATTGTGGGAGTGAAAGACGCGCTGACGGCGATTCGAGAGGGAGAAATTGTGACCATGGACTTAGAGCGTGGGTTTGTCTATTCGGGCACCCATTCTTCCTTCCGCGATCGCGGGGATGAGTAGTTGATTTAGATACGCGCTTTGACTGTTGTTTTGAATAGCATTTTAGGGATTATGACGACTTATTACTACGTGGTGGCCAGCGATCGTTTTTTGTTTGTGGACGAGCCGACGGATGAGGTGATCAAGGAACGGATTCGCAATTACCAAGAGAATGAAAAGGAGATTGATTTTTGGGTTGTGAAGCAGCCAAGCTTTTTAGAGTTACCCCAACTGTCTGCCATCAAATCACAGGTTCCAACTCCTGCGGCGGCCATCGTTTCGACCAACAAATCCTTTATTACCTGGCTTAAGTTACGACTAGAGTTTGTAATTGTGGGTGAATTTGAAGCTGCTGACGTGACGAGTGCGATCGCATCAGGCGTGACCGTTGGGTAATTTCTTAGAAGTAGAGGGCAACGTGATGATGAAGCGATTTTTAATAATCAGCATTTTGGCCTTATCTGCAGTTCCAAGGGCAATGGCCCAGCCTGTGGGAACTCCAGCGGCTGGAAACGGAACGATCGCGGATTGTCTGCCGCCCAGTGCTAATGAGTTTTTATTGTTCGCAACAGCTCGGACGCCAGATGCTCAAACGGTGCTGCGATCGAAGGCTCCAACAGATGCGACCACGACAGTTTGTCGGTACCAGGGCGAGGTGGTAATTCGGGTAGCAGGGTTTGCGAGTGAAGCATCGGCAGCGGCTTGGGGGCAGTATTTGATTCGGACTACGGGAATTCCAACGACGATCGTCCGTCCGGTTCCAGTGGCTGCGGTAGTGAGTCCGGTGGCTCCGGCGATTAGTCCAGTGAGTGATGTTGCGCCCAAACTAACTACCGGGTTGACAGGTGCTAGCACGGCAAATGGCGGCGGCAGTGTCGGGAAACGGTTTAGCCCTGGAGTTTATAATCCCCAAGCCTTAAGTTCGGGCTATGCGGTGTTAGTGAACTATAACAATCGGCCTGATGTGTCAGTGAAATTGGGACAAGTGTTGAATCAGGATGTGGGCGTGGCGGTGTATGGTGAGCGGCCTTATCTATTTGTCATGCAGACAAACGAGATGACAGCGGCAAATGCAGTGGTGAAACTATTGAACGATCGGGGTTTCTTGGCTCTGCCAGTTGAGGCTAAATCTGTGGTTGTGTTGAGACCTATTGTGGGGCGGTAAGGAATGAGAATTTAATAAGGTCTGTATCTTCAATTAAGACTTTGAATTAAGACTTTGAATGCTCGAAATCTTCGGGTTGGGTTTAGGACACGGCAGGCCATGTCCCTACGGATCCGGATTTCAATTACTGTAGGGGCATAGCTCACTGTGCCCTAAACCTAACGAAGAACGTCAAAGTAGTTCGGGATTAATGATTTATTCCACTGTCACGGATTTCGCCAGATTTCGAGGTTGATCTACATCAAGACCCCGACGAGCGGCGATGTGATAGGACAACAATTGCATGGGAATGACCGTAACAATAGGTGACAAAATCTCATCCACATGGGGCACCGGAATCAAGGTATCAAACGTTTCCGCTGCTTCCACTTCATCCATCGGCGTAATTCCAATCAACCGGGCATCTCGGGCACGCGCTTCTTGGGCATTCGACAATACTTTTTCAAATACTGGACCCGGCATCGCGATCGTCACCACCGGAACCTTAGAATCTAGCAGCGCGATCGGACCATGTTTCATTTCGCCAGCCGGATAGCCTTCGGCGTGAATATAGCTGATCTCCTTGAGTTTCAGCGCACCTTCGAGAGCGATCGGAAAGTTAATTCCGCGACCAAGGAAGATAAAATCTTGAGTATCAACGAAATCGTGAGCAAGTTCTTCAATGTAGCGTTCTTGACTTTCTAAAACACTTTCAACTTGTGCTGGAAGCTGTCGTAGTCCATCAATCATTTTTTCAATGGCCTCGATCGTCATCGTTTTACGACGATAGGACAAATCCAAAGATAGGAAATAGAATGCCATCAATTGAGCCACAAATGTTTTAGTCGCAGCCACTCCAATTTCAATTCCAGCTTGAGTATCAATTACCCGATCGACCAACTCACCCAAACTACTTTCAGCTCGATTTGTAATCCCCAAAAGTCGCGATCGTAATTCCCCAGTTTCATCTTTACGACGTTTTTTATCCATCTCCAACGCCGCCAAAGTATCCGCTGTTTCACCCGATTGGGTCACACCAATTAATAGATTGTTTGGAATCATCGGCGGCGGCGAATAGCGAAATTCGGACGCATATTGAACTGCTGTCGGTAATTGCGCGAGTTGTTCTAATAAATATTTGCCTACCAAACTCGCGTGCCAACTGGTGCCACAGGAAACAATTTGAATTTGATTAATATCGGCATAAAACTCATCTGGAATACCCAATCGAATTGGAGAAATTCCTAATTCTGGAGTCCAGTCGGGAACAAGATAGGTTTCTAAACAAGTCCGAACTACCCCCGGTTGCTCATAAATTTCCTTAAGCATATAGTGTCGGAAACCCTGCTTTTCCACCATCACAGGATTCCAATTCAATGTGCGTGGGGTTTTCCGTTGGCGAATTCCCTCGAAGTTATACACTTCCACCCCCATACGCGTCATGCGGGCAATTTCACCATTTTCCAGGGGCAGAACAGCCCGAGTATAGGGCACGATCGCAGGCGTATCAGATGCACAATAGTATTCGCCTTGACCGAATCCGATAACGAGGGGCGCTTGTTGACGGGCCACAATGAGTTCATCGGGGAAATCTGCTGAAATAACTGCAATAGCAAATGCACCTTGCAATTCATTCACGGCTTGACGAACCGCTTCGAGCAATAATGAAGATTCAGTGGTTTTATTGTTTGGCGGATGGGCTTGAATAGCAATTAGTTTTTGAGAAATCAGATGGGGAATCGTTTCGGTATCAGTTTGCGATCGGAATTCACAGCCTTTTGCTTTCAACTCTTCCCGAAGTTCCCGGTAATTCTCAATGATGCCATTTTGAACCACAGCAATCCGGCCCTCTGTATCCCGGTGGGGATGGGCATTGTATTCTTCGGGTTTGCCGTGAGTTGCCCAGCGAGTATGGCCAATACCCAAGGGTGCGGGATTGTCTTCACCATCGAGTTTTTCTTGAAGATTGTTAAGCTTGCCTTTCGCGCGAACGCAGTGAACCTGATCATTTAGAATAGTTGCAATTCCGGCGGAGTCGTAGCCTCGATACTCTAGCTTCCGTAACCCTTCCAGTAAAATCCCACTGGCTGCTTTCGTCCCGATATATCCTACGATTCCACACATAAATTCTTCCTTCTTTCAACACAATGAGAGACCGTTCGATCGGTGGTGTTCCGATCGGTCTTTATTATACGAGATTAAAATTTAAAGACCTCTATTAACTAGATTCTCTACTTTGATTTGGTAAATTAGTCCTAAACAATTGAAGATTCATCCTGTAGAGCCTGCAATAACGGTAATTTTTCACCACAGCGCTTACAAAATCTTGCATCCCCATCATGGGCTACCCATCCGCAGGATATACAGACCAACGCCACTTGTCCCTCCGTTTTTACCAACTGTCGAATGAGATCCCCTAACTGCCAAGGAATCAACACCACGCCAGTCAAAATTGCCACTACCGTTAATCCTCGCCCCAATTGTGACTTCGGCGTAATATCTCCAAAGCCCGCTGTCGTTACTGTCGAGACGCAAAAATAAATTGCATCTAAAAATGTTCCAAAGCCGGGATTAGTGGGATGTTCGACTTCATAGATCAGGCCCGCAAATACAAAAATAATTGAGACTAATGTAAAAATAATCCGGGCGAAAATTGCGGCATCTTCGCCTGTTACATATCCAAAAATTGTCCGCCCACCTAAAAAACGGACCAATTTCAAAATCCGAAACCATCGTAAAATTCGCAAAAAACCGACATTTCCAAACCCCAAAAGCGATGGCAAGATTGCGACCAAATCAATAATTGAAAATAAACTAAATACATACCTAATTCGGGTCTCTGCACACCAAAATCGGAGTAAATACTCTAAGGTGAATACTATCAATATTCCCCGATCGAACATCGCTAATCCTGATTGAACCGCGTCTCCAACGGCATAACTTTGTAATACAAAAATAGCCGAGGACACCACCACAAGTCCCGCCAATCCGATCGTCAAAGCCCGTCCGATGGGGGTCTCAATATCATCAAAATAAAACGCCAGTCGCGATCGTAATTCCTCCAAATCAAACCTCCTAGAATTTGAACTCTGTGCCTTGATCAAAACTACAGGTAGCCATTAGGTAGCTATTGATCAAGTACCACGATCGCAGCAATCTAACCAAATCTTTCCCGATCGCTAGGGAAACCGAAACGATCGCGTCATAATAGAAAACGCTATTTCAGAGCAGACTCATGCCCGGTTGGAAAATCTCAACAGAATTCAGCATCTCCGCCGCCCACGTTATCAACAACTACGACGGACCTTGCGGACGAATGCATGGTCATAACTACACTATCCGAATCGAAGCCAAAAGCGATCGGCTTCACAGTTCCCAATATTGCCCAAACCCCGTCATGGTAGCCGACTATCGCACCTTGAAATGGGCCAAAAAAGATGTCACCAAAGGCGGCTTAGACCACTGCATTCTAAATGAAGTCATGCCGCTCGAATACGAAACCACAGCCGAAATGATCGCCCAATACATCTACGACAAAACCAAAGCCATGCTCCCCGATAATATTTCACTCACGATCGCCATCTCCGAATCCCCAAATGCTTGGGCTTACTATGGTGATGACTACTGATAACCACTATGGTGATGACTACCCAGTAACTCCAAATGAATTCCCCAACTCCCATTCTCAATTCGCCCATTCTTAATTCTCAAGTCCTCCCCGTCGTCGAAACTTTCCACTCAGTCCAAGGCGAAGGCGCATGGAGCGGCACTAACGCCTATTTCATTCGCTTAGCACTTTGTGATGTTGGCTGTCCTTGGTGCGACACCAAAATCTCCTGGAGCGACAAAAATCATCCAAAGATTTCAATCGCCCAACTCACCGACCAAGCCAAAGCCGTCAATCCACAGTTCGTGGTCATTACAGGCGGCGAACCCTTGATTCATAATCTGACCGACCTGACCAATGCTCTCAAAGCGGCCAACTTACGGACTCACCTTGAAACCTCCGGCTCCCATCCTTATAGCGGAACCTTTGATTGGATTACCCTCTCACCCAAACCCTTCAAACCCCCGATCGGAGACAT
>JANXWB010000093.1 GCA_025351345.1 Synechococcales cyanobacterium GL140_1_metabat_312
TGGCAATGAACAATATTTCAAAGAAGTGGACCATGCCTATTCGTAATTGGAAGGGCGCATTAAATCGCTTCGCAATTGAATTTGAAGGGAGGTTCCCAATGTAAGAAATAATGATTTGACTCAAACTACTTTACAAACCCAGTGGCATCAAAAACATACTGCATAACTGACTTCTAAATTATTTTAAACCACAGACAGCAGCACCGATTAGTCCTACCTGGCGGTTTAAAATTAAATGAACTGGAACTGCTTCAAGCAACGATCGCATTCTGCCTTTATGTAAAAACGATCGCATAAATCGTCCATCTTCAATCAATGGCAACAGCTTCGCACCAATTCCACCCGCAATGTACAACCCACCGTAGGGCAATAATTTCAACGCGAGATTTCCAGCCTCGGCGCCGTAGGCATCGACGAACATTTCTAGGGTTTGCAAACACAAACGATCGCCTGATTCTAATGCGCCTGCCCCAATGATTGCACCGGGATCAATTGTTTTTGTTGATAATCCAATTTCAGATTCCCATTGATGAATGGCTTGGCTTATGGTTGATGATTCTTTGGCAATATTTCGATCGCGCAAAAACTGATAAATTGACACAATGCCTTGTCCCGAGATAACCCGTTCTGCGGAAAGCCGATCGACCCCAAATTTTGCCATCAAATATCGAGACAATTGATACTCTAATTCTGTTCGGGGTGCAAAATCTGAATGTCCACCTTCCGAACTAAAGACTTCATATCCCGATTGTCCATGAATTAAAAAGCCTTGCCCTAAACCCGTTCCGGCCCCAATGACGGCGATCGGGGCTTCAGATTCAGATTCACCGATATTCAAGGTCACAAGATCATTATCTTGCAATCCCAATACTCCGTATCCAACTGCGGCAAAGTCATTAATTAAAGAAACTTTTGGAATTTTTAGTTCTTGGGCAATCCGATCGCCTTGGAGTTTCCATCCGAGATTGGTGACATTAGATGTGTTTTTGACCACCGGACCCGCAATGCCAAAACAAGCACTTTCGATCGGCGCGAGGTTGCCAAGAGATTCAGTCGCTGTTAACAGAAAGGCTTCTACTATTGGCACTAGGTCGGGAAAACTGGTGCTGACATATTCAGCCTCATACAGATTGATGATTCGAGTCGGTGATTGGGCTTGGACTAGGCGGAGAATGGTTTTGGTGCCGCCAATGTCACCTGCAATGAGAAGGGTCATGAGGGAATAGTTAAAATTACGTTGCCTGATCATGACACAAGAGGCCCTACCCTGACCTTCTGCTCCCAATTCAACTTCATCGATCGGGAGTAATTCTCTGCGATCGGCTACAGAACGTTTCTGAGATGATTCTCGCTGTAGCATAATGGGTATGCTTAGACAGACCCTTGAATTTTGAGTCATTATCAATGACAAATGATGATGCGATCAGTCAGCATGTAGCCTTCTATAATCCAGAGGGCTGTCAAAATGAGGCTGAAGTTGAGAGTAAATTCATTGTCCAATATTTGATGCCGAACTTAGGTTATTCGGCGGACAGTTGGCATCAGGAAGTGACCTTTGGGCGGATACGCTTAGACTTTTTAGCGATCGCTGGGCAAATCGTCGGGCGATCGATGAAGCAATCTGCTCCGCATCAAGTGGTCATTGAGGCGAAACATCCTAGGGAAAATCTCGATCATCATGTTCGTAAACTCCGACATTATCTACAAAATCTCTCGATTCGTTATGGTGTCTTGACCAATGGCAAGCTGTTGCGGATTTACGAGTATGTGGACAATCGGTTGGTGCTAAAGCTCGAAATGCCGGGTCGCGAAATTCCCGATCGACTGGATGAACTTCGGGCGATCGTAGGGAAAAAGGCGATCGGTATTCAGTTAATACCAGCCGATTCTCCATCACAATCCGAACAACCTGAACCGGATCAAATTCAATCTATGCAAACTCAATCTTTATCCATTCAACAGGAAACTCCTCACATGAAAATTTTTGCCGTTTATCACAATAAAGGCGGTGTCGGTAAAACAACGACCGTCATTAATTTAGCTGCCGCGTTTAGTAAAATGGGTAAACGTGTACTCATTATTGATCTCGATAGCCAAGCCAATACTACGTTTGCGGCGGGGCTAGTGAAATTTCAAGATGAGTCGAGTGATGATATTCGTGGATCCTATATTTATCACGTCTTGATCGAAAAGAATCGTTTTCCGATCGCAGAAGTGGCTCGCGTTGCCGATTTCACACATCCGATCGTCCATGTGATTCCTAGCCACATATCCTTGACAGAGAAAGAGGCTGAACTCGTCGGGATGGATGCAGTCCTAATCCGGCTCATAACGAAGCTCAAGGTTGTGAAAGATAAATATGATATTGTTTTGCTCGATACTCCACCTTCATTAAATATATTTGCTCGAATTGCTCTGATCACCGCAGATTATTTATTAATTCCTTCTGACTTGAGACCATTTGCAAATGAAGGATTAAATAATGTCAGAACATTTATTGATAATATTAATGACTTTCGGGAAGCAATGACGCGTGAACCTTTGCAGGTGCTGGGTGTAATTCCTTCTAAGATTTCCACGTCAGCGCGATTTGTTCAGTACACCTTGCCGAAGATGGAAAAAATTGTAGAGGAACGCTATGGTTTTCAGTTGCTTAATACCCGAATTTATGAACGACGCGCAGTTTCCGCTTGTTTAGAACGGGTGATTGAGGTCGGGGAGATGGATATTCCTGATCCCAGGTCAGTGTTGGATGTAGAACCTAATTCACAATCAGCGGGTGAATTTGAAGCATTAGCCGAAGAAATTTTGAAATTAGTTAATTAAGGATTTATCTCATGAAATGGATGATGAAGATTTTGGATACGGATAGTATTCAACTGGATAAAGACGATCGATTTAACCGCGAGGCTCGTGGAGTACAAATTGAAGCGATCGCTCATGAAATTGTTAAATTACAAGGCTTATTAAGTGTTGTCTTAGTTCGTAAGGTGGATCTAGAAAACTATGCGATCGTTTCTGGTCATTTAGAATATTTTGCATATCTTAAGGCATTAGAATTTGATCAGACTTTACCCGATCGGATTGGTGTTTTTATTTTAGAACCGGAACTGGTTTCTCTTGCAAAAAATCAGATTGCAACGCTAGAACCGAGTTTGCCCGCGAATCCAAGAGGTGTTGATTCTAGTGAATCTGTACAGATCAATAATATATTAAAACGGATGGAACAACTTGAGAACAAAATGGCAACAGCAGATCAAGTTAATCAACTTCAATTGTCTATGATTCTTGAACTGAATACTCGCATTCCAAAATCCTTGCCAATGTTTGAAGCATTAGAAGGTATTTTGGACGATCGTACTTACCTCCAAGTCCGCCAAAACCTCAGTCGTCACTTGACAAAAGCTAAAGTAGAGAAAGTCATGAAGGTGCTTCGATCGAGTCGTGAATTAGGGCGTCCTATCAGTACATTTTTGGATCTTAAAACAATTCTAGATAACAACAAAGAACAACAAAAGAACCGATCGATCAGTTTGATGAGTCCTGCATTATGCATGACTATTAGTGACGATTGGCAATAAATTAGCAATAAATTGTTTATTGGTTGGGAAAGGCGGAAATTTTGTATGATGGAACAATCTCAAATGCTTTTCCCATGAATCAGTTTCCCCACGACGACTTCGCCAAAACCTATCTCACGGAACTGCTGCGTCCGATCGGAACAACGATCGTCAATCGCCCTCTTAAAACTGACACTCGCTATGCCGATCTTTGGTTCAAACTCTCCGACAAAGCCGATCGAACCCATCTCGGTTTGCTTGGCCAACTCCTGACTCGTGATGCTCTAATCGAAGTTTTCCGGAATCCAGCAACAGAACTTGAAATTCGCAGCAGCCAGAGTAAACTTAATGCAGAAGAAATATATCGGCTCAACAACGCTAAACGTAAAAAACAAATCATTCTCAAAGAAAACCTTCCTTGGCTTTGGTTAATCATGCCCACAACATCCATAGAAATCCGTGAAGGTTTTGGAGCCAGCGTCACTGAGCATCCCGGCGTTTACGACTTTCCAAAATTACAGCGTACCGGACTTATCGTTGTCCACCAACTCGCTAAAACTGAATCTACCTTACTACTCCGCGTTCTCGGTCGTGCAGAGAATCAAAAACGTGCCATTGATGAACTGATTCAAATTCCAGAACCACCGCCGCTTTACCGCACTATTGAAGAAACACTCACCGCCTATCGCGCTATCCTAGAAGCACGCGGACAAATCACCCCAGAAGATGAGGAACTCCTAATGAACCTATCCACCGTCTATCAAAACCTAAAAGAAGATTGGCGTAAAGAAGGAAAAAAGGAAGGAAAAAAGGAAGGGAGGAAAGAAGGTGAGGACATCGCGATGAAAAAAGTTGCGATCGGACTTTTACAAAAAAAAAGTGACCTTGATTTAATCCTGGAAGTTACCGGATTGACGCGACAAAAAATTCGGCAAATCAGCGATCGCCTAGCCGCAGGTGAAACACCAGAATCGATTGTGCAAGACTAAAAACATACTAAAAATATTAGATCTTGAATAGTCATAAATTATTCAAGACCCGATCGGCAATTAGAACTTTTGGCTAGAACTTCTGACCCACACCAAATTGAATACGGTTTTCGCCCCGATCGTTAAAGCCTAAGTCCGCCCGCAGCAAGCCTAAAGGTGAATTAACCCGCAGACCAGCACCATATCCGAAACCACTCCCCGATCGGTTCCGTTGAAGTCCGGGATTCCCAATCACTCCGCCGCTGGATCCCAAGTCTGTACCGTAGTCTGCAAACAGAGTTCCGCCGATCGTCTCATTTAGAATTGGAAATCGATATTCAGCAGAAGCCAGCGCATAGCTTTTACCAATACCCACCTTACCTTGTTCATATCCGCGCACCGAACTCACACCACCTAATAGATACGCTTGACTTGGGGGTAAATCTCCGATCGTTGTTCCCCCCTGAACATTGAACGCCAGAATATCTTTTGTTTTTGGATTTGTACTCCCAAACAGATTGACCGGAACATATTGGCTATAGTTAGCGCTGACCCGATTGGCAAAGACATTGCCTACCCCGATCGGCACAAATTGTTCAGAACTCAAACTTAATAGCGATCCAGATTTGGGATCTAGAATATTGTCCCGCTTGTCTTGGCTGATGCCCGCGCTAACGGTATAGAGATCGTCTAGTCCCGTGCCGCTTAAAGATAACGGATTACCACCGGAATCCTGTTGCATCAAATCACCATTAGTATCGCGGGCGCTGACTCGGGTATAACCTAAACCCACGGTTGCGTTAAGGCTTGGGGCGATCGGCTTACTAAAATTCACAGCACCGCCAAACCGACCTTCCCTGACATCATTACCAGAATTCAATTTTATATCGCCATCAAACACCCGAGACAATCCACGATTACGGGAGGCTTGCACACTGTAGCCCCAAGTATCCGGCTGAGTCTCGCGGTAAGGATTAGCAAATCGTCCATCAAACTGGAAATCCTTCGAGCCAACAATGATACTGCTGCTAACCTGTTGACCTAATCCGCCAAAGTTAAAATCGCGGTAAGACACACTCGCATTCAACCCGACATCACTATTGTAGCCCCCGCCAATATCGGTGCGGCGCAGGGGAAGCTCAGCTAAGTTGTAGACCACTGTGGCATTGCGTACATCCCCTTCTAAGGTCACGCGTCCACCTTGGAAAAGGCCCGTTTTGAACAAACGATTGAGGTCATCTTGGGCATCGGATTCTTTGAACGTAGATCCTTTTTTGAGTTGGATAGATTGTCGAATCAGGCTTTCTTGGGTGCGGCCTTTGATGGCGTTGCCTTTATCGTCCTGCGATCGGCCCGTTTCGTCTATAAACCGAATTTGAACGTCGCTCACCTCGCCTTCCACCACCGTCACATTTAACGTGCCATCTTGTTTAGAATTTAGGCCCACGACTCGTGCTAAGTTGTAGCCCCGATCGTTGTACCACTGTTGTAGATCGCGAACGCCTTGGTTGAGCAGAGACGGTTGGACGGGTTTGCCAAGTTGGGGTTTGAGAATGGTGGTGGCGGTGTCTTGGGTCAGGGCTTTGGCGTTGATGAGTTGAATAGATTGGGCAATCACGGGCGCGAGGTTAAACGTGACATCCACACCTTTAGGATTGAGTTGAGTGGTGGCGTTGGCGCTGAGGAAGAGTCCCGTTTCGAGGAGTGCATCCCGATCTTCACGGACAATCGCGGCGGTGGTTGGTTTGCCCGGTTGGGTCAGTAAAACTTGACCTGCTACATCTTGGAGTTCGGGTTCTATTCCAAGGATTTTTACATCGGTAGTGAGGGTTGGGACGGTCTCGGAGAGGGTTGTTGTGGGTTTTGCTGTCGAGTTTATCGTAGGTTTTGGTGCAGGTTTTGGGGTGGGTTTGACCGCAGGCTGGATGATGGGTTTTGGTGCGGGTTTTGTAGTGATAACGTTTGTGGCGATAACGATCGGTTTAACGGCAATCGGTTCTACCTCAGCGATTAACGGATGGGCAGTGCGGTAACGATCGATTGGGCTGAGTTTTTCAGGCAGCGCAGATAACTCGACAGGGACAGGATCTGCTACACGGACGGCGATCGTAACAGGTTTTGAAACTTCATTCAGAACCGTAGGCTTTGAGAACTCAGGTTGTGCGGCGATCGTTTCGGGTCGCGCTATAGACGCTTGAGCAGGGAGTTCAGTTGGAGCCTCGGTGGCCACGACGACATCAATTGCCGTGGTAGGCGATTGGACTACTCCCGTGAATTGTTGGGCAGCTTGGGCCGGGAGGGTGAGGGCTGAAACCGAGATGGCAGACAAGGAATAGGCGGCTACTTTAGAGAAACGCATAAGGACAACCTGAGTTAGATTCTGAGTGTGAGTTCATGGTTTATGACTTCAGGGAACCAATGGGAGTTCCGGAAAATTAATTGGGCCAATCCCTGAACTGGACCTTGGTAGACCTTGAACTAGACACTAAATCTTAGGAACTCAGGACAATCAGGTAAGTAAACAGTGCGAGATCGTCCGTTTTTTGATAAGTTAGAGCGTGTTGTTAACAATATAGCGATCGCATTTCTGCATGACCTACTGTCTAGGGATTCTTACGGCGACCGGGCTAGTAATGGCGGCGGATTCTAGAACGAATGCGGGAGTGGATCATGTTTCGATCCACCAAAAGCTGCATGATTTTTCGATTCCGGGAGAACGGGTGATTTTGCTTTGTAGCTCAGGCAATCTATCTGTGACGCAGGCTGTGATGACCTTGTTACGACGAGATATTAAGTCTGATGCGGCGGTAACCTTGTATACCGTGGGAAATCTGTATGAGGCGGCTAGGTATATTGGCCGAAAAATGCGCGAGGTTCAAGAACTCGATCGGGAATGGTTAAAAAAAGACGGGATTGATGTGAGTTGCAACATTTTATTGGGTGGCCAAATTGAGGGCGAAGATCCTGAGTTATTTTTAATTTATAGTCAAGGCAACTGTATTCAAGCGTCTCAGGAGGCACCGTTTTTACAGATTGGTGAGACTAAGTATGGCAAACCGATTCTCGATCGGGTGTTGACCTATGAGACTTCTATTGAAGATGCGGCAAAATGTGCGTTATTGTCGATCGATTCCACAATGAAATCCAATATTTCCGTTGGGCCGCCCATCAATCTAGTAATGTATGAGTCCAATGCGTTTAAAATCAAACACTTTTTACAACTCCATTTAGGCGCTCCCTATTTGGTACAAATTCGTAAAACCTGGGAGATCTGTTTACGTGAAGCGTTTGAATCGATGCCTGATGTTGATTGGGAACCCAAGAGCGATCGGGTGATTTTGGAGGAAGTTGTCGGGAAGTAGAGATCCCCCAACCCTATTTTGAAGAGGGATCATTTTGAAGAGGGATCGGAAATTAGAAAAATCGAAAATAAAAGAGAATCAGAATTTGGAGTTTATTTGATACTCTTCCTTCACAATAGAACTTTTTTTGGATCTCTTCTCTAGCAAAGCTTTCACGATCGCAACGACTTTCGGATGAAACTGGAGTGCAACGGTTAGGTAATCTCCAGAAACCACTTGTCCGCCCCAACAGTGCAGCAAATATACTTCATTCTTCGGTAACAGAACTGGCGTAGCATCCCGAGGTGATGTGTTGTAATTCACAGGCATTTGAGAGACTACAAATTTTTCAGCGGCGATCGCTCTCACCAGAGCCAACTGATCGTGCTTTTGAAAGACTGACCATTCGTCTTGCCAACGCTTAAATAGAGATTGCGTTGCATCATTGTCCCGCCACACCATCAAACCGCTGTTGAAGTGATGGGTATCGCCTGGAAGCAATTTTAACGTGTAATCAATTTCCACTTGAGCCACATGATCACACTGTGCCAATGTGGGTAACCGATCGCGAACCATTGCCATATCGCCATGATCTAAATAGTCCCATACCGACGAAATAGACTTCAGCGGCAACATATCCGAATCAATGTAAAGCGTCTCTTGATAAGGGCTAAGTTCATTCAGGTGCGTTTTCACACTACGAGATAGAAACGCGTCACCTTCAATTGAAAGTTCAATCACGTTGATGCCATAGGTTTGGAGTAACTCTTGCAGCGTAGAAGACGAAAACAGTTCCAGGGCCGGATCACAAAAAATAGTAATCGGAATTTCAGGATTGAGTTGTCGTAATGCAATAGAACTAATTAATGCCGCTTCCAGGTAAACCCTCTGACTCGTTGCACAATACACCACACCACGATTTGTCATAGCAAAATACTCTTTTTACACGGTTGCGAACTAAGCAAGCAAATAGCATACAGACTATTTCGACCCTAGTGACTTTTGTAAGGCTTATTTATGTTTTGTTGGGGATCTCAATAAAAAGCTAATATACAACTCACAAAAAACCGATCGTACCCCATTGGAAAACTCCAACAAAGTACGATCGATTTTCTAAGCTATTCACTCAAACTATCAATTCAATCTCTTACAGATTTACTGTTACAGATTCAAATTAGTAGTCGAAGTCATTACCAGCCATAGCGCCTTGAGGACCACCACCAGCCTTAGGCTCAGGCATGTCTACAACGATACATTCAGTGGTCAAGACCATTGCTGCGATCGAGGCTGCATTTTGCAAGGCAGAACGAGTTACTTTAGCCGGATCAACGATTCCAGCTTCCAGCATGTCAACGTACTCATTGTTTGCTGCGTTGTAACCATAGTTGAAGTCTTTTTCCTTCACCCGTTCAGCAACCACAGCGCCGTTCTGACCTGCATTTTCAGCAATCCGCTTCAGAGGAGCAACCAAGGCACGAGACACAATCAATGCGCCTGTCAGTTCCTCGTCCTTCAAGTTTTCATTCGCCCAAGTGACCAACTCAGGAGCTAAATGCGCCAAGGTTGTACCACCACCAGGAACGATACCTTCTTCAACCGCTGCTTTGGTCGCATTGATTGCATCTTCAAGACGCAATTTACGATCTTTCATTTCAGTTTCAGTCGCCGCACCCACTTTAATGACAGCAACGCCGCCCGCCAGTTTAGCTAAACGCTCTTGTAGCTTTTCCTTGTCGTAAGACGACTCAGATTCATCCATTTGACGACGGATTTGGCCGACGCGTTCTTTAACTGCCGCTTCATTGCCTTCAGCAACAATAGTGGTGTTGTCCTTGTTAATGGTGATTCGACGAGCGGATCCCATCATTTCCAAGGTTGCTGTATCAATCTTCAGACCTGCGTCTTCAGTGATCAGGGTGCCGCCTGTCAACACTGCGATGTCTTCCAACAACGCCTTACGACGATCGCCAAAGCCAGGAGCCTTCACAGCCGCAACATTCAACACACCGCGCAAACGGTTGACAACCAAAGTCGCCAGCGCTTCTTTCTCAATGTCTTCAGCAATAATCACCAAAGGACGACCCGATCGAGCAACCTGCTCAAGGACCGGAACCAATTCCTGAACCATGGTGACTTTTTTGTCGGTGATCAGGATGTAGGGATTTTCCATTACCGCTTCCATCCGATCGGTGTCGGTGGCGAAGTAAGGGGAAATGTAGCCTTTCTCAAAGCGCATTCCTTCAGTGATTTCTAGCTCAGTCGTCATCGACTTGCCTTCTTCCAGGGAAATAACGCCCTCCTTACCGACTTTATCCATCGCATCGGCGATCATTTGGCCGACTTCATTGTCGTTGCCCGCTGAGATAGACCCAACTTGAGCGATGGACTTGGAGTCTTCAACTGGACGAGCGTGCTCTTTGATCTTGTCAACCAAGAACGCTGTTGCCTTGTCAATACCGCGCTTCAGCAAAATTGCGTTTGCACCCGCCGCGACGTTCCGCAAGCCTTCTTTGACGATCGCATGAGCCAACACGGTTGCGGTCGTTGTCCCATCGCCTGCTGCATCATTGGTCTTGGATGCGGCTTGACGAATCAACGCAACGCCTGTGTTTTCGATGTTGTCTTCGAGTTCGATTTCTTTGGCGATCGTCACACCATCATTAATGATCTGAGGAGATCCATACTTCTTTTCCAGAACGACGTTACGGCCCTTAGGACCAAGGGTTACAGCAACCGCTTCCGCCAGGATATCCATACCGCGTTCAAGGGCGCGACGTGCGTTCTCGTTGTATACAATGCGCTTAGCCATGGGTCTTACTTCTCTGTGAGTGGGTTAAATAAAAGGTTCAGACCATCCGAAATCGTGGCGATCGGGTGGTGCTGAATAAAAGTTGCAATCTTAGCTAACAACCGCAAGGATGTCGCGCTCGGTCAACAGCACGTAGTCGTCGCCACCCAATTTCACGTCAGTTCCAGCGTACTTGGAGTACAGAACCTTATTGCCGATTTGAACTTCCATTGCTTGGAATGCTCCGTCGTCGCCGCGCTTGCCGGGACCGACTTGCATAACTTCGCCGATTTGGGGCTTTTCTTTAGCGTTATCAGGAAGGATGATTCCGCCTGCGGTTTTTTCTTCAGCTTCAGAGACACGCACGAAGACGCGATCGCCCAAAGGTTTTACGGTGGATACAGTCAGAGTTACAGATGCCATGTCAATTCTCCAAACGCGTTAACGAAATATTTTCTGAGAAGAGACTACTGGGCTCGCCAGACAAATTAGCACTCTCTCTATTCGACTGCTAATTTATCGAAAATCGGGTCTCCAGCGCAACAAGTAATGCTGTACGGCTTCCCGAACTGTATCGAATTATCCATTTTGACAGGAGGATTTGTCTAAGAGGTCGTAATTTCAAATCCGGCGGCTAATTTGTAGAGATTCAGTAAAGATAATCTAGACTCTGGGTTGTGTGTGGAGGCTGTGATATTAGTTGTTCATGGCTTTTACGGAATCTGCTTTCAACATAGAATCGTCTCGGTTATTGAGTTGAATGTTGAGTCCGTAACAGACAACTGAGTGTAGCAAAGGCGTAGGGTGAGTGAATTCTTACCCTATTTTTATGTCTATTTTTTGTTACGGTATGGTGATGATTCAGGAATTATGACGAGAGTTTTTCATGACTTGGATTCCCCAGAAGACGGTGGATGGATCATTTACATTTTTCTCAGAAGAATTTGGGGAGGCGTTTCACAGTCATCAAGGGGCTAAGTCTGAGGCGTTTGAGAAGTTTGCTCAGGTGACGCAATTGTGCGATCGGGCCTTGTGCGATCGGATTCGGCTTTTGGATGTGTGCTATGGACTGGGTTACAATTCGGCGGCGGCGATCGAGACAATTTGGCGGGTAAATCCGGATTGCAAGATTGAATTGTATGCCTTGGAAATCGATGCTTCGGTACCGATCGGGGCGATTAGGCCAGAATTACTGACGAGTTGGCCGATCGAAATCCAGACTATTTTGAGTGAGTTGGCCCAGACCCATACTTGCCATCGGTCTAATCTGACGGCTGAGTTATTAATTGGCGATGGGCGACAGACGGTCCAGCGGTTGATGGGGTTGGGCTTTCAGGCGGATGCGATTTTCTTTGATCCGTTTTCTCCGCGCAAATGTCCGCAACTTTGGACGGTGGAGTTTTTTAAGCGAGTGGCGGCTTGCCTGGATACCCATGGACGGCTGGCGACTTATTCGCGATCGGCGGCGGTGCGGAGTGCAATGATGGCGGCAGGGTTGGCGATCGGGTCAATTGCGCCATCGGATTCTCGATCGAGTCAATGGTCAAACGGGACGGTGGCGGCTTGGTCGGGGGATGGTCTGCCGCTTTTGTCGGAGATGGAGCAGGATCATTTGGAAACACGGGCCGGAATTGCGTACCGAGATCTGGGATTGGTGGGGACGGTGCAGGAAATTTTGGCCCGACAGAATCAGGAACAGGAACGATCGGGCAGGCGATCGACGTCTAGTTGGCGACGCAAATGGGGGCTTGAGTGAGTTAGGGGGTAGTGTAACGATCGTAGAGATTTTGAACTTTTTGGCGAAACTGTTCACGAATTTCGATCGGGCTGATGATTTCGCAGTCTTCACCGTAGGGAAAGATTTCTCGGAAAAACCAGAAGGTGCTGTTGATTCGTCGAACGATGCGGCGGACGGGTAGGTCTTGGGCTAGGGTTTCGTTTAGGATATCATCGTTGAGTTTGCTGCTGTAGGCAAAGGCTAATCCGTTGTACAGATGAAATTCGACTTCTATGGTATCGAGGTCTGTGCGCCATTTGGCTTTGAGTGGGGAAATTGCGGCTTCGGGGATTCGATCGAGACGGAGCGATCGATTATGGGCGAGTTCGGGTAGGTCTTGAGAACCATCTGTTTCTTCGCACCAGCATTGGAGGTAGAGACGTTTTTCGATCGGGTTGATTTGGGCATGGTGAATGTTGAAGATGAAGGGGCGATCGAATGCGTCGCCGTAGGCAAGACGAAAGGGGGTTTGGCTGCGGATTTTCTGATCAAGTGTTAGTCGCCAAGGGTGGGGTGGATTATTGAAGAATTGTTGTAAGGCGCTGCGTTGCGGAAGGGTCGGTTCGCTGCGAGAGAGAAGGAGTTCGGTAATGATTCGGGCATCTTCAATTTTTCCAGTGTCAATTAATAACTGTTGCGCGGTAATCAGGCTTTTAATGCGAGCGGGGATCCAGTCGTTGTTGGGAGTGATGAGAAATTGCCGACGGGCGATCGCTTTAACCAATTGGGAAATGCTCGGACTTTCCCCCCAAGTTTTGCCCATATCACGAGCTAACTGCTCTAACTGAAACTTGTCCTGTTCTGTGATGGATAGGTTAATGGAGCGGGTTTTAGGAGACATGGTTAAGTGTGCGCACTATTTGTTGTGCATAGTCTGTCTGGTTCAATATTTTACGTGTCAGAATAGGAGATATCAACTAGATGCGCACAGATTTTTATAGTACTGGTTATGCCGATGTCTACTTATTCAATTCATCTCAAACCTGTTTTTTCCTGTCCGGCTGATGTTTTACCTCAGGGTTTGAAGTTACCGATCGGTTGGAAACTTGCGTGGCATCAAGTGGAGACGCTCCTTGCTTTGCGCGATCCTGATGTTGATGTGGTGTTCAACACGGCGATGACTGGGGATGGAAAAAGTTTGGCGGCGCAGTTGGAGGTATTGCAGGGAAATACCTGTGCGATCGCGCTTTATCCGACTAATGAATTAGCGAGGGATCAGGAATCGCAGACTAAAAACTATGTCGAAAAATTTAAGCTGGACAATGAACCACGGGTGACTCAGTTAAGTGGGGCTTTGCTGGAGGTCTATGCGGAGAATGAGGGGATTAGTAAGTTTGCTGCAATCTCAACTAAAGCAGGCCAATCTGAGATTTTACTGACAAATCCAGATATTTTTCATTATCTTCATCGCAAGGCATACATTACTAAAGATGATTCACCAGATAAGCTTTATGGCCGAATTGATAAGGATTTTGATCTATTTATTGTCGATGAATTTCATGTATATTCAGTAGCGCAGGTTGTGAGTTTAATTAATACGATGTTATTGATTAGAGTAACTAATCGCCGTAAGAAATTTTTGCTTTTATCTGCAACACCTGATGAACGATTGATTCAGAAGCTACAAGCTGCGGGATTCCGTTGTAAAGTCATTGATCCATTGCGAGAGAATAAATATCAGTTTCCAGAAACCATAGAAACGCAAAAACAACTCGAAATATTAGGTTGGAGGCAGGTTGCACGATCGATCGCATTAGAGTTTGTCCCGTTAGAACCTGTGGCTAAGGCTTCAGAAAGCTGGCTAAAAAGTAATGCTGAAATGATTTTGGCAGAATTTCAATTACATCCTGGTAGTAAGGGTGCGGTGATTTTAAATTCGATCGCGGCAGTAAAGCGTTTAGTTCCTTTTTTCCAGTCTGTATTCCAAGCTCATGGATTAACAGTGGGCGAGAATACGGGATTGTCGGGTCAGACATCAAGAGAAATGTCATTGATGGCAGATTTAGTCCTTGGGACAAGTACGATCGATGTGGGTGTGGATTTTAAGATTAATTTTCTTATTTTTGAGTCAGCGGATGCAGGGAACTTTATTCAGCGATTGGGACGATTAGCGCGACATGAAAAGAATGCTCAGGGACAACGTTTTGATGGGTTTCGGGCTTACGCATTGGTTCCGAATTTTTTGGTGGGGCGTTTGTTTTTGGAAGATGATTCGCCGTTAGTAGGTGGTGAACATTACGATCGGCCTACATTAAATAGTTGTATAAATTCTCAATATCGTCAAATTAATGATTTTCGAGGCTATTACAAACGTTGGGGAGCCGTGCAATCACTCCGAATTTGTGCAGATCTAAATCACAAGACGATTCAGCAGCAGTATGCAGGAAGTAGAGAAGCTTTTCAGGAGGCTTGCGAAGTTGTGTTTGAGACGAAGTTGCGTAAGGTTGCAGGACATGTGAAAGGTTGGGCACAGGAGTGGCAGCAGTTTTCGGGACAAAAAACTGGGAATCCGATCGTGGAGGATGCCTGTAGTTTTCGGGGGAGTAGTCCGCTGCAATGTGGCATTTATGATGAGACGGAACCCAATGAAGGTGAACGGTTTAAGACCTATGACTTACCGGGAATTTTGGGCAACTTAGAGATTGAGCTTTGGACCGAGGCGGCATTTATGCGGGCATTGGAAGCAGCGGCTAAACGGACTGGGCAACCGATTCCAAAAGGACGATATAAACATTGTTTGGCGTTTATGAAACTGAAGGCATACCGCGATGAACGATCGAACTGGAAGGTTCATTTTCCAGGGTCATTAGAAACTGTGGCAAATGCCTATCGGGTGCAAGTACTCAAGGGGCTGGAGATATGGCAGCCGGAGAACTGTTGGGCTACGGAGATTAATAAGAAACTTCGTAACCAGGCGATCGTCAGTTACGTTTTGCCTCGTCCGGTGACTGAAGTGCGCCAGAGGCTCCGGCTTCCGATGCACTTTCAGATTTACCCGATTAGCGATCGGTACAGTTTTCAGGATGCGGTCCCGTCGTACTCGATCGCCTTTGGGCAAAGTGCTTTGTTGCTGGATACATTGGCGTGCCAGCTGCAAGGCAAAGGAGGTGAGATATGGATAGCGTAGTATCAATCCCTAAAAGGGTTTTATTGTGTTGTGGCACATCGAAAGGGCGTAAGCCTCCCAGTCTAGCTACGGAAGTTTCAATCCCTAAAAGGGATTCAAGAAAGGAAAGATTTCTCTTATCCTTGCCCTTATCTTCACATGATACTGGATAAAACTTCAAAGGTCTTCCGTAGCTAAGACGAATATTTTCGTGGATCCTGTGCTACCTTATACATGGCATCAGCCTGCCAGAATAGCTGCGGAGCGTCGCGATCCAGTTGATTTTACTACTCTGATCACGCCTTTTGTATGTTAATCGAGGTCATGTATGCCGTTTTCACACCCTTAATACTACTTAGAGGTTGACATGGCCCAGTACGAACAGCTCAATCTTTTCGACTCAAATTTTTATGTGGTCTCAAAGCCTTCTGTAAATACTAGAAAGTTAGAACAGGTTCAAGATAAGTCGTATCAGCAGATTCAATATGTTCAACTTAAATTAGATTTATCTACTAAGGTTGGCAATTTATCTGTATTACCTTCCATTAGGTTAGCAGCCTAGAACCTATGGAGGTTGGAAGATTATAAGTCTTTCAACCTCTATTTTAGAAAAGTCATATGTGATTCATAAGATGATTTTAATTATCTATTGTCAATTTTCTAAAGATGGGGGAGAAGTCGATGCAAATTCAATCCATCAATGATGTAAAAGCCAAAATTCCTGAATTTCTAGAGCAGGTTCCTTACTTGAAACTATTGGTTCTCTTTGGCTCACGCGCAAGGGGCGACAATCAGGAGTTTAGCGATTGGGATTTCGCGATGCTATTTGATGAAGAACTGCGAAAACAACATGAACCGGATGGATTGGATTGCTACCGATCGTGGACAATTTTTCAAAAGCTCCTAGATCTAGGCGATGACGAAATCGATTGGGTCGATCTCAAACATGCTTCAGAACTTCTAGCTAATGCAATTGGACGGGATGGGGCTGTGATTTATGCGCGTGATCCTGACTTGTTTGACAAATTTCGTCAACAAGTACTACTAGACAAACAGCAACTCAAGGCCATTCGGCATCAACAAAATATTGAACTTGAAGCAGCATTAGTGCAGTTGGGAGTATGAAAAATCTTGATGTAGAAGGAGTTGGTAAAAAGCTAACCGGGATGGCAAGGCGTATTATGTTGCTGACTCAGTACAGAGATATGACTTTTGATGAATATCTTGAGGATGACGAACGGCAAGCGGTTGTTGAGCGATATTTGGAAGTGATTATTCAAGCAGCAATCGATATTAATAGGATGCTAATTAAATCATCGGGGTCAATCGATAACAAAGAAGTGAGTAATACAGATTCATTTACATTAGTGGGGGAATTGGGGATTATTACGCCAGAACTCGTAATTGCATTGATCCCATCGGCTAGATTTAGAAATATTCTAGCTCATGCCTATGACGATATTATGCCAGACGCAGCCTACAGGGGACTTCAACTTTCATTAGTACAATATCCCCAATATATTCGCCAAGTTAAAACTTATATCAATTCAGTAGTGCAAGATGATGAGTGATGATCTTGATTTTCTAGAGGATAGTTTTGGATTTGAAGAAACAGCCGATCGAACTCTTTCCCAAAACCGAGAACTGCTAACACTAAAACTTTTACGAGAAGCAATTCAGTCACAAAATCCTAATGATGCTGTAATGCAGGATTTT
The DNA here is from genome assembly GCA_025351345.1 of Synechococcales cyanobacterium GL140_1_metabat_312. GTDB lineage: Bacteria > Cyanobacteriota > Cyanobacteriia > Leptolyngbyales > Leptolyngbyaceae > JAAFJU01. The sequence continues at coordinate 17,257 of JANXWB010000093.1, forward strand.
GCAGACTATGTGTTGCCTAATTTATTGCGGGTTGCGATCGGGGTTACAGCCAAAGGTGGGAAGTTCTTTGATGATCTCGATCGTAAAAATGAGGCTGAAGGAAAAGAACGAGTTCGACGGGATAATGCGGCAGACCAATCTTTAAATACCCATCTATTGAATGGTTTATTTCCAGCCAACTTAATCGAACGACGGCTTTCTAAACTGGATACAACTGTGAAGCGTGTGGTAGGAGATAAAGAGCGACGATTAGTAATTGCTGCATTTATTTTGCATGATTTTGAGAAGTTCCCAGATGTTCCAAATGATTGCCGTAAACTGGCATTACAAGATCACCGACAGATTATTGACGAAAAAGTAAGACAATTAGGACTCGATCGTTTTATCAATCCAAAAGACTCTAAATTCTATCAAGATTATCTTGATGACCTGCTATGCATGGCCTACAATGCTCAGCGACGATGGGATACCAATTGGAACTTCTCAGAGTTTGGGTTAAATCCGACTTTGAACGATCGGACCTTACGCGCTTTATCAGACTTAACCTGTTTAGCCGATTCACTATCTTCAATTATCAAACATCCTTATGATGCTGAAAATCGAAAGTTTAAAGAACTATTGCATAATTTGAGTGATGGACAATTTGATTTAACCTATCACAGTATTTCTGAAAATCGTGGTGTTTTAACGAATATTCTGAATAATGCGATCGTTGATGCTCACGTAAGTCTAAATACAACAGATTGTGTATACTATGAACCATTGCTTTATCTGCCGACAGGAGTAATCTACCTGATAAGGCGAGATGCCCCCAAGATTGAGCGATCGGATTTGAGCGATCGGGTTATTGCCAGTATCAAGAAACTCTGTGCAGGACAACTAAAGCAGCGTCAAACAGGATTTGGACGAGACGGGAAAGGCATGAAATATGCTGATTATTATGGTCTCTTCTTTGATAGTGATGTGGATCTGATGAAAGTCGGACTAGATGCAACTTTAAGGATTCTCAGAGCTGGAAAAAGCTCAGTTGCAACAAGTCGTAGTGATAATCTAATTAAATTTCAACAGAACAGTATTTTATCCGCTGATTATGACTTCAAATTTGTAGATGATATGCGGATTGACCAAATTGCAGAATTTGGAGATTTGATAAGTCGTAAGATTTGGGGCGATCGGCTAGAAAAAATTGAAGTACTGCGTAAACAGGACAAAAAGCTTCCATTACCACTTGATCTTAAATTAATTCATAAGGTAACTGAATTTTGGAATCTTTCTAGTCATTCACCTCCAATCTGTGAAATACAACGAATCAATGAATCGCTTAAAGAACAAAAGCTTAAGGGAAATACAGGTGGAGTACCCTATGAATGGTATTATTTGGCTGCAAAATATGTAGAAAGTAATCCTGGAATCGAAGATGTCCGAGACACTTGTTTAAAGGTCATTGACTATATTGCTGTACTTATTCAGCCAATTGTTTCCCAATATGAATTTCCGAACCTTTGGCAGGATTTACAAGAATGGTGCGATCGGGTCATTATGCTTCCTAGTAATACTGAGCCTCCGATCGATTCTGCTGACATCTTTTTTAAAGAGTTATCAAACTACAACAATGCGAAAAAGCCAGGGCGGGGGCGACAATTAATCTGCTCAATTTCTCATTCTGCTTATACAGTAACGGAACAAATGGAATCGGCGGTCCTGTTCACGCCGCAGGTGTATACCAATAAGCAAATGCTGGGCGGTTCTAACGCCAAACGAAATATTTCCAGTCTTTCAGGCATCGAAATGATGCTACGGCAAATTCTAATGAATCAAACTCAGGCTGTAGGGAAACGATTTGAAGATGGTAAATATCGCTATCTTTATTTCTATCCCACTTATTACTTCACGCCGGAAACTAATAAATTCCTTCAAAAAGCCTACAGCAGTATCATCCAAACTCGATTTGATACAGGAGTCCGAAATCATTTCATTGATCGTGATTTGGATGCTAATTTTGGGCGCGATCGTTATCAATCTGTAGATACTTTCTTAATGGATGACGATTTAGAACGAAAGACGCTACTAGATGAGAAAGATCCAGAATTTAGGCGCGATCGGACCTTTAAACTGTCTTATCCAGAGGACCAACCCCTGACCTTTTACTTCATGGCATTGCCGCCAGGGAAAGACCCGACAGAGACCGAATCATGGGTAATGCCTGCTTGGTTGGCACTCGCATTCCCCATGATCTTAGATGTGAAGACTGTAGTTTCTGAATCTCCAATTCCACCGTTTAATGATGGTGCTGAGTTTGAAGAAACCGTATTTCTTGATAGTGCCCCGCAAGCTTTTCGGGTATTGCTGGGGAACGATCGTTTTCGACTCGACCATGTTCTGGAAGGTTGGGAGGATTCGGGAGGGAATGCGCGATCGTCTCCTCTCAATACCCTAACGGCTGCCTATGCAATTCATTTAGATGTAAATGCCAAGCAAGGAAAGGCTGGCTACGATGCAAATTGGGGTAAGTTGACTGAACTTGCTAAAGACCTTGATACGAGTCCACTCTATGTCTTTTCCTACTTGGCGAAGTGGGCCAGAAAACAAACGAACGATGTACCGAGCATCGAAAAAATTAAGCTCTATGCCCATCACTTTTATCCCTGTTTTGATCCTTATATCAAGTTCAATCCTGAATTGGAGACGTTAACTATGTGTGATGAAAAGTCAGCTTTGAGACATGCTCAAAAACTCACTGAGCTATACCGTTGCTTCTACCGTGCAAATCAACGATACAACCCCAAAAGTAATGCAGTTCTTAAGCCAGTTAAAGAAGCTTCCGATGTTATTCTGACTGCTGATCTACAGGGTTTCAAAGGCGAGGATTTGGTCTTCTCGGTTGCGGCAAAAGTCAATAAACTAATGGATCGAGTCCATGCTTCTACGGCTGAGGGCTACGCTGTCTTCAAACGGAATGAGCGTGATCAGGAGAGAGATTCCATTTTAGAATTTTCTCGATATTTCGTTTGCGATGTGTTTGAAAAATCGTTTGTAGGCGATCGTGCCCGATTAGCAGGACGGCAGTTAAACCTGCTGCGAGATACTTGTGAGTTCCTATATCGATTAGAAAATGACAAGGATAACAAAGCATATCAAGACAAAAAAGCCTCAGAACAGGAGGAAGCAGACGAACTCCCAGAATAAACAGCAATTCTCAACGTTAATTCTCACTTACATATTGGAGATAGAAGACCATGACATTTCTTAAATCGATCGATTCAGCTAAATTATTTCACAAAGCAATCCCCTACAAGCCAATGGGAAAGTACGTTCATTTCCTGACCATTCGCGTCACAGAATCTTATCCACTGTTTCAAACCGATGGTGAACTCAATAAGGCACGGGTAAGCGCTGGAATTGAGGATAAAACTCCAATTAGTCGTCTCTCAATGTTTAAGCGGAAGCAATCTACACCGGAACGTTTGGTGGGACGTGAGCTAATGCGGGCTTATGATCTAGTAAAGGCTGAGGACTGTGAATACAATGTTAAGTTTGCAATGAATAATCCTGATTGTATTATTTATGGCTTTGCGATCGGAGATTCGGGTTCTGAAAAATCCAAGGTTATTGTTGATACTGCATTCTCGATTACCGCTTTTGATGAAACTCATGAGACTTTTACACTAAATGCGCCTTTTGAAAATGGGACAATGAGTGAAAAAGGAACGGTGACAAGCCGAATCAATCAGCAGGATCACATTAAGCCACAGGTTTTCTTTCCTAGTATTGTGACGCTTAAAGATCCGACTGAAGCTAACTTTCTCTACGTATTCAATAACATTCTGCGAACACGGCACTATGGTGCTCAAACAACGCGCACGGGTCGAGTTCGCAATGAGCTAGTTGGTGTTATCTTTTCTGATGGTGAAATTGTCAGTAACTTACGCTGGACGCAGGCAATCTATGATTTGATGAAAGTAAACAATCAATTCAATGCGTCAGATCCATTGAACGAGTCAGAGGTTTTACTCGCTGCGACAACAACAATCAAGAACTTGATGAGTCAAGAGTTTATTGTACATACTGATTTGTTTGAAGAAGATTTTCAACCTGTGCTAGCTGAAGTAAAAACACTACTGGGGAATGAAGTTTCACTAAAGGCAATCTTGAGTCAGGCTGATAAGGAGGCTAAAGTTTACTTTGAAGCACACATTAAAAAAACTAAAAAAACGAGTGCAGCAGCGGAATAAAGAACTATGACTCACATTTATCGCTGTACGATCGAACTCCATGACAATCTCTATTACGCTACCCGTGAGATTGGTCGATTGTATGAGACTGAACCTATTTTGCATAATTACGCGCTTTGCTATGCATTAGGGCTGGTGGATAGCGATCGTTATTCCACTCGCGTGTCGGAAGAGCATGAGTATCGTTACTTCTGTCCAGAACAGATTCCGAAGTATGAACAACATCTAATACCGTTGAATCAACAAGGAATCTATGTCACTCCAGCAAAAGCGGTTAGACATGCGGCTGTGCTTCATACCTGGAAGTACGCTAACAATAACTATCACGTTAAAATGGAGAAGACTCAGAAAAATATTCCGAGTTTTGGGCGAGCTAAGGAAATTGCAGCGGAAAGTCTGTTTGAATGTTTTGTGATTTCTAATCAACCGATCGTACTTCCTAAATGGATTCGATTAGGGAAATGGATGAGTAAGGCAGAAGTCACTGTTGAGGAATTGAACGATTTTACAACAATGACTAAAGACTTCATCTGTGAACATCCACTAAATCCTCTAGATGTCATGTTCAGTCAGCAAGTCGTGAGCTATGACACTCTAAATATGCCGCCTGTGAGCCTAATTCGGAATGTGAGAGTTATGCACGGTTCTCACTACAGAATTAAATCTGGAAAAGATTCTTTTTCATTGCCAGCCAATATGCAATATCGGTTTAGTTGAAAGACTCGCACCATTAGCGAGAGAAACTCCTTAAACTGTGCCCTTGTAAAAACTGCTACTAATAGTGGCAGAAAATTTTGATGGAGTTTTTAGATGCCGCATAGTCTTGTTTTGAATCTTGTGCCGCGATCGCCTATCTATCCTAGTTTCCTAACGGGGCGACATTATCATGCATTATTTTTAGAGATTGTGAGTGCTATTGATAAGCCGTTGGCCGATCGATTGCATGAACAAAAGACGGATAAAGCATTTACATTGTCACCACTTCAGACGGACGATCGAAAAATTCGGTGGGAGTACGATCAGCCCATTCCGGCGGGGACGGCTTGCTGGTGGCGGATTTCGTTGTTGGATGATTTGTTGTTTGGCCATTTGAGCAAGTTGTGGTTGGATTTGAATCCGGCGAAGGCTTGGCATTTGGGTGCGGCTGATTTGATGGTAGTGAGTGTGTTGGGGACGGTGCAGTCGGGGCAGCCTTGGGCAGGGTTTTCGAGTTATGGTCAGTTGTTTGAGCAGGCTTCGAGTCAATGTAAACAGGTGGATTTGCGATTTTTTACGCCGACGAATTTTCGACAGGGGGCGGTGGATAATCCGTTACCCGATCGCGATCGGGTGTTTAATAGTTTGCTGCGGAAATGGAATCAATATAGTGGAATTGAGTTTTCAAATGAATTGATTGAGGGAATTTTTCCGAGCTATTTTAATATTCAAACGGCGATCGCTCCAGATTCGCGCAGTCAGTTTGTCGGGTGTGTTGGGGAGATGAGTTTTCGGGTGTTGGGAGATGAGGAACGGGTGAAACAGTTTAATGCGTTGGCGGATTTTGCGATGTTTGCGGGGGTTGGCCGGAAGACGACGATGGGGATGGGGATGGTGCGGAGAGGTTATGACAGAAGTTGAGAATTTAGAATTTAGAAGGTTGAATAGTGAATTGGAAGAGAATTTTATTCCGATTGCAGCGTTGAATCAATTTAGTTATTGTCCCCATCGGTGTTGGCGTATGTTTTGTGCGGGAGAGTTTGAGGAGAATCAATACACGATTGAGGGAACGAGTTTGCACGATCGGGTTCATGCGATGGGGGATGGGAATCGAGAGGATCTTTATCAGGTGCGGGCGATTTGGTTACGCTCCCAGAAGTATGGATTGATTGGGAAGTCGGATTTGATTGAGGAGGTGGATGGTCGAGTTTATCCGGTGGAGTATAAGCGGAGTCATAAGGGGGAGTTTGAGAATGATGCGTTGCAGGTTTGTGCGCAGGCGCTGTGTTTGGAGGAGATGTTGGGAAAGAGCATTGCTGAGGGTTTTGTGTATTATGCGCAGTCGCATCAGCGGGTTGTTGTTGATTTGAATGAGGAGTTACGGAAAGAGACGATTGAGATGATTGCGGTGGTGCGATCGTTGTTTGAGACGGGGACTATGCCGTTGCCTGTGTATTCGGCACGGTGTAAGGGGTGCAGTTTGTATTCAAAGTGTTTGCCTCAGGCTGCAAAGAAATTAGTAAATTATCGGGAGGTTTAGGATGGGAACGGTTTATATCAGTCAGGATGATTCGTTTGTGGGGAAGACGGATGAACGGTTGCGGGTGAGTTTTGAACGGAAGACTATTTTGGATGTGCCGTTGATTAAGGTGGATGGGGTGGTGATTTTGGGACGGGCGACGGTTTCTCCTGCGGCATTGATTGAGTTGTTGGAGCGGAAGATTCCGTTGACGTTTTTGACAAGGACGGGGCGGTATTTGGGGAGTTTGGAGCCGCCGTTGACGAAGAATATTTTTGTGCGATCGGCGCAGTGGAATGCGGCACGTCAGGAACGGGATAGGGCGGTGCATGTGGTGCGGGGTTTTGTGCGGGGGAAGTTGAAGAATTATCGGATTGCTCTGTTACGGGCGCAGCGTGAGGGGGGACGGGCGGATTTTTCGGGGGCGATCGAGAAGTTGAATCGGGTGATTGGGCCGATCGAGACGACGGTGGAGATTAATTCGTTGCGGGGGCTGGAGGGGGCTGGGAGTGCGGCTTATTTTGGGGTGTTTGGGCAGTTGATTCGGGCGGAGGGGTTTGAGTTTAGGACGCGAAATCGTAGGCCGCCGTTGGATCCGGTGAATGCGTTGTTGAGTTTTGGGTATTCGTTGTTGATGCATGATGTGCAGAGTGCGGTGAATATTGTGGGGTTTGATCCGTATTTGGGGTATTTGCATACGGAGCGCTATGGTCGGCCTTCTTTGGCGTTGGATTTGATGGAGGAGTTTCGCCCGCTGGTGGTGGATGCGATGGTGTTGGCGACGATTAATCGAAAGGTGTTGAGTTTGAGTGATTTTGAGACGGAGCCGATGAGTGGGGCGGTGAGTTTGACGGCTGAGGGGAGAAAGATTTTTTTGAGGGCGTATGAGCAGAAGAAGCAGTCGGAGTTTAAGCATCCGGTGTTGGGGCGGAAGGTGAGTTATCAGGAGAGTTTTGAGGTGCAGGGTCGGTTGTTGGCGAAGTTTTTGATGGGGGAGACGGAGCTTTATCCGCCTTTGGTTTTGAGGTGATGTGCGATCGCTCTAAGTCTCTCTTGAAAGGTGGGGGATTATGATTGTAGGTTTGATTTTTGGGTTTTGATTGTTGTTTGATTTGGGGTGAGTATGCAGTTGGTGATTACGTATGATATTCCGGATGATAAGCGGCGGACGAAGATTCATAAGGTGTTGAAGTCTTATGGGCAGTGGATGCAGTTTAGTGTGTTTGAGTGTTTGGATTTGTCGGAGCCGGAGTATGCGAAGTTACGATCGCGTTTGGGGAAGATGATTAAGCCGGAGGTGGATAGTGTGCGGTTCTATTTTCTGTGTGCTTGTTGTCGGGATAAGGTGGAGCGGATTGGGGGTGAGGTTGTGCGAGATGATACGGTGTTTTTTGCGTGATGGGGCGCGGATGGGTGGGTGTATTTTTTGGTTTTGGTTTTTAGGTGGGGAAAGGGCTTGTGGGGTGAGGGTTTGAGCGGTTTAGGTGGAGGTTTCGATCGGCGCGAGGTTGGGAAGGGTTGCGGGGATTGGGTTTATGATTTTTTAAGGGATGGTTTTTACATGTTTTTTAAGGTAGAATATACGTATATTGTCGATCGGCGCGATCGGGTTTTGAATGCTAGGCTCTGTCTACTTTTCAGGTGCCCGGGGTCGAAATTAATTGGATTCCCTATTAGGGATTGAAACGATTGTAGGCATTGATTCCCCAGCTTTTAGCCTGGTGGTCGAAATTAATTGGATTCCCTATTAGGGATTGAAACCGCAATGGCTGCATTAAACCGACTCCGCTGACTAGTCGAAATTAATTGGATTCCCTATTAGGGATTGAAACATGGTGCTGGTGCTAATTTGTGGATGCGTCGCTCTGTTGGTCGAAATTAATTGGATTCCCTATTAGGGATTGAAACAGTGCGCTGATCCGTCCAGCTACCAGGCAAAGATGTCGAAATTAATTGGATTCCCTATTAGGGATTGAAACGATATCGAGATGCTTGTTAAAGAGCTTGGTTTCAGGTCGAAATTAATTGGATTCCCTATTAGGGATTGAAACCCTGATGGGTGTACGTTATCGGGCATGTATTCCGTCGTCGAAATTAATTGGATTCCCTATTAGGGATTGAAACAGACAACAGCTTTGACTTTGAGAGGTTTTCGGTCGTCGAAATTAATTGGATTCCCTATTAGGGATTGAAACGCGATTGAATTGCCGCAGATTGTTGCGATCGTTGTCGAAATTAATTGGATTCCCTATTAGGGATTGAAACCAGTCTCGGAGTAGAGGCGAGTTTTGATGGAGATCGTCGAAATTAATTGGATTCCCTATTAGGGATTGAAACCCATTCAATATTTCAGCTTTGAATGTTTCGTCATGTCGAAATTAATTGGATTCCCTATTAGGGATTGAAACACAAGGGGTAAAACTTCCTGAACTCAACCCTAAAGGTCGAAATTAATTGGATTCCCTATTAGGGATTGAAACTTTGTCGTTAGTGGGATTGCGGGTTGTGTCTGGATTGCTATCCAGTCGAAATTAATTGGATTCCCTATTAGGGATTGAAACCATCAAGTATTCCCACATCTGTCAAAATTGCGCCTCAGTCGAAATTAATTGGATTCC
>JANXWB010000013.1 GCA_025351345.1 Synechococcales cyanobacterium GL140_1_metabat_312
GCTCTGAAGCTGTTGGCATCAGGGTAAAACGTTTGATGCTGTCAAGATTCTATTTGAGTTAGCAACACATTATCAAATCTTTGATTTTTCTAAACTGCATCGCCTTGGTAGATTTTCATTAATCAATTAGGATTGCTATATGATCAATAAATTACTAAATGGGTTAAGGTCGGAGGTTTCCTTAAAAATTATAAAATTATTTTGTATTTCATTTTAATTAAACAAGTCTCTAATTAGAAGATTAGTCATTAAAGTTCAAGAGAGACGGGACGACCGATCGCATAGCCTTGGGCATAATCTACACCAATGGTCCGCAGTTTTTTTAAGATAGTGTCATCTTCAACAAATTCAGCGATCGTTTTAAGATTCATCGCATGGGCAATATCATTAAAGCCTTTAACGATCGCTTGAGAAATCGGATCATTACTAATATTTTTTACAAAGCAACCATCAATTTTTAGATAGTCAACGTTCAAATTCATTAAATAAGCAAAAGAACTTAAACCACTGCCAAAATCATCTAAAGCAAATCGACAGCCGATCTGTTTGAGAGTACTTATGAAATATTGAGCATCGTCAAAGTTTACGATCGCAGCCGTTTCCGTAATTTCAAAACAAATATTATGAGATGGAACTTGGTAGAGAGAAAATTGATCGATTAAGAAATTCAGAAACTGGTCATTACTAATGCTAGCACCAGAAATATTGATCGCATAGAATGCATCTGTAGAACCTTGTTGCTGACATATCCCGTGATAATTCGAGAAGAATGTTTTAATAACCCACCGATCGATCTCACTGATCAAACCATAGCGCTCGGCGGCAGGAATGAACTCATTAGGCGCAATTAATTCTTCGTTTTCGTCAAACATTCTGAGTAAAATCTCATGGTGCTCTACGGATATTTGAGAAGTAATTGAAACAATCTTTTGGAAATAGAGACGAAAACTATTAGTTTCCAACGCATGACTGATTTTGGAAATTAATTGTCTCTCACCACGTTGTCTAATTAGTTCACTATCATCTTGTCTGTAAACATGAACACAGTTGCGGCCTTTAGCTTTGGCGGCATAACAAGCAGCATCAGCCGCACCCATGACCTGCATTAGATCTTGACTGTTTGAGTCAATGGCAACAACGCCAATACTGACACTGATAATAAAGAGTTTGTTATGCCAAATAAATCGAAACTGATGCACTAGATCTCTAAGCTTTTCTGCAATATGCGCTGCTTCAGCGATCGGGCATTGATAAAGCAAAAGACCAAATTCATCGCCTCCCAAGCGAGCAAGCCGATCATTGGCTCGAACTCCTTTTTGTAAAAGGGTCGTGACTTGGCGCAATAGATCATCACCCGCAATATGACCGACAGTATCGTTAACAACTTTGAACTGATCTAAATCTAAATAGCAAAGCGTGTGCTGTTGCTCGTCATTTTGAGTAGAAGCGATCGCCTCAAGTAGTAGCTGCTCAAATGCGCGACGATTGATTAAGCCCGTCAAAGCGTCATGGCTAGCGTCCCACGATAGTTTCTTGGCAAGACTCCGCGACTCAGTGACATCATGAAAGACGAGGACTGCACCGATAATTTGTCCTTGAGAATTTCTAATTGGGGCGGCTGAGTCCTCAATAGAATGCTCCGTGCCATCACGAGCGATGAGAAGAGTATGATTCGCTAAACCCACAGTTTGCCCCTTTTCTAGAGCTTTGACGATCGGATTATCTACTGGTTTTCGGGTTGCTTCATTGACGATTATAAAAACTTCAGATAGAGGTAATCCTTCAGCATCCTCCGCTTTCCAGCCTGTTAAACTCTCAGCAACAGGATTGAAATATTTAATATTACTCTCAGCATCGGTAGTAATGACGGCATCACCAATCGATTTTAAAGTGACTTGAGCCAGTTCTTTTTCGGCAAAATAGATATCTTTGAGGCGTTGGTTTTCTTCTATCTCTTTAATGAGACTTAAATTTTGATCTTGGAGCGTTTGGCGCAATCTTCGGATTGTCAAATGGATTTCAATACGAGCTAATACTTCCTCAACTTGAAATGGCTTAGAAATATAATCTACTCCTCCCACAGCAAGTCCTTGCACCTTATTTGAAGCGTCATTCAGAGCGCTCAAAAAAATGATCGGAATGTCTTCAGTTTGCTTATTAGATTTTAATTGTTTGCAAACTGCATAGCCATCAAGATCGGGTAATTTAATATCTAGTAAAATTAGCTCCGTTGCTGGAGATTGGGCAGCTCTAATGGCCATAGCTCCCGTTGTCGCACTCCTCACCTTATAACCCTGTGCGATTAATGTATCCCTAAGTAGACGGAGGTTGTCAGGCAAATCGTCAACGATTAAAATATTTCCTCGATAGCTATTCATACTAATATTTAGCGGTATTATCCCTGAATCATAAACTAATAAGTTTAATAAGCCCATTATAAAGATATTGATGTTACGGGAGTTAATACTGCCTTTTTGCCTAATCTAAGCTAGTTATCTACTAAGGTAGATTTTCCTGGAAATTCCTGAAGTGCGATCGACAATTCTCTCAAAGATTTAGTACTGAATTTTAAGACGGATATCATTATGGAATTAGCCACATAATTTATGTATGAATAAACACATTTCCCAAATTGCAGGGCTATTCGTCATAGCGATCGCTTGTCTCGTATTGCTGGGATGGCAATTTGACATAACTCTGCTCAAAGCGGGTTTTCGTGGCCTAACCGCAACGATGAAAGCCAACACCGCGATCTGTTTTTTATTCGCTGGAATGTCTTTGATATTGTTGCAGTACAACCCACCAACTCGCACGTATCATCGAATCTCTAAACTATTTGCAGGGGCGATCGCCGTCATCGGGCTACTGACCCTAAGCGAATATCTCTTTAGCTGGGATTTAAATATTGATGAGTTATTTTTTCGAGATGTTATTTCGTCTGCAACTCCTTACCCAGGAAGAATGGGAATAAACACCGCCTTGAACTTTATCCTGATGGGAGCAGCACTGGTACTGTTAGGGCAAAATTCAAGACGCAACATTTGGATAGCTCATATTTGCAGTAGTTCTGCCGCTTTGATTTCTCTACTGTCTTTAGTTGGATACCTATTTGAAGTCGATATTGCAACAAGGTTAGTCATCCTCAAAACAGCTCAGGCATTACACACAAGCCTGACTTTTTTAATTCTCTACATAGGCATTTTATCACTCCGTCCCAACAAGGGGTTAATGCAAGTGATGACTAGTTCACTAGTCGGAGGGGCGATGGCGCGGAGGTTACTGCCTTGGGCGATCGTCTTTCCCATAGCCTTAAACTGGTTCACTTTTCGGGGACGAAAATTAGGCATGTATGATATTCAAATTGAATATATATTGCAGATAACGTTTGAAGTTCTAACCTTCTCAATCCTCATCTGGGGCACGGCTCGATATCTCAATCACATAGACTTAAGGCGAAAACAAAGCGAGTTATCTCTTAAAAAGATTAATGAAACCTTAGAAGCCTTAGTCTCTGAACGCATAGAAGCACTACGAAATAGTGAAAAACAGTTCCGCAATGCTTTTGAAAATGCCCCGATCGGAAAGGCGATCGTTGGACTCAATGGACAATTTATTAAGGTCAATGCTGCTTTATGTGAGATTGTTGGCTACACCCCAGAAGAATTACTAACCTTAACCTTTCACGATATTACTCATCCTGACGATTTAGAAATAGATCTTAGCTATGCTCGTCAGTTATTGTCGGGTAAAATTTCTACCTATCAAATTGAAAAACAGTATTTTCATCAGCAAGGATATATTGTTTGGGTTCTGCTCAATGGCTCACTAGTACGAGATGAGCAGGGAAATCCACTACAGTTTATTGCTCAGATTCAAGATATTACGGCTCGAAAAGCATCTCAAAAAGAACTGGAACTTCAGAGCCAGATTATTCATAATATGGCGGGTGGCGTGGCGTTAATTAAAGCCTCAGATCTGATAATCGAATACACCAATCCTAAATTTGACAGAATGTTTGGTTATGCAGAAGGAGAACTTATAGGTCAGCCTGTTAGTGTGGTTAATTACGTGGATACAGAGGTGACACCAGATGTATCGGTTATGGATATCGTCGAGCAAATCGATCGCTATGGGGAAGCGAAATACGAAGTCCACAACAAGAAAAAAGATAACACACTCTTTTGGTGTAGCGTCCATACCTCTAGATTTGAGCATCCTGAATATGGAGGTGTTTACGTTGCCGTTCAGGAAGATGTGACGGAACTAAAACTTGCCGAGCAAGCCTTGCAAACTAGCACGAATCGCCTTCACTTTCTCCTAAACTATAGTCCTGTTGTCATTTTTGGTTGTGAACCAGGTGGTGATTATGGCGCAACATTTATCAGCGAAAACGTCAAAGATTTATTGGGCTACGAACCGAAAGATTTTTTAGAAGACAGTGAATTTTGGACGAAGCATATCCATCCAGAGGATGTAGGAAGAGTCTTCAAAGGAATAGCCGAGCCATTTATCAATGATTTTTATTCTCATGAATACCGTCTTCTACGCTCAGATGGCGACTATCGCTGGATGCTGGCTCAACTCAAGCTAATTCGAGATAGTGCTGGCAGACCAACTGAAATCTTGGGATATTTAATTGATATTAGCGATCGTAAACATACAGAATTACTTCAACGAAAGAAAGAAGAAGCCGAATCCGCCAACCGAGCTAAAAGCATCTTTCTCTCGAATATGAGCCACGAACTCCGTACTCCCCTCAATTCGATTTTAGGATTCACGCAATTGATGCTCAATGAGAACTCTCTGTCTCTATCGTCTCAAGAACGTTTACAGATTATTACTCGTAGCGGGGAGTATTTATTGGATTTAATTAACGATATTTTAAACTTATCTAAAATTGAGAGCGGACGAATGACGCTTAATAATTCTGAATTTGACTTAATAATACTATTGACTTCTCTTGAAGAAATGTTGCGAGTTAAAGTTGAACCTAAAAAATTTGATTTGATTTTTGAACTAGATCCCAATCTTCCCCGCTTTATATATGCCGACGAGAAACAATTGTATCAAGTCCTAGTGAATCTCCTCGGGAATGCGATTAAGTTTACTAATCAAGGCAGCGTTATTTTACGGGCAAGAGCAAAATTAAAAGATAAAACATGTTGTAATTTATATTTCGAGATCAAAGACACAGGAGTAGGAATTGCTCCAGGAGAAATTGATATGTTATTTAAAGTATTCGTCCAAGCCCAAGCGGGAAATAATTTAAATCAAGGGACTGGGCTTGGGTTAGCTATCAGTCAAAAAATCATGCAACTCATGAGCAGTCAGATTCAGGTTCAAAGTACTTTAAATCAAGGCAGCACCTTCTCCTTTGAGATTGAAGTGCAGTTACCTCAAGTCGCTATTTTTACTTCAAAACCTCTCAATCAAAGAGTAATTGGTTTAGCTCCTAATCAACTGACCTACCGTATTCTTGTCGTTGAAGATTTAGTAGAAAATCGCCTCTTGTTAGTCGAAACCCTGACTTCGATCGGCTTTGAGGTAAGGGAAGCAACCCATGGAATTGAGGCGATCGCACTGTGGAAAAATTGGTTTCCACACTTGATTTTGATGGATCTACAAATGCCCTTCATGGACGGATACACAGCGACAAAATGCATTAGAGAGGATCCTAAGAGCCAAGAGACAATCATTATTGCTTTAACAGCAAGTGTCTTTGAGGAAGATCGCGAAAAAGTTCTAAATGTGGGCTGTAATGACTTTATCCGTAAGCCATTTCAGCAAAAAGAACTCTTTGAAAAAATTGCTAAATATTTAGGAGTAAAATATATTTACCAAACGATCGAAGAATCTTCCAAGAAAACCTCCATTGAAGTACTTTCTGTAGAAGCTTTATCTGAGATGTCTCCTGAGTGGCTAGAAGAAATGTATCAAGCTGCTTACTATCTTGATACTGATGTAATGAACGAATTAATTACTCAAATCCCTAAATCTAGTTTAGCTAATGCCTTAACTGATTCTATTAACAACTTTAATTCTGACCAAATAATGGGATTAATTCAATCTTTAAGGCATTTGGCATAACTACAGAATAGGTGTGAAAATCAGAAGCATAATGAGTTTCTCTCGCATACTTATTATTCTAGGATGATTGTTTATAAGCCCAAACCTTAATCATAATTTAGGTTGATTTATAGTGTGAACTCTCTAGTTTAGAACCTTCTAGTTTAGATAGCTGATCATCAGTTTGGGAAGGAAGATTTAACTCAATATACTCCTCAATCTCATTAATCATATTATTGCAAATACCATCAAGGGGTAAATCATTGATATCATAACCAAAGGGATTCTCTATTTCTATACCAATCTCTTCAATTCCCAACAAAGTAAAACTAATCAATGCCACAAAAAAACCAGTTCCCCATCCTAAATCTTTAAGTAAGGGAAAAGGTAATAACAAGCAGTAGATTAAAACTAATTGCCTAAGATGAATTGTATATGCAAGCGGCAGGGGAGTTCTTAAAATCCTTTCACAGCCCCCTAAAGAGTCAATAATACCCTTCACATTTCTCTGCAAGAAAGGAACGTGGTTAAAATGGAGAAAATTATCACCTCGCTTATACTGGGTTTGGATATAGTCCCCAATCCAAGTCGCAATTTGTAGAGGCGGATTGCGGGATTTCTTCAGGATTAAAAACTGTTCACGAGTCACCCTAGCTTCTAACTCTTCACCCACAGCCACAGATCTTAAATGTAATTTACAGGCCACCAAAAAAATTGGTAATAGCCTAATTGCCTCAACTTTTTGATTACGATCGTCTGGATCACTCTCCTCAATCATCACCGCCATTTGCCAAGCCATATTACGCGTATCATTAACCAGGCTCCCCCACAACTTCCGACCTTCCCAAAATCGTTCATAGGCAGTATTCGTTCTAAACACTAACAATAAGCCTAATACAATACTAGGAATTATCGTCCCCAAAACTGGCTGAGATACCGGAAGCTTAAAATAGTGGAGAATAGACATAAAGAAACCAAATAGCCCTAGACAAAGCACTTGCTTATAAATAGATGAGACTACCGAGCCTTTTAGTTGTAGAGCTACACCTAAATTACTTTTTTTCTTTCTTTTCATTTGAGTTAATGATTACCATCTATTTTCATTGAATATGAGCTACAAGCCGATTGATTAAAAGAAGTAATCATTAGTAGCTGGACTTCTCTAGTCTCTAATCTCGCTACATCTATATCTAGATTTGGTATTTGGAAATAAAAAGCTCATAAATCATAGATGGAAAAGACTATCACGGTTCTAAGTAAATAAATATTAATGTCATCAATAATACCTGATTGTTACCAGAGATCACTTGAATAATTGTGACAAACCTTAACAGCTACAGACCATTTTCAACTGGTTCTTATAAGTTTTTGATAGTCTAATTCATTCATTTAGGTCTCTCAGCACTAACTCTTGCAGCTAATACTCCAAGTCGAATGCCCACCATACCCACGATCGCACTACCCAGAAAATAGAGCAAAAATGTCATGATGTCACCCTTATCCAAGAAGCCCTTAGTTTCTAAACTATAGGTTGAGAACGTAGTAAAAGCACCACAAAAGCCAGTTGTGGTCATTAGTTTTAATTCAGGCGAAATCGGTCGAATATTTTCATTCGTCAAGGTTAAAACATAGGCAATCAAAAAGCAGCCAATGACGTTAATCCAAAAAGTGCCATAAAAGCCAAAATCCTGACCGAAAATCACCTTAGCTAATTTAGTCCCATAAAAACGACTCAAAGCACCAAGAATTGCACCCATTGAAACTACCAGAGAATAGCGAATATTCATGAATTTACTTTTCTCCTTAAAACTGATTGAAATTCATCTTAAACTAGGCAACCACAAGCTTTGCGATCGCTGCACCTAAAATTACCGCCAAAACGCCTAAAATCGCACTTCCTGCCCAATAGAACAACGTTATCCTTTCTTTCTTAGTACGCCATAGCGTCAAAGTATCAAAACCATAAGTAGAAAATGTGGTGTAGGAACCCAAAAATCCAGTTCTAATTAATAGATCTAACTCCTTGGGATAACCAGTAATACCCTTAGAAATCGCAAAAAAGAATCCCATCGCCAAACAGCCTGTTAGATTTATGACAAACGTGCCAATTGGGAAAAAGGTTCCAAACTTCTTCTTACTCCATTCGGTTAAATAGTATCTAGAAAGTGCGCCAGGAACTGCACCCGTAGCGATCGCAGCAATATTGTGGATGTCCGACATGATTAATTAGAACGTGTTATTTTATTAAGCCAATTGAGCCAATCAGGAATAGCAGCTAAGTCAAAATGACTATTAACTAGGGCAACCATCTTGTAAAGTGAATACTTTTAGAACATTTTCAGAATATCTGAATAAGGCAGTTATTGAGCATTAAGTGGTAATGAAAACATTAGCGATCGCAAATCATCTTAATTCGATAATGGCACGGTCTACAAAAACGGTCTACAAAAGTTGAAAATTGCATTTGCCAGTTTTATATTTTTCAGAATTTACCATTTAGTTAGGATTACGATCGATGCTATTAGTAAAATCTAAAATAGCCTGTTCCAGTTTTGGAGATAATTGAATTGGTACCGACCCAGAGCGAAAGTTTACATCCTGCTGTGGGAAAGGAATTTCGATTTGATATTGTTGAAAAACAGCTTCAATCATAAAATACAAATCGCTTTTAATTAACAATTGTCGTTCTGGTGTCGTAATCCAGACCAGTAATTCAAAATCTAGAGCACTATCGCCAAAGCCTTTGAATAATACCTGCGATGGAGGCGAGGACAAAACTTCGGGATGAGTCTGGACAGCTTCAATCAAAGCAGATCTGACTAAATTAACATCAGATCCATAGGCAACACCTATGGGGAGATGCAGCCGAGATATAGGATTAAAATGACTCCAGTTAATCACCTCGTTATCGAGAAAATGCGAGTTGGGGAGAATAATAGAAATTCGATCGAGGGTGCGAATTACGGTGCTACGGGCATTAATTTGTTCGACAGTACCCTTATAATCATTCACTTGAACAAAGTCACCCACCTGAATCGGTCTCTCAAATAGTAAAATCAATCCACTCCCAAAGTCTTTAGCGATGTTTTGAAACCCAAACCCAATCCCAATTCCCAATGCACTAGCTAGAATGGTTAAGGAACTTAGATCTAGCCCCCAGACCTGGAGCAGGACGATCGAGCCAATGGCAATCAGGGCATATTTAACCAAAATCGAGATGCTCGCTTCTGCACCGCGACTCATGCCCATGACTTGTAAAATCCGCGTCCGCAAGATATTGGTCACGACTCCCGATAGGACAATGATGCCGACAAGAAAACCGAGTAGGATTCCTAAACTCGTAATCGAGTAAGACATCGGTCCCCGCGAAAAAATAGGATTAGTGAGGCTAGAAATCAAGCTGGCGGTAAAATCGTAGCTCCACTGTCGGGTGAGGGGAAATAGATTGGTTATATAGAGCAACGCGCTCGTCCACATTGCCACTCGCACCAAAAATAGCATTAATTTGAGTGATACATTAATCGATTGAAGTTCTCCCTCGGTGCCTGTGGCGGGTAGTCGATGCACTCTACGCGTAATTTGCTTCCAGATTTGCCCCAATACCCAGTGCAATGCGATCGCGATGAACATTAGTCCTACGGCTAGTACAACCATTTGTCTAATTACTTCTGGGCGACGTTCTTGTTGAGCTTGGACGATCGCCGCCTGAAGTTGATTTATCCAGATCGTTGCTTGCTCGGTGGGCGTTTGAGAGTTGATCGTGTCATTCTGGGTAACGGTAAGCAAATAGCGATCGTTAACAGTAATTGTCGGGACTTCATTACGCAGTTCGAGTTTGACTTGAGGCAGCTGTTTTGATTCAACGGCAGCTTGGAGTTGGGTATTAATCCAGTCGGTCCGTTCGCTGGCTTTTAGCTGTGTAGAACTAGTGATTTGAAAAATTTTCCGACTGTCAACGGTTACAGCCGCACGATCTAATGTCCCTTGAGCTAATGTCCCTTGAGCTAATGTCCCTTGTGCAGGTACGAAGATCGCAGAGAAGAGAATTGATAGGAGTACCAGTATCCCGATCTGGATCGATCGAAATCGAGACAGAAATCGAGATAACTGTAGCTTAGCGCGAGGAAAATTGAGCATCTTGAGGGTGGCAATGAGGATAGGATTCAATTGTCAGTCGATCTACCCAGACAATTTATCCAAACGATCGGTTTATAAATCATAGACTTACTCGATCGTTAAGTTAGACAAAGTTTAAAAACTTGGCACGTACAATTCATATCCGATCGATTGTTTCTGTCGAATCTGATTTCTTATTTAGGAGCAATTACGATAGTCCCATCAAATTATAATTCCCTCAAACTATTATTCAGATTTTTAGGTTCTGGTTGGACAGTTAAAGTTGTTTAACTTCTTTCACAAAGAAAATTTAATGGGATCAAACAATCGAACATTAGTTACTTAAAAACTCTCGATCGAGATAATCTCCGTCACGATGATTTTCTATGTTTCCTTAACAGTAAAAATTACTTCGATCCAACCGTACTTCGCCATGATCGGGCACCCACGCCACCCAAACCTCAGGGGATTCCTGACAGAGCAGTAGGGCTTTATCCGCACTATATTCACTGGGAAGCTCGATCAAATTAACCCACGAGTCACGACTATAGGTAATATGGCAAACAGAATTCTGGTTTAGGGTGGGTAGATTCAGAGCCTCTGACACCAAAGGACGGATTCGATCGATCGATTTCGCTAGCATAGTCTGCCTCCACATTCCTAAAAGAAATTGCTTGAGCTAACTTATTCTATTAAACAAGTTAGGAAAAAGTTGCAAAGTTTTTAACTTTCTGTATCCAACGATACTGTTTCTTGATTTAACTGGCTAGTTTTTTTGCATAAGTTTACAACCGCGTCCTCCTGGTATTTTGATGCTGTTTAAATTTCTGGTTATTTTTCATACACTAGAGGTAACCATCTAGACGGACATATATCAGACGATTACCGTTCTACCCAATGCTTAGTGTAGGGAAATGATTGTTAGCATTAAATTACTGGTATGCGAGTCTCTGCACAAAGATCTCTGGCTGCCGTACCTAAAGCAAATGTACACAGGATTGATGCCCAATAAAATAGTTCTCTTTTAGCGGTATTAATTGAGTGCATTGCTAATGTTTTTTCACTTGTGTACCACAACCCAAAAATTGCAGATAATAGGATACTAAGAACGATCGTAATTGTGATTATTTTCACCCCAAGATCATCCGCTAATCGATCGGTCATAACTACACCGACAATACCAGTGCAGTTCTTCGCCACCAACCGCTAAGAGCGATCAACGGTCTAAGCTCCGCGAACGATGATCACCATCCGATCGCTGTTTTGGGAAATTGCAGCGGGAATATTACCATTGACTGCATGTTGTAAAATCCCAGCCCGACTAGCGCCCAGGACTATCGCATCACAGTTGTCGTCGTCCGCATAGTTCACGATCGCTGTGGAAATAGAACTAGCGTAAAGAGGCACTTTCCTAATGACACTAGGTAAGGATAGACGAAGTAACGCCGCCGCTCGATTGAGTGTAGTGAGATTTGGATGCTGTTCCGCTGGGTTGAAGACTTGACAAAGACTGATGAGGGGCCGATCGCTCAATGTAGTCAGGGCGGGGAGGAGTGACAGTGCGCGTTGAGCATTCGGACCGCCAGCAAGGGGCACCAACCATCGATCGAATTTAGTCCGGCCATTACATTTAACCAGGATCGATTCACAAGCAGCTTTTTGAATCACGGCATCAACCACCGGACTAAAAATCCAATCGGGGGTCACTCTAGTACTGCCTTTCCAGCCCATTAGTGCTAGATCGATCCGCTCCGAGGCGATCGTCTCCAGCACAGTCGCGGCGAGATTATGGGCGACCCGAATTTGGGTGTGAATGGGAATTTGCCATGCCAATCCCAAACTCTTTGCCTTCTGAAGCAGTCGCTCACCGATCGTAGTTTTAATGCGGACTTCGACAAGAGATTTGTGGGCGGGCACAACGATGACGTGCAATACCTCAATCTCATAATCACGACTACGGGCGATCGCGATCGCCATTTCGAGGAGTAATTGGGCCGTGTTGGGATTACTCAACAAGACAAGCAATCTGCCTCTACCAATTTCTGGGGCGCGAGTTTGATAGATAATGTGTGAGCCGGGAGCGATCGGGCCAAGCAGATCCGCACGATCGTTGAGATAGGCCGCTTCGACCCGAATGATATCGCTGCGCGTGATAATCCCAACTAATTTACGTCGATCGACAATGGGTAGACTGCTAAGACTATAGCGATCGAGCAAATGGAGAATATGGGCGAGACTATCATAGGGAGTTGCGGTAATCGGCGCAGGAGTCATTAGATCTGCGACTATGGCAAGATCGCCGCCGCGCTGCACCCGATTTAAGACATCCCGATCGGATAATATCCCCACTAAACTGGCCTTTGCCATCACGGGGAAGGTATGGTGAGAAGACTCCGAGAAGAGCCTTAATGCCTCTGCCACCGTCATACTACTGGGAATAGTTTCAACTTGTCGCTGCATCACCTGAGTGGCAGTCAACTCCGTCCAGAGTGGCGTCGATGAAAGTCCATCCTCTAGATGAATGCCATTAGCAGCCAGCAACAAATCGTACAGCGATCCAGTTTGCAGTCTATCCGCGACCAGATTTGCCGTGACAACGCCGATCATTAAGGGTAGGACCAAATTAAAATCAGAAGTCATTTCAAATACGAGTATCACTGCCGTAATCGGTACCCGCGAAACCGCACAAAAAAACGCTGCCATACCCACATAAGCATAGGTAATCGGCGAGGCGGTTAATAACAGGTAGTGGGCTGAACTTCCCACCAGATAGCCCAACGCAGATCCTAGTGTCATTGAAGGAATCAGTAGTCCCCCAGGTGCGCCAGAACCCGCTACAAAGATAATTAAGCCAAACTTGATCGCGAATACCATCGCCACCATTTCCCAGTCGGCGTCCCCACTCAACAACAGATTTCTCAATCCCGCATTATCTCGAAAGACCAAGGGGAGCATAGCCAAAGCCAGCCCCGACGCTAGCCCCGCTAATCCGACGCGCCAAGGCAATGCCACGGGCAAAAACCGTCGATACCACGCCAGACTCAGCAACACGCCGCGATTAAATAAAACTCCTAAACTCCCTGCCAAAAGCCCCAAGAGTAAGTACCACGGGATCTCTGATACTGAAAAGCTATTGTGGATACTGCTACTTAGATGGGATTCAAAATTGAGATTCCAGCTTCGAGACCCCCCAATTCGGGCGACGGCTGAGGCCACAAAAGAGGCTAAGATGGCCGTGCCTAAGGTAATGCCTGATAGATCTTGGAGCAATTCTTCGACAACAAATAAGACACCTGCGATCGGTGCATTAAAAGCAGCGGCAACTCCAGCTCCAGCTCCAGCCGCAATCAGTTGGCGACGATGTTCGGGGGAAGTCGGGAACCAATGGCTGAGTTGATTAGCTAAGGCTGCACCGATTTGCACCGTGGGGCCTTCGCGTCCTAAGGGCATCCCAGCGGCAAGTATCAGTGTGGCACTGACCCACTTCACCACAGCCAATCGCAGCGTCAAGGGCATGGGGACTCTTGCCAATACTGCTTTCACCTCCGACATCCCACTGCCGCTCGCCCCAGGTGCGACGTATCCAGCCAGCCAGCCCGCTAATAGCCCTGCCACTAACCCAATCGTTGGGAGTGATAAATAGGCGGGAACGATGCTAGTGATGTGCTGTCGCCAGCCGCCTAACCAGCCGATACTCTCGCCTAGCGCCATCGCTGCTAACCCAGAGACTAACCCAATTACACAAGCTTCGATCGCCGCTAGTCGTTTGGGACGCAAGAATATTTGGGCGATCTGATTTTGAAGCATTCTTCCGTTGCGAGTTATCATCTTTCGGGTAAGGGAGTCGATAGGACGATCGAAAAATTAAGCTCTGCTACTGTATCAGCCATAAATCATCAGCCTTACATCATTAGCCCTAAATCGGCGACGTTCGTGACTTTTGAGCAAGTTTAGAGATCTCTGCGATCGATAGTTTAAGCCAATCTGTAGGGAAAAAAGATCTGATCCACCCGATCGGTTGCGATCGTCATTTCTGAAAGGTTGGTAAGGAAATTTGTAATTAAAATTTAGCGTGATAGCAGCGGCAAAAAGACAAGAACTAGAGAAATGCACCGCGAGTTTTCGTTCCGTCGAAGTACCAATCTTATCGGTACAAAATACATTCATACTACCAAAGTTTTCGATCGCGGGAAGTCATTTGACAATCACCTGATTTTTAGCTACTTGTTTCGCGCCAAGTATTTCAAATTCAGTTTGCTTTTCAGTCTGAGCTACTATTACGGTGGCCGTACTCCTGATTACATTAGTGCCTAAATAAACCATATTAGTGCGATCGCTAAGCCCGATGTCAGCTGATACTTAAAATCAGACAGTCACCCGGAATACTATCACCTGCCTTTAGCAAAATAATATCACCGGGAACAACTGCCTCATTAGCAATATCTTGCCGAAGCTCTATCGAGTATGGATAAATCGGACTAGTCTGACACCGAGCCAACCTAAGAGTGGGTATACAATCAGGGCAATTAAAACATTAAGATCAAAAATATTCGCGCCATCACCCGTAACTGGGCTGACAAATAAAGTGGAAAATGGTGCAACGAACGGTGCCGACAACATTGCAATAAATTGGCTGACCGTATTTCGCGTATTGGCTCCCGATAAGCGTAGCAAAAAGCGCAGTCCAAGCAGAACTTCTAGTGATCCTACTAAAAAATAAATACTACTAATGAGCCAGTTGAAGGTCGATCGGCTTTTGCCTGTGGCTAGACGATCTTCTTCCTGCTGAAGTCGAAAGGTTTCTTCTTCAGCCCGAAGCTCTTGTCGCCGCTCGTTATTTTGCTGCTCGTGAGAATCTGGTTTCATAGGATATCTCCAAATCAATATCATTTGTTCACGATCGTACAATACACCAGACAATTTTTAAGATAATTGCAATTCTAGCGTTGAAGTTCGACCATTTACCAGATGTACGGATTCTAGATGAAAGTCAACCCCAACGGCCTGGTGGTTAATCCGGGTAGAAATTGCGTCAACGGGAACACCCTGTCGCAAATGTGGTCAAATAAATCAAACTAATAAAAGTCCTGAATATCCGAACGACCTCTACTACTACAAAAAAATCAAATAAATAACAGCCTGCTATTAACCATCATAATCAGGAAGTCACCATTGTCCCAATTCCCGCATCAGTAAAAATTTCCAACAACAACGAATGATGTACCCGTCCATCAATAATGTGAGCCGCCTTAACTCCTTGAGCGATCGATCGAATGCAGCAAGTAAGTTTAGGAATCATTCCACCATTCACCGTACCGTCATCAATTAAAGTCCGCGCTTCATTAATCGACAATCGTGGAATCAAACTATCAGGCAATTTAGGATCCACCATTACACCGGGCGTATCAGTCAGCAAAATCAACTTTTCCGCACCCATCGCCGCCGCCAACTCCCCTGCCACAGTGTCCGCATTAATATTGTAAGATTGCCCCGTTTCATCCGCTGCTACACTAGACACCACTGGAATATGACCCGCCGCACTAAGAGTATCTATAATTCGTGGATTCATTAACGCCACATCTCCAACAAATCCCATCTCTTCTTGGTCTGAAGCTCGCGCCGTAATCAAATTTGCATCCTTACCACACAGCCCCACCGCCGAACCACCCGCCCGATTAATCAATTCAACAATCTCCTTATTCAATCGCCCAACCAAGACCATTTCCACAATATCCATCGTCGGGCCATCAGTTACCCGCAATCCGTTTTTGAATTGAGGTTCAATATTTAATTTTGTCAGCCACACATTGATTTCTGGACCGCCGCCATGGACAACGATCGGACGAATGCCCACCGATGCCATAAACACAATATCCCGAATCACTTGATCCTTTAGGGTGCCATCTTTCATTGCCGCCCCGCCATACTTAACCACAATAGTTCGGCCTGAAAACTCCTGAATGTAGGGCAGAGCTTCACTTAAAATTTTGACACGGACGGATGCATCAGATAGGCAATTATCGAGGGAATTAATCATAATGATAAATATAAAAATTGTGTGTGTAATCTAGACTACTAGGTTGTGCGATCGGATGGATGGATTTGAATGATATTTTTATTGGGCATGAAACGGCTGGACTTGATTGAGCTTGAGAATGGTGGCGTTTTCTTCTGCTTTTGCAATTAAAGCCGCATTCAAATCTACTAAGATCCGATCGCAAATTTCTTCAGGTGTTTCATGACCTGCGATTTTAATATGTAAATCAGCTTGAGAATACAAAGCCGATCGATCGGTAAAAAGAGCATTTAATTTAGACTCTAAATCACCTTTCAAAAGAGGTCGAGTCGTATCCTTTGCCAAACGTGCGGACAACACTTCAACAGGCACATCTAACCAAATAATAATTCCCGATCGTAAATGCCCCCAATTTTCTGGAGTGACGACAATACCACCCCCCGTTGCAATCAATTTTCGGAGGTATGCCGACAATTCACGTAAGACCTGTGTTTCGAGTTGACGGAAAGCACTCTCACCTGATTGCTCAAACAATTCCGTAACCGATCGGCCACTAACTTGTTCAATTAGCACATCGGTATCAAAAAATTGATGGCTCAATCGATCAGCCAAAATTGTACCGATCGTACTTTTTCCCGATCCCATCATGCCGATCAGATATATGTTAGTGCCTTGAAGATTAGGAAGAGACATGGGAGGTTTAGAAGAGATTTAAATTAGGTTAACAAATTAATCAATATCGTCTTAGTCCAGATCGTCCAGCGATCGCATCGGCGGCGTAATCACCCGAAACTCAGCATCAACATCCGGCGCTTTAACCGTCTGAGGTTTTCCACCCCAATCATCACCATCCCATACCTCGCCAGTAGTCGGATTTGCCGCTTGCTGCTTCTCCCCAATCTCGTCATCCCACGCCTCCGAGACCGCCCCAGCAATTCCAGATTTCGTACTGCGCCCCCGGCTAATAGAAAGCAACACCGAAAAGGTCAAACTCAAACTAATCCCAACCCCCAAAGACAGCAATATCCAAAGAGCGAGCGGGAGTTTTGGCAACCCAACACCTAGAAAAACCAAAGCCACCGCAGGCTCTAAGTTTTGCCACAGAAAAACGCCGAAGAGGACGGTAAGCAACACAAGAAGAGTGAGAGGAATTGCGATCGGCATTCGGAAAAAGATAGATTGATGAATATGAATTTCCTTAATATTGTAGAAGACTCTTGGACTAAGAATTTACATTTAAACAGAACTTATTCAAAAAATAGGTCAGAATTCTAGAATAAATGTACTATAGGACTAACCATTGTATGTAACCCTTGTACGGCACTCAAAATGTCCAACCTACTCCTGATTGAATCCCCTGGCAAACTTAGAAAGCTGGCTCAGATTTTAGGACAAGGCTGGGTGATCAAAGCGAGCATGGGACATGTGCGGGAATTGGCAAATGATGGCGAAGACTCCTTAGGATTTGATCTAAATGACGATCGCATTGACTGTCGCTATGAACCAAGAGGATCAAGAGGACAGGCCGTATTAGCTGAACTCCGACAAGCCGTCAAACAAGCAGATCAAGTATACATCGCAACAGATCCCGATCGTGAAGGAGAAACCATTGGCTGGCATTTACAACAAGCTTTAAATCTCAAAAATCCCCATCGTGTCACCTATCGCGAAATCACCGCCCAATCCGTCAAAGCCGCGATCGCCCATCCCCGCAAATTAGATCAATCATTAATCGCCGCCGGACGTGCGAGAGATTGTTTAGATAAACTAGTGGGTTACAAAGGAAGCAAACACGTAGTCTGGAAACTCAACAACGGCGCAAAGTCCATGGGTCGAGTTCAAAGTGCAACCTTGCATTTATTATGTTTGAGAGAACGAGAAATATTAGCATTCAAACCCCAAAACTATTGGAGTATTTGGGTTGAATATCAAGAAGGATTCAAAGCATTCTACCGATCGGCGGGCAAACCCAAAGCCGTTCACGCCAAAGAACACGAAGACGCACCCGAAGACCCAAAAGCCCCCGAATCTGACAAAGTAACCAGCCAAATCGAAGCCGATCGGATTGTCGCCATTGCCCTCGCTCAAGCCCACGAAGTCTTCTCCGTCGAAGGCAAAAAGACCCAACAATCACCGCCGCCGCCCTTAATGACCTCCACCTTACAACAGGCCGCAGGACAACGGTTTAAATTCAGTCCTGACAAAACAATGAAAGTCGCCCAATCTCTCTACGAAGCGGGACACATTACCTATATGCGAACGGATTCAGTAACCCTAGCAGAATCATTCTGTGAAACAGTTCGCGAATACCTTCGACAACATGATCCAGAAAACTTACCAACCAAATCAACAACACACAAATCGCGCGCCAATTCCCAAGATGCCCATGAAGCCATTCGCCCGACGGACATTAATCGATCGCCCGATGAGTTGAACGTAAGTGGTGATGATGCAAAGCTATACAAATTAATTTGGAATCGGGCGATCGCCTCTCTCTGTGCCCCCGTTGAACTCCAGAAAACCCGCATCATGACCCGCGCCGGAGAAACCCATTGGGAAGCACGGGGCCAAGTTGTGACGTTTCCTGGCTATACAAAATATTGGAATAATCTGAGTGCTGACAATCAATTACCTTTATTACAACGTGGCCTGACCTTAACCCTGAAAACAGCCCAAGCTGACGCTAAACAAACTCAGCCACCACCGCGCTACAGTGAACCTAAATTAGTTCAATTAATGGAACGCAAAGGCATTGGTCGCCCCAGTACCTATGCGCCAACCGTAAAAACATTACGAGAACGGGAATATGTCGCCTCTCTCAAAGACAAACTACAGCCCACAGCGTTAGGATTAGATTTAGATTCAGCATTAGAGAAATTATTACCCGATTTAATTCAACCTGATTTCACAGCAAAAATGGAAGCAGATCTCGATCGGATTGCTGACGGAAATCAAAATTGGGAGCAATACTTAACCCATTGGCATCGAGACTATTTTGAACCCGCGATCGCTTCTGCCATCAAACAAATTGGCACAACCGTTATTGCAACAACCAATACAACAAAGCGTACTTTCTCATCCACTCCAACATCCGGACAAACCTATGAACTATCACGGTTCAATTGTCCAAAATGTCAGCAAAAGATGAGTAAAATCCCATCAAAATCAGCCAAACTTAAAGCCAAGCATTTTCTCAAATGTATGACCACAGATTGTGATTGCGTAATGTTTTGGAACCCCACCGCAAAGAAATACGAGCTACCCTACGCCAGCCGTCCGATCGATCCGCAAAACTTCACCGATCATCCTTGTCCGGTTTGCGGTGCGCTGTTAGAGCGATATGGCTACGTGAAAGAGGGCAAAGAAAAAGTGATGTTACGATGTTCAATCTTGAATAATCGTCGAGAAAAGTGTAAGGACGTTGCATACTTTGAAACTCAAGATGGCTTTTGGTCCCCAAAGTTTGGGACGATCGGAACTCCGTCAAATCAAATGAAAACCAAAGGCAAAGAAGTAGTAGAAAAGAAAAAGCGAAAGAATCTGTGAATCTTGTTTGATAGCCGAGGTCCAGGAGGATGTGAGGGGAAATCGATAATTGAAGATACGGTTATTTTAGGGCGAAATGTGATGCGACGTTATCGGATTGAGTTTGATAGGGGCGATCGTTTTTTTGTCTTTCCTAGAAGTTGCTATAATGGAAATAATTAATCGAAGATCAACTATGCTTGAAATCCGTCAGCATCACGGATTGGATGATGCAGGATTGCCAATCGCGATTCAGATTCCGCTCCGCTCAGTTTGAGCGTTTGTTAGAGATGTTACGGGATCCGAATGCGGCGACGTTGTTGCAGGATGATGAGGATTTACGGGATGAGGTGGCGATCGTATTGACAAGCTCAAAGAACCTCCCGAAATGCAGGGCAAACCATTAATCGGTGAACTAGATGGCTATTACAGTCTTCGTGCAGTTGGACAAAAATATCGAATCATTTACACGATCGAGCAAACTCAAGTCACTGTAATGATTGTAGCGTTGGAAATTCGGAAAGATGGCAGTAAACAGGGTGTATATGCTCTTGCCAAAAAGCTATTGAGATTAGGGCTGCTAGACGAATCAGATGAGAATCGAAATGATGGTTAAAATCCAGAATTAGAGAATGGAATTTTGGGTATTCGGAAGTGCTAGAAAAAGCGATCGCTATTCCTGTGAGTCGTGAGTTATGGGCGATCGTGTCAAAGAATTTCAGGGCTTTGAAAGACAAGCATACAAACGTCTAGAAATTCTAGAAGCCGCATCTAATAAAGAATCCTTAATGGCTTTGCAAAGCAACCGTTTTGAAGCACTAGGCGGAGATAGAAAAGGGCAGTACAGCATCTGCATAAATGACAAGTGGCGTATTTATTCTGAGTGGACAGAAACAGAAAGTCATCCATTTAACATCGAAATTATCGATTATTATTAAAGGAAAAAAACAACTATGACAAGACCTGCAATTCACCCTGGCGAAATCTTAGCTGATGAACTGGAAGAACTTGAAATGAGTGCATCAGAACTAGCGCGATCGCTCCATATCCCCACAAATCGGATTACGCAAATTCTCAAAGGGTAACGAGGTATCACGGCTGACACGGCACTACGTCTAGGACGATGGTTTGGCACTGGTGCAGAACTATGGCTTAATTTGCAAAAAACTTATGAGTTACGCCTAGCCGAAGAGTTGGCGGGAGAAGAAATTCAAAAAATGATTCAACCTCGTTCATCTATAAACAATCAGCCGTTAGTTCAAGTTTAGATAGATAAATTTTGGGTATAGGGAATGCGATCGCTGTTTGATTTTTTTGAAGTGGCGATCACTATTTCTATGAGTCGTAATTTTTAGGCCATCGCTTTGATGCTCTCAGTTGTAAAATTGGCGCGATCGCTGATTCTGTTGTTTTGTTTGTGGCAGACGCAGACATATTCGGCTAGAATTTACCAAGACGATTAGTATTGGTAAGGAAATTCTATTTTGTCAAACCCAGATTCCAACACAAATCAGCCTCGCCTATTATCATTCACCCTTGACGGTTGGCCTGTTTTAGGTGGTCGAATTACTGTGTCTTTACACGATGGTGTTGCAGTATTGGTTGGTCTCAATGGTGCTGGCAAATCTTCTGTTATTGAGGGATTCGAGGCGATTTCTTTGTATGCAATTGGTAAGATTAATCGAGTGAGGCAAAATGATGATGACAGTATTCCCAAAATATTAGAACTCGAAGTTTTAACTCCGACTGTTCGTCTGCTTAAGTATAATTATGAACTCATAACTCTAAGTAGTTCAGTTGAAGAGCTAAATTTTGAGGATTCTCCAGATGATAAATTAGATGAAAGTCAATTTTCTTGTAATGCTTGTTGCCAGTATGCTGATGGAGCAAAAGAGTTAGTGTGGACAACCGAATATGGAATGACAACTTTCCATAATTTCCATAATATGGATAGCAGCATAACTAATGTTGTTGGAAGTACGAACGTAATCCGAAGATCTACCAGCTTAAAAACTTCACGGTTCGAGATCCCAGATGAAATGCAGTGGCTTTATTCTGCCTTAAATGAAGTTCATATAATGGGAAAAACATCTGTTCGTAAAACCTCTAGGAGACGACTTTCACAACTAAGGGTATCACGTAAAGGTATAGCTTCTAGTTCGTTTGATCTGGTAGATAGTCTGGCTCAAAAAATATTTCGTCGTATGGGAAAGAAAGAAATTAATGAGCTTGAAGCCATTTGTCAGAGAATTGGACTCGGCAGAAATATAACTATACAAAAGTTTGTTTTAAGTATAGATACTAAAGAAACATTTGAGGATGAAAGCAATGAATATATTTCCTCAGTATTGCTTGATGGAGTCAATATTGGGTTGCTTTCTGATGGAACTCTGCGAGTCTTATCGATACTTATGGAATTACTTGTCTCTTCTCCTAGTTCAACAATAATAATTGAAGAGCCTGAAACACAAGTTCATCCAGCGATGCTAGCAAAGCTACTCAATGAAATTGAAACTTATACATACGGTCAAAATTTAATTATTTCCACACATTCTCCACAAGTGGTCTCATGGGCTAGCCCAGAACAAATTAATCTAGTTCATCGCAAGGAAGGGCAAACATTTGTTCATAAGTTAGGTAAAGATGATATCCATAATGTCATTGAATATCTGTCTGAAGAAGGCGACTTAGGAGAATGGATTTATAGTGGTATTCTTGATGATGAGTAATATTAAGATCGCCTTAATTGCTGAGGACGAAACAGACTGTGCAGCAATTCGCAAAATTGTTCATCGTGTCATTGGGGCAGAAGCTGCAACCAAAAAATGGGCTTCTAAGGGTTGTAGTACATTAAGGAAAAAGCTAACAGCACAGCTAAAAGTCCTCTCCAGCCAAGGTTGTAACATTTTTATTGTCGTTCATGATTTGGATCGTAATCCTCAGAATGGTTCCCTTAACGATGAACCAGCATTGCGTTCAAAGTTGGAGGTATTGTCGTCTGAAGTTAAAATTCATAATAAACATATTTGTATTCCCATTGAAGAATTAGAAGCTTGGTTCTGGTCAGACCCTGATGTACTTGAATATCTTGGAGGAGAAAAAGGTAAAGCACATGTAAATCCTGACCGAATTAAATGCCCAAAAGAAGAGCTAATGAAATTATCTATTGGAAAAAATAGAAAGCCTCGCTACAGTACCAACATGAATGTTGAATTAGCAGCTAGGCTAAATCTAGATTTATGTTCTAAACGGTGTTCTTCATTTAGAGATCTAGTCAATTTTTTGCGAGCGCTCTAAAAATATCGATAATATGTAACCTGAAAGGATTGCGATCGCTGTAAGACTCATCGCGTTGACCTTCTGAATTTTAGTTTCTCTGTTATGAAGGCTCGGAAACCCGATGGTCAAAGACTAAACCATATAATTGCCTCCACCATTCAATCTTAAATATTAAAATTCAATCACTCTGGTACCAACACCGAAATCGCCTTTGAAATCACCTTAAAATGGGCCGGAGTTTTCGTCTTAATTTCACCATCCGTATTAATCGCTAACGATCGGTTGCAATCAATAAAAAACTCTTGTCCCTGTTGGGCATGAACATAAGGATAAAGATGATGACTACCTCGGTACATAGCAGGCAACAAATTTATCCAACGCCAAAAATGATCGATTTCCAAACTATACAAATCCAATCGATCGTCCGCAATCGAAGCATCATCCGATACCGCCAACCCGCCGCCATAATACACACCATTCCCAACCGTCACTTGAATGGTTTTAACCCGCTCAACGCGATTACCCGATCGAATCGTTGCCCTAAAAGGCCGACTTTTCCACAATGCCTGAATCGCTGCCACACCATACGCCATCACTCCCCAGCGCCGTTTAGTTTGCTTCGTCAACCGATTAGTAATCTCCACACTCAACCCAAAGCTCGCCACATTAAAAAAGTAATGACCATTCACCCAACCCAAATCAATTCGCTTCATTTCTCGTCCAGCAATCGTCGCACAAGCTAAATCAATATTTGTCGGAATCCCCAACGTACGAGCCAAATCATTCGCCGTCCCCAAGGGCAAAATTCCCAAGGGAAGCTGGCTATCCACCACCCCCGCGATCGCCGCATTCAACGTCCCATCACCACCACCCACAATCACCAAATCTACCGATCGTTCATGGGCACGAATAACCTCCGACAATTGCAACGGATTTTCCGTCGGCACCTCCACCAACTCAAACCCCGATCGGCGTAACTGTTGAACTGCCATTTCGATAGATTGTGCGCCTCGTCGAGCCTGACGGTTTACTAGAAAAAGGGCGCGTTGCTTCATGACAGTCTCGGGTTGGATAATAAATTTATTATGACGGAGTTATAACGGAATCCCAGAATATCCGGCCCAGAACAATATATCTATCGACCCATTTCAATTCGATCGATAGTTTGAGCCGCTTGCATCACCGTATCACGCTCCACCATCAACCCCGTCACCCCTGACTCGATCGCCACTTCGGCCCAAGCCTCACTCCAACTCGACAACACTAACCAACAGGGAATATTAAATCGCTGTGTCGTACTCACAATTTGCTGAACCGATCGAACCACTGATATCTCCGGCACCTCCATCGAAGTCTGAAATAACTCCGACATCCGGTTTGTGCCAAGGGTCCACTGCGTCAAATCGCTCAATCCAATCACCACACCCTTCGCCCCCGCCTTAATGTAATCCCCCAACATCATCACCACGGACGGGACCTCGACCATAATCCAAGGCTGGACCGTCGCATTTAAATTGAGTGCTGCTAAATCTTGTCGCCATTGAACAAATTGAGCTAACGTCTGCACAAACGGCAACACCATCCGAATCGGCGGTAACGATCGACCCTGAATCCAAGCAACTTGCTGAAGATCATGCCATGCCGACAACTCCAACGCCGCCCCCGGAACAGCCCCATGCCCCAGGCAGCGATAATACAGCACAGGCGCATCGTCCCGATGGATCAACGCCTCCATCAACACCGTCAAACGCGATCGGATTAACCGCTTAAATCCCTCCCCATCCATCTTGCCCCGCAGCCGCTCTAGGGGAAACTCCGGCAATATCAACCATTCCGATCGAACCAACCCCACGCCCTCCGTCCACTCATCACAAAACGCAATCTGAGTCCGATTAACCAGCAGCGCCGTCTTACGCAACAGCGGCACCTCACATCTTGGAGCCACCGGACCCACCCGACGAGCCAGCCCCCGCAACACCAACGCTTCCCCATCCACAATCGTCTGAGTCGCCTTCTCAATCCCCACCACCACCGGAATCCCTAACTCCCGCGCCAAAATTACACCATGATTATTCAACCCCGGCGCTTCCACAATAATCGCCTGCACGGAGCGTAAAAACGGCACAGCTTCCGGTAAAAGCGTCTTCACCACCGCGATCGTCGTACTCGACAACGACCTCTCAAACCCCTCCGGAAACGTCGGTGGCAACACCCTAGCCATTCCAGAAGCCGAAATTCCCTCGCCCGAATCCCGAGATAAACTAACAGAACTCTTCAAGGCCGTTGGCAACGCTAACAACGTCTCACCCACCGCCACCGCCAAAATCCAAAATCGCCGATCGTTATCAAGTCCCCAAGTCAGCGTATAGTCCTCATGCCACAGATCCGGTAGCTCTAAAACTGCTTGACAAAGCTGGGCCTTCTGGCCTTCTGTCAATACTTGCCCGTCCCGCCAATACCTTTCACAACCATTAGTTTCCATCACATAACATAGCGGCGGCGATCGAATCCAACGAACCACCTGCCCCATCGCCTGCAATTTCGGTACCGCCTGAATCATCAAAACAACCGATTCAGGAATCAAGCCGTAGGACTGTCGAAGTTGAGACCACTGAACCGAATTCCATTTTTGTCGAAGTCGCTTCAACGCCTGAATCAAAGCATCTGGAGTTGGATCACACCAAGCTTCCGGCAACAACGGATCTAATTCGTGTGCTGAACCCGATCGCCACTCAATAAGCGTCAAACGCAGTTGATCCCCCTCAAAATCAACTTGCGCAAGCCACTCATCCGTCTCCTCCGCCCAATTTCCAAAGTCCTGTACCAACACTTGAGGCAAAAGCAAACGCCAATCCAGCAAACTATCTAAAGAAAGATTGCCAAACTCTTGCAACGATCGCACCCGATCGCCCACCCGATCTGACATCGACGGACACATTTCAAGCAACGGAAAAAGCACCGAACCCACACCCAAAACCCTAACCTCTTAATCCCTATTGAAAAACCCAAAAAAGGGGGAATGCTTACATCAAGTTGACTTGCTCTATCGATCGCGGCCTTCTTATGCAATCTTTTTTATCCCACATTTCCCAACTTTTTCTCAAATCATCTTGCCAGAGCTGTCAGCGGCCAACCTCAGAATTCTTTTGTCCATTTTGCCAAGCCCAACTTCAAACTGGAATTCGATCGCCCCTAATTGATCCTCCCTCACCCCTCCATCCATTTCCGCTATTTGCCTGGGGAACCTATGACACCAACCTGCGTCAGATCATCCAACAGCTAAAATATAAAAATCAACCTGCGATCGGCACTTGGTTAGGCACAGAAATGGCCAAATCTTGGATTAACGCCAAGCTCCACCAACAATTTCCTAGGCTGCTCGTCATCCCCATTCCCATGCATAAACGCAAGCAACAACAACGCGGCTACAACCAAGCCGAAATCATTGCCCACAGCTTTGCCCGTCAAATTGGCTATCATCATCAACCCAACGCCCTCATCCGAATCCGTGAAACCCAACCACAGTTTGAACTCGGCCTTGACGATCGTACCCAAAACCTAGAATCCGCTTTTTCTCTCGCACTAAACTTTAGAACCAATCGGCCTATTTTACTGGTAGACGATATTTTTACCACAGGCGCAACCCTTCGTACAGCAATTAAATTGTTAGAAAATCAAAACATCTCGATTTGGGGATCAGCCGTCACCACCCGAGCAAGTCCCAACACCACATTTGAGGCATCACCCTTAAAAAGAACCACAAAAAATGCCCCAATTTTGAAGAACTAAATTCATCACGATCGAGGCAGCTAACGATTAAAACTATCGATTATGAAACAGGTGCTGGAGGCGTTGGCGATCGGATCGCTTGAATAATAGGGGCCGGATCCAACCCCGTAATCTGCTTAAAATCCTCAGGAGTTAACCGACTAGAGAAGCCCTTTTCGCTCCAATCTTGCAAAATATTATTTGCATGTTCTAAAAATAAAACCCCTCGTGGCAACGGAACAACCGTCCACACATCCAAAATCGTCTCAGCAAACGACAGCTCAATAATGGGCATAGCATAATGACCAATCATCTCGCCAAGGTAGGCATCAAAGGTCTCCCCATCCGTCCCCACCAACTCATAACTCTCGACAATGTAAGCGATACGTTGCCAATTGACCCTTTCTGCAAGCGTCATCTCCAAACCCCAAATGAATGACCAAACTTAAGCTCTATGCTGTATTTTCAGCTTATCCCAGGTTCATAGAAACAAAACAGAAGTTTACTTACAAAAATTTCTGCTAGTGATAGATTTTGTCGATTATTAACCGGGAATTGCCAAATTTCAGGCTAAATATTTTCACCCTATTATTTTACCGATCGTCTACCCTTGCCCCAGCTCTCATTTCTGTCCTCATTTCCGCCTACAACCCTGAAACCTTCTAAGCTGAAAAATCTTACGATCGGACTTGTCAAACGTCCGATATACGTCCGATCGTAATTACCCGAAGTTGCGTAACCATAGGATAATAGACTTGAGTCTGTAGACGAGCAAAACCCTACTTAGTGAATTTACCATGGCATTTTTCCGTCAATATATTGCACCCCTAATTGTGGTTTTGATTTTTGGATTGGCATTGATTGCAACCAGTGCGCGGATCTTTATTCCCAATGAAATGGCTGCACCCGCACCCATTGAAGAAATGGCTCCCATAAGCAATTCCGTCTCCTTCAATTCCCCTAGTGTCTATCCAGGATAAAATCTCGCCATCAGCCCACAATAAGAACGACAGTAACCGCGCATCAAATTCTCTAACTACTGGCTACACGATCATTGTAGTACATGTAGTTTTTTGAGGTAAAATAGCAATCCCAAATCATTTCTAATCGAATCCTATGAGTTACTTCCGCCCTGCTATTGACGCGATGAAAGGTTATGTTCCCGGTGAACAGCCTAAGCCTGGAACGCCCATCATCAAACTCAACACCAACGAGAACCCCTATCCGCCATCGCCGCAAGCTATGGAAGCACTCCGATTGGTAGCTGGGGAATCTCTACGGCGGTACCCGGATCCGTTCGCGCGGGATTTTTGTAATGCCGTAAGTGATGCGCTGAATGTGCCAGCAGATTGGGTAATTGTGGGTAATGGGAGTGACGATGTATTAAATGTATTGATTCGGTCCTGTGCGGAAGGGCAAACGCGAAAAGTCGTTTATCCCATGCCGACTTATGTGCTGTATCGAACCCTCTCGGAAATGCAGCCCGCTGAAATTGTGGAAGTGCCCTATGGCTCAAATTTCAAATTGCCGATAGATGATCTGGTCGCCGCAAATGGAGCCGTAACATTCATGGCATCGCCCAATAGTCCATCGGGTCACAGTGTGCCTTTAAATGAATTACGTGAATTGGCACGAAGAGTCTCTGGAGTATTGGCGATCGATGAAGCCTATGCAGATTTTGCTGACTATACGGCGATCGATTTAGTCAAGGAATTTGACAATGTAATTGTATTGCGCACCATGTCAAAGGGCTATTCTTTAGCGGGTTTACGATTAGGATTTGGAGTCGCGAATCCGGCACTTCTGGCAGGTTTGTTTAAAGTCAAAGATAGTTACAACATTGATGCAGTAGCGATCGCAGTTGGCACGGCTTCAATGCGCGATCAAGCCTATAAAAATGAATGCGCGGAAAAGGTAAAAGAATCCCGATCGAAATTAGCAGTTGACCTTAAGAATTTAGGATTTATCCCCATGGAATCCCACGGCAATTTCATCTTAGCAACGGCACCACAAGATGCGGAAGCTTTGTATTTAGGATTGAAAGATCGAGGGATTTTGGTGCGATATTTTAAGCAAATCGGGCTTGAGGATAAACTACGAATTAGTGTAGGAACACCGGAACAAAATGATTTGTTATTGGAAGCATTAATAAGTTTGATCAAATGAGTGTTAGATCTGAGAATCTCGATCGGTCCTCCTAGTCCCGTTAATAAGGAGGATAAATCGTTACGACAAGCGAATTACAGTGAGTTATAATTTCTGCGGCGCCATATCATTGCCAATTCGGAGCGTAATATCAGACTCTAGTTCTCCAATAGAACTCGACTCTACAATACCCATTCCCATAATGTGTTGAATAGATTCCGCCGCTTGATCTTGCCCGCCTTGAACAATGATTTGGGTTTGGGTTTGTTGTTCCGCTCGGTCATCACTCACAGATACATTTTCATAGCCCGCCTTAATCAGTTTCGTTGCAATAGTTTGGGCCGCATCAGGATTATTTGAAGCATTTTGAATAACGATTCGCAATGGAGCTGTGGTTCCATCCGCTTGCCCCGCACCCACATTAAAATACTCTTTCATAATACGATCGCGGGCATCCGTATCCATAATCCAATAGCTCGCTTTAAACTCCATAACCCCACTAAAACGGCCAGGAAGCAACACCATTTTGATTGCTTTGTGATCAAGATCAACACCATAATTAAACAGTGCTAAAATTTCCTCAAATGTAAGATTCGTATCAATATAAGGCTGCATTGCCTGAATAATTCCTGGAATACGGGGAATCACTAACGGACTATCAAGCTTTTCGCGTAGCGCTTTTAAGAGAATCTGTTGACGTTGAACTCGGCCAATATCTCCAAACGCATCATTTCTAAACCGAGCAAATTGTTCCGCCTTATCGCCATCCAATAGCTGTGGCCCTTGCTTAAGATTGATCGAAAGTTTTTGGGTATTGTCCTGATAAATCATATCCCTCGGTACATTTACCTCAACACCGCCCACTTG
Organism: Synechococcales cyanobacterium GL140_1_metabat_312; assembly: GCA_025351345.1. Taxonomy (GTDB): domain Bacteria; phylum Cyanobacteriota; class Cyanobacteriia; order Leptolyngbyales; family Leptolyngbyaceae; genus JAAFJU01. The sequence goes on from JANXWB010000013.1 coordinate 29,783, forward strand.
ATTAATCAATTCCCGAAAGGCATCCGTGCTAAACCGGACATAACGATCGATCGGCACTCCAGCAAAATTATCAGAAATAACTTTATTCACCAGTGCTGGCCCACCGGATGGGTTTGCTTGGTTTATTTTTGTCAAACCAAGATTAGGAATCTCAACTTGAGTATCACGGGGAATCGACAGAAGATTCACGCCAGATTGTTTCGGATCAATATGTAGCAACAATATAGAATCACTATTGCCGCTAAACATTTCTTCCGTACCTAGCTTTGCACCCGCAACCCGATCGATCCCCATCACCAGCACATTCACCGGACGCTTAACTTGATATCGAAAACCATTTTTAAATAAATCACCCAACAACCGCTGACCTTCACGAGGGCCAATTCCACTCGGTATCGGCATCGTCACCGCAATAAACGATCCGATCGTTGCCGCTAAACCAGTACTCAGCCCTAAAACCGTACCCTTCATTAAAAAAGGACCGAAACGTGACCGAATGTGAACTATCTTTTGAAACATTTTCTGAGCGATCGAAGTCATAGAGTATGGGTCAGGAAAAGATTAGGTTTCTTCTAAATTTCTTTACAGACTAACAAATTTCCCTCAATGTGGGGGGTGGAATAACCCAGGAACAGGATATTCTATGTGACCGTACAAGATAGTATCAGCCCTGTCCACAATTACTGAAACTCTGGCAATTATGGACAGGTGCGTCAACTCAAAATAACTCTCTCGCAACTTCTCCCCCTTTTCTATGACATCATCCCATTCATCACAGCCACTAGTTTGTATTATTTTAGCCGGAGGAAAAGGCGAGCGCTTTTGGCCCCTAAGCCGTCTCGATCGTCCGAAACAGTTTCTTAGCCTAGATGGTAGTGGCCTAAGCTTGCTGCAAACCACCGCCGATCGATTGCTAATTCCGGCCCAAGGCTGGGAAAACCTCTGGGTCATCACATCCGCTCAATTGGCCCAGGGCGTACGAGAGCAACTACCAGAGTTACCAGCCGCCAATCTCTTAATCGAACCCGAAGGACGAGACACCGCTCCAGCAGTAACATGGAGCATTTTGGAAGTGGTGAAACGCTATGGAGAAGAGGTCGTAATGGCATTCTTTCCAGCAGATCATTGGATTACGGAACCCGAAAAATTTGTTCAGACTCTGGAATCCGCCCATTACGTTGCCCTCAAGTCCGAAACGATCGTCACCCTGGGAATTACCCCTACCTTTGCATCCACAGGCTACGGCTACATCGCCCAAGGAAAATTACTCCCCCAAGACGTTCAATCGCCCCACGGAATCCCAGCCTACAAGGTCGATCGGTTTACAGAAAAACCCGATCGGGAAACCGCTGAAGCCTTCATCAAAACTGGACTCTATAGCTGGAATGCTGGGATGTTTGTGTTTCAGGGCAAAGTAGCCCTAGAAGAAATTCGACGCTATGCCCCAGAGATTTTGGAACCCTTAGAAGCCAAAGGAATTGCCGCCTATAGTGAACTTCCTAAAAAGAGTATTGACTATGCCCTGATGGAACCGACCCAAAAGGCCACAGTCTTGCCCGTCACCTTTGCTTGGGATGATTTGGGAGATTGGGGTGCGATCGAACGCCTCCTGAAAAGCGATAAACCCAACGTAGAAGTCGGCAATCATGTGGGTCTCGATACCCAAGGCTCGCTGCTCTATTCCACCCAAGAGGAGGATCTGATTGTGACGATCGGACTGGACGATGTAGTGATTGTCCGGGACGGCAAGGTGACATTAATTGTCAAAAAAGATCGCACCCAAGACATCAAACAAGTCCTCAATACGCTACGGGCAAATCCTGAATTAGAACATCATCTGTAAATTCAGATCTCCTCTCTAATCCCTATCTACTTTAGACAACAATCGGGCAGGAAGTTAACGCAAGCGGGGTTAAAGTCACCGCAAGCCGCGTTAAAATGTGGCGGTTAATCTCTGCTCAATAATGAGCTTGTTTGATCGTCACTATGACTTCCCAATCCTCCGACATTCCAACCCCCAAGGCACCCTTCGCTATCACAACGCCGTTATTTTACGTCAACGACGTGCCCCACATTGGCAGCGCTTACCCCACGATCGCCACCGACGCTATTGCCCGTTTTCAGCGAATGCGAGGGGTTGAGGTTCGGTTTATCACGGGGAGCGACGAACATGGCCAAAAGATTCAACGCACAGCAGAGGCCAATAACCGTACACCCCAAGCCCACTGTGATGAGATTGTCGGTGCGTTTAAGGCACTGTGGGAACGGCTCGACATCAAATACGATCGGTTCATTCGCACCACAGATAAGCGCCATGCCGCCATTGTCCGCGAATTTTTTCAGCGGGTCTGGGAAAAAGGTGATATTTACCTCAGTCAACAAAAAGGGTACTACTGCGTCTCCTGTGAGGAATTCAAGGACGAAAAAGACCTGTTAGAAGGCAAGCGCTGCAACATTCACATCACCAAAGAAGTCGAGTGGCGAGATGAAGAAAACTATTTCTTTCGGTTATCAAATTACCAAACCGCCCTCGAAGCGCTCTATACCGATCGACCAGACTTTATCCAACCCGAAAGTCGCCGCAATGAAGTCATCAATTTCGTCAAACAGGGGTTACGCGATTTCTCGATTTCTCGGGTTAATTTTGATTGGGGATTCCCAGTTCCAGAGGATCCCAATCATGTCATTTATGTGTGGTTTGATGCGTTACTCGGATACTTGACCGCACTTCTCGATGAAGACGATGAACCCACCTTAGCAAATGCCACCAAACATTGGTATCCCCACCATACTCACATCATTGGAAAGGACATTTTGCGCTTTCATGCCGTGTATTGGCCCGCGATGTTGATGTCTGCTGGATTATCTTTGCCAGGACGAGTCTTTGGCCATGGATTTTTCTTAGATAATGGTGTGAAAATGGGGAAAAGTAGCGGGAATGTAATCAATCCGGATTTGTTGCTCGATCGTTACGGAAGTGACGCAATGCGATACTACTTCTTAAAAGAGATTAAGTTTGGTCAAGATGGATCGTTTGAGGAAACACGATTTGTAAATATTCTTAATGCTGATTTAGCCAATGATTTAGGCAATTTACTAAACCGGACCTTGAAACCTGCGATTAAAAATGGTGCTGGAGCGGTTCCAAATCTCAGAGGCATAGATATTCCTGACACTAATCCATTGAAAATAATGGGATCGAATTTAGGCGATCGGGTAACAGCCTCCTACGAAGCCCTCGCATTTCATGATGTCTGTGAAGCAGTACTAGAGCTAGTTCGGCTCGGAAATCGCTACATTGACGAGCAAGCACCTTGGACCCTTTATAAACTCGGTAAGACCGATCCGCAGAAGCATAAAGACGCTGAACAAGTCACCTATAGCATTTTAGAATCAGTCCGATTAGCCGCTTATTTACTCGCGCCGATCGTCCCCAATATCAGCACCCGAATTTATGAACAGTTAGGATATAGTGTTAACTTCAATGACGCTCCTTTAATAGATATATCGAAGGTATTCTCTACTCATTCGACATGGGGAATACTAAAACCAATGCAAATCTTAGGAGACGCTCAGCCCGTTTTTCAAAAACTTGAACTTCCGATCGTTGTTGAATCTGTACTAAATCTGTAGATTCAGTATCCATAATCAATGAACATTTGTAACAGGCGTATGATGAGTGCTATATGGGGAATTGAATTGTTCCCAAACTGCCCAATTCATTAAAACGTCTGCATAATAATAGAGGCATAATTAAAGTGTTGAATAATCACAATCTTTCAACTGAGCATGAGGCTGTGTTCTCTCCCGAACATGTGCTTGAAAACCGGGGCCGAGTGGCTATTTTCATTGATGGTTCCAATCTCTTCTACGCGGCTTTGCAGCTTGGAATTGAAATCGATTACACGAAACTGCTCTGTCGTTTAACGGGTGGATCTCGTTTGTTGAGAGCATTTTTCTACACCGGGGTCGATCGCACCAATGAAAAGCAGCAGGGGTTTCTGTTGTGGATGCGACGCAACGGCTATCGGGTCATTTCAAAGGATCTCGTTCAACTTCCCGATGGCTCGAAGAAAGCTAATTTAGATGTCGAGATTGCTGTCGATATGATGTCGCTTGTAGGCTCCTATGACACAGCAGTGTTAGTCAGTGGGGATGGAGACTTGGCCTACGCCGTTAATGCGGTGAGCTATCGCGGGGTTCGCGTTGAAGTGGTCAGCCTCCGATCGATGACTAGTGATAGTTTGATTAATGTGGCCGATCGCTACATTGATCTAGACACAATTAAAGAAGACATTCAGAAGACTCAACGTCCCTACACCTATCGTCCGCTATCCGCAGCAGGCGTGGCCGTAGTGGAAGAAAACTAGTCTTGGCTAGTGAATTATCAGACAGAGGCTATAAGATTAGGAAGTGCGAAAATCGCGTAGATAGCATCTCCTAGTTCCATAGCCTTTTTTATTGATATCGCGTTCTAATAATATTTGCACCAATACTAATAATCTGCGGAGTCGAACTCAGTTGAAACCTTTGGGTCGATCGGGAAAAATCATTGCAGGGATAACATTGCTAGCGGCGATCGCTGGTGGCATTTATTGGATTTTTCAGCCTAAACAAAATGGCTTGAAATCCAGTTCAGGCAGCGATGCAGGATTAATTGATCCAAGCTTAAAATTGGATGATTTAGTCCTAGAACAAGCTGGAGATGATGGACAATTACTATGGAAACTTAAAGCTAAAAAAGCAACCTATAATCGCGATAAAAAAGAAGGCGAGATTATAGATCTAAGTGGAGAACTCTATCAAGATGGTAAGCCCGCCTTTAAAATTTCGGCCAAAAAAGGATCAATTCTGGGCGACGGAAAAGTTTTGATGCTGAAGGAAAATATCGTAGCGGTAGCGCTAAAAGATGGCGTGGAGCTGAAAGGCAACGAGATGGAATGGAAGCCAAAACAAGACTTAATGACCATCAAAAATAAGTTCACCGCCACCCATAAAAAAATTAAACTAGAAGCCAAAGAAGGTGAATATTTTAGTCGCAAACGTCAAGCGAATTTATCTGGAGCAATTGTCGCAGATGTCAAAGAACCCAAACTTAAACTTCAAACCGAAAAACTAACTTGGCTCTTTGAACCCGAAACAATTGAAAGCAATTCACCGATCGCAATTGAACGAACCCCAGAAAAAGGAATTGTCGATCGAGCAAAGGCGGAAAAAGGCTCCTACAATCTCAAAACCAATGTAGCCAAGTTGGAAACCAACGTCACGATCGCAATGGCCAAACCGAATTTAAACATTACAGGTCAAGAACTCACCTGGGATACCAAACAGCAAATTGTCATGGCTCCAAAACCTATGACGGCCTTTAGTCCGATAGACCAAGTAACCATTAGTGGCGATCGGGGTGAAGTAAAGCTCAAGGAACGCATTGCCTATTTGAATCAAAACGTCAAAGGCTCAAGTCAAAAAAATCAATCTAGTATTACCACCGATCGGCTCACTTGGTTTCTAGACAGTCAAACCTTTGAAGCAGAAGGCAATATTGTTTATCGTCAAGCTAGCCCTGCGGCAAACTTAGTGGGGAAAACAGCTAAGGGGAATCTAAATACTCAAGATATAACCATCAGCGGCGGTAATGAATCTGACAATCGCGTCATCATTGACATCGTGCCGAATAATTTAACGCCCTAAATTGCTGCTACGTTTTTTTATTTGAATTGTATGATTTTTCATTTGAATTGTACAGGCGGCAAATTATCCCCATCTTGATAAAATCACAGCCCATCTTCTTTGACAAATCGCGATCGTTCATGCAATTGATAGATCGGATCTGTCAACGCTAACCCTCTATATTGAGCGACAAATTCAACGATGCCGCGCCGATCGTCTGGCCCACCTTTCTGAGTTTTTAACACCGTCAGCCCCATCCAATGGGTATTTTCAATGGTTTTCAACAACATTTGCCGATCAGTCTTTTTACGTTTTTTAGGATATTGAGTTTGAATCAAATACTCAACATCGCCCTTACTGTAGGCACTATATCGCGATCGCATTAGGGCTTCAGCCGTTGGGGCAGAGGCTTTCCCTCGCAAATACATTTCACAGCAATCTATATAACGAGATTGGCTTCCACAAGGACAAAACGGCTGTAGCAACATAAATCAGCTCTCAACGACAGTCTCTAAACAACTATAATGAGAATGGTACAATTTAAAAAATTTTTAGAGTCATTGATTTGTTTGTTGATTTTTTACACTATCCCCCCAAGCCTTTACTCCTCTCACAACAGTTCCTATGGACACTCGGAACGGAACTTTCTGTAGTGGGCCGGGATCGGATTCCGAACAATTGTGCCACCGTAGTCGTGAGCAATCATCGCAGTATTATGGATGCTGCAATTTTAATGTCAGCCCTTAATACTCCCATTCATTTCGCTTGCCATCACTATATGGGACAAATTCCACTGATGAGCGAAGTAATCAACCAACTCGGTTTTTTGCCCTTAGACAAACCCAAGCAGCCTCATAATAATTTCTTCAACCGTGCCAGTCATCTCCTCCTCAAGAACAAAACCATAGGAATTTTTCCCGAAGGCGCTCATCCCATGGTGAAAACCACCACTCCTAATTCCCTAGATAAATTTCAGCGCGGATTTGCCCATCTAGCCCTACGCACTCCCGTAGAAAATCTAGTCATTCTCCCCGTTGCAATAGCTGTCCGGAATGAACTGAATACTAGTTTATTTCCCGTGCGTTGGCTACAATTATTTGATCCATCAGAACCATTATTCGATCGGCCAGATTGGCATCCCTTGGTACTATATGGTCAAGTTAAAGTAACCATTGGGACGCCTATTTCCCTGAGCTTAGCCCAAAAGCCCGATTATCATGGGCGCAAAGCATTACGATGGATTAGGAATCTAACAGAACAATGTCATCAGGACATTCAACAACAACTCCAAGAATCATTCTAAACCGATCGTCTAAACTAGCTTATTCAACTCAATCAACTCATGGCAGCCAATCAATTCATTCACTTTCTACCACCTCAAAATCCCCAACCCAAGTTACCTTTATTTGTCTATTTACCAGGAATGGATGGCACCGGGAAACTCCTCAGCTCTCAAATCCCTAATTTAGAACGATCGTTTGATATTCGACGATTGTCAATTCCTGTTGATGACTTGAGTAATTGGGATGAAATGGTAGCAAAAATTGCTGAATTGATTAAGAGTGAATTAGGCACTGAATACCCGAAGCGTAAACTATATCTCTGTGGCGAATCATTTGGCGGATGCCTTGCGTTAAAACTCACGATCGGATTTCCAGAACTCTGCGATCGTTTAATTCTTGTCAATCCCGCATCGTCTTTTAAACAACAAGCCTGGATACGTTGGGGATTATATCTTACTCCCTTATTACCTGCAAGGCTTTATCCATTATCTTGTATGGCATTATTGCCTATACTTGCAACTCTAGAAAGAATAGCCATAAGGGACAGTAATGCCTTGCTTAATGTCATGCAATCAGTCAAATTCAAAAGTGCAATGTGGCGAGTTTCATTACTCGATCGCTTTGATGTCCAAATTGAGCAACTCCAACAGATTAGTCAACCCACCTTAATCATTAGTAGTGGCAGCGATCGCCTATTACCTTCTAAAGCCGAAGGAAAACTACTGACTCAATACATTCCCAAATCACAGCTTCATTTAATTCCAGAGGGCGGACATGCGGTACTGTTAGAACGATCGATTAATCTCCATGAAATTTTACGAACTTGTGCATTTTTACCTTCACATAAAGCTAACCAAAACTCCAGTGATTTAAGTGATTTAACTGAATATTTGGCTTAGTAACATCCTAAATCGATCCCAGTGCCATCGGGAACATAGGCATTCCTGTTTCATAAGAACAGCTTAAAAATACCACATATTCCTAACCAACCTGATTAAAATCTCCTAAAAGCTAAACGAAATGAAGATATTCAAATGCCTGTAAGGTCCAGTAAGACTTTCACTCTCTGGCTAAGATATCACATAGGTTCTATGATAAAAACCGACTACAACTACCCATCCTAAGTTCAATAGATTGAAATATGTCAGACATAACGCGAAAATTTTTCACTAAACGCATTATCGCAATGCTAGTCTTCTTATTGCTATTTATTGGGGCATTTTCAGGAGCGCTTTACTTTTATCAAAATGACCGCACTCAGCGATCGGCAAATTTAATCTTTGGTGATGATAAAATCGCAAATCGTATGGATGTTTTCGTTAATCTTTTGAGTGTTGATCCAATTAAAGGAGAGATGAATATTCGTTTTTCAGCTAAACCAGAAGGAACATACGACAAAAATGACCGCCTTACAAAAGAGTTAAAGTTTTTTACAGGTATTGAAAGTGGTAAATCTGAAGTTACTCTTGAGAATAATCGAATTCCCGAAACTGTGACAGGCTCAATCTCGTTAGATGGTCGGGTCAGTGATTATCCCTTTGATATACATAAATCAGACTTTTATCTCTCCTTTTCAAACCCTAAAGATGAAAAAGAAGAGATTCCGATATCTCTGCATTTTTATGGAGCGATCTCAGGTTATAACGTTGATGTTGATCTTATCCCCAAAAATGAGTTTGAATCATCTAACAGTTATCTTGGTCTGCGAGTGCAAACGTCGCGATCGGTAATCACTAAATCATTTTCTATCTTCTTAATGCTTGCCATGTGGTTGATTGGCTTAGTGGTATTCACGATGTCAATGGTAGTAGTTTGGCAACCGCGTCCTATTGAATTTGGCATGTTTACGCTGATTGCAGGTATGTTATTTGCCTTGCCCGCAGTACGAAATCTTCAACCTGGCGTACCTCCTCTTGGATGCTTATCTGACTTTTTAGCCTTCTTTTGGGCAGAAGCTTTAGTGGCTATTTCGATGCCATTTTTATTTTCTACTTGGTTAAATCGCTATAAAAAGCCTAGCTAAGGGAGGGGCAAGAAAATAAAGTATCGCAATATTAGACTTTATCAAAAATAACTGAAATCCTTGCTGAGTGAGGGTTTCAGTTTTATAGTAATATCGCTTAAACCCCTTACAGTGCAATCTTCTGAAAGAGTTTTTGCCAATCTTATTTCCAATAAAGTTTAACAAGCTTGAGGCTAATAAAGTTGAAACTCAGTGAAATCCTAAATCCATCCCCGTGCCATTATGAACTTGAGCAAGTTTTTCATAGTGATGGGCGTGGGCAATTAGTTCTCTAGCCTCAGTATCGCTGACCTGACTAATGACTTTTCCAGGGACACCGACAACGCGAGATCGGGGTGGCACATTTTTAGTCACAACAGTGCCCGCACCGATAATACTGCCCGATCCAACCCGAACGCCATCAAGCACTATAGCGCCCATGCCAATCAAACAACCAGATTCGATATGAGCACTGTGGATAACTGCACGGTGGCCGATAGTCACGTCGGATTCCAGGATAGTAGGCTGGCCGAGATCGCCGTGGAGAATTGCCCCATCTTGGATATTGCTCCGATCGCCAATAACAATCAATTCCAGATCGCCCCGTAGCACTGCCCCATACCAAACACTTACGCCAACACCAAGCTTAACGTGGCCAATTATTGTCGCATTTGGGGCAATGAATGCTGCATTGGATAGATCAGGGGAAGGCCAATAGGTTGGGCCGGAATTAGAGGGAGGCATAGGGATTTAGGGAGTTTGTGACAAATTGATAGAGGAGAAATACGGCAATAAATATAGATCGCTATAATAGGGGAGCAACTCAGGTATTCTTAGATATTCTACGAGTTTGCCATCCTCCGGGAACCCGCTTAATATCCTATCTATAAATTTTAGATGATATGAATAGTTTGCTCTTGCAATATCCCCTTTATGGCGCTGAGATTCCTTGTCCGCATTGCCGACAAATTATTCCAGCCCTAACTCTGACGGATACCTATCTATGTCCACGTCATGGTGCATTTGAGGCGGATCCCAAAGCGAAGGAACTAGTTCATTTGCAGTCAGGACGACATTGGCGATTATGGAAGGATGAATGGTATCGCCAACACAATCATCCCGATGGCATTCGATTTGAAATTCATGAGGCGCTCGATCGGCTATATACCCAAGGCTATCGGGCCACGAAGGTCATTATTGCAGCGCGCTACCAAGAGTTAGTCAGTACGTACTTAGAACGCAGCACCCCTTGGCGTGAGACTGTGGATGCTCAAATGCCAAAGCTGTACGGACTTCCGGTTGCATTTAGTGGGGAAACATCAATGGATCCTCGGTGGGATGTTATTAATTTTGATTTAGAAAAGGAACCCGGTGCCCCCGTACGGTACCCTTATTTTCGACTTTTGGAGTAGGGCCTAATGCTGCATCATGTCTCGATTCGGACAGCAGACATTTTTAAATCGATCGCATTCTATGAACAACTTGGGTTTCAGGTGAACGATCGGTTTACGGCAGGTACAACCTTGGCCTGTTGGATGGAAGGCTCAGGGGGGCGATTAGAGTTAATCCAAATTCCTGAACCTAAACCTGCTGTTGATGCTTTTTTTGATGAGCATTATGTGGGCTATTATCATTTGTCGTTTGATGTGGCGATGATGGGTATTGCTGATAGTTTGTCAGATTGGTTAACTCTGTTTCAGGAACGATTGAGCGCGATCGATCAGCGAGCGACCATATTACTAGAACCTCAACAACAGCAGATTGGCGATCGGTGCTATGAGGTGACATTTTTGGCTGATCCCGATGGGTTGGCAATCGAATTTTTGAGACTGTTGAATTGAAAATCTAGTCCAAACCAGATTGGACCTGCTGCCAAAGTTGGCGATTCAGAACTACCGTCGGGATATTGAATTTTAATAACATCACTGTTGTTCGACCAATCGCACTCAAACCTCGAATGCGTCCTCGATCGAGTTCAAAATGTTCTGCCCAGACCTGCGATCGGGGATCAAATAACCGGGACACATCTCCCGTTCCTGGATCAAAACTCGTTAAATCGGAACCCTTATGACGATTACAAGACAAACAGGATAGGGCTAAATTCTCCATCACTGTTCTCCCACCATGCTTCATCGCAATCACATGATCAATCTCGTGGGTATAGATCGAAAAATCTTGGTGAAGTGTGCAATATTCACATTTTCCCTGGGATATTTCAATCACCGATCGACGCAACGCTGCACTAACTTCTGATGGCATAAAATTTAGTCTGTAATTTTCTGATGCACAACTGAATAAGCCTGAATTTTCAACATTTGCATCAATTGATCCAATTGATCATAACCATCCAATTCAAAAGACTCATCTTCACTCAATCCACCCTCACAATTACGATCGAGTAATATCTTTAACCTGGTCTGTGCTTTTTCCGAAACTTTAAAATTCAAAATATCTTGTGGAGTCGGCTGTGTCATTAAAAAGCTCAACACTTCCTGAGAAGTCGTTTGATCGATGTTTTGTTGAACCGATCGCGATGCAGTAATCCATTGAGTCAACAGCATCGGTAATTTCGATCGAACCTGCTCTAACTCCGGTAATAATGCATCGGGAATTTCGATCGTTAACTGAGCCATAATTTATTGACCTATCAGTTTATAAGGCCAATTCTACCCGATTTGATAATCTACGATTAGGTCAGCAACAGGTTTGCCTGAAAAATCCATTCGATTGGTACCCGAAAGGTCGAATTCTTGCCACCCAAAATACAATCCCCTTCACTCGTGAAGCCGCGATCGCAGAATTCGATCGTCCATGAATATCGATTTAAAACAAAAACCGTACCTTCCAATTAAAGAAAAGCACGGTTTTTATTAAAACATATCTAAAAAGATAGCTTTAGCCTTTGTTTGCTTTGAAGCTAACGTGATACAAATAGCCCTTCCAAGGATGGGATTGAACTTCTTGAATTCGTGCGCCTGTGGTGTAGTTCAACTCAGGAACATTCAATTCCACCATGCCGCCTCGGCCCGCATCACGGATCAGCAATTCAACCGTCTTTGCATCAACCGTCAACTGAACAGATTCCGTTCCATTGTGACCATACATCGTCACAGGAATACGGTTCGCGCGTCGTAGTGCGTTGGGTTTGCTACCTTCAGGACGCTTAGTCGCTTCGATTGAAAACTTTGCCATGATGAAACTCTACCTTCGATGTCTTCACTAAATTTTAAACCGCCGTCAAACCCAAACTAAATCATAAGAAATTGTCTTCTTAGATCTATTGTTGAAGTCCGCCGTTTTCATACAGCAACGCCCGTTTCGGTCCATGAATTGGATCCTCTACGATGATAGTCTGGTCGCGACTGGCCCCAAGGGACACAATTGCGATCGGAACCGCCATCAATTCGGCCAAGAACTTAAGATAATCCAAAGCTTGCTTCGGCAAATCCGAAAGCGCTCGGCAATCTTCCGTAGAAGTCTTCCAACCGGGAACCGTCTGATAGATTGGAACGCACCGAGCAAAGGCTTTCGCATTAGTCGGGAAGTCGTTGCAACGCTTGCCATCGATTTCGTAGGCTACACAGACCTTAATTTCGTCCAGAGTATCCAGGACATCCATTTTAGTAATGGCCAAACAATCTAGACCATTGATCCGAACAGCATACCGACCGATAACGGCATCGAACCAACCACAGCGACGCTGACGCCCGGTTGTCGTTCCGAATTCGGCACCCCGATCGCACAGCAGTGTCCCAATGTCTCCATCAAGTTCGGTCGGGAAGGGACCTTCACCAACACGGGTGGTATAAGCTTTCGCAACACCAATCACCCGATCGATAATGGTTGGCCCCACGCCCGCCCCGACACATGCTCCGCCCGATACGGGATTGGAAGACGTGACATAGGGATACGTACCATGATCGAGATCAAGCAACGTACCTTGCGCACCTTCAAATAAGATGTTGCGCTTTTTCTGTACGGCTTGCGAAATCTTCAGGGAACTATCAATCACATGGGGACGCAGACGATCGGCATACGCCAGATACTCCACAATCACTTCTTCTGGATCAAGAGGAGGAAGGTTGTAGAGTTTCTCCAAGATGACATTTTTATTCGCTACACAATAACGAACTTGCACCTTGAATGACTCTGTATCCATCAGGTCCACAATACGAATGCCCGATCTCTCGGACTTGTCCGCATAGGTCGGGCCAATGCCGCGCCCCGTGGTCCCAATTTTCTGATCGCCGCGACTCGCTTCAGCAGCCACATCCAAGATTCGGTGGTAGGGCATTGTTACATGCGCCGTTTCCGAAATCATTAGGTTTTTTGAACTGACTCCAAGCCGATCGAGTTGATCTAGCTCCTGAATCAAAACCTTTGGATCGATGACTGTTCCGCTGCCGATAATACATTCTGTCTCCGGGTATAGGATACCCGATGGAATAAGATGCAACTTGAAGGTCTGATCCTTGACCACGACGGTGTGCCCAGCGTTCACTCCACCTTGATACCGGACTACCATATCGGCTGAGTTACTCAGCAAATCGGTAATCTTACCTTTTCCTTCATCGCCCCACTGGGCACCAATCACTACTACGTTAGCCAAGGGACTTCTTCAAAAACAATGATAAAGTTTTCAACAGCCTACAATTATCGTCAGCAAGTGGATCTTGTGTCAAATTAATTTTTGAGATGCCCCTGCTAACGCTTGTCCACCGTTAATCTCTATTATCTTTGCTTGAGACCTATGGATAATTTTCTTCCGATCGCCTATTTCGAGAAAAATTTTGTACCTTTCAAAGATGCAAATATCTCGATCGCAACCCATGCCTTGCACTACGGAACCGGGGCATTTGGGGGATTACGGGGCATTCCAGATCCCGCAAATCCGAACCAGATTTTGCTATTTCGTCTCGATCGTCATGCCGATCGTCTAAGCAAAAGCGCCCGATTATTGAATTTTGACCTTCCCGCCGAAAAGATTTTTGCCACCATTACGGAGTTTGTGAAAAAAAATCAGCCTAAAACCTCGTTCTACATCCGGCCATTTGTCTACACCTCAGGTCTCGGAATCGCACCGCGCTTGCACAACGTCGAGAAGGAATTCTTCGTCTACGGCATTGAACTGGGCGACTATCTTTCCCCCGATGGCGTAAGCTGCCGCATTAGTTCTTGGTGTCGTCAGGAAGATCGTAGTTTGCCATTACGCGGGAAAATCAGCGGCGCATACATCACTTCGTCCTTAGCGAAAACAGAAGCGGTGGAGTCGGGCTTTGATGAGGCGATTCTGCTGAACTCTAACGGGAAAGTGAGTGAGGCCTCGGGCATGAACATTTTCATAGTTCGTAATGGAACGATTATTACTCCCGGTTTTGAGCAAGATATTTTGGAAGGGATTACCCGAGACAGTATTTTGACGATCGCCCGTGATATGGGTATTCCAGTCATAGAGCGTCCGGTGGATAAATCAGAACTCTTTATTGCTGATGAGGTGTTTTTGAGCGGCACTGCGGCCAAAATTACGCCCGTGAAGCGGATTGAGATGTACGATTTGAAACCCGATCGTCCAATTACCGATCGATTGCGCGCCCAAGTGACCGCCATTACGGAGAACCGCGATCCCAAGTACAAGGATTGGGTCTTCACGGTGCCGCTATAGCTTTTATTTAAATCTGCGATCCCCACCCCGTCTTCTCTCTTTGCCCCAAACAAATCGTCATTCTGGAAGCATCGCTAATTGGCTTGCTATTGGGACTAGCGGTGGTGGTATTGAAGATGGGGGCTGGCTGAAACTAGCCTGTTATCGCCGATCGTGGATCTCCCCTTAATTTTGATGCGGAGTTCACTGTAGAAAATAAACCATAAAATGTTCAGTAGAGAACTTCGGATAGAAATGGGAATTCTAAGCACGACTGTTCCAAACGTTTGGATCTCCCCCTAGTCACCCTTATTCCCATGCCAAAAAAATCTCTAAAGAAACTACTTAATAAAAATAGTAAAAGTAAAAATAGTAAAAAAGGCCAATCGAATAAGTCTAAAAAGAATCGGACGATCGCAACACCAATCGAAATCATCGAAATTGTACCTCTGACCCTAAAGGAACAACAGCTCGAAAAACGTAAGGCTAACAAAGCAAAACAAGAACTAAGCCAATTCATGACCATGGCCGGGGTGATCTCGATCGTAACAGGCGCAATTGGCGCGATATTGGGCGGAGTTAAAGGCGGTGTTGGGGGCTTTGCGGCAACTTTGATTTTACTAAGTTCGTTTAAATATCCTGAGAAAGCCTTATATGGATTTTTGATCTATTTACCCTTGGGCGGCTCGATTACCTATGCGATCGGGGGTGGAGATAATCCTGTTTTACAGCTTGCCAAGGATGCATTCTATGTTCCCGCTGTCATTAGCTTATACCAAACTTGCAAAGCTAAAAATTTGCCCTTTGTTTTGCCAGTTAACTTGAAAACTCCATTGATGTTGCTTCTGGGATATTGCCTTTTAGTCTTGTTCTTTGTGAATGGATTACAGCAATTTGCGACCAAAACTGAAAAACCTTTTCTCATGGGAATTTTGGGACTAAAAGTTTTCCTCGGGTATGTGCCTTTGATTCCCTGTGCCTATTATTTACTCAAAACGAAACGGGACTTTTATTTTCTAATGCGAGTTATCACCTCATTAGTGGTTATTTGTTGTAGTCTCGGATTTTTGCAATATATGTTTTTAAAAACAGGTCGATGTGAAGGCACCGTTGGCACTGGTTCAGCACTCTTCAAAGCGTCCATTGAATCGCGATGTCTAGTGGGCGGATCACTGCTCTATAGTCCCGAACAGGGCGTAATTCGGTTGCCGGGAACCTTTGTTGCACCTTGGCAGTGGGGTTGGTACTTGATTGCGAGTGCATTTACAAGTTTTGCCACAGCATTCTGCGATCGTAAATGGATTTGGCGAATCATTGGTATGGTGGCGATGGCACTAAACTTCTTAATGGCGGTCTTATCGGGTCAGCGAATTGCATTAATTATTGTCCCGATCGCGTCGATTATGCTGTTATTTGTCACGGGCCAAGTCGCAAATTTAAAACGTTTTTTACCTATTGTAATAGTGTTGGGATTTGCAATTGTTGGGGCTATGGCTGCATTTCCAGATATTGTAAAAGAGCGTATCGATAGTTTCTCGAGCCGTTGGGAAGCGTCTCCTCCCACAGATTTCATTGCAGGTCAATTTGAATTTGTGGGAGATGCTGTAGGAATCTTGGGGCGGGGACTAGGGCGGGCGACCAATTCAGCACGGGCATTTGGTGAAACTAAACTAATCGAGACCTACTATCCCAAAGTACTTTATGAATTGGGACCGATCGGGGTGTTGCTTTTGTTGGCCGTTGTGACCACTCTAACGATCGCGACCTTTAAGGCATACCGGAAAGTAAAAGATAACAACCTTCGAGGTTCGGGGGCAGCACTTTGGGGGTTTGTTCTATTTATTAGCTACAACACCTATTACTATCCATTGGATGTCGATCCGGTGGCCGTATATTACTGGTTTATGGCGGGAGTAATTTTAAAACTACCGGAATTGGATAAAGAGATGGAAGTGGATCCCCCCTAAATTTCTGGGTAAAGATGGATTTTTTCTACATGACAACATACAAATCACATGGTTTATTGCTATGGCACGTTTTATTTCAGTCATCATTGCAACCTATGGTCGAGAACAAGCATTAATTGATTCAATCAATGATGTTTTGAATCAAGATTATCCAGCATTTGAAGTCATTGTTGTAGATCAAACCGCCCATCATCAACCAGAGACCGATCGATTTCTGAATCAAATGGCTCAATGGGGCAAGATTAAACTTTTTAAATTAGATTGGGCAAGTTTACCGGGAGCGCGAAATTATGGGGTTCGCCGTGCAAAAGGTGAGATTTTAGTCTTTGTTGATGATGATATAGAATTGCCCACAGGATATCTAGCGGCTCATGCTGAGAATTACGATCGGCCTGAAGTTGGTGGTGTGGCTGGTCGAGTATTCGATCGGATGAAATTAGCGGACCATTCTAGTGATTTAGAAATACAAGATTTACCACCGGAAGCAATGGATCCCGCGATCGCCTGGTACCACATCAATTTAGTCCATACTGTCAAACCCCAACAGGTGTTGAGTGCAAGGGGCTGTAACATGTCCTATCGTCGCGAGATCTTCTTTGAACAAGGCATTTGGTTTGATGAGCGATATCGGGGGAGTGCAGTGCGAGAAGAATCCGATTTTGGATTAAGATTTCGTAAAACGCCTTATTTGATTTGGTATGATCCATTGTCCCATTTGGTTCATTTAGGTGAGGAAACGGGTGGCTGTCACGATATTACAACGAAATCCTTGGGCTATCAAATGACGTTCTACCATAATCATTTTATTATGGGATTGAAGCATTTAACACCTACTCAATGTTTACGTTTTTATAGCCAGTTGTTCAATTGTCATGTCTTAGGTCGTCCACCCTGCCATAAATCGGGTTCACCCTTAAAGATTGCATCACGATTTGTCTTCTATATGCTGGGATTTGGGGATGCAGTATGGTCGCAGGTAAAGGGATTATGGGATAACGGACAATGGTGCAGCGATCGCGATGAACTTTATAGAAAACAGAAAATAACAAATAACAAATAATCATGAAAATTCTGGTTGTCAGTCATTCCTATATTATTAAACTCAATTGTGAGAAATTCCGTCTTTTAGCTCAACTTGATCCGAGTTTAGAGGTGACGATCGTCGTTCCAAAGCGATGGAGACCGGGCGGAGTGATGCGTGACACCATTGAATCACGGGGTTGGCAGGATAAAAATTTTCGGGTGGTGCCGATCGCAAACTTTAGTGAAAACAATCAAGGGGCATTATGTTTTGGTTGGGGGTTGGTTGAATTGCTACGATCGTTTAAACCCGACATCATTCAAGTAGAACAAGGCTCAAAATCACTGGCCTATGCTCAATTAATTACCTTAAATAAATTGCTGAGATTGAACGCAAAAATGCTCTTCTTTACTTGGTGGAATTTGCCCTATAGTTTGAAATTCCCCTTCTCTTGGTTAGAATACTACAATTTAAATAATACTAATGGTATTGTTGTTGGCAATAGTGCTGGCTATGCAATCTTGCGAGACAAAGGCTACGATCGTCCAATGAAAGTTATGCCGCAACTTGGAGTAGATGAAACTCTTTTCAAACCACAGGATTCAACAGAAATTAGAATGCGTCTTGGTATTCAAGACAACGAATTTGTGATTGGATTTGTCGGTCGATTTGTTCCTGAAAAGGGCTTACATACCTTATTGAAAGCGGCAGCAGGACTGGGAAATCGATCGTTTAAACTTCTACTTCTCGGACGGGGTGAGCTTAAATCTGAATTACTAAAAACTGCACAAGAATTAGGATTAGATAGTCAGTTAATTCAACTGGATAGCGTCAAACATGATCAAGTTGCACAGTATATTAGCGCCATGAATACATTAGTTTTGCCCTCAGAAACAACGTACCAATTTAAAACACTAACCGCCACAGGTTGGAAAGAACAATTTGGTCATGTATTAATTGAAGCAATGGCTGCGGCAGTTCCAGTAATAGGGTCCGATTCTGGCGAGATTCCCAATGTGATTGCAGATGCGGGATTGGTATTTCCAGAAGGGGACTCGACCGCATTATGCGATCGGCTTTCGCAATTAATTGACGATCAGAGCTTTACTCAGAATTTAGGACGATCGGGCTACCAACGCTGTATGTCTTGCTATACCAATAAAGCACTTGCTAAAGATCTACTGGCATTTTACCGATCGTTATAAATCAATTTATGTAGTGAATCGCTGTAAAGTATAGATAATTAAACTATCTAAGGGTTAAGTCAATTTAGCTCAATTTTGCGTAAAAAACACTTACCTATCTGGTGAAAAAGTATAGAGCTTGGGAACCCTAGGTCATAAAACTAGATTAAATAAATATTTTTCTACTTGTTCCATCCCTATCTCAGTTCAGATGTATCAAATTACCAAGCATATTCCCTTGGCGATTCGCCGATCGATTCTTTACAAGTCCATGCTTTGGCTCGGATTGCCCATCTTAGGGCTTTCTGGACTCTCACTAATCATTGGTTATCGTCATGCTGTTGCGACTATAAAAACCCAAACCATTACCGAACTTAAAGACTACGTAAATAACCGTAGTAAATACGAAAGTCAGATTTTCCAGCTCGCCCAAAAAAATCATACTCATCTAAAACCCATTCTCCTAAACGAGATCAAAAAAGCAAGATCGACCAATCCTGATATTGCCTTCAATATCTTAATGAAGCCTTGGTCTGACGGGACTTATCGCAACTTTGACCAATCTAGACCCCTGAAAGACTTTGACACTTTACAAGATGCAACAGTATTTATCGGTTCAGGAGTTGCGCTAACTCAGGAATTAAAACAAGAAATTCTAGTATTCCATCAGCTCAACACAATCTATGGACGCGGTTGGCAAACCAGTTTTACGGACCTTTGGATCGCGAGTTCAAGTAATGCTGGTGCTAATTATTGGAATGGTACACCTTGGGGACTGCAAAATCTTGCGGATCTGGATATGACCAAGGAAGAATATATAATGATCGCAAATAAAACCAACAATCCTTCTCGAATTCCTCGCTGGACAGGCATTTACTTTGACCCGTCTCCTAAAAAATGGATGGTCTCCCTCGTTACCCCTATTGATGATGAAAATGGTCGTCATATCGGCGCGATCGGTCACGACATTA
>JANXWB010000040.1 GCA_025351345.1 Synechococcales cyanobacterium GL140_1_metabat_312
AAAGGGCTTGATTATAAATAGCAATTCGCGTTGTCAAGTACCATGGAATCCCAAAGGCTTTACCCTCGATCGTACTTGCGTCCCAAATCTTTGGTAAATATTGCATCTGGACGGGTTTTGGAATCCGATCGCTCAGATCAAGCCAAGCACCCTTGCTCGCCAGTTGGGACGCAAAATTTGGATTGAGATTCACAACATCAGGAGCCGTCTTCGCGGCCACCGCCGTCAAAATCTTGCCTTCCATTCCTGACCAAGGCACATCTACCCAGTTAATTCTCAGCATCGGATTTTCTGCTTCAAACTGCGAAATTACACCCGTAAAATAATCCGTATACTGAGGCTGAAGCTGCATTGTCCAAAATTCTACCGTCGTACGCCGATCGTCCTTATCGCCGCTCCATGGACTGCAACTCGCCAGAAATCCTAGCATCGCCGCGCAACAAATCGCGATCAAAATAGGCCGCACCGATCGTCCTATTCCATCTCTAAAAAAAATCTTAATGGCTTGCTGCACACGTCCCATGAGTCTTTTATCCTTGGAATCTATCCCTACTATTCATTGCATCACGTTTAGCACCCTTAGGATTGGGACTATTTTTAAAAACGCTCTAGACAGTTCATATGTTTTAGGATACAAATGTTCTATACTCTTTCCTTTGTTCTGTGTTCACGTCTTGACCTATGGACTACCTTGATAATTTAGAATCCCTGACTGAAGCCCAGCAGCAGCTCTACGATTGGCTTGTGGACTACATCACCACAAAGCAACATTCTCCTTCGATTCGGCAGATGATGCGGGCGATGACATTAAAGTCTCCGGCCCCTATCCAGAGCCGTCTAGAGCATTTACGAAAAAAAGGATACATTGGTTGGGACGAGGGACAAGCCCGGACTATTCGTCTTCTACACAATCGTCCTCGCGGTATTCCTGTAGTGGGTGCGATCGCCGCAACCAGTCTTGTTGAGAATTTTCCAGACATTGAAGTGGAAATGCTTGATTTTTCTAACTTGATGCTGAAACCCGGACATTTTGCTTTAAAAGTTCGCGGTCATAGCATGATTGAAGCATTGATTGATGATGGTGATATGGTGATCATGCAGCCCGTAACCGATCAAAAGGCTGTGAAAAACGGGGCGATCGTGGCAGCTCATGTCAGTGGAAAAACCACTCTGAAGTACTATCACAAAAAAGGCACTAAAGTATTCCTGATGCCCGGAAATCCCGATCGGACGCTTTATCCCGAAACAGAGCTTAAAGCGATGGACGTTGAATTACAAGGATTATTAGTTGCTGTTTGGCGTGACTATAAATAGCCAGTCATGAATTAGTTAGTCATAAACTAGCTCGCTGACCGTTCGGCTCGTACTGCTGTGGTTCGAGCTTTCCGTTTAGGTGTGAGCAAGCGTTGCAATAAGTCTGGAATTTGGCTAGGCCGATCCGCGATAGGCACACCGACTGCTTTTAATGCTGATACTTTACTTTCGGCGGTCCCCAAATCGGGTCCAAATCCTCCCAATTGAGTGTCGATAATTGTTCCTGCATGGCCCATTCGCCGATCTCGTGGAGCAGTGTGTCCTGCAATGTAAGCGATTACAGGTTTATCGATTGATTCTTTGATATAGCTAGCGGCCATTTCTTCACTATCGCCCCCAATTTCACCGACTAAAACGATCGCATCCGTATTGTCGTCGTCCTCTAAAATTTTTAGCCACTGGGGCAATGTTGAACCCAGAATTGAATCTGACCCGAGACTAACTGCGATCGATTGACCAATCCCTGCTTTGGTCATAATGCGTGCAATTTCGTAGGTTAACGGACCATTACGAGTAATTATGCCAACACGTCCCGGCGTATAGAACATCGGTGGATGAATTCCCAGCAACATCTTTTCCGGAATAATTATGCCGGGACTATTCGGACCTACCACCAAGGTGTCATTAGCATCAGCCTGCTGAATCAAATGGATCATATCGATCGGTGGCACGCCCTGGCTAATGATGATTAACTGCCGAATTCCAGCGCGCATGGCTTCGGTTGCCGCATCAAGAACATCGTAGGGATGACTAAAAATGATAGAGATATCGATCGGGCCATGATGCAAAACAGCTTGCTCCACCATGTCAAAAACGGGCACCCCTCCAAGGTCACTACCCCCATAGCCAGGACTCACTCCTGCGACTAATGATGTTCCATGGTTCCGAATGAGGGGTGCGTAGGTTTTACCTAAGGATCCTGAGATGCCTTGAATGATTACTTGGCTATTGAGAGAAAAAATCATAGGGCATCAATTCAAATGAAAGAAATTCGATAAATTAGGGCTTACAAGAGCAATCAACAGACAATACTAAGTTGAATGTGAATACTAGAGATTGAAGTTTGCTGTAAAAATCAATACAAAAATGTTCTAATTCTCATTAATATCAGCCTTATTAAATCCATTCATCTCGCCTGTCAGAACTAGGATGTGTAAATATCAGGTTACTATAAATCAATATCTCACACATACTAGATATTAGAGTGCTGATCTAGTAATTGGCAATCCTGAATGGGTAACATCTTAGTTAGTACGTATCAATAGTTACCCAAAAAATAGCCGTATATAGTTTGTATTCATTAGACTGAAAGTAACTGCTATGGGCGACTATTAGAGAGAAAGTACAAGAGCATTGACCAGCCTTACATCAGTAGTTGTTCTGAGAATTTGAATACCAACAGTTGAGGTATGTAAACAACACGTACCTAGGAGCTAAGATACGTGATTTCACAGAATTGATGTGATTAAGATCTGATTAAGCCTTGGCTTTGTTTTGTTTAACTAATTTCAAAACTTCTCCGATCGCACTATCTAAATCGTCAAAAATCACAATGGGGCTAGCGGCTAATTTCAATTTTGCGCCCTCGATATCTGGTCCCATCCATCGCACCACAATTTGAGGAATGACAGATGGGGCAGAACTCTGCTGAATTGTGCTGGATGTCGATCGGGAATAGGGAGATTGGGGATGGTAGTGATGGAGAAATTGTAATAAGGCAGTTGCGATCGCCTCTCCCGTTACAATTCCGCTGATTAAATTTAATAGAATTATCTGGACTTGAGGGGTTTTAGAAATTTGTTCTAAGCCCTGAATTAATCGATCGCAAAAAGTCTGCATATCCCAGCTATGACTAGTTTCATTGCCCATATTTAAAAAAGCAATCGGCTTCCCGCCCGCCTGATAGAAACTATCCATAGTCGCCATCGTTAGTCCCGAACCATGACACAGCAGCCCAACCATCCCCTGCGTTTCTAAGGTCGATTGTACGGATAAAAGCGGGCTTTGGCTGTCGCTCTTGGGGTCTCGGTCAACTTGGAGGACGATCGGTTGGGGAACTAGGGCGACTAGATCAGGATGACGTGCCATTGCTCCATCGTTGACCGATACTTTCCCATCCAGCGCCATGACTTCGCCCGAGTCACTTACGCCTAGAGGATTAATTTCTACTAAATCTAAGTCTTTTTCCACCAGCAGATAGTACATTTTTTCTACCACCGAACTTACAGAGGTCATTAGCGGGCCTTCTAAGCCCATTTTTATGGATAACCGCCGCGTATAAAAGGGAGAAAATTCTCCTTCCACCACCACCTGATACGTCGAGTCAATGGCGCTACGAACTTCGTTGCCACCTTTGACGCTGCCCAATAGAACCAGTCGCCTTAGCGATCGATTTAAGGTTACGGCTAGATAATATTCGTGGGCGGTTTGAAATTTGGGTTCGGCCAAGAGAGCGCTGGGTTTTTCACCTAAAATGGAAAGGTTAAAAAGAACTTGGGCCGAGGCGATCGCATCGATTGTATTGTCCACAAAGCGAATTCCTCCAAGTCGCCCCCGACCGCCAACGTGAACCTGTGACTTGAGAACAATGGGATATGGAATAGTGAGGCGCTTTAGATCCTGGATCCGATCGATGCGTTGAGACGAAAGGACTGGAATTCCAATGGTCCGAAAAAGATTTTTTGCCTGATATTCCAACAAGTCCATCGGAGTGTTGCCCTGTAGATTAATATTTTCTATTTGCATAAATTCCAGCATAGATCCTTACATCCTGCAATGTATCGTAATGTGTAAAGTCTGAAGCCAGTTTGATAAGGTTTTACTATCGTTTCGGATGAATTTATCTCTAAAAGCAGATGCATGATTTTCAGAAGACGAAGTAATATTAGTGGGTAGTAGAGTATTGGGTAGTCTTATGCATGAATTAAAATTGGCTGAGGAACAAATTAATGCTAACTTAGAGGAGAGCGGCTCTTTAGCCCCCCTTGAGAGCGATGAGAGTACGGCTGAGTTGAAGGCTATGCTGTCTAAAGGTGTAGAAGTAGTCAGCAATTTAGATACGATTCTTGGCGATTTTTTTAGTGAGTACAAGCAGCTCATTGTGTCCTTGGGGTTGGTGTTCGGTGCGATCGTTTCTGTGAAATTGACGTTAGCTTTGCTCAGCGCACTCAATGAAATTCCATTGGTTGAGCCAATTTTGGAGCTTGTGGGTTTGGGATATTCTGCTTGGTTCGTAACCCGCTTTATGCTCAAGTCTGAGAAACGCCAAGAGTTCTATTCCAAATTTACGGAAACTAAAGATCAGGTTTTAGGCAAAAAGTAACAGTTGAAGCTTTTTTAAGATTGAAATTAGTTATTTGCAGATACTGAATTGATTCGGACGATATGAATTTATGCCTGTAATAGGAGCGATCGAATTATTCGATCGCTCCTTATTTTGGGTTATTTTCTAGCTGTTTATTTTGCGTAAGAGATCTTGAATCAAATCTCGATCGCCAGCCGTTGGGTCTGTTTCTAGATAAATTTCTAGGTCGTGACGGGCTTCTTGCCAACGTCGAAGTTGGAAATAAAGAATGCCTCGATCTCGCAGTTCGGCGGGCGCATTGGGGAATAGCAGTAGAATGCGTTCGACTGCGGCGAGGGCGGCGGGAACATCGCCTTTATTAATAGCAACACCCTTTAGATTTCCCAATAGCCGAGCTAAAAATTGACGATTGCTGACGCTCTGAAGCAGGTCAGGACTGAGGCGTACGGGTTCTTGGTAGAGCTTTTGTAGCAGTGCTTCACAGTCTTGCGGAAATAAGATTTCGCCGCCATTAAAAGCATCGACATAGATATCCATCTCACCGACATTAGGCCGGATTAAAAAATGTCCCGGCATTCCAATGCCCAACATAGGAAAGTCAAGGCGTTTCGCAACCGAAAGATAAACTAGCGCCAAGGTGATGGGGATACCGAGGCGATGTTCTAAAACCTGGTTTAGGTAGCTGTTTTGGGTGTTGTAATAGTCAGTTCGATTGCCTCGAAAACCCAATTCGGCATATAGATATTGGTTGATCGTTTGAATGATTTTTAGCGGATAACGGCTCTCAGGGATCCGATCGCGGATAACACAGGCGATCGAATCTAGGCTAGCAATCGACTCATCAATGTCGAGGGTGGGGTGAGCTTCTTGAGCAATGTACAGCGCGGCTCGCTCAAGATTAATAATTTCGTCCGGCTGACGGATTTCACGGATGAAACAGCGCCGCGCAAGGGAAAGTTGCATAGACCGATCGTCAACAAGAAAAAGGTTTCAACCTATTGTAATCCCCCATAGGGCTGTACGTCTTCATTATCAAGTTCATTGTTAGGCAGAGAGTAGTCTTTACCGGATCCGTATTTAAAGGCTTCAATAGCACGATAGGATCGATATTGGAAGGCAGGCGATTGGGCGCTTAGAAAGGGAAGCAGAACAGGGAGATTACGATCGATTATTCCGTCAACTGCGGTATAAAAACCCAAATTCACGAAATGTCGTATCCAATCTAATAAAGTCCAGAGTCCGACTTGGGGCAGGATTTTAAACAGGATCAAGGGCGATTTTAAGGACGATCGCCAGAGCGTTTGGGTCAGTGGTCCGAACTGTACGACATCCTGCAAAAATGGCTTCAGGACGAGATCTCCTAGTTGTTCCATTTCTCCGAATACATCGGCGAGAAGTTGATTGATTTGTTCGGGCGGTAATTTTTGCTTCAGTTTAACGCTCATGGATTTCTGGAAAAGCCAGGTAACTTGGAGGTTGGGTTGGTAGGGTTGGATAAGTTCGAGACTAGCGCGATCGAGGCAGTCGGTGGAAATGGCTTGATGCAACGCGTCCGATAGTCGAATTAAGTGTCGCATCATGGCTCCAAATCCTCCGAAACTTAAGGGCGACTGGGCACCGCTGCCGTCACCCAGTGATAGGATCCGATCCCAGTCGGGAACCAGCGGGCTGTCTTTGTAGCAGGGGAAAATTCCGAATAAGGCGCGTTTGAGATTGAGTTGGTCAAGGGTGATGTTTTGGTAGGTGGGGAGCAGTCGAAAGTATTCGTCAAATAGGGTTTCGAGGGAAATACGATCGGGTTCTGCATCTAAATAGGTGAATAGATAGGTGGTTCGGCCTGCGCTGGCGGGGAAAGCTTCCCAAAAATATTGGCATTGATTTTGAATGGGCGTGAAGGAGGCGATCAGGTCGGCGGTATTGTTTTCGGGGTAGCCTGTGGCGCAGGTGCCGACGACGAGACAGACGGAATCGGGTTTTTCGCCGTCGCGGGATTGTAATGCGATCGGTGAATTGTGACCCATTAAATCAATTAACAATTTGGCAGTAATGGAGTTGGATTGATTGTTGGATTGATTATTAGATTCATAGTGAATTTCAGTGCCGTTAGGATGAACAGTGGCTGTTTTGAAGGTGGCTTGTTCAATTAGTTTCCCGCCGAGTTTAAGAAACTTTTGTTTGAGGGTTTCTAGTAAATAAATTGGATCTACGCCTGCATTTAAGACATCTTTGGTCCAAATCTCCCGATCGCCGAATTTGATCCGAATTGGGTTGAATTCACTAACGATCGCTTGGTCTAATTCTGGTTGGGTTAGCATGTTGAGTTCAACTAACCCGCGTAATTCATCCCGGCTAATGTTCCATTCTTGTTCGCGGCCTTTGAGAATTCCCCGTTCTAAGATAGCGACTTTGTGTCCTTGCATAGCCAATGTTAAGGCGATCGGTAATCCTAAGGTTCCGCCTGCAACGATTACGTCGTAGTCCAGATTAGCTAGCGTAGTTTGGAGTTTGCTGATGACGTTCGGCGGTTCTGGATTGGACGACGATCGTAGTGCTGTCCAGCGATCGTCGGCTTGTTTGAGCGCGTTCAGGGTTTCGGGGAGATGGGCGAGATAGGTTTGGGTTAGCATGGGGCTATGGCTATGGGGCTAGCGATCGGGCTAATGATGGGCATTATAAAACTCATTCATGTAGCAAGGAGATTAAAAGAATCGATCGAGAACTATCAGAGAAATGTCTATGTTTTTTTATTCAAATGACCGATCGCGCTACTGTCGTTCTGTCGTTTGTCCGACGATTACTCGGGGAAGTCGATTTTTAAATCCACACAGAATCTCCCAAGAAATCGTTCCTAATTTCTCTGCCCAATCATCCGCACTAATGGAGTCCAGTTGATCTTTTCCCAACAAGGTCACCACTTCTCCCTCTTGAACATTCGGAATCTGCGTTACGTCTAACATGATTTGATCCATAGTAATTGAACCAATCTGTTTCACCCGTTTACCGCGAATCAATACATCCATTTTATTTGATAAACTGCGCGGAACTCCGTCTGCATAACCAACCCCAATCACCGCGATCGTCATGGTTCGATCGCTAACAAACCGATGTCCATAGCTTACGCCCGTCCCCGCTGGGATTGTCGTCACTTGAGTAATCCGCGCTTTCACCTGTAATGCTGGAATTAAATGAATCCGATCGCGTAAATGGGGGGCTGGATATAGTCCATAGGTAATCAAACCTGTGCGGACCATATTATATTGTAGAGATGAATCAACAATTATTGCGGCTGAATTGGCAAAGTGACGCGGAATGGTTTCAGAAATTTGGCAGGCTTTTAATACAGATTCAAATCGCTGTTGTTGATCTTTCATAATCATCGGGTCCGGATCGTCGGCGGTAGCAAAGTGAGAATATACGCCTACAACTTTTAAATTTGGTAATTGTTTTACAAGATCAAATAATTCGATCGCATTTGTCCAACGTATTCCCAATCGTGACATTCCCGTATCAATTTTTAAATGCACTGACAAAGCCCCCGTATCGCCTATTGCATCTGAAAAAAGTAAGGCTTGCTTCAGAGTACAAAGCGTAGGCGAAAGGTTCCAACGGGCAATCGTCCTCACCTGCTCTGGTAAATTAGTGGCTCCTAATACCAAAATTGGCGATTCAATCTCCGCCTCTCGTAGTTCAATGCCTTCAGGAATCGTCGCTACCCCAAGCCAAGTCGCCCCAGCATTCAGAACTGCCTTCGCGACAGTGACCGCCCCATGACCATAGGCATCTGCCTTAACAACTGCCATTAGATCCGTTCCCGGTTTTAGCAACTTGCGAATTTGCCGAATGTTATGGTCGATCGCCGCCACATCAATCTCCACCCAAGCTCGCTCTCGCTGCATCCGCGAGATATTAGAACCCGGTTCCCAACTCAACATAGACTCCTCAACAGTACTCAAATAAATACTTAAATCAACATTTAAATCATTTTCCGATCGACCCCGTAGCCAAGCACCTAGGAATCTAGTGGATCTATCATCTAGCTACCATCAATTTAACTGATATTAGGAGTTGACAATTATCTATTCATGATGAAAACTCTATTGATACAATCAGAATAACCACACAGATGCCCCATGACTTTGCTCAGGTCATCATGTTTAATTGTATATACTCAATGAAAATAGAATAGAGCATAGATTCAATCCGATAGTTACTGTTAGGAACCGACAATGTCACATCCTCTAATTCAATCTATATGGTTGCTACCGATCTATACCCTGATG
The DNA here is from genome assembly GCA_025351345.1 of Synechococcales cyanobacterium GL140_1_metabat_312. Lineage (GTDB taxonomy): Bacteria > Cyanobacteriota > Cyanobacteriia > Leptolyngbyales > Leptolyngbyaceae > JAAFJU01. The sequence goes on from JANXWB010000040.1 coordinate 8,899, forward strand.
GGTGCAGCTTTTTCCGTTATTTGGTTCCCAGGCATTACCCGTCGCACGGGTCCACGGCCTGCTGGATATGTGAATGCGTTGATGTCATTGATTGCATTTGCTCATGCATCGGTGGCGCTCTTTTATGCATGGGACAATCCAGCGGTCGATTTTACGGTGCCTTGGCTTCAAGTCGCGAATTTAGATTTATCGATTCCATTTCATATCGATCCGATCGCATTGACGGCTTGTACCGTTATTACGGGATTGAATTTCCTAGCGCAGGTGTTTGCAATAGGGTATTTAGAATTGGACTGGGGATGGGCTAGATTTTTCTCATTGTTAGCATTCTTTGAAGCCGGAATGAATTTTCTGGTATTGAATGATTCCTTATTCTTTGGATACATTGCGCTGGAATTACTAACGCTCGGAACCTATCTATTGTTAGGGCTGTGGTTTAACCAATCATTGGTTGTCACGGGGGCACGGGATGCGTTCTTAACTAAACGGGTGGGTGATTTATTTCTATTGATGGGTGTGGTGGCTTTGTTGCCGATCGCAGGCACTTGGAACTATACCGAATTGGCTATTTGGGCAGAAACGGCAAATGTCGATCCGAAGGTAATGACGCTGTTGGGGTTGGCATTGCTGGCTGGTCCGATGGGCAAATGCGCACAATTCCCATTGCATTTGTGGCTGGATGAAGCGATGGAAGGTCCGGTGCCAGGGACCATTTTAAGAAATTCCCTAGTGGTACAAGTGGGAGCTTGGGTTTTAGTGAAGCTTCAACCCGTACTCGCGTTATCTCCGACGGTATTGAATTTTGCGATCTTTATTGGTGCATTGACAGCAGTTGGGGGTTCATTGATTGCGATCGCTCAAATTGATGTGAAACGCACATTGTCCTATCCCACCAGTGTATTGATGGGTTGTGTTTTCATTGCTGTTGGAACTGGAAATATTCAGGCTGCCTTGCTATTGAGTCTGTCTCATGCGTTGGCAATGGCATTGATGGTCATGAGTTCCAGTGCAGTGGTTTGGAATAGTGTGACGCAGGATGTGACGCAGTTGGGTGGACTATTTAGTCGCCGTCCAATTTCGGGCCTGAGCTATGCGGTTGGAGGATTGGCTATGATTGCGATGCCTCCCTTCGGCGGATTTTGGGCAATGTTGCAACTTGTGGAAGGGTTACGAACTCCCCATCCCTGGTTGGCAGCACTGGTAATTGCGGTAAATGCAATGTTGGCGTTTGGGTTCACACGGGTATTCTGTCAGGTGTTTCTAGGAAAAGCCACAAAGTTTACGGAACGCTCGCCGGAAGTCCATTACTGGATGATTTTTCCGATGATGATCGTGATGGGATTTGTGCTTCACTTACCGTTAATACTGTCAGCCGCTGATGCTTTGCCGAATTGGGCTGAAATTAGTAAAGACAGTGCTGTGATTCTCACTTGGTCAACAGTGTCAGGAATTGCATTAGCTGCCGTGATTTACCTCAGTCCAACAGTTTCAAAACCTGTAAAGCTTCCATCTCAGGCACTTCAAGATTTGTTTGCCTATGACTTTTACACGCCGCAACTGTATCGCAATACCATTATTGGATTTGTCGCCATTTCATCGAGATTGTTGTCTAGTTTCGATCGGATTTGGATTGACGGTGTCGGTAATTTCTTTGGCTTTGCAACATTGCTCAGTGGTCAGAGTTTGAAATACAGCACGTCCGGTCAATCGCAATTTTATATGTTGACGATCGTATTGGGTTTGGTTGGTATTGGGTTGTGGTTGTGTTATCCCCTTTTGAATGTGGGTTAGGAATTTTTTATGATACTAAGTGCTTTAATCCTGGTTCCATTGCTCGGTTCATTGATTGTTGGATTTTATCCCGGTGTGATATCACTAGCGTTGTCCCGATCGATAACGATCGGATTTGCATCAATTAGTTTGTTATTAACGATCGCGACAGGCGTGATGTTTGATCTCAGTCATATCGGGTTGCAGATGCAGGAGTTTCTCCCATGGCTGCCTGATTTGGGATTGAACTATAGTTTGGCGATCGATGGACTATCGTTTCCATTGGTAGCATTGACAAATTTATTGACAGTGCTGTTGGCATTTAATAGTTCTGTTGGTCTCAAACCGGGCGAAGATTTGAAGCGTCCTCGTTTGTTTTACTCGCTGCTCCTACTCGTGAATTCTGGGGTGATTGGCGCGTTTCTAGCACAGAACTTGATGTTGTTCTTTTTGTTCTACGAAGTCGAATTAATTCCGTTCTACCTTTTAATTGTCATTTGGGGCAGTGCAAAACGAGAATATGCGGCCACAAAGTTTTTGATCTATACAGCATTATCAGGAGTCCTGATTCTGGCTGCATTTCTAGCCATGAATTGGTTGACGGGGGCGGCGAGTTTTGAATATGGCGCGATCGATACCACGGACTTATCTCGCAACACTCAATTAGTATTGCTAGCGCTATTACTCGTTGGCTTTGGGATTAAAACGCCCTTGGTACCGCTGCATTCTTGGCTGCCCGATGCTTACGTCGAATCTTCGGCTCCAGTATCGATTATGTTGGGCGGGATTTTATCGAAACTTGGAACCTATGGAATTATTCGATTTGCTGTTGGATTGTTTCCCGAAACCTGGGTTTCCGTAGCTCCGGTGATGGCCACGATCGCAGCGATTACGGTAATTTATGGTAGTTTCTGTGCGATCGCACAGACTGATATGAAGCGTATGGTCGCTTACAGCTCGATCGGTCACATGGGTTACATCATTCTCGGAACAGCGGCACTCACTCCCTTGAGTATGATTGGGGTAATTTCCCAAATGGTTGCTCATGGTTTGATTCTGGCCTTGCTCTTCTATCTCATTGGCATGATTGAATCTAAGGTTGGCACAAGGGAATTAGAGTTGCTAAACGGTTTACTGAATCCAATTCGAGGATTACCGATGATATCGGCCCTTCTGATCCTTGGAGCTATGGCAAGTGCTGGAATTCCGGGAATGGTCGGTTTTGTTGCAGAGTTTATGGTATTCCAAGGCAGTTTTGCGGCATTCCCAGTCCAGACTTTGATAACCATCCTCGGGACCGCATTAACAGCAGTCTATTTTGTGATTTTGCTGAACCAAACTTGCTTTGGGAAGCTCGATACAAAAAGCTCTTACTATGCTCCCGTGGCAAGATGGGAATATATGCCCGCCTTTATATTAACAGCCGTGATCATATTCCTAGGCATTCAGCCGAGTTGGTTAGTACGATGGTCACAGGTCACCTCTGATGCGATCGCGTTTGTGATGTGATGGTTTCTGAAAATTCCCCTAACTCTTTTGCTAAAGGGGATCGGAGATTGAATTGAGAATGAAGAATTGAGAATAGTTTCTAACTCTTAATCTCCCTTACTAAGGGGGATTTGGGCAGATCGGATCTAGCTAATAACCCGATATTCAGGAAGAAGTAAAATGACCCAAACCCTTGAAGCACCTAAAACTAAGATTCCACCATCCACTCATCCCCTAGCGGAAATCATTCATCGTCTCGAGGCGGGTGGCACGATGCTGCCTGATACGCCAGAAAATTTGATGCAAATTATTGGTTTGTACAAAGCCTATGCAGTGCCAATGGATTTTTATTGGCGGGATTTACTTTATATTGCTGAGCAAGTCTTTTTGAATCCATTGCCTTGGAATAAATATCTTATTTCTGATGAATATCTCGATCGTGAGAATAAGTATTCTGGAGACAATGCAGATCTTCGTATTTGGCGCGGCTGTGGAGATGCCCATCCGGAGCTACGAGAGTTCATGGCACAGGGTGAATTGAAAAAGGATTTGCCAACTATATTGCATCATCTTTGGCACGATCGGATCAACATGGAATTCGCAGAGGAATGTATGCGATCGATGTTGTGGCATCGGGATATGTACAAACCCTGGAATCAATTTGATGGATTTCTAGATACTGACGAATACAAACAGAATTGCGATCGGGCAATCAATGCGTATTTTAAAGGCAATCCAGTCATGTTGGGATTGTACAAATTGTTTCCCGATATGTTCTATGAGCAATGTCGCCAAATGTCCTACTATTCAAACTTAGGTTTGTTTTGGGAAGTTATGGCTCCGGTGTTTTTTGAAATGTCGGATTTGTATGATGAAGGTAAGATGACGAGTGTTCCAGCGGCAATGGATTTCCTCGTGAATGGGATTTTTGCGATCGCGGGTCGGCCCATCTATCACCATGTCTACATTAAAGGCGAATGCTTTGAAATTATTCCAAAATCAAAGGGATTCACCTGGCTCTATGAAGCTGCATTACCTTATGTAGAAGCCGTCTTCTATCGCACAGCACCTTTCCGAGGCACAAAATCTTACAATGCTCAAGCTGGCCAAGTTCCAGATGCTCAGCCCGATTTTCATTATGGCGTGCTGTATGCCGATAAGTTTCCAGTTGGCACCGCTGGTATTCCACCTACATTCTTGGCTCAGGATATGTTGCATTTCCTGCCGGACTATTTGGTGGAGTATTACAAACAACATTGTCGTGGTGAAGGGGACACAATTGTGCAGTTGGCAGTCAGTTTCCAACGATCGATGTATTGTGTCACATCTGCGGTCATTCAAGCATTGCGCGCAGCATTGTTATATCCATTAGATGACGAAGATCCAGATCATTTGATGGCAAATCGTCAGTTTTTTGAAGCCCAAATGGATCGTTTCCTGCGTCCAGAAGCTCGAATTCGAGACATTCAGAATCAGGAATATCGTTAGGTTGATCCCCCCTAAATCCCCCTTGCTAAGGGGGACTATGATTTTATTTTGGAGATGTTTGACTATGCCTAATATTGTTGAAATTGCGGTGAGCGACGATCGGTTTTCTACCCTAGTCACGGCTGTTCAAGTGGCTGGACTAGTGGAAGCATTGCAATCTCCTGGGCCATTTACGGTATTTGCACCATTGAATAGTGCCTTTGAAAAATTGCCACCAGGAACAATTACAAGTTTGGTCCAGAATCCACCACAATTGGGCCGAATTTTGACTTATCACGTTGTTTCCGGGAAATATACTAAAGCTGATTTGGAAAAATTGTCTGAAGTGACCTCTTTAGAAGGGACGACTATTCGATTGAATTTCAAAAAGAATGAGGTGAAAAATGCTACGGCAGTCCTGACTGATATTGAGGCAACCAATGGAATTATTCATGTAATTGACAATGTGATTTTGATGGGACCGTAAGTCCCTAAGCTAGACAATTTGTGTTGGGGATGGTCGATAGATCTTCTATCCCCATTACTCACAATAAAATCAGGGCCGATCGCTTCCACCGATCATTTCTGTGCCGCCAACTCTGCAAAAGGTTGTAGTAAAATAGCGAGAATTTTATCCACCTGATTGATGTAATATTCGACTGAGTCAATCACTACAGTTCTCTCACGTAATCGTAAAAATCGCCAGTTAGTTCCAGTAGTCACAACACCATAAATTGAATCGATCGGATGATTTTTCTTAATATTAAATCGCTGTGCTGCGACCATTTCTGCAATACATTGTCCTAGTCCAGCCGAGAGGTTTTCATTCTTAGCTTCCACGATCGTCACAATGGGTGCACTGATAAAATACTGTTCCGTTCCCGCACTCAAAATAAAGTCACAATACCCACGCAGTCCCTGCTCTGGCTCCACTGAAAATTCGGTTCCAGAAAACAAGCTGCATTCATAGTTCAAATGACGTCGAACTTCAGCTAACACAGGTGCAATCAAAAATTCCGATCGGGCCTTTTCACTATTGATTGCGATCGTTAAAGGCAAGTTTTCATCTAAATCTAAGCGCAGACGATCGGATGGCAGAACTCCGGTAGTGTCACTAAATAATGATTGATTCACAATTAGAGAAATCTCAAACAACTCTTGAACTTGATCTATTGTAAAATCACTGTAAGCCATAATACATATTCAACTCCGTATTGTGATTCTAACATGTCACTCGAAAGTCGGGACTATTGTCATTTGAAAAAGTCATTGGACGAGTTCGCCATATTTTCCAGGTTGATGAAAAAAAACTTGAAGCGAGTGGAATGATGTTGTGCGGTCTCCATTTGATGAGACGATAGAAATTGTAATTGTCATTAGTTTTCCATGCAACGCCGTCAATTCATTCAAAATCTCCTCACCACTTCCGGCGCATTACTGGGCGCAAGCCTTATCACGGGTTGCCAATCTAAAACAATTGATCCACTGTTTTTATTAGATCTAATCAACCCAAAAATCTCGCTACCAGATCATCTCATTACCCCACTCAGCGATTTCTATGTCCAGAATTATGCGCTGACTTCTAGAGTTAATCTAGACACTTGGAAACTCACGATCGGCGGTGAAGTCGAAACGCCTGTAGTTCTCACCTTTGATGATATTTTAAAGGCTCCGCAGGAGAGTTTCTACCTCACCATGGAATGCATTGGCAATCCATCTGGCGGAAATCTAATTGGTAATGCAAAATGGGCGGGGACTCGGTTGTTGCCGTTTCTTGAAAAAGCAACCCTTAAAAGCACTGCGATCGAAATGGCGATGAAAGCCAATGATTGGTATGAAACTACATTGCCAATTGAGGAACTCACTAAACCTGATGTATTTTTGGTACATCAAATGAATGATAAACCCTTGACCAAAGAACATGGGTTTCCATTACGAATTCTGATTCCGGGACACTTTGGCCAAAAGCAACCAAAATGGCTAACTGAATTGAATGCGATCGCAACCACAAAAAAAGGCTTCTGGGAAAATCAAGGCTGGTCAAATACTGCTGAAATCCCGACTCACGCACTATTACGTCAAGTTCAAACCGATCGGATCTGGAACCAACATAATCGCGTAACCCTAGCAAAATCAGGGATTGCAGGGTGGGAAGACGGGGTACTAGTGGCAGGAATTGCTCTCGATCGTAGCCGTCCTATCACTCGTGTTGAAGTCAGTACTGACGGCGGAAACAGTTGGCAAATCGCAGATCAAAACCAACCATCATCGCCCCACGAATGGACTCTATGGCGGTATCGCTGGACTCCAAAAGATGCGGGAAACTATAAACTTCTAGCGCGGGCCATTTCCGATGGAGAAATTCAAGATATTAATAAACACGATCGAATGAATGGTCAATCTGGTGTATTAAAAATAGATGTCATGCTAGATTAACGCCCACTGATGCGATAGGGTAGGGTGCAGTAGATTGGCACTTAGGTTATCCCATGGCAGCTCATAATCATTCAATGCCTCACGACACCCGATCGCAAGTTCAAAAAGTTCTGATTCAAACGCTTTTTCTCAATTTGTTTGTCCTAGGCATTAAGTTAGCCGTCGGACTTGCCACCGGATCGCTGAGTCTGATTGCTGATGCTCTTCATAGCCTGACAGATAGCGCCAATAATGTCCTTGGACTCTGGGCCAACCGCGCTGCCTCGCCCCAGCCCGATCGGGAACACCCGTACGGTCATCAAAAGTTTGAAGCGGTTGGAGCATTGGGGATTGCGGGATTTCTCAGTATTGCCTGCTTTGAAATTCTAAAAGGAGCAGTCGATCGAATTCTCCATCCCGCCGCCGCTACCAAGATCAGCGGGTCTGAATTTGGGTTTTTACTTCTTGTATTAGCGGTTAATATTTTTGTCGCAACCTATGAACGACGGGAAGGGAAACGTTTAAATAGTGGGTTGTTAATTGCAGATGCCTATCATACATTGAGTGATATTTGGGTCACGATCGCGGTCTTGATTGGTTTGGGAGGTATATGGCTTTTTAACTGGCAATGGTTAGATATCGCATTAGCTTTTCCAGTAGCGGCGCTAGTGATGTCGAGCGGCTGGACGGTATTACGCGAAAACCTGCCTTGGCTAGTGGATGAATCAGCGATTGCCCCGGAACATATTGCCGATATTGCCCGATCGGTTCCAGGCGTGCTGAATGTGCATGATATTGCATCGCGGGGAGTCATCGGACGGCAATGTTTTATTGAAATGCATTTGATTGTAGAACCCGCAGAAGTGGCGGAGGCCCATGCGATTACAGAAGCGATCGAAGATAAATTAGAACAACGATTTAGCCCGGTTCGCATTATGATTCACGTTGAGCCACCGAGTTACCGATCGGAGCAATTGAGTTATTAACGAGATTAATCTTTTTACGAGAATTCCTAATGAAGGATAGACATGAATTCCTTAAAATATCCAATCACCAATACTGTTGTAAGGATTTTTAAATGGCCTCTAAAATTCCTCGATTTAACGATCGCTCAAAATGAAGGATGCTATGGTCAAATCGACCGGAGTCGTCACTTTTAAATTCGTTTCTTCGCCCAATACAATATGAACGGGCAATCCACATTTTTCAAACAATGCCGCATCATCGGTCACATTCCACCCCTTTTCTTGCGCTTCAGCATGACACTTTCTCAATAACTCAACTTGAAACCCTTGTGGAGTCTGTGCAGCCCAAAGATTTGCCCGATCGGGAGTTTCCACAATCAATCGATTCTCATCAACTACTTTAATCGTATCTTTCACCGAAATCGCCGCAATCAATCCATCGACTGTGCTCAATGCCGCCGCACACCGATCGAATAAATCTGGAGTCGCTAAACATCGTGCTCCATCATGAATCAACACCTGAACCGAGTCACTCGGCAGCGCCTTCAGGCCATTGTGTACCGAGGCTTGACGAGTATCACCGCCAGCAATCAATACCACAGGTTTAGTTAGTGCTAATGAATCAACAATGGTCTGAAAGTCTTCAAAATCATGGGGCTGTCCCACAATACCAATCCATTGAATACGCTGCGATCGTTCCGCAATCAACAATGTCCAAGCCAAAATAGACCGACCATTCACTACCAACAACATTTTGTTGCGATCGCTCACCATCCGTCGCCCCGAACCCGCCGCAGGAATCAATAAATGCACAGACCTACACCCGATCGAAAATCTAAGGTCAGTAACTCTAAAATCAACAATCCTAAAATCAATAAATTTAGAATTGGTTTGATGGATGACCTGGGACTCGAACCCAGAACCAGCGGATTAAGAGTCCGATGCGCTACCGATTGCGCCAGTCATCCGTTCTTTTTGAGCCTTGTCTATAATTACAGATAATCCCTCGTTTAGCAAGGGGCAGAAAATAATTCTCTATCCCTTGCTGATTTCGCTCTCTAGTTTGACGGCTTAATTTGCTTTAAAGGTTCGCGATCGGAATCTCCGGTAACTCTTCTGCGGGCACAAACCCAAACACACGGGAATAAAAATAAAACTCCCCATCGATCGATCGTCTGATATTTTCCGCCTTTCGGAAGCCATGCTGCTCTCCCTCAAACAATAAATACGCTACAGGCAAACCCTTCTCCTTCAATGCATTCACCATTAATTCTGCTTGGTTCGGAGGAACAATTTTATCTTCATCACCCTGGAAAAAAATAATTGGGCAGGATAATTGATCGATGGCATTAATCGGCGATCGACTCTTATAGACCTCAGCCTGAGCTGGATAAGCCCCAATCAGACTATCCAAATAACGAGATTCAAACTTGTGGGTATCTTCTGCCAACACCGTCAAATCGCTTACGCCATAATAGCTAGCTCCCGCTTTAAATACATCGGTAAACGCCAGCGCTGCAAGGGTTGTATAGCCTCCCGCACTACTGCCATCAATTACCAACCGATCGCCATCCACTCGCCCTTGATTCGCCAGATACTTGGCCCCATTTGCACAATCGGCCACGTCCACAATGCCCCAATTACCATCAAGTCGCTGACGATACGCTCGACCATAGCCCGTACTTCCGCCATAGTTGACATCCAAAATTCCAAAGCCTCGACTTGTCCAATATTGCACCCGCAAATTAAATGATGCCTCCGTCGCTGCTGTCGGGCCGCCATGACTTTTCACCAACAGCGGAGGCCGTTCGTTTGGACCCGCTTCAAAGTCACCATTGGTCGGCGGATAGTAAAATCCGTGAGATGTTAATCCATTTTCCGTCGGGAATTCGATCGGCTCTGGAATGGACAAATACTTCGCCTCTACGGATAGTGTGCTGGCCTTGCGAATCACCGTAATTACCTGCGTCTCTAAATCCATCGTCACTAGCGCGGTCGGCTGAGTTACGGATCCCCCTTGAAACGCTAAGGTCCGATTGCCCACCCGCAGACCAGAAATTGAACTGTAAGGCGTAGGAATCTCTGCGAGCTCCAGGGTTTTGAGATTAAGACTCGCTAGTTTTTGAAGACCATTTTCGCTGTAGGTCGCAATCAGCTCATTCTGATTACGCAGCCCATAGCTGGACATGCCAAAAACCCATTGTGGTTGACCAAATTCGGCTTCTTTTGGACAAATAGCTTCAATTTCACCGGGATGAATTGGATTATCTATTAGATTCGCCGAATGCCAACGGTAAAGATTCCACCAGCCCGTCCGATCGCTGACAAAATACAATTTCCCGTCATCGGCCCACAGCGGTTGAAATATCGATTCGGTGCTGCTGCCTGCAATTAGACTAGGAGGTCCGATCGTGCCATCGTCCTTAACCGCCGCCATCCACAACTCCGTCCCTTCCCACGGCATTCTCGGATGATCCCAAGTCAGCCAGACTAGCCATTTTCCATCCGCACTTAAACAAGGGGAGGCATAGAAATCATGACTTGTAGCGAGAACAATCTGCGGGGCATTGGGATTTTTAAGGTCGATCGCAACTAGTTCATTTTTGGGTTCATGAGCCTCTGTGTTGGTGTGATCATTGGTGTGGTCTTCGCGAACCGTAATCAACCGATCGCGGCCCGCATCCAAAATAAAATCAGCATAACGATAGGAACGTTCGATCGTTATGGCCTTTGGCTCGGCATCGGTCGTAATTTTGTAAATACGTTGATCGACGTAATTCACGGCATAAAGCTGATTATCGATCGCCAGAAACGCCCCGCCGCCATATTCATGAACTCTAGTCCGAATATTAAAGGGTGCTGTCGTCAGCTCAGAAACTAAGTCAGGAGTTGATAGCAGTGATTGACATAGGGCATTGCGTCCGGCTTCCGTCGGTCTAGATTCTGTCCAAAGTAACCGATCGCCGTCCAGCAGCAGCGGTCCAAGCCCAATGCTCCCCGCCACAATCAGTTCAGAGGTGATGGGCGATCGCCAAGTGCCAAAGGGAGCCACTGTCTTTGGCAATGGTTTTGTCACTGCTTTTGTCACTGCGACTGTCATAGGTTTAGAATCCAGACTATTGGATGGGCTATAATCTCCCTATGGTACGGTATTCTCTGGGTACGATGTACTCCTAGAATTATCAGATTTAGTCGTCTTAAGAGTTTTCTTTTATGTCTGTTTATATCGGTAATTTGTCTTACACCGTTACGAGTGATGAATTAACTCAGGTGTTTAATCAGTATGGCGTGGTCAAACGCGTTCAGCTTCCGATGGATCGTGAAACAGGACAGGCCCGAGGGTTTGCGTTTGTAGAAATGGAGACGGATGAACAGGAAGATAAGGCGATCGAAGAGTTGAACGAAGCCGAATGGATGGGCCGTGAATTGCGGGCAAGTAAAGCAAAACCCAAGGAAGCCACCGCGCCTGTTATGGCTTCTGGGAGTCGTCCGGTGAAGTCCATTGATCGTCCAGTCGGTGATAGGTCCGATCGTCCAGCCCGTAATTGGGTCGATCGGAGCAATGGTTGGTCGGATGGCGGCAGCGATGGTGGTGCGTTTCAGCGACGTTAAAGCCAGCGACATGAAAAATGAGTTAAGCAGAAACCCAGGTTTAGACATCATGCGGGCTAGAGTCAGCGACGGCATTTTGTATATTCATAAAGACGATGTGCCGCCTTTTAAAAAGGGCGGTTCTATTGTGCGTAATAGTTATTTTTGGGCGATGAATTCTATATCATGTCGGGCATACCGAGAAAAAGATTGGGAATTTGAGTCGGAGGTTTGGTTTGCCTTAGCTAGAATGTTGAATTCGTTCACTGAGTCAGGGTATTTGGGTTTGCGAGAAACTCAACTTGAATTTGAACCTGATGATGAAATTCCTGAATTATTACGATCGGCTTCGACTTGGTTGTAAAACAAATCAATCAAATTTATTAAAAGCTGGGGGAGTATCTTATGTTCGGACCTAATCCAAAAGATAAGCATCCAATGAATGGACTCCCGCAGGTTTGTTTTATTCAGAATACTGTATCTAATCCTAATATCATTATTGGTGACTATACATATTATGACGATCCAGAGGATTCAGAAAACTTTGAACGAAATGTTCTATATCATTTCCCCTTTGTGGGCGATCGCTTAATCATTGGTAAATTTTGTGCTTTAGCTAGAGGTGTAAAATTCATTATGAATGGTGCAAATCATAAAATGAATGGTTTATCCACCTATCCGTTTTTTGCCTTTCAAAATGGGTGGGAGAAGGTATTGCCTCAACCCGGTGAACTCCCCTATAAAGGAGATACGATCGTTGGGAATGATGTTTGGATTGGATATGAAAGCGTGATTATGCCTGGAGTGACGGTGGGAGACGGGGCGATCGTTGCGGCAAAATCAGTAGTGGTGGGTGATGTCGCACCTTACACTATTGTTGGTGGCAATCCGGCCAAATGTATTCGTCAGCGCTTTTCTGAGGAGATCATTCAATCTTTGGTTGAGGTTGCTTGGTGGAATTGGGAAATTGAAAAAATTACGCGTAATCTAGAAATTATTGTTGCAGCAGATATTGAAGCATTATTAAATTGTGAATAATAGCCATTGGATGATCGATCGAAGCTGATTCCGATCGATCATCTACTCAATTGAAACGGTTATTGAAGATCTACTCGTGCTTCTCGGAGTTTGGTATTCACTGACTCACGATTTTCGGGCAATGGTGCGGCGAGTTTTGTCACCATTTCTAGTAAAGACGGTAAAAGACGGTTTCCAAATACCGCTAGTTGACTTTGCCATCCGACTAAGATTTCAGATGATTCTGTTTCTAGACCCCGTAGGAGCGCTTTTGCGACCAGTTCAGGGGTTGTCGGCATCACCCAGCGAAACCATTGAAATTTTCGGGCCATGTCTGTATCAGTTAACGAGGGGAGCAGGGCAACGACGCGAATATTATGGGTAGCGAGTTCTCCGCGCAGGGCTTGGGTGAATCCTAGAATTGCAAACTTGGTGGCCGAATAGGTGGCCATGGTGGGTGCTGCAATCTTGCCCATTAGGCTGGAGACATTGACGATCGTGCCTTCCCGTTGGGTTGCCATTCGTCGGGCAATCAAACGAGTAATGGTATACATTCCCATGAGATTGAGGGAAAGTTCAGCTTGAATCTGGGGCAATTGGGATTGTAGGAATGGCGTTTGGTGCGCGACCCCGGCACAATTCACAAGTAAATGAATCGGACCATAATCTCGCCAAGCTTTAGCGACTGCAATATTAACTTCGATCGGTTGGGTGAGATCTAATGCTAAGGGAATTGCTTCAATCCCTAAGGCATTAATTTCATTGGCGACTTCTTGTAGCCGATCGGGTGATCTTGCGACGATGATTAATCGTTTTACGTGTTGAGTCCGGGCAAATTCTAAGGCGATCGATCGTCCTATTCCACGCGATGCACCAGTGATGAGAATTGTTTTTCCTTGAATATTCATGGTATAGCCTCCAATGACTAAGAGTTTTACAGGTTCTCGTTGTCTGGTTGTAACCAATTGAATGAATGTGAAATGAGTTCGATAAACTATTTATTCATCGACAGCCACACCCTAACAAAGCCATTCAGGAGCCGCAATGTTTATTAATAGAAAATGTAAATTGTTATATTTCGCTATGGTTCTCTCATAAATTGTTCCGTCTTGAAAGGGGCATGAATTTTTGATGTATTAGGCTTAGAAGCGATCCCTAGCATCACCTTTTCCTATTTTTCAGCCCGTCACTATGAGAATATATTTTATTTAGAATGCTATATGAGGATTAAAAGAAGAAATAAATTCTGATATATCTCAATCTAAAAATACATAATTAAATAAAATATACTACTAGTCCCTAATTTTGTGCCGATCGCTGATTGTGTTTCTACTTTATTTATGGAGCAATCTTAAGGTGGTTTTATGGGGCGATCGTAAAACCTTTTCCCATCCTATTGATTAAATATGAACCTGCGATCGTCATACTGTCAGGTCTCGCAGGAAATAGAACCGATCGCCCTTTCAGGTGTCACATTTGGTTCTACCAAGGTATCCAGTAAGGGGGGAAGAAAGCTCGATCGTCATAAGATAATTTTTATTTTGTGATAAGATCCCGGTTAATGTAGGGGATTTTAGAGCAATAATGCAAAATAATAAGTTGCTGATCAGACAGTCTTTAAATAAAGCGTTTGGCAAGGTTAAGCCCGATCGCGAAAGTTTTGAGGCGTTTACAACTAATCTGCGGCGCTTACTTGAGCAAACTGAAACAAATAAGGCTGAATCTGAGGAGTTTCATAAAAATCTGATTTCTGATTTCCTTAAAAATACTTACTACAGTCCAAGTTATTTCATTAATACGAGAGGTCGTAATGATCTGGTTATTCATAATGGGAAGGATGCTCAAACTCCGGTTGGGGTGATTTTAGAGGTAAAAAGGCCGACTAATAAGGCGGAGATGCTGAAGATTAACAATCTGAATACAAAGGCTTTTCAGGAGTTAGTCTTATATTTCTTGCGGGAAAGATTTGAAGGCAAAAATCTAGGAATTAGGTATTTGATAGCGACTAATATCTATGAATGGTTTATTTTTGATGCGAAGATTTTTGAGGATTTGTTTGCTCAAGATAAGGCTCTAGTTGGGCAGTTTCGTGATTTTACAGCTACTAAACTGAGTGGTAATAGCACTAACTTTTTTTATAAAGATATTGCAAAACCTGCGATCGGGGAAGCGATCAATGAAATCAAATTCGTACATTTTGATATTCGTGACTACAAAGCAGCCTTGGAGAGTGAAAAACAGCAGGAGCAAGCTTTAGTTGATTTGTTTAAGGTGTTTTCGCCACAGCATTTGTTAAAGTTGGATTTTGCGAATGATAGCAATAGTTTAAATAAGCCTTTTTATAATGAGTTGCTTCATATCATTGGGTTGACGGAGATAAAGGAAGGTGGAAAGAAGTTAATTAATCGCAAAAAAGAGGGCGATCGCAATATGGGTTCGCTGATTGAGAATGCAATTAATGAGCTTGATAGTTCCGATAAGATTTCGCAGTTAAAGAAGCCTGAAGAGTTTGGCGAAACATATGAAGAGAAGCTTTTTAATGTGGCTTTTAGGTTGTCGATCACATGGATTAATCGAGTTTTGTTTTTGAAGTTATTGGAGGCGCAGTTACTTAAATATCATGGGGAAGATCAGAATTTTGCGTTTTTAAATTTGGCTAAGGTAAAGGGTTATGGCGATTTGAATCGACTCTTTTTTAGTGTGTTGGCTCGTGAGCAAGGCGATCGCGTGGCGGGTGTGAAAGAGACTTTTGCGAATGTTCCTTATTTGAATAGTTCGCTATTTGAGCAAACAGATATCGAACATCAAACTATTGCTATTGGTAGTCTTGCAAGTGACAATCTGCCGATTTTTGCGGCTAGTGTATTGACGGACGGACAAGGTAAAAGGCGATCGGGTAAGTTGAATGCGCTGGAATATCTATTTGAGTTTCTTAGTGCCTACAAATTTAACAAAGATGAGTTTGAGACTGGTGAAGAAGATAGTGAAAAATTAATTAATGCAGCGGTGTTGGGTTTAATCTTTGAGAAGATTAATGGCTATAAGGATGGTTCTTTTTATACGCCAAGTTTCATTACGATGTATATGTGTCGTGAGACAATACGCCGATCGGTGGTGCAGAAGTTTAATGAGGTGAAGGGTTGGGATTGTCAGAATCTGGATGATTTGTATGAACGGATTGATGACAAAAAAGATGCAAATGCAATTATCAATAGTCTCAAGATTTGCGATCCTGCGGTGGGTTCGGGACATTTTCTAGTTTCGGCTTTGAATGAGATAATTGCAATTAAGAGTGAGTTAAAGGTTTTGTGCGATCGCGCTGGTAAGTCGTTAAAAGATTATCGGGTGGAAGTTCGCAATGATAAGTTACTGGTTTATGACGAAGATGGGAAGCTATTTGCTTACAATCCTAAAAATAGTGAGAAGCAGCGCGTGCAGGAAGCTCTATTTTATGAGAAGCAGACGATTGTTGAGGGTTGCTTGTTTGGGGTGGATATTAATCCCAATTCAGTAACGATTTGTCGCTTGCGGTTATGGATTGAGCTTTTAAAGAATGCTTATTACAGAGCCGATGGCAATCTCGAAACTTTGCCGAATATTGATATTAATATCAAGTGTGGAAATTCTTTAATTAGTCGGTTTCCTGTAGATTCAGACTTGAAAACTGTTTTATTCTCTAAAAAAAACAAGGCTGATATTGTCAAGTATAGAGAGGCTGTACGCAAATATTTTGGGGCTAAAACTAAGGAGATAAAAAAAGAAGCTGACAAAGGAATTAATGAGATAAAAGATATATTGAATGCATCATTGAAACAAACTAGTCCGCAGCAATCTACTTTAACCAGGCTCGAAGTAGAACTGTCTAAATTGGAAGAGTTACAGCGTCCTTCCTCTTTAGATATTCAAATAGATATTTCAGATCCAAAAGTAAAAAAAATACAAAAAGATAGAGAAAATAAAATTGCGAGATTGCGTAATGATATTACAAAACTCAAAGTTGAAATAACGAATTTTGAGAGCGGTAAAATTTATAGAAATGCCTTGGAATGGCGATTTGAGTTTCCTCAAGTGTTAAATAATGATGGTGATTTTATTGGATTCGATGTAGTTATTGGTAATCCGCCGTATATAGGGGGTAGGGAATGGGGATTAGCAAAACCTGAATTTAACTACTATTTAAACACCTATAAAGGTGCAGAATATCAATTTGATGCTTATATCTTGTTCTGGGAGTTAGCCACAAAGCTAAGTAAAAATTTAATTTGCTACATTACACCAAATACATGGTTAAACAATCAAAAAAATTTACTTATTAGAGCGATACTTCTACAATCAAAAATATTAAAAATAGTGGATTATTCTAAAATTAAAGTTTTTGAAGATGCTACAGTCTTGCCAATAATCACATTAATCCAGAAAGAACTTACAATTAAAAATCAAACTGAAATTCTAATTCCTAGTTTAGAAGATAATTCAAATCTTGTTACTAAGTGTCTGATAAATCAGTCTGATTGGGCGCAAGACGATTTAAGAATCATTAATATTGATGCTAGTGAAAATGATATTCTTTTAAGAAATAAGATAGAAGATAATAGCCAACTATTAGAAGATATGGCTACAGTAAAATTTGGTATAAAAATCTATGAG
>JANXWB010000070.1 GCA_025351345.1 Synechococcales cyanobacterium GL140_1_metabat_312
GATGGCAAAGGCGATCGAGTCAAAACCTTTGCACCAGAAGACATCTTTAACTACATTTATGCCACTTTCCACTCCCCAAACTATCGCCAACGCTACGCCGAATTTCTCAAAATTGACTTTCCGCGAGTACCCCTCACCAGCAACAAACAACTATTTTGGGAACTAGCAAACAAAGGCGACAAATTAGTCCAACTCCACCTAATGAAAGACACAGGAACCGAAATCAGCAGCTATCCCGAATCAGGTTCCAACCTTGTCGAACAAATCAAATACAACGAAACTAAACAACAAATCTGGATTAACTCAGAGCAATATTTTGATCATATCCCGCCCCACATTTGGAACTTCTACATCGGCGGCTATCAAGTCTGTCAGAAATGGCTCAAAGACCGCAAAGGGCGCGAACTCAGTTTTGACGACCTCGTTCATTATCAAAACATCATTTCTATTTTGAGCGAAACCATCGAGATCATGAATGATATTGATCAAATCATTACTAAACATGGAGGCTTCCCATTCTCATGACTATTACCCTAACGTAACATTAAGCCAATACTTAACGAACTCAAGCAGGAGTTGTAAGAACTATATAGCGATCGATCTATAATTGATGTAGTTTTGCATAGGTAAATCATGGAAACCATCAGTATTCAAGTTGAATCTCAAATCGCTCAAGCATATCGAGCCTTTGCACCCCAACGGCAAAAACAGGTCCAAATGCTCATGTCTCTCATTTTAAGCCGATCTTTAGAACAAGATAGCCTAGAAAAAACTGTTGCTGATTTGCGAGACGAAGCAGAAACCAACGGACTTACACCAGAAATATTAGAGGCACTCCTAGCAGATGAATAGACTGCGCTTTGTCCTCGACACAAATATTCTGATCAGTAGTATCCTGACCAAAAACACCCCACCTCAACAAACATTCGACTACTGCATTGCTCACGGAACCATTCTTTTATCAGATTTTACTTTAGAAGAAATCTCTACAGTGATTATGCGTAAAAAATTTGATCGCTATGCTTCCCTAGCTAAACGGATCAATTTTTTGCAAGCTCTTAATGATAGAGCCGAAATAGTTGCAATTATGGAATCAATTACCGCTTGCCGCGATCGCAAAGACGATAAATTCCTAGAAGTCGCCGTCAATGGCAAATCAGATTATTTGATTACAGGCGATCGAGACTTATTAGTTTTGCATCCCTTTCGCCATATTCCAATCATCACACCTATCGAGTTTATCTCGTTACATCAAACTTTTTGAGCCGCCTCGATTTGTCGCACCACCGTCAAGGCAGAATAACTCACCCCAGCCGTTCCTTCACCAGGATGGGTTGAATCGCCCACGAGCCAGAGGTTAGCGATCGGAGTTCGGTTAGCAAACCCAAACGGTCCAAACGTGGAAACCCGCATCCCCACCCCGCCAACATAGCCCTTCTCCCGTGCGGTATAGCGCCAAAAGGTCAACGGCGTTCCAGCTTCTTGATAGACAATGGCATCTTCGAGATCAAAATAGGTAGCAAGCCGAGCGATCGCGGTCTCAGTATATTGCTGCTTCAGTTCTTCGTACCGCTTTGGATCCTCTTTCAAAGCCCACCAAGGTTCTGCATCTACAAATGAAGACGCAACAATAGTAGTCATCCCATCCGGTGCGCGGCCATCGCCCGGTTTACTGACCGATACAAACAGCGAATTATTCTCGCCTACAGGACCATTTTGATCATACAAAAATTGCAAATGGGGCGGACAGTCTTTTGGAATTGCACTTTGACGAACCCCCATATAAATTACAAAGGCTCCCGATGGCGGATTTAACCGATCGACTCGTTTGCGATAGCCAGATGGCGCTTGGTCGCCCAGCAATCGAACCAAATCTTGCACCGTAACATTTGCAACAATATGGTCCGCCGTTTCGATCGTGGCCTCTTTTTTTAATCCGCTTACCGTCACTGCCGTCGCTTTACCATCCGTCAAATGAATCGCTTCTACGGTATGACGCATATGAATTTCACCACCGTCTCGCTTAATCGCACTCACCAGCCGATCGCTCAACACCTGCATACTGCCTTCCAAATGCCACAACCCGAAGGGAAGCTGAGACATTGCCATGGCCGTCGCCGCATACAGAAGCGCTGTCTCATCTGTGGTGACTTGGGCGTAAAGCTTAAGTTGCATATCTAAAAAAGTTTTGAGGCGACGATCGTTCTCCAAGCCAAACCACTTCAACGCATCGCCCACAGTAGAAAAAGTAAACGGTGCCGTAATTAACGTATTGGGTCGCATTGCCCCTACTAACTGCGTCAAATCCCAAATATTGCGGGGCGGCAACACCGGATCTCGGGACTGAAATTCCCAGCTTGCTTCAAATAAAGTCGTCAGCAAATTCCAAAAGCCCTCGCTACCTGGAAACTGTCGCGATCGTTCTGCTTTCCACGCATCGGGATCGCGCCACACATTAATCGGCTCTGTTTCTCCCGGCAACACCACTGCACAAGCCGGATCACATGGAGTTGCCGCAGGTAATTCAATCTCAAGTTCTTTAAAAATGCGATGGTGAATGCCGCCAGGTTCCAACCCCGCCACCTGTGTAGCCCCCACATCAAAGGTAAAACCCTTACGCTTAAAGGTCGAAGCGCACCCTCCAGGAACGATCGCCTGGTCGTAAACTGTTACGGAATATCCTCGATGCGCCAAAAGTGCCGCCGCTGTCAGCCCGCCAATTCCGGCCCCAATGACGATCGCTTGCTGAGAGTTCATAAGTTCGGAAAGAAGGGGATTCACATTTCTTAATACTTCTTCAGCTTCAATTGTAAAGAATCTGGGCGCAATAATCCAAATTTATTCTCTTGGACTGAAGGCTAAGTGACAGTCTGGAGATCTGAATTATCATTATTTATAATCTCTATGACTCTGAGGCTCCACAATGCACCGCGCTTTTAAACGGAAAGTTCTAGCTTACATAACCCAAGGCGATCGGCTTCTGGTGTTTCGGCAGCCGGATTATTTGAGCTGGGGTGTACAGGTTCCGGGGGGCAGCATTGAGCCAGGTGAAGACCATGATGCAGCGGTGATTCGAGAAGTGGAAGAGGAGACAGGGCTGCGGAATGTAAAAATTTCAGCCTATCTGGGAAGTCTGTTTACGGCAAGACCTGAACACATGAGGGAATTACATTGCTACCATCTGACGGTGACTCAACCCGCTCCCGATCGGTGGACACACTATGAATTGCACTCGACGAGCCGCGTCGGTCCGATCGCCTTTGATTTCTTCTGGGTGCCGATCGCTCAACCCGGCGTGACACTGTATCGAGGCCATGAGATGATTTCCTATCTTCAACAGCCTATTTTTGTCGGTTAGCGATTTTTTGCCAATGTGTCTTTGCTAGCAGATTTTTGTTAGTACGATCGGCAAATTACCTGGCGCATCTGTTTCATATTCGTGGGCAAATCCATTTTTATAGCTTGCTGAATGAAGGCGCTAGGGACTGGAATGGTGGGAGTTGCTTGCACAGAGTAAGTAAGAATAGTGCCTTCGCCGCAGGATTCTAAGGCGAGATCTGCGGTGAAGTCGTTGAAACTGCCAGATTCTAATGAGAACTGAATCGATTGCTGATGGGTTTCCATAACTTTGAGATAGATCTCAACTTGGGCAGTCAGAAATAAAAATGCTTTGCTGGCCGCCTGATACAGTCGTTTTACTTGGCGCTTTACAGTTGTGCCGCTGGTGTTAATGCCAGAGCTAATGACTTCGCTGCGGGTTAATCCGGGGAAGAACTGAGTCCACCGAGAATAATCTGTAATCTGCATCCAGACTTCGGTGTGTGGCATGGGCAAATACATCTGAGCCGTCACTGCACCACCCCAAGCCGAATGAGGCCGAGTTTGGAGAATAATTTCGCCTTTGAGGAGCGCTTTGAGAGTACTAGGCGAAATATCAATCGGTAGAGTAGTAATCATAAATCTAAACTCCTCTAGAACAGTGCAAATGAATGATGTGGTCGTATGTCAATTAACCTACTTCATGGATTCCTAATGAGGGTAGGTATTTTCCGGGTCTGATGATAAAACCTCATCTAGCTACATCCTCCGATAAAGATATGAAAAACCAGCTTGAGGGATGATGTCCGTGAAATTACGATCGACGGAAATATTCTTGTACAATGACCTATGGATTTGGTGTGGGAAAACAGATGCAATCTTCAAGAGATTCACGGGTGTTTGTGTTTTGGTTTGTGGTTGGGCTGACCTGTTTTGTCTGGGGGCTGCGAGGGTTTGGGTTGGTGACGTTTATTCCAGGCTTTGTACTGGGGTTGTTGATTTCTGCATCTATTGCGTTGTTAGTCATCAATGGTTGGCTTGAAACACGCTAACTATCTATTAAAATTTTATTCATTAACTAGTATTTCTATGCCTGCTCTCCATCCCACAGTTGCTCTCCATCGCATTCTGGACGCAAATCTCGATCGTGCCCGTGAAGGGTTTCGGGTCATTGAGGATTGGTGTCGGTTTGGGTTGAATGATGCCAAGCTTAGTGAACAATGTAAAACAATGCGCCAGACCCTGGGTCAATGGCATAAACCGATGTTTCGATCGGCCCGTGATACGGATGGCGACTTGGGGACGGCAATTACTCATCCGCTGGAACGCTTGCGATCGGATATTCCGCAAGTTCTGCAAGCGAATCTTTGTCGAATTGAAGAATCGTTGCGGGTTTTAGAAGAATATGGCAAGATTTACAGCCCTGAAATGGGTGCGGTTATGAAACAATTGCGGTATCAAACCTACATTTTAGATAGTCAGCTCATGCGCTCATCTCCTCGTCATACGAAACTTCATCAAGCCCAGCTTTATCTCGTCACAGCGCCATCAGAAACCTTACTTGAAACTGTTGAAGCCGCACTTGAAGGGGGATTAAGCTTAGTGCAATATCGGGATAAAAATGTGGATGATGATGTGCGCTATGCCAATGCGATGAAGCTCAAAGATCTTTGTCATCGCTATGATGCGCTGTTTATTGTGAACGATCGGGTAGATATTGCGATCGCAGTGGATGCAGATGGTGTGCATTTGGGCCAGCACGATTTGCCCTATGCCTTTGCCCGCAAGCTGTTGGGTCCTGATAAAATCATTGGCCGATCGACCACAAGTCCTGAGGAATTTGCTCTGGCGATGGCGGAAAGTCCCGATTACATTGGCGTTGGTCCCGTCCATGAGACTCCGACTAAAGCAGGTAAGGCGGCATCGGGGTATGAGTATGTGCAATATGCGGCGGCCCACTGTACGATTCCTTGGTTTGCGATCGGGGGTATTGATATGGATAATGTGAAGGCTGCAATGAATGCGGGGGCAACGCGAATTTCGGTAGTCCGATCGATTATGAGTTCGACTCAGCCTAAATTGACGACGCAATATTTTCTGTCTCAGCTCAGGGGGCGGGGTTAAGTTCATGCTCGATAGCACCTTTAACATCACGGTCAACGGTCAAGATCATCAATGTCAAACCGGAACCTTGCTTCCAGATTTGCTAACTCAACTAAAGATGAATCCTAAGTTAGTAGCGATCGAATACAACGGTGAAATTTTGCATCGGCAATTTTGGCCACAAACCCAGATTCAGGCGGGTGATGCATTGGAAGTGGTGACGATCGTAGGCGGTGGTTAATTAGCGGTTAACCCAGTGGTTCTGCGCTGTCGTTCGGGGATCCCCCCAGATTGCTTAGGGGTTCGCTGTTTGCGTCTATGGGACAACGCGATAAAGTATTAGGGTATCGTCCAAGGTGCTGCGGCGCTGTTATGAGGCTTGTTATGAGACGTTCCTTTCAAAACTTTATAAAACCGATCGTCAGTTCTATTGTGGCGATCGCTCTCTTTGTGACTCTTTGGGTCGGTAGTCCAGCTCCGGCAGATGCTGCGTCTTACGGTGGACGAATGGGCGGAGGCTCCTTCCGATCGGCTCCCCGTAGTTATAGTGCTCCCCGATCGGGTGGCGGATACAGTGGTGGCGGATACAGTGGTGGCGGATATAATCGTGGCTATGGCGGCGGCATGGGCGGTGGCAGTAGCTTTTTCTTCTTCCCTTCGCCTTGGATGTTCTTTGGTGGTGGCGGTGGTGGCGGAATACTGTCTTTATTGGTACTTGCCGCGTTAGCCAGTACGGCGGTGCAGGCATTCCAGCGATTCCAACAAGGTCAGGACGGCAGTGATGACTTGGGGCTAAACTCCTCAAAGGTATCGGTAGCGAAATTGCAAGTCGGTCTTTTGTCTGAAGCTAAGACGTTGCAAGAAGATCTCAACCGTATTGCCCAGAAAGCAAACACCGCATCCAGTGCTGGATTGGCTCAAGCCCTTCAAGAAACCACCCTGTCTCTATTGCGTCATCCTGAATACTGGGCGTATGCAGGAGGTGAAAGCAAGCAATCTGCAATGTTGGCGGCAGAGTCTGAATTTAACCGCATGATTCTCTCAGAGCGTAGTAAGTTCTCAGGTGAGTCGGTGTCGAATGTCTCCGGCCAGCTCAAGCAAGCTAATGCAGCGCTTACGATGAATCCCGCTGGAGAGTTAGTTGAACAGTCTGGTGAATATATTGTGGTGACGCTCTTGGTGGGCGCGGAAGGAAAAGTTGAACTTCCAGCTATCAATAGTGCAACCGATTTACGTCGTGCATTGAGTACTTTAGGGGCGGTGTCGAGCGATCGTCTACTCACCCTAGAAGTGTTGTGGCAACCCGGTTCCACCGATGGCGTTCTGACGAGTGACGATATGGTTGAATACTATCCGACCCTGAAGCTTGTTTAAGATTCGGGTTTAGAGTTCGATCGGTTTGATGAAAAAGCCCTGTAGGATTAGTTGTCTTGCAGGGCTTTTTTAAATGGGGCTAATTCATATGAATTCGGAAAAAATTGGGGTTGCATTGATTGGAACTGGGTTTGGGCAAAAAGTTCACTTGCCTGCACTACGAGCCAACCCAACCATCGAAGTTGTCGCCGTTTATCATCGCGATCGCGCCACCGCTGCAACGATCGCCCGCACCCACAATATTCCTAACGCTTTCACTACTGTTCAGGAAATCATCGATCGTCCAGAAGTACAGGCCGTCACGATCGCCACCCCACCTTTTTTGCATTACGACATGGCAAAGGCTGCACTGAATGCTGGAAAACATATTCTTCTTGAAAAGCCAACAACACTAAATGCAACGCAAGCCCAAGAACTTTATGAGCTGGCAACAGAAAAAAATCTGATTGCGACTATGAATTTTGAGTTTCGTTATATTCCAGCTTGGCAAAGGCTCTCAGAACTTTTAAACGAGGGCTACGTTGGTAATATTCGCTACGCAAAAGTAGATTGGCTAGTGTCCAGTCGAGCCGATGCGAACCGTCCATGGAATTGGTATGCCCAGAAAGATCTCGGCGGTGGTGCCCTAGGCGCGATCGGCTCCCATGCGTTTGACTATATTACTTGGCTATTGGGTGACATAAAACGCGTTTCTGCCAGACTTAGCACCTCCATTCTTAAGCGCCCCGATCCATTGGATAACAATCAACTTAAATCGGTCACGGCGGACGACACCTGCAATATTTCATTAGAACTCAACCATCAAGTTCCGGTACAAGTTTGTTTAAGCTCTGTGGCTATGCAAGGACGGGGGCATTTTATTGAAATTTACGGCGATCGCGGCACCCTCGTTTTGGGTAGCGACAATCAGAAAGACTATGTTCATGGATTTAAACTGTTAGGCAGTCAAAATAATGAACCGCTTCAGGAACTTGTAATTCCCGATTCGTTAGAGTTTTCTAAAACCTACGATGACGGTCGAATTGCACCGATCGCCCGTGTGGTTGATGCCTGGGTGCAAGCCATTCAAACTGGAGATCCGATGTCACCCTCTCTCAAAGATGGGATTGTTTCTCAGCGAATCATGGACGCTTGCCATACCTCAAATGATACCGATCGATGGGTGGCTGTCTAGAAGCTAAAAGCTCGATCGTTCTCACAAATCACTAAAAAAGCGATCGGGATTTGAGTTCCGATCGCTCTAATTTATTTAATTCACCGAACTTTAGTAAGCGTCTTGCAGTTCATAAAAATCAGGCGATACATAATCCTTCCGTAATGGATAACCAACCCAATCCTCCGGCATCAAAATCCGCTTCAGACCCGGATGGCCCTCATAGACAATGCCATACATATCGAAGGTCTCACGTTCTTGCCAATCTGCACCTTTCCAAATCCAATATACGGAAGCGACTTTTGGATTTGCGCGGGGCAGAAACACCTTGAGGCGAACTTCCATTGGCTTCAGACAATTGTCCTCAACTTTGATCAAGTGATAAAAACTGACCAAATCACCCCCTGGACCCGAATCATAGCCGCCCTGACACTGAAGGTAATTGAACCCATGGGCGTACAGTGCGCTGGCAAACGGAACCAAGAAATCCGCATCCACTTTAATCATCTCAATTCCTGACGCGTCCAGCCCCAGAAATTCATGATCAAACCCTTCACTCGTCAACCACTGAGAAACGTCACCGCAAACCGCGATCGCACCCGTTTCCAAAGCTTGCACTTCATCAGCCATTATACCGCCTCCGATCGTACTGCTTCTAATTCCGACATTCCCACAACAGGCAAGCCCATCGCTTCCATCAATTCCGCTGGAGGAGCTTGACGACTAGCGGCTTGTAGATACTCACCCGTCACCTCACCCTTAACCGCTTTCAGGCTGTGAGTGGTGCTGTAATACCGATGCTCTTGACGTTGGAAGTCCCGTTCCTGCATCGACTCATTAGAGATTTTTTTACGCAACTTGATAATTGCATCAATGATGGCTTCGGGACGCGGCGGACATCCCGGCAAGTACACATCAACCGGAATCAGCTTGTCTACACCGCGCACTGTGCTGGGTGAATCCACACTGAACATGCCGCCCGTAATCGTGCAAGCACCCATGGCAATCACATACTTTGGTTCCGGCATCTGCTCATAAAGCCGAACTAGTGCCGGAGCCATTTTCATGGTGACGGTCCCGGCTGTGATGATTAAATCGGCTTGACGAGGGGTCGATCGGGGCACAAGGCCAAAACGGTCAAAGTCAAACCGTGAACCCAATAGCGCTGCAAATTCAATAAAGCAGCATGCCGTGCCATACAACAATGGCCAAAGACTGGAAAGCCTGGCCCAGTTGTACAAATCATCGACCGTTGTCAACACAACGTTTTCCGACAATTCTTGGGTCACTGCCGGACGATCGACCGGGTTCATGATCATCGAATCAATCGAAATCTTGTTGCTTGTTTCAGAACTCATGACCATTCCAATGCTCCTTTGCGCCACGCATACACTAATCCGATCACCAAAATTGTGATGAATATCAAGGCTTCAACAAACGCCAACAGTCCAAGTTGACTGAATGCCACAGCCCAGGGATATAGAAACACAGTTTCCACATCAAACACCACAAACACTAGCGCAAACATATAGTAGCGAATATTGAACTGAATCCAAGCCCCGCCCACTGGCTCCATCCCCGACTCATAGGTCGTTCGACGAACAGGTCCACGACGGCTCGGACGTACGAGCTTGGATGCGGTTAAGGCCAACACAGGCACAAATCCGCAAACCAGCAAGAAGCCGAGTAAATATTCATATCCGGTTAAAACAAACACTCTAGAGCCGCCTCGTCACAGGTTAAGACTTCAACAAAAACGATCGGGAGTCCCCGTCTCTTGCTCAAGCACAATGGGTGAATAAAATAGATGAATACGACAGAGGAGTAAATCACACGTCTACACACTCACTATTGCTCTTTATTATAGTCAGTCCAAGTCTTCAAAAATTGTCTTTCTCAGCCAATCCTTCCATGGAAATTCCTAGCTCTAACGCATTGCATCTCGTCAATACTTCAAAAGGATCTGAACCCCAACAGTGTGACAACCCAACTATGTGATAATAAGTTCTGTTACAACGTCTAAGATTTCCCCATACTGACCATGAGTCAAGACCTCTCCCCTCAAACGCCCCCTGAACCCGATTCCACTCCAGTGGATGCCGCATCTTTGGGTGAAGACGCTACGTCACAAATAGCAATCGAAGTGGTCCTAGACTGCTACGAATGTTCGTCTTGTGGCTATACCTACAATCCGAAAAAGGGCGACTCTCGCGGCAAAGTTCCAGAAGGGACTGCATTTCCGGATCTGACTGCCCGTTGGAAATGTCCGGTGTGTGATGCTCCTAAGACTCGCTTTAACAACATTGGGCGAGCAGGTGCAGCGTCCGGGTTCAAAGAAAATTTAAAGTACGGTCTTGGCGTCAATACCATGACACCGGGTCAAAAGAATCTACTCATTTTTGGCAGCCTTCTGTTGGCCGTCATTTTCTTTTTGAGCCTTTACAGCTTGGAATGAAGTTTGAATTTTAGTTTTAGTTTTTGTCATATTTTTTGTTGGGAGCGCGCTCAGGTCATGGTTTGGATGGTTAATTCAAAAACGGAAAACGGGCAGCAGATTCTCTCTCTGTTCAAGGCAAAATTAAAACATCGGCTGCAACAAGCTGGCTTAACGATCGCCTTTCTTCTACTGGTGGTCACTGGACTGCTCAGCCATGCCATGCCCTCTGATGCGGCATTTCTGAAAGCGATCGACACAAAACCTTGGGAAGCGGTCAAACTCCCGAGTGATGAAAGTCCTTTGGATGTTGATTTTTTGCCTGAAAACCCAGAACAAGGTTGGATTGTCGGCACCAATTCATCGATTTTTCAAACGGCTGACGGTGGAGCTACTTGGCAAGAGAAAAAACTTGATCTCGGCACCGAAAAATATCGCCTAACCTCCGTTAGTTTCGCGGGTCAAGAAGGTTGGATTGCAGGCCAACCCTCTATCTTGCTCCATACTAAAGACGGTGGAAATGCTTGGGAACGGATGCCATTGAGTGAAAAACTCCCTGGTTCTCCCAGTGATCTGATGGCCTTAGGCCCAGATTCCGTCGAAATGGTTACGGACATTGGCGCAATTTACCAAACCCAAGACGCGGGCCGTAACTGGAAAGCCATGGTGAATGATGCCTTTGGGGTATTTAAGAGCTTGCACCGATCGGATGATGGTCAATATGTTGCGGTGTCATCCCGTGGTAATTTCTTCTCGACTTGGAAACCGGGTAGCACGGCTTGGGAACCCTTTAACCGGAACAGTTCTCGCCGACTCCAAGGGATGGGATTCACCCCTGACAATCGTCTTTGGATGCTGGCTCGGGGTGGTCAATTACAATTTACTAATTCGTCCGATCCCGAAGATTGGCAAAAAGCACAGGCTCCTGAGTCGTTTAATAGCTGGGGATTTTTGGATCTGGGCTACCGAACCAATGATGAACTTTGGGTTGTGGGTGGCAGCGGTACTTTATTGGTGAGCTACGACAACGGTAAAAATTGGAAAAAAGATGGCAATGTTGAAGATGTGCCTGCAAATCTATACAAAATCGAGTTTACCAGTCCCGATCGAGGCTATATCTTAGGTCAGCGCGGTACATTCTTGAGATACCGAGGTCAATCCGTCTAAAATCAAAGGAATTCTGAAGGTCGCTCTTGTGGGGCTTTCGCTCCTGATCTATGATGTTTTGTATCAGAAATTAATCTGTCGTTTGTAGAGGGATTTCCATGGCTGGGACTACTGGTGAGCGCCCCTTTGGGGACATTGTGACAAGTATTCGCTATTGGGTCATCCATAGCATCACAATTCCAATGCTGTTTATTGCAGGTTGGTTATTTGTGGCGACGGGCCTTGCCTATGACGCGTTCGGTACGCCACGTCCGAACGAATACTTCCCATCGACTCGTCAAACTGCACCGATTGTTAGCGATCGTCAGACCGCGAAAAGTCAGGTGGACAACTTCATTGAAGAAACAATCAAATCCAATAAGACAAACAAGACAAAAATAACTCAAATTTTCTAGGGAGAACTCAAAGCAATGGCCACCAATTCAAATCAACCTACCGTTTATCCAATTTTTACCGTCCGTTGGATAGCGGTTCATACTCTGGGAGTTCCTGGTGTGTTTTTCATCGGGGCGATCGCAGCAATGCAATTCACCCAACGTTAGAATGAAGCTTCTAGTTACAAATATTTACTTAGGAAATTAGTCATGGAAAAGTCCCCAAATCCCAACAGTCAAGGCGTAGAACTTAACCGTACCTCGTTGTACTTGGGTCTATTGATGATCTTCACCCTTGGAATTTTGTTCTCTAGCTACTTCTTTAACTAGATCTTGATACTCGGTCAGCTCTAGGGTTGGCCGTTTGTTATTCTGAGCGCAAATTAGAGCAATGTAATCCGTAGTTTTGGAGATGATCAAATGTTGAATAATGGCCGTATTCCCCTCTGGATGATTGCAACGGTAGCTGGAACGGGTGTTTTACTTGTTGTGGGTCTTTTCTTTTATGGTGCCTACGCGGGTCTTGGATCTTCGATGTAATGCTCATCAATTTAGAGTGTTGCGTTTCATAACTCATACAGAAAGATCAATATAAAAAGCCGACTCGTGAATTCACGAGTCGGCTTTTTGCTGTTAGACAGACTCGAAAAGGAGAACTAAGCTTTAGGGCTTATGCTTCTTTTTCGATGTATAGGAATAACAGGCCCATGCTTGCTAGGGGGAAAAGAATTCCAACTAACGGCACAAGGAAAGCCGGCAAATAGGATGCTGCGTACATAATTAGTTTTTCCTAATCTATGATTCCATTGCGACTTTACTGCGAAATGCTGAAACAGAGTTTGGGATGCTAAGAATTCTTAACACAGTCGCCTATCTCAGCCCATCTCAACCCATCACCACGCTACTCGCGAGTTCAATCACCGATCGCCGCCCCCAAGCATCGGCTTCTAGAATGTCATCGAGATTTGGATTTTTCACATTTTGCGAGTCAAAGCGATCGCAGGTCTTTTCGATCAACTTAGGAATATCTAAAAACTTTATTTTCTCATCTAAGAACAATGCGACTGCTTCTTCATTAGCCGCATTCAGAACTGCCGGGAGACAGCCCCCGGCCCGACCCGCAGCGTAGGCAAGACCCATACAGGGATATTTGACATGATCGGGTTCGCGGAACGTGAGGTTGCCAGCCTTGACTAGATCCAGCGGTTCCCAATCCGTGGGCAGTCGATCGGGATAGCTCAGCGCATAGAGTAAGGGCAATCGCATATCGGCCCAACCCAGTTGCGCGAGGACGGAGGTGTCCTGCAATTCAATCAGCGAGTGAATAATGCTTTGGGGATGAATAACAATATCGATCTGGTCGTAATCCATGCCGAAAAGGTAGTGCGCTTCAATCACTTCCAGCCCTTTGTTCATTAAGGTGGCGGAATCTATGGTGATTTTACGGCCCATGGACCAATTAGGATGTTTGAGGGCACTGGCGACGGTCACATTGGCGAGTTCTTCGATTGGCATGTCGCGGAACGAGCCACCGGAAGCCGTCAGCAAAATTCGACGGATGCCCCGATCGGGGACACCTTGTAAACACTGAAAAATAGCGGAATGCTCAGAGTCAGCCGGGAGAAGTTTAACACCATGTTTTTTGACCAGCGGCAGAACAACTGGTCCGCCTGCAATCAATGTTTCTTTGTTGGCCAGCGCAATGTCTTTGTTGGCTTCGATCGCGGCCATGGTTGGCAAGAGACCCGCACAGCCGACAATTCCCGTCACAACAACTTCAGCATCTCCATACTTGGCAACTTCGACGATTCCGGCTTGGCCTGCGAGAATGATGGGTTGCGGTTGAACATCAGCGATCGCGGCTTTTAGGTCAGCCAAAAGTGTTTCATCTTGGAGTGCGACAATTTGGGGTTTGAACTGGCGAATCTGCTGCGCGAATAGCGTGATATTGCGTCCAGCGGCCATGCCCACGATCCGAAATTGGTCTGGATACTGGGCCACAATGTCCAGAGTTTGCGTTCCGATCGAACCCGTTGAACCAAGAAGGGATAAAGCTTTCACCGACCACTACCTCACAAAACATCATCCTTAATCTTACGGGTTTGGAGTGCGCAAACCATCACTCTACGCTGATAGTGAGCAGGTTATGATTAAAGATCTGTTCACTCAGCTGGAAGAAGAAGGCGAGCGTACCATATTTACCGAGAACTTGGATCTAAAGCCCCGTTGTTTTAGAGCGGCTTAAAATTTTTCCTAATCAGCAGCTACTCTTATGATTTACTTAGGTTTACAAGCAAGCGACGCAACCCTGATCCCCATCTCCGTATTTTGTACTGTCATCTGAAATCTGTGAAAGCTACTCTGGGTCTTACTATTCAACTCATTCCTATTTTCCCTCTCCCATCTTGTCATTTAGACAAGTTCGATCGGTGTCCGTAGGAGTGCCTTAACCTCATCGCAGTAACCATGAAACGTCTGGTGGCGCTTAATCCCGCGATCGCGATCGGGTAAGTTGATGGTCAACTCTTTTTGAATCCGTCCCGGACGATTGGCCAAAGTAAAAATACGATCGGACAAAAATACTGCTTCCTCAATGTCGTGGGTAATCATAAACACCGTCACCTTCGTCCGTTCCCACAACTCCCGCATAAATTGATGCATGGTTTCTCGGGTATGAACATCCAGCGCCCCAAAGGGTTCATCCATCAGTAACATCGTCGGTTCTGACACCAAGGATCGGGCGATCGCGACTCGCTGCTTCATCCCGCCGGATAGCTCACGGGGTAGGGCTTTCGCAAAGTTTTCTAGTCCTACCACTTGCAGAAAATAGCTCGCTCGTTCCCGCCGTTCTTTCTTAGAAACACCCTGAAGTTTAAGCCCGAATTCTGTATTTTGTTGAACCGTCATCCAAGGATAGAGTGTGTAATGCTGAAACACCATGCCCCGATCGGGACCAGGACTCGTGACGCGATTTCCTGCAATGCGAACCTCCCCCGATGTCGGCTGATCCAATCCCGCAATTTGCCGTAGTAGGGTTGATTTGCCCGATCCAGAAGCCCCCACAGCACAAACAAACTCCCCTGCTTGAATTGAAAGATTGATATCTTGCAACACGGCCAGCGGACCTTGCTTTGTGGTGAACTGTTTGGATAATTGATTAACTTGTAAAAACATAACGATCGCTCCTAAGAAAATTAAAGGGGTGAATTCAAAACCGATCGCCTTAAAATAGATCAAAAGTTTAAGTAGACCAACGACAAATGACCCGAATTGCATATTGAAATAGTAGGTCTAACATTAAACCAATCAAGCCAATCACAATTAAGCCCACAAAGATTTCATCAGTTCTGAGAAAACGACCTGCAACACTAATCCGTCGTCCCAACCCTTCCGTTGCCGCCACTAACTCAGCCACAATCACCAACTGCCAAGCCGCAGCCAGATTGATTCGACAAGCATCAAGAATGCCGGGAAGGACATGGGGAAAGATCACAGTCGTCAGCGTTTGGAAACGATTTCCACCAAGCATATAGGTCGCTTCGAGCAAATCCTTAGAAACAAACTTCACCGTATCCATGACCATGAGCGAATTAAAGAAAAACGTTCCCATAAAAATCAACGTAATCTTCGGTTCTTCTCCAATGCCTTGATAGATAATCAGCAAGGGAATGAAGGCCGGAGCAGGCATATAGCGAATCAGCCCAAACA
>JANXWB010000075.1 GCA_025351345.1 Synechococcales cyanobacterium GL140_1_metabat_312
TTCCATCATGATTTTTGTCTAGGAACGTACTTAATAACGGATTTCCGCTGCTGCCTTGGGCCGCGCCGCCTTGGAGCATATTCATTGCAATAGGAATCAGGCTGGGCAGCATGCTTTGAACCATTCCCGCATCTAGCCCTGTTCGCTGAGCAATCGCCCCACAAATTTGTTGCTGCACATCCCTGGGAATTAAGGAGGCGATCGCATTGGGATCTGCCGTGCTTGAAGACCCGAGCTGTTGTACAAGATCTTGCGTTGCATCTAAGCCGTTAGCATCCTGGTGATTTTGCAGTCCAGATTGAACCGTACCGCCCACCATCGACATCACCGTTTGGGTCACGGCAGGATCCATGCCATATTGACTACTAACTTGCTGGGCCATATTAACCAAGCTACCGAGCTGATTCATGGACCCTTGTTGGTCAGGATTGTTCACTGCACCGAGAATTTGATCAAAAAGACTCATAGGAATCACACGTTGTAAAAATTTCTAGACAATAGTTGAGTTGCAATTAAAGCGTTAGTTAGAACGATCGAACTATTAATCAATTATCTACCTAAAGTAGTTTATGGCGCTTGACCAGTTGTCACAAATTATTACGTTTATGGAATGGTGCTTTTGCCCATGTTTAGTTGTCTTGAATTCAAGTTTTAAATTTAAGAATAAGACCGCCAGACTATTGAGTTAAGTATGACGATTTTAGTTTTGGATAGTAAATTTAAGGTAAATCCCTAAATGAGAAATTAGACTAATACCCGATCGGCAAGACGGACAAAATTCGCTAGCAAGGCCATTCCGCTGTCCGATGATTTTTCGGGATGAAACTGGACGGCCATCAGATTGTTATGAGCAATAGCAGCGGTAATAGTCTGGGTTCCATGGGTAATGGTGGCTGAAATTACGGATGATTCGGTTGGGCAGACATAATAAGAATGGACAAAATACATCCAGCTTGCTTCGGGTGTGGCTTGCCAGAGCGGGGCTTGTGGTTGGGTGAGATGAAGCTGGTTCCAGCCCATGTGAGGAATACGAATGCTAGGTTCTGACTTGAACTTCCGCACTCGTCCCGGCACAATGCCCAATCCTGGATCATTGCCCTCATCACTCGATTCAAACAGCACCTGCAATCCCATACAAATGCCGAGAAACGGTTTTCCTGAGGCGATCGCATCTTTAATCGGTTGCTCTAGATGGTGCGATCGAATACTTTGCAATGTCGGATCCCAAGCCCCAACACCGGGCAATAAAATGCCATCGGCCTGAGCCAAAACTGACGCTGAATCAGTGACAATCGTCTCTCCACCTGCGGCTTCCACCCCTTTACAAGCAGAATGTAAATTTCCAGCATCGTAATCAATAACTGCAATGACGGCCATAATTTCTCTGCTTAATTTTACTGACTTAAATTTCACTGAACGTTAGTGCATGGGTTTAAAATACCATTTCCTGAATACCCAAAAAGTGCGTCATCCATATCAGGATTCAATCTAATATCAAGAAATATCACGGGATTCTAAAAGATTTTGAGTTAGACACTATGGCGCTAGCTAAAATGCTATGTTATCTACATCCCCTCACTGAACTGGACGCACTAATGTAGAACTTTTACAAAACGCAGCACATTCGGTTCTGAGGATACTTTTTCTTATATTTATCAAGAAAAGTTGATTTCAGAATTGGTTTTTGAGTTCTATGAATCTGGCATTCAAAAAAATGAGAGGTGCTTCATCAATCTGAATAGTTAAGGCGGATTTTGTTACAGGGTTTGAGTGATGTATCCTCGCCTAACCGTTAATGCAATTCAGGACTATGTGAAGCAGATTTAACTGACTGAATTTCATCTTTTTTAGCGGAGTTAAGGCTTATGAAGCTTGTGATCCAGGGTAAAAACATCGAAATCACGAATGCGATTCGTGAGTATGCCAATCAGAAAATAGAAAAAGCAACGCTTCACACCAATTCATTACTATCTGAGATTAATGTTGATCTGTCCGTCGAGCGGAATCCAAAGGTGTTTCCCAGTAAGCAGACTGCTGAAGTGACAATTTATGTAAATGGTTCCGTTGTCCGCGCCCAAGAGAGCAATGAAAATCTGTACACGAGTATTGACTTAGTGGCCGATAAGATTTCCCGGCAATTGAAGAAGTATAAAGAACGCCGTCGCAATTCCCATCAAGAGCCTGTAAAAGAAATACTGGCGATGGAGGCAGAACAGCCCTTAATGAGTTTGTCGAATCTTCAACACCGCGAGCCTCAGTTGCCACCGGAAGTAGTGAGGATGAAGTATTTCTCAATGCCAGAGATGAGCATAGAAGAAGCCCTAGGCCATCTTCAAGTGATTGATCATGATTTTTATATGTTCCGCAATATAGAAACAGGTGAAATCAATGTGATTTATGAACGAAATCACAATGGTTATGGGGTGATTCAGCCTCGTAAAAATGGTAAATCGGATGCTGCTGATCCATCAGAGGAAATGAATCACGCTCTTGGCGCCATGGATTTGTAGATTGATTGATTTGTTTCCCGCCTAGAAGATTCTATTCCTGGGTGGGAAACAAACTCTAGTTAACTAAATCACGCAATAAATTTGCAACTTGTTGGGCGCTATCGGGAACTGCTAATGACTTGGCTGCCGATCGCATAGCTTCTTTACGGGCGATCGAATCTGGCTGAGTTCCAAGTAAGTCTAAAACTGCTGTCTCTAATGTTTCGGGCAACAATTGCGCTTGTCGGAACATTTCGGCGGCACCTACTTTGACAAACTCTTTTGCATTATAGGCTTGATGATCTTCCGCCGCATAGGGATAGGGGATCAAAATTGATGGTGTGTGAGTCATGGCGAGTTCGGTTAATGTCCCTGCGCCTGATCTGCTAATCACTAAATCTGCACGGGAAAATAATGCCGCCATATGGGAATAGAAGGGCACCGATCGGTACTGCGGATGGGTCAAACTATTGACGTTCGGGTCCGATTCTCCGGTTTGATGGACCAACCAAATACCTTGTTCAAACCATTTCGGGGCCGCTTGACGGACAATCTGGCTTAATGCCACCGCTCCTTGACTACCGCCCACCATCACCACAAGCGGCACATCATCGGGAATGTCTAAGCCTTCGAGCGGTTCAGGATTAGTGAGGAACTGCGATCGTACAGGAGTCCCAGTAAAGATAGTCTTCGCTTTAAGCGACTTAGCTGCAACCGCAAACCCCAAGGCCACTACCGTACACCAGGGCGCAAAAAAACGAGTGACTTTTCCGGGCAACGCATTAGACTCATGCAATACAACGGGAATCCCAAGGGATTTTGCGGCAATAATTGCTGGTGCAGAAATATATCCGCCTGTGGTAAAAACACCTTGAAACTTTCCACGTTTGAGGAGTTTACGCACCGTCTGAATCGAAGTCAACAGCCGCCAAATCGTTTTTATCGTGCCGAGTCCCGGCTTACCTTGAAACCCAGCCACATTAACAGTATGAAGCCGATACTTGTCGCCTACTAGCTTCACTTCCATCCGATCGGGCACTCCGAGCCATTCGATATGGTAATCCGTAAGTTGTTCAGCTATTGCCACAGCCGGGAAAACGTGGCCCCCCGTTCCACTGGCTGCGATTAGAAGACGGGGTTGAGGTGAATTAAACACAAATCAGACCCAAAAATTTTAGAGACAGAGGCAATTCTACTATTGATAGTAAACGGATAGGGGACCGATCGCCGTCTTCTTTGCGGCTGGCTCCTCTATACTGAAGCAGAATGCCTTTTGGCACGCCCACCATCAGACAGGATGACGTTGTGATTATTGCTCGATTTTGGACCCTTTCCACCGCTGCTTTGCTCGCCTTCATGCCCCTGACTGTGAAAGCAGCCGTTACGTCCCCAAGCCAGACCCTAGTAGCAGCCTTAGACTCTGCCCTCAATGCAAAAAATATTGGAGCTATCTCGAACCTCTTAACCTCTGACTATACCGATGACGATGGTTACAATCGTGAGACCTTGCCCAAAGCCCTACAGCGACTCTGGAAGCAGTATCCCAACTTGACCTACAAAACTGAGATTGTTGGCAGTGAGATGAAGGGAGGAACTGAAACAATAGAAACCTTAACCACGATTGATGGTCACCGTAGTAATCCGTCTGGCCAAATTTGGAAGATCACAGGCTCCATCCGATCGCAGCAAACTGTTCAAGCCAATCGGATCCGATCGCAATCTATTTTGTCGGAACAAACGCAAATTACGATCGGGGAAAAGCCTCCAACCGTCATGGTGAATTTGCCAGACACTGTTACGGTGGGCCAAGCCTACAAGTATGAAGCGGTGGTTCAAGAACCAATCAATGATGATTTATTTATGGGAACAGTGTTCGACAATTCTGTGTCGCCCGCGCTATTGACTCCAAATCAATTGCAGCTCCAGCTTCCCTCCATTGCTGAATTACTCAGCGGTCGCACGCGCCAAACACTAAGGCCAGCCAACTTAGCACAAATTGTAAAATTAAGCCGTCTACCATCCGGTGGGTTTTTCAAAATCGGCACCGCATCCAAAGTTCCAGAAACTCGGTGGATTTCAGCAGTGCTAGCTCGTCATGATGGTGGAATTACAATAGCAACCAATCGTTTACGAACAGTACGATGAACCTGTGACAATAATTGCCAACCACAAGTGCCGATCACAGAAATAAACATCCCATTATTGTGATCCAACATCGCCCTATTGTGATTGTCAGTAACGTTCTAGAGATTCAATCATCTATTAAAATCGAGTGCCAGAATTTAGGGCCAGAATCTAGGATAAGTATATGCCGAGAGATCTCCGGGGTTTCATTCAACAGCTCGAAGCCAAAGGGCAATTGCGGCGAATTACAGCGCCTGTGGATACGGATTTAGAAATTGCTGAGATTGCACAACGAATGTTGCAATGTGGTGGACCCGGCCTACTATTTGAAAATGTCAAGGGTTCTCCTTATCCCGTCGCTGTAAACCTAATGGGCACAGTCGATCGAATCACTTGGGCCATGAATATGGAATCGGTGGACGATCTTGAAGCTATGGGTAAGAAACTCGCGCTATTGTATCAACCCCGTCCGCCTAAAAAGATTAAACAGGCTTTTGATCTCGGCAAGGTTTTGTTTGATGTATTGAAAGCGAAACCTGATTTGGATTTGTTTCCAGTTTGCCAACAGATTGTTCTCAAAGACGAGGAGGTTGATCTAAATCAAATTCCCATGCTGAAGGTTTATCCCGGTGATGCGGGAAAAGTGGTCACGTTGGGGTTAATGATTACGAAAGATCCAGAAACCAAAATTCCAAATGTTGGCGTTTATCGTTTACAGCTTCAAGATAAAAACACGATGACGGTGCAATGGTTGTCGGTGCGAGGTGCCACACGACATTTGCGGAAGGCGGCTGAAATGGGGAAATCGTTAGAAGTGGCGGTGGCGATCGGGGTTGATCCGATCGTGATTATGGCGGCGGCGACTCCATTACCATTGGATATGTCTGAATGGTTATTTGCAGGATTGTATAGTGGCTCGGGCATTCATCTTGCTAAATGCAAAACTGTAGATTTAGAAGTTCCGGCGAATTCTGAATTTGTATTGGAGGGGACAATTACGCCCGGTGAGACGGCGATCGATGGTCCAGCAGGCGACCATATGGGATATTACGGTCCGGTCCGCGAGAATGCGCCATTAGTGCGATTCCATTGTATGACGCACCGCAAAAATCCGATTTATATGACGAGTTTCAGCGGTCGTCCACCGAAGGAAGATGCGATGATGGCGATCGCTCTGAACCGAGTTTACACGCCAATTTTGCGCCAACAGGTGCCTGAGATTCAGGATTTCTTTTTACCTATGGAATCATTGTCTTATAAGGCTGCAATTTTATCGATTGATAAGTCTTATCCCGGACAAGCACGCCGAGCGGCACTAGCATTCTGGAGTGCATTGCCACAGTTTACGTATACTAAATTTGTCATTGTTGTAGATAAGGATATTAATATCCGAGATCCGCGTGCGGTGGTGTGGGCGATGACTTCAAAGGTAGACCCGGCACGAGATGTCTTCATTTTGCCCGACAATCCATTTGATTCGTTAGATTTTGCGACGGAACGATCGGGCTTGGGGAGCAAA
Organism: Synechococcales cyanobacterium GL140_1_metabat_312; assembly: GCA_025351345.1. Lineage (GTDB taxonomy): Bacteria > Cyanobacteriota > Cyanobacteriia > Leptolyngbyales > Leptolyngbyaceae > JAAFJU01. The sequence goes on from JANXWB010000075.1 coordinate 6,133, forward strand.
ATGGGAATTGATGCGACAACGAAGATGTATCCGGAAACCGATCGGGTTTGGGGCGATGCGTTGATCAGTGATCCAGAGACTGCGGCACAGGTGAGTCAGCGTTGGGCTGAGTATGGTTTGGATGATATTGATTTGACGGTGGCGGACCCAAATAAGTTTGGTTACGAGACTTGAATCACTAATCGTTTGATTATAAATTCAAACAAAAAACAGGATCAAAACTACTTCTTAGTCCCCCTTTTTTCAGAGGAATCTGGGGGGATTGAGATTATGGGGGGGAATTGAGACTATATTGTAGGCAATAAAGCAGTAACTTATTCTTATTTTCGGGCTGGAAGGCAGGCACAAATTAAAAACCCCCAGAATCCCAATAACCCATCTAATTCATTCATCGCTTCACATTGCAAATCATCCGGCTTATCCCGCTCCACCACAGCCCCATCGCCCCATTTAACATTACCGCCCTGCCTCCCATACATGTACTCATCAGCATATAAGGAATAGGTTCTAAACAGGCATAGAGATGGAGTTTAGCTAAATCAACTTTATTCTCAACCACCGTCTGTTGCTGACGACGATATTTATAAGCCTGACTACCAAAATGATAGCGCTTACTATCCGTCAACTGAACCAAAGGCGAGGACTCTGAATACTTCACCGAATCTCGTCCCTGAGGCACCTGAAACCGAATCGATCGAATAGCACGCGGAATGCCCACACCATCCCAATACTTCAAATCATAGTTTCCAGCATCAAGCGCAAGAGTACGAGTAATATCCGGCGCAACAATGGTGTCCGATCGATCGCAGGTCGTGGCAGCAGGTTTAGTAGTACGAGGTGGTCGCGTTGAGATAGCCGTCATAGAAGTCTCTTCACTAATCAAGGATTCTCTAAAATAAAGAACTGGAGACAGAGTTGCAATGAAGCTCAATCCCCAGCCAAATTAATCGTTACCAAACCAGCACATTAGTACGATATGAGTAGTTGTCAAATTTGTCAATACATTTGTACTATTTTTACCATTAAATCAAGTTTCTTTACAAAAAACTAGACAGGAAACAAGGGAGTCGCTAATATACATGAACGGTGTGAACATCGCAGTCACCACGGACGATTAGCACAGTGGTAGCGCACTTCCTTCACACGGAAGGGGTCACAGGTTCAAATCCTGTATTGCCCATAGATTTCTCAACCTTATAGCATAGCCATTTAGGAATCTAACTCAATCTCTGGTTAACGTTTTCCACTCATTTTTCGCTCACTAGACTCATGATGTTGAGTCTGCTTATTGTGTACAGCTTACAGCAGAGAACTCGTTTTTCGCTCAGGTACGAAGACAAGTCTTGTGAGATGAGTGATTTATGGGCTGAAACTACGCAAATTCGTTAATTCTAGCAACCGCCACATCGGTGAGGACATAAATCAATACGGTTCACT
>JANXWB010000005.1 GCA_025351345.1 Synechococcales cyanobacterium GL140_1_metabat_312
CGCTGAATAATGACCTTCCGACCTGAACTAATTGACGAGTTGTTGAAAGATTATAAAAATGTTGATGATTTGATGGGACAAGGTGAAATCTTCAAACAATTGAGTAAAGCCCTAATTGAGCGATGTCTGACCGCAGAATTAGATACGCATCTAGACGAGGAGAAAGCATCACCAGAATCAGACGGTCCTAAGAATCGGCATAACGGACACAGCAAAAAGACCATTAAAGGAGAGTTTGGTCAATCAGAGATTTAAATCCCACGAGACCGAAACGGCGCGTTTGAACCTCAGTTAATCGCCAAAGGGCAAACACGGTTTAACGGGTTTGATGAGAAAATCATATCGCTGCACCTCCCGGCTGGCCTGATTCAAAAGATTCGACTGGCAAGACTTAAGAACAAGTCTTATGATTCTCCAATTAGGGATTTCTACAGGATACGTGGTGCGGTTAGATATTTACTTCTCTACAGGAGAAGAACCTGTTGGACAAGTTGGTGTTTCCGTCTCAGATTTAGGTGCAGAGATGCCTGTGGGTGGTTTTTCTGATGGGGTATCAGTACCGCAGACGATAGAAATTGTAATCTCATTATTAGCATTTCCAACTGCAAATACTGAAACTGCAAAACTTTTCACATTATCTTGTTTAGCAGTCGCGGTCATGGTGACTGACTTCGGCTGAGCGTCAACGATTTTCAATAAATAATTATTGTCTTCCGCCTTGATTCCTATCCCAAGATCATCAATAGTGCCACTAAACTTATTTTTTTCAAGAAAGAATGCCTGTTGCCCTTTAGATAAAGCACTCAAGTACACTTTCCCTGACGACTCGATGGCCTTTTTTCTCTCGCTCGGTTCATTGACATCTGTGGGTGAGCTAGTAGTAGTTACTGTGGGAGTTGGAGTTGAGGTGGGCGTACTTGTCGGAGTTGTGGTGGCGGCAGTAGTTGGTTGATTTGTAGGTGTAGTGTTACATCCTGTGAGTAACGCGATCGCAGCAGTTAGAAACAGCCCAGACTTAGAGTAATTAGTAGGCATATTAGTAATATGTTTTAGATGTAAATCAGAAAGGTTATGTCTAATATACATTACTTATGTTGTAGAAGTTCATGGGGGTAATGAGAAATGATCATTTAAGCAATTATTTTAAGTGATTTGTACTTATTTTTAGGAATTGAGGTCATTTGAGGAGTCGGCACTGGAGTTGGGTTTAATTCTGGAGAATGAGCAGACTGAACTATCAAAATGATATTCTCGGCAATCGTAAACGCTTAGTGCCATGACAACCCGCTTGAGCGACTTGCATGATAATAAAGCTGTCCGCAAATTGCTCGGTTACAAGAGACATTATCGGAAATTAGGATAATCAATAAAATTTAGTATACTCAGGATATTGTTGAATCATCTTTGACATCATGAAAATGAGCTACAGCGAATTAAAAGGAAAACCAAAAACGCTACAAAGCCTGACGGGTTTGAATCCACAGGAGTTTTCCATTTTATTAGAAAGCTTTGAGTTAGCCTGGTTCGAGTCCCTGTCTACCCATGCGGATAATCCAAATCGCCGACGCGCCTATGGTGCGGGACGAAAGTCCGAGCTTAAATTAATAGAAGACAAATTACTGTGTGTAATCGTCAAAAAAAGGAGAATAACTGCCTGAAATCAGCCTAATCTAGAGAGAATTGCGTAAAAAGGGCTGGCAATAAAGCATAAAAGTGAGCAATGTAGTTTGGAAACTGATGATTTCTTCAATATAGTTACTACCCACTATTTCCTTCAATGTCTAATATTGAAATAGATAAGCATTGAACGATCGCACTGCCGAACCCAAGTCTGTTTCTGCCATCATGATATGTCGCTTGAAAATTGCTAAATCTAAATCCTGTAATTCCTCTAATTCACTGCGATCGATGGATTCATAACCTTGTTCTCTGAGACGATAAAGCATCAAAGTTCCATCTTCCCAAAACCAAACTTCAGGAACGCCAATTGCCTTGTATCGATCGAGTTTACGAATACCGCCACTACTGAATACAATTTCAATGGACAAATCCGGTATAGCTTTCTGGGAACCGATACAATAGGACTGATCGGGCTGGGCGGCGGCAATGCCTTCTCGTTCTTGATCCGCAGAGCCAATAGCAAAAAATAGAATTCCTTGGTGTGCTAAGAAGTTAGTCAATAACACTCCGATCGCATGGGAAAAGATTTCGTGAAAACGTCCCGGCATAACAATCTCGATCGTTCCATCAAAATAAAATAATCTCGCCCCAGAAGTCAGCGCACAGCCTTGTCGAATCAGTTTGAAATGGTCCCAGCCACCCTGAATGAGTACGCGATCGTCTTGAGTTGGTCTTTCGATAATCGGGAATGGGCGATTGGCGATCATATTACACCTTGTGAGATTTAAAAATTCCCAGGTTTATTTAAACTATTATTTCACTCAAGTTACTGTATGGAGTGATTTCACAAAACAATATCACGCATTGCAGAGTAATATCCGATCGGCCTCATTCCGCAAACATCTCAGCCAAAACCTTCAAAACGAATTCCTGTTCAGCTTGACTTATTCTCCCTAACTTCTTAATCAATCGAGTCTTATCCACACAACGGATCTGATCCAAAATAATCTGGCCTACTTTATCCTCGAATGTACAAATTACACGACTCGGATAGTCTCCACCTTTGCTGGTCATAGGTGCAACAATCAATGTGCTTACACTTCTATTCATCTCGTTGGGCGATATGACTACGCAAGGACGTGTCTTTTGAATTTAGCGACCGATCGTAAGATTAAGCTGAACTAAAAAAACATCAAAGCGTTTAACTACCATTCCCATTCTGTCTCATCCCATTCCGTTGGAATATACTCATCTAGCATTACATCATCACCATTTGCCGCCATTCTCGCAAAAGCCTCATCCCATCCCGCTCTCGGATGGACCACCGATCGAATTATCAAATGATTACCTTCGAGATTAATCTCCACCTCACCTTCAAGCCCACTTTGTTCAAGTAAAAGCTTAGGAATCCGAATTCCTTGAGAATTTCCAATCTTGATAATCCGAGTCTTAATGGCTGTACTCATGCAGGCAACCTTTCTATCAAAAGTAGATACATTGTAAGTACAAAACTTTCCCTAGTCAACGATCGCACCGTTGGGATCGATCGGCCAATCAGCAGTTCCAAATTCAACCTTCAGCCGATCGCCTACCCGCGAATAAGTTACGGGCTAAGGGCGATCGGGGTTAACCCGAATCCTATTTCTCATTTTCCAACCGTCATCTTAATCACGTTATAAAGCATTTCCCACTTCTCAGAGGTATCCGGCTGCGTCCCTCGATATTTGAGATTCGCGAGCATTTGAACATCATCAGGAGGTAAATTCAATCGGGTTGCACAGGCGAGAAGGCTTGCAGGGAGTCCATTTAATTCAGAAGTCCGATCGCCTCCGTCTACCTGAATCCCCAAAGCCCCACAGAGGCTCTGTCGAACTTTCCACGACAAATTATTGGCCTCTCCGCGTTCAATTTGAGACAGATAGGTTCTTGAAATCTCCACTTGCTGAGCTAGGGTATCTTGGCTCAGTTTTTCTTGTTTACGCCGATCGCGCACCTGCAACCCAAACCGGACCGCCGCATCTATTTCATCCATCTTATCCTCCAATTCCTGAATACTACAGAGACTTATTTTGCAAATCACAGTTGTCAAAGTTGTGGCAGACCACTATAATAGTTTACATGAGCTGACAACCACAGTTTACATCACTCTTTCACAATCGCAAGAAAATTTCAGGATGAACCGTATGATTGCTCCCCATTCGATTCCGACTTTTCCGACCTTAGTAAGTCAGATTAGTAATTCAGATTAGTAATTCAGTTAGGAATGTGGCCTATGAATCTCTCAATGAATCCAGAATTGAAGCTTAGAAAACCAATCGTAGGCCGTTTCTTTTCACTCCAAAATGGGCGAGTTGGGCAATACCTTTCCCCCAGAGTTTTGGTAGTGCGTCAGCCATTCCGATCGAATTCTAATGACCTCCACTGTTTTGGATTTGAGCAAGCCAAAGCTGCTGCACGGTTTGCAAAACATCTTGCCTATCGTGGTTATTCATACGAACTTTTGCTCAATGGCTGGACCCATCAACCCTACGAAATCCGAGTTTCAGTACCCCTCCAAAACGCCAAACTCTTAACCCAAACCCTAGCCTTTTGGGATCGCCAACAACCATAGTTCAATTCTCAATTCCTACTCTGAGGCCAATCCAATGATGAAGCACTTTGTCTTAAATCTAAATCCTACGGCTCAATTTGAATGGGAGCGATGTGCATTACAACATCCTATTACTGCTGAACAACCCAACTTTGCGGATCTGATTGCCGATAGTGTCACCGAATCGATTCATGAAGGACGATCGCCCATGGCAGGTGATAGACCATCAGGTTCTTATTTAATTGCCGTTAAATTGGAGGTGACAATTCTTGAAAGCCATATCAGTGAAAGTATCCCTGATAGCTTTCCTAGTTCGATCGCAATTCCTTTTGTTGAGACAGAGCGGGTGAATGAATTGCGCTCTAGACGACCCACATTACAAGGCCTAAAAGTCTCCTAGTTCCTCTCTGAGACAACTTTTAATTCATTTAATCATTGGAAAAGTATCATGCGTTTATCCCTAATTCAATATCCAAGTGCGATCGCTCAAGCTGCTGAATCCCTGAGTGAAATTGACTTCCGTATGGGTGAAGCTCGTCAACATTTAGCGCGTCTAGAGGGCAATGCTGAGATGATAATTGCCTTTGAAGCTGTGCTTAAAAATGACAATCAACGCCGTGCTCGACGTTTTGAAGTTCTACAATCTAATCCTGAATATGACAAAGCACTCATTTATATCAATCGGCTGACAGCAGATAAAGCCAATGCCACGGCACGATTAGAGCACCTTAGAAATGATTTTGCAGTTGCTAAACTAGAACTTCAAAATACTATTGCCCAACGCATTACAGGAATTGAATCCCGTGAATTAGTGGGTCTCTAACATAAATTTTGAAGTAATTTTTTCCTGTCTGCCATCTGAAGTTCAGGTGGCAGCTTCATCGAAATTTGAGTTGCAGATTCTTTATTTTCATTTGATATGGAATTACAGAAAATTCTCTCCTCATGCTGTTAGGTAATAGTTTGGCAACAAACAGATAGACCCATTCCAGGTCCTTAATCGTAGTTCCTTAATTGTAGTGTGCGTCAACTCAGGGATAAACGAGATGACCTAAGTCTTGGGTAGTTTTAAACTCGGTTCAATCACATCACGCCATTGAACAATGCCACCCGTTAAATTAGTTGCAGAAATTCCAGCTTGACGAAGCCGATCGATTGCTCGGTTGGATCTGGTTCCTGAATAACAATAGGTAATGATTTTTCTGGATTCTTTACTTTGTAATTCTTGAATTATTTTAAGTCCCGATCCATCTTCAATATCACGTAGATTAATATGAATTGCTCCCGGAAGATGACTCCGATCGAATTCTGGTGTATTCCTAACATCAATCAATAGAATTTCCCCACGCTGTTGGTCCAGAGTTTGTTTCAATTCAGAAGCGCTAATCTGAGGAGCTTGTGCCGCTAATAGGGCATTGCCTAGGATGGGTAGAGAGGTGAACGAGCGAGTGGGAACTCTGGAAGCGACTAAGGGTTTTAGTAAAGGCGGATGAATAATGGCAACAGTGGTGAATGTTACAAGACTTGCTGTGATGGTCAAAAGGCCAATTACGATCGTCTTAATAGTGGATTTCATGGGTTTGGCATGGGATTATTAATTTAAATTCTATGATACTTTTTGGAGCTATGCTGCAATTGTGAAGCTAAGAACCTGATTGATTTTTTAAAATAAAAATATTACAAGGTAAATTCTGCGAACTCATCAGAAACCTTTTCGGATTTCTCCGATCGAGCTGTCACAGTCGGCTTTTGCTGAAGTACCGCATCAATGGACATAGTGGGATTCTGATGCAATACATTCAATACACCCGTAAAGTCACGAACTAATTCCCCAGGTGTCAGTAATGAAGCCGCCCCCGCAGGGCCACCAATACGCGATCGCATGACTTGTAATACAGTTTCTAAATCTGCTAGTGCTAATGGAGATTCATATTCATAATGACATTGATGAATATTACTCAATCGCTCCATTAATCCCAACAAACTCTCATCACTCAATGGCTCTAACCGCACCACCGGAGCGATCGTATCGGTTACACCCGAGATTGAAAGCAATCGATTTTGCTGGGTACGGCGCTGCCATGCGGGATCACTAAATAATCCACGACGAGGATCTTCCAGAAATTGCGGTGTTCCCCCAATAAAAATTCCAAGACTACTCACTCGTCCTTGTAAGGTATCGTTGAACATTGCCAAAAGTTTGTCATAGTTATTTTGACGCGAAATACTAGTCGTTATTTTAGTTAAATGGATTGCTTCATCGATAATAATCAATAATCCTTTGTAGCCAATATCTGCAATAAATTTAGCAATTAATTTAATATAGTCATACCAAGTATCATCATCAATAATCACCCGAACTCCGATCGCTTGCCTCGACTCTGTTTTAGTCGAAAACTCTCCCCGTAACCAGCGTAATACCGATTCTTTGGTGCGATCGTCGTCCGATCGATAGGCATTCCAATAGGCAATAATCACATTCGCAAATTCAAACCCATTCACTAAATCTGCGATCGTTTGAATCACCGATCGAATCTTATCTTCAACTAACCCATCAAACCCTTCATCTTGCGGTTTTTTTCCACTTTCTTCGGCAACCTGCGATTGAATCCCTGCAATCCACCGTTCTAAAATAATCGACAATGCGCCACCATCGGGACGGCTTTTAGTAGCCAAATTATGCAACAGCTCCCGATAGGTTGCCCGTGCTTCACCATTTGATCCAGCCAATCGTCGTTCTGGCGTAATATCTGCGTCGGCCACTACAAATCCTTGGTCCATTGCCAGCGATCGAATGGATTGTAGTAAAAAACTTTTCCCCGCGCCATAACGACCAATCACCAATCGAAACGCCGCTCCGCCGTCTGCAATATTGTTCAAATCTTGTTGCAAGGTCGCGAGTTCAGCATCACGGCCTACAGTCAAATGCTCCACACCCACACGCGGCACAACACCGGAGGCGAGAGAATTGAGGAGTGCTGTGGAAATACGTTTGGGAAGCTTTGATTTTTTGGGTACGATCGCGATCAAGGGTAGGGATCCTCTCAAAGAAGGGGTGGGCCGCTCAGGTTGTGCAGTTGGGGTGGTTTAGTCTAGCTCACTTTTCTATAAGTAGAAGGACTAACTTTAGAACTGGTAAATTATCAGTGAATCAAAAGTTCCATACCTGTGGAATTATCTGTGGAATTGTTGGCTTTAGGGGTTTGAGGGACCGTGATGTTTCTATGACACTATTTTACGGGATGGATCTGCGCTAAGTTTTAAGAGTGAATCTCTCGCTATAAAATCCCGTTAATTAATGAGTCTTTCCACGATTATTCTTCTGGCCTTGGCGATCGGTGCTGGTTTCGGCGCGATGTTGCATGAGTGGTTTCCCCTATTGATCATTCCCCTGAATCATTATTTGTTAGCGCCCTTGGGGCAGGCTTTTTTGAGGTTGATTCAGTTTGTGGTGGTGCCGATCGTCTTTTCGGCCTTGATCATGGGGCTAACCCGGATTCAAAATGCTGCCGAAATGGGACGATATACCGCTAAACTTCTGTTTAGTTATTTGGTGTCCAGTATCATTGCAGTCGCGGTGGGCTTAGCAACGGCGATCGTCTTGCAACCCGGTGCAGGCTTAACGGGCCTTGCCCAAACTCAGGTTGAAATGACGGGGAAAGCTCCGGACCTGATTAATTGGCTAGTAGAACTGATTCCCACCAATCCTCTAATGGCATTGAGTACGAGTAACTTGTTACAAACTATTATTTCTGGTGCATTGATTGGCCTTGGAATTCAACGATCGGGCGTGAAAGCTGAACCCTTTATTGCATTCATTGAAAGTGTCTATGTTATCAGTGAAAAAATTCTATTTTTAATTCTCTACCTTGCCCCTGTCGGTGTATTTGCCTTAATGGCTTCGGTGATTGCTGAACAAGGAGTAGGAATATTGCTTCGGCTACTGACTTATATGATTGGGGTGGTATTGGCGATCGGGTTAATGATTGGATTTTATGGGTTGATTTTGCTGTTGCTCAAAGCCCAGCCGCTCAGGTTTTTCAAGAGTTTCTTTCCCAGTTTATCTCTTGCCTTTGGTACGGCGAGTTCTAATGCTGCGTTGCCTGTGTCGTTACAAAATGCTCAAGACTATGGTTTGTCTGGGACGATCGCAAGTTTTGCGATTCCTTTAGGCACTGCATTGAAGCGCGATGGCATGGCCGTGGGTCAGGCATTTAATGCAATTTTCATTGCGCAACTCTATGAGGTTCCTCTGACTCCAAATCTGTTATTGGCGATCGCGCTCAGTACAATTTTAGTATCGTTTAGTACGGCAGGTGTACCGGGGGCTGGCATTGTTATGATGACAACCATTTTTACAGCGGCGGGTTTGCCCCTAGAAGGAGTGGCGATTTTGGCGGGGGTCGATCGGTTAATGGACAGCTTCCATACGGTTTTGAATGTTATCGGTAATGTGGCTAATGCGGTAGTACTGGAACGGTGGGAATCAGACCATCAAGTTCCGAGTCTTGATATTGCCTCCTCCGGATCGGATGGTTCAGGGTTGAGATGAGAAGTTTGGTATAGATATAAGGTGTGTGAACTTAAATCTTATTTTTACCTCAATTAAAAATGCGTAGATCTGAAAAGAGATCTACGCATTTGCTTTTCATTGGATGCAATCGTTCTAGTAACGATCGTCTCTAATCAATCTTTTAATTAACGTTCTAGTCAATGTTGATAGAGGTTGGACGGCCTGAATCTCCACTTGGAATAATGGGGGCACCCGCTTTACGGAAATCGCTGTATAGCTTGTCGCGCCAGTTCCAGAACGTATCATAGAGTTCATTGTCCGCAATCCCTGGAACGCCTTGACCTTTAACGGCTTCCGGTATACTGAGGTAGGTGCCAGTTGGGAACTTAATGTACATGCTGAGCGCGGCCACTGTGAAATCAGCGAGCGTCGGCGCATCCCCCACTAGATAAGGTTGCTCTGACAAAATAGAACAGAGCCACGACAGATTTTGACGAATATTATCCTTGATTTTATCCGTAGACAGACCCACGGGCGCACCTAATCCACCCAGGAAATCAAACGAGGGTATGGCGCTGACTAAGTTTTTTAATAGGTCAGGGGTTGCCGTGGGAAGCAATGCCGATCGGAAACTCGGGTTTTGACTCATGCTGGTCAGTAAGCCTTTCCGAGAATTTATCCCAAAAATCTCGTCGGCCCACTGCTCCATAATCATCACTTGCCCGCGCAACTTGCCGTCTGTTGGGATGATAGATTTATCACTATATTTGCGATCGAGGTATTCTGCGATCGCTGTGGAATCGGCTATGACCGTGCCATCATCCTTCAGCACTGGAACTTGTCGCTGGCCCGACATCTTAAAAATTTCGACTTGGCCAATGGCTGGAATCACTTCAACTTTTTTATACTCCAGACCCTTGTAGTCCAGAATAAATCGGACTTTCTCGGCGTAGCTGGACATTTCAAATTGGTATAGCTCAATCATGGTTCGTTCGAGATGGCTGGGTCTCTGGGATCTTAACGTGAAATTACAGGGACAGAGGATACGTGATACCGAACTAAATATCAGATATCCCCGAATCATTTGGCCTAATGCTTCATTTTTTCATCGATTACTAGCGTTTTTGCCGTGGCGCGAGATGATAGCTACGACGAAGATTTTCTAATTTTCGGCTTAATGATTGAGTCATTTGAGGCTCGCCTGCTTGCGTTGCGGCCACAATTGCACTGCTGTAATATCGATCGGCTTCTGCGAGATCACCATCGCGTTCATAAAACTCGCCGATCGCCTGCAACGCATTGACTCGGTTAGTGGGACTAGAGGCGGTGGTTGCTGCATTCAGCCTTGCGTCTAGCCAGCTTTTTGCTTCATTATTTGCTCCCAGACTTTTATAGGCGATCGCCAATCCTGCCATGGCTCGATCCTGGGTTGCGTAGTCGTCACCAGTCCGGGCCAAAATTAGAGCATTTAAATAGGATGCCGCTGATTTTTGGAATTCACCCAACTTATAGTAGATGCTGCCTAAGGCATTTTTTGCGATCGCTTCGGCGGTTACATTCGACGTAAGCTGGTGGCGATTGATGGCCTGGTTTAACCGGGTGATGGCTAAGGCATAGTCGCCTCGTGCGATCGCCGCTAGCCCGAGATTGGTCAACGATCGACCTTGGCCGGGAATATCATTAATGTCTTGGGCAAGACGTAAGCTTTCAGCAAAACCTTTTTCCGATTCAGCAACATGGGCCGTTCTCAGTAACAGTTCACCGACTTGGTTGTAGCTGAGAATTAATTGTGGAAAATCTTGACGCGATCGGGCAAACCTTAACTGTTGACGGAGCGCATCTTCTAATTCAGTCGTGCGATTTTGACGTTGATACACTTGACTGAGATAGCCATAGGCCCGCTGTTGACCTTCCAGATTATTCAGCAAGCGATACTTTTCAGCGGCAGATTTTAAACTCGTAATGGCTGCATTAAGATTGCCGAGTTGCGTTTGTCTTATGCCTTCTTCTAAAAGCCGATCGCTTTTTTGCAGTTCAAACGGCAGTTCAATGCCAAAGGGTTGTTGATTGAGTTGACGGGTAATTTCCGACGCAGACGCAAGCTTCACAGGTAGTCCAGAACTTAAAATCGACGAGAAAATTGCTCCAATGACAAACCAATGCGATCGTTTCACGCAGACAACTCCCAATAGATTAGAATAAGAGATAAACACTAAACAAGAATTGAAGATGACGACTCAGGAACTTAGACGAGTACACCGTTATCAGCCTCTATTACTGATTTAAACATCATGTGAACATTGAAATCAGGACATCCAGCTCGATGAATAATCATCGATTGCACAGCATTAAACACGTAATTTGTCTAATGCGATACCAAATTCATAACTTTATGGATTCTAATTTTGTTATATCGCCGTTTACTTAAGGAATCCACCTAAAGGCATAGCTTTTAGATAATTCCCGAGAACGGGCCAGAAATTATCAAGATTTTATAGAATTTAATAAATAAATCGATCGGATATCTTCAGGTAAGCGTGTTTCCAGGATGCGATAGCCTGTTTCCAGTTGGCGACGGACCTCAGCGGGCGGCATGACTTCGCCTTCAGCCTGAAGATAGGCCGAAATCCGGGTTTCACTCCAGTTAAACGTTTGAGCCATCACAATAATTAACCGTAAGGTCGGCGGCATCTCATCTAAGGCACGATCGAGATAACACCAAAAGGGGGGAGACGCAGACTGAAGATCGTAATGCACTTCTTCCACAGGAGGAATTTTGACGGTGTTGATACAGTCGGCAACCGTGGACAACAGCCATCCTTGAAATCCTCCGCTCAATTTTTTCACCTCTAGACCACTGAGTTCATTAAATATATGTCGCCATACTAAGGCGAAAAGGTAGTCGGTTTGAACGGGAGACTTGGCTGCATGTTGCACGACCCGGTATACCAGACCACTGTAGCGACAAAATAGTGTTACAAAATACTGGCCCAAGTCGGGATATTGCTGAAACAGCGCGATCAGTTGTTGATCGTTTTGTTGGGAAAGCGATCGAATTAAGGGATGGTTGGCTTCAGCAAAGGTAGGAAGTGACACTGATTCAGGTGGGGGCTAAAAAACACAGATTTTAATTCTAAACATCGATATGATAATTCGCGAGTTCAATTTAAAAACAGCTTTTTTCAGATCGCCCTGAGAATTCAGCTCAAAAACAGGAAATCCGAACTCGTCAAAAGCGTCAAAAGTGTCCTGATCCTGAAAAAATATTGGTAATATTGAAAAATAAGTCATCCATTCCCCAGGCAATTCAGCATGACACTCCTATCCCCGATTGTTCCGATCGCTAGCCTTTGGGCCTCGCTTGGTGATGGTTTATTTTCGACTCAAGGGATCATGGTGATGCTGTTGGCGGCCTATGGCGGCGCGATGTGGATGTTTTTAACCAGTGCACCGAAGGTCCATACCGTAATGGTGTCGGACTTAGAGGCGGCCCGTCAGTTTTATGCGGGGGTGTTGCGGTTAAATGCAGCCGATATTCCATTGCATTATTACTATAATTATGAGCAATCCCTAGGCACAGCGGGTATTAATCCGATGTATCTCTCAGGGGTTGCGGGCAGTACGACGGCCCGAGGTGCAGGGAATGATGGGCTGTGGTATCAACTCCGCAAAAATGTTCAGATTCACGTTATTTCTGGGGCGAGTATGGGCGAAAATTCTCGTCAACGCCACATTTGCTTCGATCGCGAATGCCTGGACCAAATTCTAATGCGTACCCAACGCCTCGATTTAAAGCATAAAATTTGCAGCGATCGGCCTCTGAACTTCCTAGTGAAAGATTTTGATGGGCAAATTTTTGAAGTATCCGAAGTTACTAATTGAAGCTATTAACTAAAGATTCGCTAATGGTTGGGATAGATTATTTTCGATGACTTCAATAAGAAAGCAGTCCCAAACGAGACTGCTGGATTATGGAGATTTGAGTCTAAAATACAACTTTTATTGTCTCAGTAAGATATTGAGTTATTTGTATTTTTTATTACTTTTTAACTGGAAATCGATCGCATTTCTGTATAAATTTGCTTACAGATAAACGGCAAAAGCGTCTCATCTTGACTATTTCCCTTTCCTTCAGTGAAAACAGTTAATAGATAAGGAATGCTATCCGATGTTTCAATGTAAGCCGTGTCATGACGGGCTTGGCTCATCCACCCCGCTTTGGACCAGAGGCTTGCGTGAATCGGTAAGCCGTCTCCGAGGAACCCTGTGACTTGATTCGCAGGATCAGCCTTGAGAACATCTGGGTCGATCGATCGGGCCAAGGTATCCATCATGGATTGCGATCGGGTGCCGGACACAGCCACTCCGCCTACGATTGAATGGAGCATTCGAGTCGTGGCATCGGTGGTGAGGCTATTGCGGTTGTTGAGCAGTTCGCCGTAAAAAGCCCGTTCTCGTCCGTAGGGTCCATCGCCCCAGGTTTTTTGGCAAACGTTGATGCTGTTGAACTCTTCCCATTGAAGCGATTGCAGGTAGCGGTTGACTAGGTTGCGCTGATGTTTCCAGGTCTCAAAGGGGCCGCCCGCAAGGTCTGGTCCGCTGGTGGTGCCCGTGAGTATATCTACAATCAATCCCGTGGCATCATTGCTGGAATCCACAATCATGTCATTCATCGCTCGATCGAGTTCGACGGTAGCAGGGATCATGTTTTGCTCTAGCCATTCGTGGGCCGCAACTAAATAAAATAGTTTGACAACGCTGGCCGGATAGATGCATTCGACCCCGCGATAGCTGAAACCCCGAGGACTTCGGCTCCAGAATTCGGTTGGATTGAGCGCGCCACCCGTATTTACAAAGGGCTGGTCGTAGACGATCCAGGTTAAGGCCAGTTGATTTTTGGCGAGTTTGGGATAGGCTTTCCAGATGGCATCTAGAATCCGATCGCCTTGGAGTTCGAGTTGAGCTTCTTTTTTGAAAAATGGCATGGTAAGGCTGGCTTTATACAACTGGCTCTATAGAATAACTGCAATATCAAGAGGTGCAATTCCAAGTGCAATATCGAATCTTAGACAATTTAAATCTCTACAGCTCACCCGAATTAAATTCATTGGTGACGCAGGCTGCGCCCGATCAGTGGTTGACCATTAATCCCCAAAACGATTGCAATCTAGAAATCGATAGTAACCAACCCCCAACCGCTCCGTTACTTGTGAAATTAGTGGAGGACCAGTATTCGGGCTGGCTAGATCCGGCAGATTGGGGCAAATTGGTGGTGAGTGGGACGCGGTACTGTGCACCCGTGGTGACAGCGTTGGAGATTGAATCACGATTGTCGGATGCGATCGGGTTTGCTCGTGAGGGTATGACGGTAAATAATCACTATCTTTGGGGTGGTACTGTCGCTCCTAACTATGACTGTTCGGGGTTGATGCAGGCGGCATTTCGATCGGTGGGGATTCAGTTGCCACGGGATGCCTATCAACAAGAGTCTTTTTTAACGGCGATCGTAGGGGAGAATTTATTGCAGCTTTTAGACCAACTTCAACCCGGTAATCTAATCTTTTTTGGAACGTCTATTAAGGCCACTCATGTGGGGCTTTATCTGGGTAATGGCCAGTATATTCACAGTTCTGGGATTCAGCATGGCCGCAATGGTATTGGCATCGATTCATTGGATAGGACCAGCAGTGATCCGGTGAGTCGTCATTATTTATCTGAGTTGCGGGGGGCAGGGCGAGTGGTGAAAAGCTTTAGTCCTAAAGACTCCTAAAATCCCACACCCTTTAGCCTGCCCAGTTAACACCGCCATCTTCAGGGACAGACGGTAGGGATTTACGATCGTTGCGATGGGCATTGGTTGGGCTTGCCCCACTTATGGAATTTGGATCTAGAGAACCTGTATCCGCAGGAGAGGCGATAATTTCAAACTCAAAATTTCCGTCTAAACTTTGGGCACGAGCAACGATCGGTGGCGTTGTGGGATAGGGCTGTGCTGCGGGTTTCCTCGTTTGTGGTGTTGGGGCTAGAAGGGTAGAACGATCGGCGGTATCGTTCATAGGAGGCGACGGCATTTTTGAGTTATTTGAATTATGTGACGGGTGGGGTTGTAACTGCTGGGTTTCTTGTTGTGACTCGGCAAGATTCTGTGACCCGGCCAGACAGTGACTGTGAGTTGCGCGACGTTCGGGTTCAACCACCCGCGTCATGATGAATTCTATGGTTTCGGGCTTGACCCATCCCCGCGCCACCAGCACATCCCCAAAGCGCATATCAGTGTCGATCTGCTGATCATTCAGCACAACCGAAACTTGGGCGGGTGTGATCAATCCAGCTTCTATTAAGTAGCTTCCGAGACGAGTTCTAGAAGCGTTTGAATTCAAATCGGATGACTTATACATAAGATATCAATGAAATTAGGGACGCTTATTTTGATGGAACTCCATGGAGCGACTATCACTATTCTAGCAAATCTGAATCAGCGGTAATCCTGCTTTAGGACTACAAATGATGGGAGGGATATTCCAGTCGATCGGAAAAATTTCTTATTCTTATTTTATGTTGTGGAAATCCATCTTAAAAAGGGAGACAACTGCCTAAAAGGATGTCTAAAGTAGTGGTGTTGAAAATTAGTTGAGAATTATCACATCAAAGTTGAAAATAGCGGTTACTATGTGGAGCGGTCTTAGTTCCTGATGACATATTCAGTCTATTGAGTGGTTCCGTTGAGTTTTATCCAGACGAAAAGGCTAGAGCAATGAGTGATACAACCTCTTTTCTAGGTGGCGTGGCATTAGCCGGATTGGCGGCATTAGTTGTGATGCGAGGTGGTGTGACGATCGGTTCTCCATCCATGCCATCGCAACAATCGTTCCAGCTTCCTCAATTATCTTTGGGGCAAGGGAATATAAGTCCGGTAACAGGGCAAATTATGCCTGCTACTCAAAGTCCTGTGGTTGCAGTTCCAGGCCGATCGCCCTATGAAGATGCAAAATTGGATGTCAAGGTTGAGTCGTTGAAAGCCCAAATTGAGCAGATTCAATTGCAGGTTCGTAGTCAGCAGACGGTTGTGGATACAATGACAGCTCAAGTCCGGACAGGCGCATTACTCCCGCAGCAGTCGGCGGCAGTGGTTCCTCAACCCGCCGTTCCTGTAACTAGCCCGTCCGAACAGGCCGCAACATCAATAGTGTCGGGATTGCCGTGGGCGTTGGGCGGCATGATGTTAACCTTTGGGGGCGGTGTTGCGTTGGTGGGAATGTTTGTGTTGTTGTCTCGCCAAAATCGATCGGGTCGAACGATCGAATTCATTCACGATGACTATCCAGCCTATTTACCGACCGCCCAACCCGCAAGTCGTCGTCGAGTGCAGGTGATGCCCCCGCGTCGTGCAATTAAACGGGTCGAAGTTGAAGAGGATTAAGAGATCCGTTGATTTTGGTTTGAACTTACTTATCTAAGTTTTATTTCAGCGCTTTAGCTTACTATGATGGGTGTGGTTTTGAGGACCGCGCTCATTTTTGTTGTTGGGTATTTTATGGGTCTGCAACACTCTGAACGATCGACTTTGGGATTGAATCGGTGGGGTGTGACCATACGATCGTTGACCCCCTATTTATTTTTATTACCTGCGTTGTTAATGTTGGGATTAACGGTATTTTATCCGGTGGTCCAAGCGTTTTATTTGAGCTTTACGGAATACGATTTGCTGAGTGCACCGGAATGGATTGGGCTGAAGAATTTTCGGATTTTGCTCCATGATGATTTGTTTTGGCGATCGTTTTACAACACGCTTTTGTATTTAGTCTGTGTTGTGCCATTACTCATGACATTGCCGTTGGGATTAGCAATTCTGGCCAATCAAAAACTACGGGGCATTCAATGGTTCCGTGTGATTTTCTATACGCCTGTTGTGGTATCCATGGTGGTGGCGGGGATTGCTTGGAAGTGGCTTTATGATAGTAATGGACTATTGAATCAGGCGCTGAATGCCTTGGGAATAGTTAGTGTTGGTTGGCGGACGGACGCTCGGGTGGCCTTGTTTTCGGTGATGGCAGTGACGGTTTGGAAGGGGCTTGGGTATTATATGGTGTTGTATTTGGCGGGGTTACAGGCGATTCCGGCAGATTTGTATGAGGCGGCGGCTATCGATGGCTCTGATGGTATTCGTAAACATTTTGATATTACGATTCCGTTAATGCGGCCTTATTTGCTTTTGGTTGGAGTGATTAGTGCGATTTCGGCGACTAAGGTATTTGAAGAAATCTATGTGATTACAGGCGGTGGACCGAATAATGCGTCAAGTACTATTGTTTATTATGTATATAATCAAGCCTTTCAGCAATTGAAGATTAGTTATGGCTGCACGATTGGATTGGTAATGTTCTTATTGATTTTAGTATTGTCTATCATCCGGCTGGGAGTGCAACGCGTTACGGGAGATAAAATATCTTCAATTTAATAACGCTGCAATCTAATAACAAGAAGTTGCACCGAAGAATTCATTAAATTTAAATTCCTCGGTGCCGTCGTAGCCTATGATGCTAGCCGCCTGTAACCGATAATCCTTCGACCCAAACATAGGGGGCAACGCCGGATCCGGTGAAATGGGTTTCGGGTTCAACGAAGATGATGGCTTTCAAGACTTCCCGAATATCACCCGCGATCGTGGCCGAATCAATACTAGTCCGCACGCCTTTATTGACCAACCAACCATCAAACGGTAACGAGAACGAGCCTTGCAGCGACTGGACTCCAGCATGAAGCGCCGAGAGTTCATCGACCAAAATCACATTTTCCGCCGTTTCTAAACTATAGATCTCTGTGGCTGGTTCGCCTGCAAATAAATGCAAGAAATTACGACTCACCCCGACTTTTGCCCCCATGCTGGCATTCCCCGTTGGTGTCGTATTCATTCGTTTTGCTGTTCCTGCGCTGTGAATGAAACTCGTCAAAACGCCATTGGTAATTAATGGGATGCAACGAGTGGGAGTACCTTCACCATCAAAGGTTTCAGCGCCGATATTTTCAGGATGTAAGGCATCGTCAGAGAGTGAAAGCAATGGAGATGCGATCGTTTCCCCTAGGGATTCAGCTGTCGAGAGACTTTGATTATCTAATATGCTTTGGGCATTGAACAAATTAGAGAATGCGCCAACTAAACCGAGAATTGCTTCGGGGGAAAATACAACCCGATATTTACCCGTTTGAATTTTCTCGTAATCCAAATGACTAATAGTTTTGTCCGCCGCTTCTTTGACGCAAGCCTTGATATCCAATTCGTCTACGCCATAGCCAACTCGGAATGCGCCTGCACTGCGAGGCTTTCTGTTTTCCTGTTCAGTTTTGGTATACAAATAAACCGATGCCACTGCATGGGATTCATGACGAGTTGCACCATTGCTATTGATGTAAAAGCGTTCCAATGCTCGTTCAGCTAAACCATTATAAGGAATGGCGGTGATGGCGGCATGGGACTCTAGCAATGCTTTTTCAGCACTAACGAGAGTACTTAGTAATTTCTCGACGGTAGAGGTTGTAGGGGCAGAAGCTTTGTGATCCTCGATCGTAGCCATTGCTTCAGGGCTAAAGTCGGGCACATTTTCAGTTGCTCCAAAGGCACTGGCTTCAAAAGCAGTTTTTAAGGCGAGTTCTAGTCCTACTGGATCAACATCTGTTGTTGAAGTTACACCCACTGTTCCCCCATTCCAGACTCGGACTGTTACGCCCGATCGTTGTGAGGCTTTCATTTGTTGGGGTTCACCAGAATCAACTTGAACGCTGGTTTCATCAACGGTTGAGCCATAAATATCAAATTTTTGAATGCCCAATTTGGCCGCAGCATTCTTGGCATCTTGAGCGATCGTTTGAATTTTAGACATGGTAGTGGTTTGAAAAACTATGAATTTGGAACACTTACACGGATCATCAAAGCAACTAGCGACCGCCCACCGTAATAGAATCAACTTTCAAATGGGGCTGTCCAACGGTCACATAAACAGAACCACTCACTGAACCACAGAAGCCCGCTGCCAAGCCCAAATCTTGGGACGACATGGAGATCTTTTGCATCACATCTACCGCCTCACCAATTAATGTTGCGCCTTTCAAAGGTTTAGTCAATTTACCATTCTCAATCAAATAGGCTTCATCGACTGCGAAATTAAACTCGCCCGTTGCACCGACGCTGCCGCCGCCCATTTTCTTGCAATAAATGCCCTTATCAATAGATGCAAACAACTCATCAGTTGTGAATTTGCCCGGTGCAATGTAGGTATTCCTCATTCGGCTGGCGGCTGCATGAGTGTAGCCTTGACGACGACCGCTTCCGGTGCGGGGATGGCCCGTTCGCATTGAACCTGCCCGATCGCTGATGAAGTTCTTTAGAATGCCATTTTCAATTAACAATGTGCGTTGTGCGGGCATTCCTTCGTCATCCATATCAATGGTTCCAAAGGCATCTTTAGTTAATCCTTCATCCCACGCTGTTAGATTTTCATGGGCAATCTTTTGACCTTTCTTATCCATGAATGGTGTTGTTTTACGTTCAATTTGAGTGGTTTCTAACAAATGTCCGCACGCCTCATGGAAAATCACGCCGCCGAATTGGTTGGCCATGACGATCGGATAGTCGCCCGATTCCACATAGTCCGCATAGAGCATTTTGCCCGCCGATTCAGACACTTCTTCCGCATCAAATGCATAGTCCCAAGTCCGCAGGAATGCCGGATCACTGGTGCTGCCAACGCGCTTGTTGATATTCGATCGGTTGCTCCCTTCTTCACAAAGCAGACTGTATCCAACGGATTGCGTCAATCGAATATCACGGGCAAATGTTCCATCACTCGCCGCCACCATCATTTCTTGCCAATCCCGAAAATAGGCAGCTTTGCGCGATCGGACATGGGCTGCTTTTTTTAGTAAGGTGTCATTTGCCGCAAGCAATACATCACTCATTTCCTGCATCGAACTACTATTATCAAGCCATGATGCTTTGCTGCGTTTGGTGGCGTAATCGCGCAGAATTTCTAAATTAATTTCCGGGACAAACGACATGGCAGACGGAAACGTTAAGCCCATAATACCGAGTGCTTTTTCTAATGCTGCTTTCAACCCATTAAATGACAGATCATTTGTTGAGACATAGCAATCTGCTTTGCCCAGAAACACCCGCACTCCCGCCCCAGTGGACAGCTTCGGCGCAATGCTACTAATAACGTCGTCTTCCGCCATGCAACTAATGTAGTTGACCCGCTCTAAGAAAAACTCAATAAAATCGGCCCCCGCTGCACGACCTAAGCCCAAAAGTGTAGAAAGTGGCGCTTCCCAACTCTCATCAAAACATCGCGGAGTGGCGCTGTAGGTCAGGTTGGGGATTTCGCGGGTAATCAAAAGAGGAGTTGCTAGCATGGAGTGCGCGTTGGGGTTGTGATGTGGTTGCGGTCGTAAGTTTTTGCTTGTAAGCCATCGTATTGTAACAAAAGGTCAAGCCTTGTGAGTACGGTTCCGCCTAAGGACGATCGGCGGTTATCTCACCCATGTTTTAAGTTAAATCTCGATTGATAAAGACAAAGATCAGCTGAAGCTTCCCCTAATCCAAGGGGATTTCTAATTGTTCACCTGATTCAACCCCATCAGGCTCAGTTTCAGATTCCAAAGCCTGATCTGGCGTTAGGGTGTTTTCCAGCACAAATCTTCGGGCCAATCGATCGTATACCCCCGCCCCAATGTACATGGGATATTTGTACATTCGACTGTAACTCCAAATCAGTTGGCCTTTTTCTAGAATCCGCACTTCATTGAAAAGACTCTTGCACTTAGGCACCAGACTATTGGCTTGGTCGAGGGCATCGGTCCAGCGATCGTAATCCTGCGAAAATCCTTTTGTCATGACTCGAAACATCGCTCACTCTCCTTTGCCTACATTCACTTATCGTCTAGTTTAAACTCCGTCTTTGTCTCTCAGCACCAATTATTTTGACCAAAAATCTAGAAATCTGTTTTCGGGAAGCTTCACAAACGGTAATATAAAAGACGTTATCAGATTTATTTTGGGTGTTACGTGCAAACTGTATCTTCTAGTTTGTCGCAATCGCGTGATCTGCCGTTCTCATTGGCAGATGTCCGTAAAGCGATTCCTGACATATGTTTTCAGCCTTCAACGGCTCGCTCTTTAGCCTATTGTGCTTGGGATTTTGGGGTGGTTGCTGCTCTTTATGCGATCGCTGCGACGATCGATCAGTGGTGGTTTTACCCGATTTTTTGGCTTGCACAGGGCACGATGTTCTGGGCACTGTTTGTAGTTGGCCATGACTGCGGCCACGGTTCGTTCTCGAAGTACAAGTGGCTCAATAACTTAATTGGTCATCTTACGCATACTGTGATTTTAGTGCCCTTCCACGGCTGGCGCATTAGTCACCGGACGCACCACTCAAATACGGGGCATGTGGACAATGATGAAAGCTGGCATCCGATTACTGAGTCGGAGTATGAGAATATGAATTTTTTCGTGCGTCTTGTGCGCTTTTATGCGCCATTGATCGCCTATCCCGTTTATCTGTTCCAGGGGAAGCGAGGGTCTCATTTTATCCCGAACGAAGGACTATTCAAACGCTCTGAGTATACAGATTGTCTGACTAGTACGACTTGCATCGTTGGATTTTTGGGATTTTTGGGTTGGTTGACTTATTCTTATGGGTTTGAGTTCTTCTTTAAGTTCTACTTCATGCCCTATTTGGGGTTTGTGGTGTGGCTGGATTTGGTGACCTATTTGCATCATACCGAGCAGGATATTCCTTGGTATCGCGGTAAGGATTGGTATTTCTTGAAGGGCGCGTTGTCTACGATCGATCGGGACTACGGCTTTATCAATTGGATTCACCATGACATCGGAACTCATGTGGCTCACCATGTGTTTTCCAATATGCCTCACTATCGTTTGAAGATGGCTACGGACGCGATTAAGCCGCTGTTAGGTGATTACTATCGCAAGTCTGATGTGAATGTTATTTCAGCCTTTTTTACCTCGTCTAGTACTTGCTACACGGCTCCCGATGAAGGCTCACCTGTATATTATGGCTTGCCTAAACAGAAAGAACAACTGAGCTAGATTGATAATTTAATTCATCCCGTTTCTTTAATTAGAGACGGGATTTTTAATCGGAGTTGATATGGTTGAATCTAGATTGTTTGAATACAATGAATTGGTGGTGCGATCGTGGCAATGGGGCGATCGGGTTTCGGCGGCGGCAGTGATTGAAACTGTGTTGGCAGAATATGGGTTGGGTTGGGAACCAGAAGGGGCTGATGCCGATGTTTTGAATGTCGAAGAATGCTATCGGGACGGAGAATTTTGGGTGGTTGAGTTGAAGGGTGGGGTCGTGGGGACGGCGGCCTATTATCCGATCGATCGGGCTGAGAATGCTGCGGAGATTCGCAAGATGTATTTACTTCCGATCGCCCGAGGCAAAGGGTTGGGACGTTTTTTGTTGAATGCTTTGGAAGCTGTGATGATTCAAAAAGGGTTTGCAGAAATTTGGATTGAGACGGCAAGTGTGTTGCGGGAGGCAGTTATTTTGTATGAACGATCGGGCTATGAAGCGGCAACGGGTGTGGAAACTGAACGGTGCGATCGGGTTTATGTAAAGAAATTATCGGTATTGTGCACTTAGGCCATTCGTAAGAATAAGCCTACCGGAGGCCCCCAACCCCTAATTCTGGGGGCTTCTGTTATATTCATTATGAGGAATGGCCTAACTCTTCAATTAATGATTCTGGCGATCGATGGCCTGGATAAGCTGTTCTTTGCGGGTCATAGCTCAGGTTGAGAACTGTTGTGCTGATGGTTAATTTATAGTGGATTGATCGGTTCTCCCTACGATCGCATTGTTTGGTATGGGGAGAGGGCGATTTAGTTGAGGATCAAAATAACTTATAATAGTTGTTTTGATTGAGATTTTGAGTCGATTTCGCAATATTTTAGTTTATCCAAAGATTCAAGTTTAGCGAGGGAAATTAATATTTATTAAATCTCAACCCAAGTCGAATAAGTAAAAATATTTTTAATTATTTTACTTATTCCTTGAATCCTCCAGAGCAGTACCAAATATTACTAGCAAGTGCTTTATACATAGCTGTTTGCCAAGAATTTAAATATGCTGATTCACGACTTTTCGCCTGTTCACTGAGATGATCACTGACCCCTTTATAGCCCGTTCTAGATAAAAGATCAGAAAGATATCCTTGAATATTGATAATTTCTGTTGCGGCATGTGATGTGTAAAGACCTGAAAGCTTGAAGATTTTGAAATAATTTTTAACACGATTAAACTTCACAATATCCCAACTATCAGGTGATTGTACAAAAAATTTAAGAGCAGGTGGAGATCCCTCACAAACTTCCGCATAAAGCCATAAATCAGTTTCAATATCATCAAAATATGGATGAATCGTCTCTTGTTCTGCGCAGGCTGGAATTGAATTCATCTTTATCTTGTTACAATCTGAGCAAGCAGGAATTAAATTAGTTGGAACAACAGCGAGTTCTGGATATTCAGACTTAGGTAGATGATGATCTAGTGTTGTTACTATGCGCTGTCCACACAAAGGACAGCGACCATGTACAGGTAGATTTAACAACTTCTCATAGATTGATCGACCTGGGGCGTCTTTCTTGACCATTCTATTGGTATATATGTCTAACAACTCTTGCTTTGTAACTATCTTGTCAAGATCAATTCTTGGCTTAATTGTATGAACCATATTTTTTGAAGCCGCTGTCTCAAATTCATTAGCAGCATTCACTATGGTTGTCTCAATTGAAGTTAGACGAGACTTTAATTCAATATCTTTAACACGACTAATACAGGTAAGAAATACTAATCCAGGATCATCAAGAGGCTTTTCTAATTTTCGCATAGTGCATAGTATTATATATTTTCTTCAGAATCACGCTCTATGATCAATCCACGCAAAATAGCACGCGCTTCAGCCCCAAGCTGATTATCAAATCTATTGCATGTAGATATAAAATCTTCTCCTCGTTCCACAGCAGCCTGAAGTAACCTATGGAACCCAGAGTAGGTTACTTCTAATCCAAATATCTCACGGGTTAAGACACCAGCATTTTCACCAAAAGTTTCTATCTCAGGTCTTTCAACTATAGCTTCAGAACCAGTACGACGTAACTTCCATGCACAACTTTTAGGCACTTCCTGTAGAACGACGGGTGAGTGAGTTGCTATGATTGCAACTCCATTTCGATATATTAAAAGATCAGAAAGTGCTCGGATAAAAGCTGAAAGAAGTGGTGGATGAAGATGGGCTTCTGGTTCGTCAAGCAAGACTAATGTTCGTTCTTCGACAGTTTCCACTAACCGTGTCATTGTTAAAAGAACAATTTTGTGTCCAGAACTAAGTTTCTTAAAAAGTTTAAGCGCTTTATCTTCAGATAACTCATTTCTAATGTCATCAACTAGGGATGATACCTCTGTCTCTTTAAAAACTGGATCTGCCTCCAGCATTTCCAGAGATCTTCTCCAACGAAGCACTCTATCAGTTCGTTTACAAGTACGTATGCTTTTAACAAAATCCACCGCTAAGCCATCAGGAGTATTCGGTACAGGATTATTATTTGCTTCTTCACCACCATTTTTTGCAGCCTTTAATCCTATATAAGAGTACCGAATACCAATTGATTCATCCAGTTTTTCACTTGGCGGGTCAAAATCGTCGAACGCACTGAAAGTAACAGAAACTAAATTTGCAAAAATCCCAGCATTATCAATCATTTCTTGTGAAGTAAACATCCCAACTTCATTTGAAGATGTCATCTTTCCTATTAAAGAACGTGTTATGTATTGGAGAATACGAGTTTTGCCAACACCATTTCTACCAATTAAAACATGGATATTAGTGGGAGGGTTGGATTCTGGCTCAACCTCAAAGTCGAGAACAATCGAAGACTCATTTTCACGGTGAATTGGAGCTTGGTAGGAAAAGGAATAACGAGAGAGTCGAGATCCACCCTCTACTAAGCGTCGAAATTGTCCGCGTACTGAAACTGGATCAACATTTCTTAACAGCGATATCTTAGTGACTCGTTCATTGAGACATTTATCGAATAGTGAAATATCTGCTACGACATCTCTCAAGCCAACTAGTAGTTTATCTTTTATCGAGGAACTGAGTCCTTTGACTGTCTCATAGTAACTGTCTGCTTGCCCGAGGGAAAAGAAATTATTATCCAATGCCTCAAATTCATTAGGAATTTTAGGAGTACGTTGTTTAGTCATATTAAACTGACCTATTTTGACACTCCCGATTTACGATCGATTGTTTAAAATGTCAGGACTGAAATGACTACCAAATTCTACTCATACTCAATATAAACTCGGGCATCACTTCACTACAATCAATCCTATCCGGTGATTCAAGGATTTCGACTTCTTGGGTCGGTCGATAAATCTCAACTTGTTTATTTTTCGGATTGATCAACAATCCCAACTTCACCCCTAACCGCTGATATTCCTGCATCTTCTCCTGCAAGGGTTTCAAATTATCTGTAGCCGATCGAAGTTCAATTACAAAATCAGGAACAACAGGGATAAACCCAACAATCGAAATCCCTTCAAGCCGAGACTTCTCAATCCAAGACACGTCGGGAGATATCTTTCCGCCACCGATCGCCGTGAAGTCATATCCACTAGAGGAGTCAAATCCTTGACCTAAACTCTTCTGGCGGTTCCAATACCAAACTTGTCCCGCCAAATCTAAATTTCGTTTACCACTTTCACCACCTGTTGGAGGCATAATAATCAATTCCCCATTCGCTCTTAATTCAAGGCGTAAATCTGGATTATCAATACAGAGTCGATCGAATTGCTCTGATGTCACTATCAATCTTGTATGACTCACATTTAATAGCAAAGGCAATGAATCGATCGTCGGCATCTCAACAGGTAAAGTCAGCGTACTTGTGGCTGTCATAAACTCCTCATCTGTTAAATTTAGTATTTTATAATATTATCATGCCAAATCTCAACCTCAAATTAGCAAAACATGTCATCATAAGAGAGTATGAAATTGATAATAATAATTTGGTGGTGAGCGATCGCAATGGTATTAATAACGACAAAATTTAGAATATTTGGCGATGCTTTCCCCAGATCTGCCTGAGAGATGTTTTTACTAAATTATAAAAATGTTATTTCCCGTCCAAAGTGAGGAAAAGTAAGGCAACCTATCGTAAATGCCCCATGAAAATTCTCCATATCATTCCCTCCGTTTCTCTGGTCTATGGTGGTCCCAGCCAGATGGTTGTCGGCTTATGCGGTGCCCTTGCGACTCTCGGCCATACCGTGACGATCGTCACCACCAATAGCAATGGCGATCGGGGCGAAGCGGCCTTAGATGTACCATTGGGTATTCCAATCCAGCAAGAGGGTTACGAAATTCTATACTTTGACTGTGCACCTTTTAAACGTTATAAATTTTCGCTTCAACTCTTTCAATGGCTATGGCATCATGCCAAGGACTACGACATTGCCCACATCCACGCGCTGTTTTCTCCCGTCAGCTCCATTGCTGCCACGATCGCCCGCACCAAAAAACTCCCCTACGTCCTACGCCCCCTTGGAACCCTTGACCCGGCTGACTTAGCCAAAAAATATCTGGCAAAACAAATCTACGCCCAACTTCTAGAAAAATCTAATCTCGCGGGAGCCGGAGCCGTACACTTCACCAGCGACCAAGAGGCCAAAATATCAGAGCGATTTGGCACCACCACCACTGACTGGGTTATTCCCTTAGGCGTACAGCTTCCCGAACCCAGCCAATCTCCCGAATCCCTACGATCGCAGTACAACATTCCTCCCGATCGGACGATCGTCCTTTACATGTCGCGCATTGAACCTAAAAAAGGATTTGATTTACTGATTCCATCGCTTGCAAAACTGGTTCAAGACACTGATTTTCACTTCATTTTAGCGGGCGCAAATCCTCAAGATCCTGACTATGTTCAGCAAATTCAAACCCAAGTTGAAACTGCGATCGGTAGCGATCGATTAACCTGTACCGGATTTGTATCTGGCTCATTAAAACGTGATCTACTAGCACTAGCGGATCTATTTGTACTCCCGTCCTATTATGAAAATTTTGGTATTGCCGTCGCTGAAGCAATGAGTGCTTGCGTTCCCGTTGTTATTTCTGATCAAGTTCACATTCATTCAGACATTACAAACTCTGATTCGGGTTGGGTTTGTCAATGTACCGTTGAAAGCCTAACCAAAAGCTTGAAAACTGCATTAAACAGTGATAAAAATATTCGCCAAACCAAAGGTCAAAACGCTGCCCATTTTGCGAATACAAACTATAGCTGGCCCGCGATCGCACCTGAAGTAATTATTAAATACAAAACATTAGTTGACTGATTGCGCTAAAATATCAAAAATTTGAAATTTGTACGATCGCTATGCCAAGTCTCCCCAATTATCGCCCCAAACAACTGTCTCTCGGGCCATTAGAGCGGGAAATATTAAACATTGTTTGGGATCTTAATATCGTCGCGGTCAAGGACGTTCATCAGCGCATCCTTTCCGATCCCAACCGTGAACTTGCCTACACCAGCGTGACCACGGTCCTTAAACGCCTAACTGAAAAAGGTTGGCTGGCCTGTGAATCTCAAGGAAAAATTCACCATTGGCAAGCCCGCATCACCCGAGAACAGGCTAATGCACTAAATGCGTACAACCAACTCAATCAATTTCTTAACATCAGCAATCCCGATTTGGTCGCAGCCTTTGCCGACAACCTCGACCAAACTAGTCTAGACAAACTTGATGCGATTGCCCAACGCCTTAAAGATCTTCGCGCTGCCCGAGGAGAATAAATCATGCACGGTTCCTTGCTCATTCTAGTCCTCACCAGCGCCATCCTCCTCCGAGTGGTGTGGCGATCGCAGCCCACTTCAAGCTGGAACCAACGATGGATTGGGACGATGTTTACCTTTGCATTGCCACCATCATTATTGATTACTAGCGCGATCGCCTTGCTCTGCATGGGACCGCAGGGTATGGGAATTAGCACCTTTGAAGGTTGGGCAACCTATGGAACGGGCATTGTTTTTCTGATTGCTGCTGTCGCTATTGCCTATATCCAAGCGACCCAAGCCACCCAAGAAATCAAACAACTTCGCCAATATCCCTCCATCAACCTCGCCCAAACGGATGCGCGTTTATTACCAATCGCATTACCGTTCATTGCACAAGTTGGATTCTGGAACCCTGAAATCATCGTCAGTCAAGGCATTTTAGAGTCATTAACTCCTGAACAATTTGATGCGGTCCTAGCCCACGAACAAGCCCATGCGACCTACCACGATACCTTCTGGTTTTTTAGTTTTGGCTGTTTGCGACGGTTAACATTTTGGCTTCCTAATAGCGAAAACCTCTGGCAAGAATTACTTCTTTTGCGAGAACTGCGGGCCGATCGAATCGCTGCCCAAACTACTGATCCATTAGTCCTAGCTGAAGCGTTGCTTACTTTAGTCCGATCGCCCATGGTTCAATCGGATTGGAGTGCAACATTACATCCACAGAACCTAGACGATCGTTTTTCTGAACGAATTGATGCCATTTTAGGGGCAACTCCCCTCGCCCCAATTCCCGGCTGGAAAATGAGCGCAATAGTCGTGGCGGGACTCTTACCGTTATTGATTATTCCGTTTCACTATAGCTAATACTCAGTCATTGACTAAGCTTCAATGTAGGTTGGATACGCTATCCGTGAAACCGTATCCATCGCTTCTTGAAGAACTTCGCTTCCAGTGCCAATTACACTTCCTTTTTCTGACAAAACACGTTTCCACGATCGGTTATTCTGTTGGCCCTTAAACAATTGATGCATGTGGCGCGTAATAGAATGCAGTTTGTTCCCATTTGCGGCGTGTCGATCGGCGTATTCAAACATCGCTTCCACCACTTCATGACGGGATTTCACCGGACTATTGTCGCCATAAAACAATCTATCGGCCTCTGAAAACAAATAAGGATCATCATAAGCAGCACGGCCAATCATTACTGCATTCACCCGATCAAGTTGTTTGAGAGATTGTTCTAAGGTAAGAAATCCGCCATTAATTTCAATGAATAGCGTTGGAAAATCTTGTTTTAATTGATAAACATCTTCGTAGCGCAAGGGCGGAACTTCGCGATTTTCCTTGGGGCTAAGTCCTTGGAGCCAAGCTTTACGGGCATGAACATTAAACCGATCGCACCCTGCCGCCGCTACAGTACTGACAAATTTTGTCAAATCCTCATAGGCATCTTGATCATCTACGCCAATGCGATGTTTGACGGATACAGGAATTTGGGTCGCGTTTTTCATAGCATTAATGCAATCTGCTACCCGATCGGGGTCAAACATCAAACAAGCCCCAAAATTACCGCTTTGTACACGACTACTGGGACAGCCAACATTTAGATTGATTTCGTCATAACCAAAGTCTTCCGCGAGTTTGGCACAGTGGGCTAAATCAACGGGTTCGTCGCCGCCGACTTGAAGGACGATCGGTTTTTCGAGTTCAGAAAATCCAAGTAATCGATCAAGATCACCATGTTTGATTGCTTGGCTTGTGACCATTTCGGTATAAAGCAAGGTATGGCGCGTGATTTGGCGCATGAAATAGCGATAGTGACGATCGGTGCGATCCATCATTGGCGCAATGCTGAGCGGATAGTTCGGTAACATGGTGAAAATTGAGAATTGGCTGTTTCTCCCATTATATTAATTAATCTGCGGAGCTACTCATGGACCTGACATTAATTGACCTAACCAATCAATAATCCAAATTTTTCGGTTTATGATTCTCCGGCTTCTTTGACAAATACTTCTCTAAAAATGGTGCAATTTCCGCAAACACCTCATCCGTATACTCCTCATGCAAATTTAACGATCCCGGTGTCCTCACCACTTGAACCCCCGAAAAATGCGCCACGACCTCATCTTCACCCCTTGACTTCGGCGGCATTTGCTCTCCAATTACCATCAATACCGGAACCTGAATCGACTGAAAATAACTCAACCAACCCTCACTCGACTTCACCGGATCAAGCGCCCCCGTCACAAACGCCGCCGATGCCAATCGTTTGCCTTTCCCCTTTGTCACATGCCATTTCGATCGGATCTTCTCAGTTGTAATATTTGCAGCATTTGCATACACATGACGCTTCATCATGAACTTCAAAAAGAACTTTGTCGTATTCAAAGCATATAAAAACTGACCCAAGATCGGCGATCGGATCAATTCATGAATTACATTATAAAACTTCCGTTTTGTATCCCCCATCATACTCGGCAACGGCCCACGCCAAGTCGGAGCAAACAGCACCACCCAAGACCAAGGCTTCGGATCATCCATCACCAAATCCATCACATAACCCGCCGAATGACCCGCTGCCATCACCACGATCGGTGCACTAAAGGTTTCCTCTACAAACGATCGCAACAACATCCGAAACATCTTTGGTTCATACTTCACATTGGGCCGATCGCTCTCCCCAAAGCCCACCCAATCCAGAGAATAAACTTGATATTTGGCGGAGAGTTTTTCAGCCAAGGGACACATTTCTTCTCTAGTCGAAATCGTACTCAAGGCAGGCAACAATAGAATCGGTAATCCTGTCCCCACCACTTCATACGTAATAGAAACAGGATTCTGATTCCACCGCCAATCATATATCCGCACATCACGCGTTGGTTCAGATAAAATTGCGTCTTGAATCTCTATATTTTGCGTCTCTTCCAAACCGGAAATATCCAAGTCAGGCAGGCATCCAGATAGTTCAGTAGAGGATTCAGCGATCGTTCCCGCCTGTGGTTCGATCATATCATCGACCTTTAACGCCTTATCCATAGTCGATGCCCCAAAACTCAAAAATCACCTGTTTGATAGTAGTTTATCAGAGCCACCGCTAAACGAGTTTCTTAGTCCTAGAGGGGCTTTCTCTACTACCGCGCAATTCATTCGCACAGTCCGCCAAAGTTTTTATCCCTGCAATCCGATCGCCTTCTGCTGCATCAACTTAAAAATATTATAGAAACCATTGGCTCGTGATGGAGTCAAACTCACATCCAGGCCCGTATCCTTAATAAAATCCGGCTTCAACTCAACAATCTCATTCGGAGTCAGCCCACCGAGTCCTTCCAGCAAAAGACCCACCAACCCCTTCACCAATTGGGCATCAGAATCCCCAGAAAACAGAACTTTACCGTCGTCTAGTTTTGCTGTAATAAAGACCTGAGAAACGCACCCCATCACTTTGTTCTCGTCAATTTTGTCCTCATCAGGCATCGCGGCTACTTTCTTGGCGTAAAAAATTAACTGCTCATATTTACGCTTGGGGTCAGTCACTCGTGCAAAACGCTGGACGATTTTTTCAAGCGCGGCTGGAATCGGAGTCGGAACTGTCATGAAACCTGATGGGAATTCAACTTCCTTATGATAACCGGATTTTAAACATAAGCTAGATTACAAGTAGCCAATCCTAGCGTGAGCGCCGATCGTTCCTCCGATTGATTTAAGCACTCAGCAATCCTTCAAATGGCAGTCCCAAACGCTTTCCAAGTAGAGGGCGACGGAGCCAAAAATTCATAACTTGTTCCTGTCGTCTGATCGGGTTTCGCCGTCAATACAATATCAAACGAGATTGAAACCCGATCGTCGTCTGTTTCATTCGCCGCCACCGCATGACGTTGTTTTGCGGGAAACAGGAGCAACCGCCCCTCTGTTGGAGCATAGGCCGCTTGATCTTGATTTAAACCATTCCATTCCGTAAATAATTCCGTATTCTCTAATCCCAAGCCTGCACACACCTCATTCAATCGCGCATCATTCAGAAATACCAAACATCCCGCCGCATCCGAACCTGAATAGGGAACCGAAATGTAATACACCGCACTCACATGGGCCGTTAGATGAGAATGGGGTCCAATTTCCTCACCATACCGAGAAATCACAGGCCAAGCCCGTTGAATATAAAGCGCTACATCCTTCAACTCCAACCCCAACTCCTGCAAATACAGCCGAGTATGGATCTCTACCTGTGTCACCAACCAGCCAAATCGCCGATCGTCCTGAACTGATGCAACCCCATGAATATCTCCCGTCCAAGCCCGACCTTCAAAGTTGCGTTTTTCATCATCACCCGACTCTAAATCCCGCACGGCCTCCAGCATCACCATTTTATTCAATGCAGCATCCGGTAAATCGACCTGATAAATCGCCAACGGGAAGTGAGTCTGGATCGGCATATTGTTCGATAATCCATCAATATAATGATAATGCAAGTGTTCTCGCCTAGTTAGTCCTATAGGTTAATCCCATAGGCACTTCGGTAGTCTAGGTCTCTGCCCTAGGGGATTGCAAGAATATTCTAAAGATCCGCGTAAAGGTACAGTTCAACCCGAAAGATCAGTGTTAAGCTTCCCAAAAGTATCCTATTGCCCATTGATGTCTACTGAGTTCATGACCCAACCCGAGTTTCCCACTTCATCCGAGAGGCATGTCTCAGATGTCCTGACTGCAATCCTGCAACGACGATCGATTAAATCCTTCAAAACTCAGGATATTGAACCTGACGTGTTGCGTAGTCTTTTAGAACTAACGGTTGCGGCTCCCAGTAGCTACAACCTCCAAGATTGGCGGATTGTGATTATTCAGGATGAGGCTCAAAAAGCTGAATTGGCTAAGTCTGCCTACAATCAGCAGCAAGTCTTACAAGCTCCCGTGACGTTTGTGTTCGCCGCCGATCCTAATGCCTGGAAAGGTGATCTTACGCCTATCTATCAGGAGGGAATTCAACGGGGCGCATGGACTCCAGAAACAGTTGAACATTTTAAGATGGCGATTCCAAAGTTTCAACTGAGTTTGGGCGATCGTACCCGTGAATATGCCCTAAAAAATGCCATGATTGCCGCGACCCATTTAGTATTGGCCGCAGAGGGATTAGGACTTTCGACGTGCTTTATGAATGGTTGGGTAGAAGACGATGTGAAACGCGTGATTGGCGCTGAGTATGAACCAGATCTTGCGATCGCAGTCATTGTTCCAGTGGGTTACGAAGCCGAGTCCCGTGGAAATCCCGGACGTTTACCGTTTGCCTATAATGTTTGTGTCGATCGCTTGGGTAATCCATACAAAGGCTAGAGTGTATTCGTATTTAGAATTATCCCTAGCCAACACACGTCTTCAGCATCCAACCCGCTTCAGCATCGAATCAACTCAATGAGGACAGTCTTACACAAACACTTCTT
This sequence comes from Synechococcales cyanobacterium GL140_1_metabat_312, assembly GCA_025351345.1. Taxonomy (GTDB): domain Bacteria; phylum Cyanobacteriota; class Cyanobacteriia; order Leptolyngbyales; family Leptolyngbyaceae; genus JAAFJU01. The sequence goes on from JANXWB010000005.1 coordinate 33,030, forward strand.
ACACACTTCTTACACGAACATTAATGGCTTGCCATCTTCCAGAATCCGGGCAGGCTTGGCTAGATTAGCGCGTAATTCTTTTGGCATACAGAACATCACCGAATGGGCAATTTCATCGTACATCCGTAGCTTATCCGTCAAGCCTCGCTCCATAATCCGCTTGCTCACAATATCTGCCGAAAGCTGTAGCGGATCCACGCCCTTGGTCGCCAACAGAAATCCCCACGTCACAAGGAACGATGGAATGAAAGTAATGTAACTCCGCACCACCGGGAATGCTGTTCGGAGAGTTTCGCGAATCACAGCATGTTCTTCCCAATAGCTAAGGGTTAAACGACAAGCCTGAACGGCCATCACGCCTTCTTTGGTCAGCCGATCGGAGCAGAGCTTATGAAACTCGCGAGTATATAGCCCAATCGCCGGACCTTCTGGAATCCCATCAGTAATATCAAAAATAATTACATCGAACTGTTCTTGAGTATTTTCTAGATAAGCCCGACCATCTTCGTGACGCAACTCTACTCGGGGATCATTAAAGGCTCCTTGATGCCAAGAGGTCAGATGCAGCTTACAGAATTCTACAAGTTCGCCGTCTAAATCCACCATCACCGCTCGCTCAACCATCGGATGCTTCAGCACTTCTCGTAATGTCGCGCCTTCTCCGCCGCCTAAAATTAAGACAGACTTGGGATGAGGGTGAGAAATCATCGCCGGATGAACTAACGCCTCGTGATAGACATATTCATCGGTCTCAGCGGACTGAACGGCACCATCTAGAACCAACACACCCCCATAGGTTTCAGTTTCGACATACTGTAATTCTTGAAACTGAGTCTGTTGAGCCAAGATTTTTCCACTGCGTTTAAACATGTGGATTTCATCCGGACTGCATTGGTCCACTAACCATGAGGTAAATTCCATAGCCCTCTCTACTGTGCCTACTGTGCCTACGGGTGATAACGATAGCGTGATTCATCCTCATTAAAGAATGAAAAACAAATAAATCACAGCCCAATAACTAATGGTCAATCCAAATAAATAATGGGAGACGTAGTTTGGACTAGGTGTGCCAAGAACTACATCTCCCACTTGATGTGCGTCTATTTTTTGACTAGTCTCGCACTAGTCGATCGTGCCTGCCCGCGTTCTCTAATAGATTTGGGTCTTTCCCTTCAAGGCACAATCAACAAGTTCCTACCTTGCCATTGCGACCTCGCCTCTCGCCGTAAGGTTGTAGGCGGATGGTACAGTTAGCTGGGTCGGGTCGCATCGCTCATGCATCTGCTTTGTCACCCAACGAGGTTTCCAACGCTCTTGGAGAATGTCACCAAATGGTTCGACAAAGATTGTGTCGCCACAGGTGAAAATGTCCAGAAAACACGCCTGTTGTTCAGGATACGTGTGGATACTGGCGTGGGATTCGGAGAGTAGAAGCACCACGGACACACCCATTGGCGTGAATTGATGCTCCATTTGGGAGAGGATTGTGGCACCGATCGCGTTTACCGCGTCTACCAAATCCTGACGAATCATCTCCATATCATTCATATCAGCTTCGCAGCCGGAGAAATTTAGTAGGAGATGTCTACCATAAAAGTCGTACTGTTCCATAGAACGAGCCTTTTGCTGGTACCCAGCAGATCGAAACGACAAAGAATTCAATTTAAGAGTCACACCCGCTTGGTAATCAATAGGGTTTTTTGACGCACAGATTATTATTATACGATGGATTCCAGGAATTGTTGTAGAAAGTCTAAAAAATCTTTAGAAAGTCTTCAGAGATTTCTCTGTCAATCTATTCATAGAATTCGTCTAGCCACCTCAATGCCCGATCGGGCCGCTCCTTCCAGGAATCCCTGCCATTCATAAAAAGAATGCGTATGCTCTCCTGCAAAAAACAAGTTGTCAACAGCAAGGCCCTCTAGACCTGTAAATTGCGTGAATTGGCCGGGACGATAGCAAAGATATGCACCTTGGGCAAAGGGATTGGTGTCCCACTGCTCAATATGCCCCAAGAGTTGCCCGGATCTATCACGGCGAGCTTGTTGATTTGCACCGGGATAGATTCGATCGAAGTCGTGAAGAAATTCCTGGGCTTGGGCTTGAAAGTTGTCCGGTCTTAAGGACAGTCCCAGGCTACCGCTTGCGAGATTAACAATCGTGCTTTGTTGGGGTGTCGCATTGCTGGGATTGGCTTCCCATGTGACCTGATGGTGCGGCAGGTCGGAATGGGCAAGACCCGTGCTGTTGTGATCTTGCCAAGGTCTGCCTTTGAAACTGATCATCATTTTGGCTTGGTTGCCGTTGTCGAGTTTTTCGATCGCATTTTTTTTCCAATCGGGTAGGCCAAGATTTTCATGGAGTTCAACGGACCTCAAGGCTGGAAATGGCAGCGTCAGTACCACAGCATCAAATGTTTGAACAACTGTTTTCCCATCGACATCAAAAGTCAGTGCGATCGCCCCTGCACTCGTTTTACGGATGGCAATTAGACGGTGATTGAGATGAATGGGAGCGGTGAGCCGTTGGGTAAGATGACGAATGAGTTGTTCGTTGCCCCCGCGAATGTGATAGCGCTCGTCACTGAAGATTTCAAGCGGATTTTCGAGACTGGGATCCAGATTCATCAACAGAAAGTGAAGGCAGGTTTGATCTTCAATGGAAAATCCAAATTCGCCTTGATAGCTGGCGTTGATGTAGGCGCGGGCCAAGTCTCCGGCTTGATGTTTGTCGAGATATTCAGCTAAATTAATCCGATCGAGAGCCTGATCAAATTCCGTATGGCATTGGGCGGTTGGCTCAGGCGAAACGGTGGAAATGTCGTGCTGCATGGATTTGAGTAATTCTAGATAGTCCTCAACAATTTCTGCTTCCGAATAATGGGTTCCTTTGAAGTAAAAACTGGAATCTCCCGGTTCACTACAGAGATCTTCGAGTTCCAGCCCAAATTCACGGGCATAGTTAATCAAGGTGTGATGTTGACTATCAATCAACTCGCCGCCGCGCTCTACAATTTGCCCTGGAAACCGATCGCTATTGCCAAATTCACCCCCCATGGACCAGCATCGGCCCCCAATTCGATCGATCGCTTCAAAAATAGGGGCTTGAATGCCGTGTTTTCGTAGCTCGTCGCTACAAGCTAGCCCTGCGAATCCGCCGCCGACGATGCCAATAGAAAGACTGCTGGTTGGGAAATCGACAGATGGATCGAGACTGGACTGACTGGTAAATTGACCAATAATTTGATCAGTTGAAAAACTTGAGGGACGTGCGATCGATTCACTCATCTGTTGAGAATGATGAAGGCTTTGCTCCAGAGTCAAATGATGGCGATGAGCTGAATGGGCTAGATGATGAACGCGTCGTAAATTTCGCCCAAGGTGAGTTTTAAATCCGGAACGACTCATTGTGAATTAAGTGAAGGTAGAACGATCGGGCAATGGATGCGACCGATCGGCGAGCCAACTTAATCTACCAAACCTTAAAACATCAATGCTCAAACTGCTTAGAATTAAGGGCTAGAAATCTAAAGGTTTAGAGACCTTAAGCTCCAGTAGTGCCCCAGATTTTTTTGATCGATCATCTCAGACTGACGATCGCTCGATCACTGGAGAATAAATTTGTCTGATGCACCAGTTTTCGCAGCCTTAAGCCCGATTTCAATCCCTAATAGGGAATCCAATCAATTGCGATGTGAGTGGTATAGGCATTATCTATCTAGTGACATACAAAGTAAATGAATGGATTTAGGCTTTTTATAGTAATGTCTCCCAATCTTGCTGGGTGCAATAACAACAATGCGTAAACCATCCTAATAAATCCTTTTGAGTTACTTTTGCGAAAGCTTCTTCTAAGGCTTTGAGCAAATCAGGATAGGTTCTTGCTGCCCTTGTCCGAACAATACTTTTAATTTTGGACCAACCGTTCTCAATGGGTGAAAAATCCGGAGAATAGGGGGCAGATAGATCAATGTCACTCCGGGGGCAGTAATCAAGGCTTCGAGTTCATCACTTTTATGAATCGAGCAATTATCCATTACCACTACCTACTATTTCCTTTAATGTCTATTTAATAAATAGTGAGTTTCACGCCCATTAACGATCGATTTTTTTCAGCCGTTCCCAACGTTAAAATGAATCAAACTATGATCTGCACAAGAATTTGCAACTTGATGGGTAATACTAGCGTTGCTCGATCGGCATTAGATTCAGCAATATCTGTCGATATAATGCCAATCCTGCGGTATTCAGATGGACCCCATCCGTCGTTAATTCTGATTTGAGAACTTGTCCTGAAAACAAGGGTTGAAGTACGTCTGTCCGAACGGCGATGTTTTGCTGCTTAGCGACCTGCAACAACGATCGATTGACCTGCTCTACCCGATCGATCGGTCCGGCCAATTCAGGTTTTTGGCTGGCTGCTAATGTGGAATAAAACGCTGGAAGGAAAATGATTTGTTTAGCCTGAAGTTGCTTCGTTAAGGCAATAACTTCCGTTAGGTTTTGCTGAAATCGATCGTCTTTGGGAGTATACCAAGCATCATTTGTCCCGATCGCAATCACGACGGTTTGGCAAACGACATGAGCTGTTACTAGTTGCTGAAGTTGCGGGATTAATGAAACTGAACTCATTCCACCAATGGCAAAGTTCCTTGATGATTTTCCTAGCGGCGCCTCAATTTCCTCAGAAATCGAATCTCCAAATAAACAAGCTGGATTGGTTTGCTTCTGGCTCATGTTCACCTGATAATCCACGAAAGTTTGCCACCACGCCCGATCGTTCAGATTGTCGATCGGTGGTTGAGGGCTTTCGCGATCAAAAACTTTCAGAGCTTGAGGAATGTCAATGATCAAATTGGGGAGTGGATAAGCTTTCAGAAATCCAATGGCACTGAGTCCTTCGGGTTGTGTTCCTAAAATTGCTGCCGCCCGCAAAGCATGGAGTCCGATCGTTTCCCCATTATCCAGCGCACCGCCAACATCAGATAAAAATTGAACTCCTGATGGACGATTCAGAATTCGATCTAACGTAACCCGATCGGTGTGAAGTGATTTCTGAAGTAATTGGCGAAAGGAGACTTTATTTTCTGGGCCTAAAAACTGAAGAACATCCTTTAATACCGGGGAAACTGTCTGAGTGTTGGCATAGTCTTGCAAATCATTTACAGGAATGGAAGCTTCCAAGAGTCCATAGCGCAGGGTAACAACTTCAGCCGATCGGCAGGGCAAAGCAGTGAGAAGACCCACCATCAAAGAGAGAAGGCAAGATTGCCCTAGGCTCAAACAAAACGGGAGTCGTAAAGTCAACATTGGATTCCGATTACTGATTGAGTAGTCAATGAGCAGGACATCGCTCTGAAAATCATAGCGGAATAGCGCGCGATTATAGAGGCTGATTTTGGCAAAGATTAATCGTCAATGCGTAAGTCCTAAGAGTTATCTTTTGAGTAACTCCAACTCAATCCTTGAGTTCCAACTCCAGTAGAATTATCCTAAAGTTCAGATGGCAATACTTGCTCGATTGGGAGAGGACTGACGATGACTCTATCTAAGGTAAATGAATCCGAGGTTCCTGCTTCAGGAAAACGGCGAAAATTCAATCCCAAACTATTGATTCCGATCGCCTTGATCGCGGTTGGATTCATCGCTTGGCGCTGGTTTTTGCCCCAGGAATCGGGTGATATTTTAAAAATCAGTGGACGGGTTGAAGCGGACGAAACGGATATTGGCGCAAAGACTGGGGGACGGATTGTTTCGATCGCAGTCCATGAAGGCGATCGGGTCAAAGTTGGGCAGATTGTGGCCGAAGTGTCTGACGAGGAAATTCCGCAACAGTTACAGGGGGCCATAGCTCAGGTCGCTTCAGCGCAGCAGGACGTATTACAGGCGCAGGCAGATGTTCAGGTTGCAGACAGTCGAATTCAGGAAGCGGAAGCCAATTTGAAACAGTCTCGGGGCGATACGCGGGGACGGGTGGCGCAGGCGGAATCCAATGTCGCAGTCGCAAAAGGCAAACTTGCACAAGCCAAAGCAGAAGTTGCTCAAGCCGATGCCCAAGTGAATCAAGCCCAAGCCCAGGTTAGTCAAGCCCAAGCCCAGAAGCGTCAAGCCCAAGCGACTTTGAATCTGGCCGCCAAAACTCGCGATCGTTACACCGCTCTCCTCTCCCAAGGTGCCATCAATCAACAACAATTCGATCAAGCACAATCCAATGTCGAAGCCGCGCAAGCCGTTGTCGATACCGCGCAAGCCAGCATTGAGAATGCAATCGCCAGCATCACCACTGCCCAAGCCTTAGGGGATGCAAAAAAATCTGCCGTTAGTGCGGCCCAAGATCAAGTCGCTGCGAACCAAGGAGGGGTGACCCAAACTCAAGCCACAGAGCTGAATCCAGAAATTCGTAGTAGCCAACTTGATGCCTTAATTCAACAAAAACAACAGGCGATCGCTCGTCTTTCCGCTGCACAATCGAAAGTGAAAAACGCCCAAGCTGCACAATCGCAAATTCAAAAGCGGATTGATTCATTGAAAATTAAAAGCCCAATCGATGGCATCGTTCAAGCCCGACCGATCGAACCGGGTGCCGTGGTTGCCACCGGAAAAACGCTGTTGACGCTGATCAATCCCAAAGCGATTTATCTACGCGGCTATATTCCCGAAGGTGAAATTGGCAAGATTTACACGGGAATGATGGCGAAGGTTTTTCTTGATTCAAACCCAAAAACACCACTGACCGCAACGATCGCCTCGATTGATTCCAACGCCTCGTTTACACCGGAGAACATTTATTTTAAGAACGACCGGGTGCGCCAAGTGTTTGGAGTGAGATTGGCGATTGAGCAGACGGATAAGATTTTAGCGAAACCGGGAATGCCTGCCGATGCGGAGATTTCCTTGAAATGAACTCACCAGAAATAAACTCACCTGCCCCTGTCATCCAAGTTGTTGGACTCACGAAAAATTACGGTAACTTCACCGCCGTCCATGGAATTGATTTTGAAGTCTATCCGGGTGAAATCTTTGGCTTAATTGGTCCCGATGGTGCGGGAAAAACAACAACGTTTCATATTCTGGGAGGTGTGATGGAAGCCAGTGGGGGTGCGATCGATATCCTTGGAAAACCGCCCCGTAATGCCCGTCTCAGCCTGGGCTATCTGACTCAACAGTTCTCGCTGTACCTCGATCTCAGCATCGACGAAAACTTGACTTACAGTGCTGGATTGCATCAAGTTCCAGAATTAGAATTCAATCAACGTAGAAGCAAATATTTGCAGTTAATGGGCTTGAATAGCATTGGCGATCGCCTTGCAGGTCAACTCTCCGGAGGAATGAAACAAAAGCTCGCCCTCTGTTGTGCATTGGTTTCCCAACCCCAAATTCTATTGCTCGATGAACCGACCACTGGAGTTGATCCCGTTTCTCGGCGGGAGTTTTGGGATGTACTCGCGGCATTGGCGGATGAGGGGATGACGATCGTGGTCGCGACGCCTTATCTTGATGAAGCCGAACGCTGTAATCGGATTGCGCTGATGTATGAAGGAAAAATTTCAGAAATCGGAACGCTAAAACAATTGCGATCGAACTTAGGATTACAACGATTGGAACTCCGAACAAAAGAACTTGTAGAAACTGAAAAGATATTACTCGCAGCAGCGCAGGATAAAACCTCTGGGATTGCTGATGTGCAAACGTTTGGCGATCGGATTGATGTCCTAGTACGAGATGCAACCAGGGATTCAGTCAAGGTTCGCGAGATTTTAAACAAACAACACCTCACCATTACGAGCCTAGAAACGTCCGACGTGACGCTGGAAAATGTCTTCGTGACCCGATTGCGTCAACAGGGATCGGAACCTGCGTTTATTGAATTCCCTCGATTGAAACCAGGACGATCGGCGAGTGTTGGCGCGTCAGATGTGGCGATCGGCGCCCGGAATCTTCGCAAAGTATTTGGCAGTTTCCAAGCGGTGAAGAATGTTGATCTAGAAATTCGCTACGGTGAAATCTACGGACTCCTCGGCGCAAACGGTGCTGGCAAAACGACTACCATAAAAATTCTGTGTGGCTTACTAGAAGCTAGTAGTGGCGAAATGTTGCTAGGAGGACGATCGCAAAATCTGCGTGATGCTAGTATTCGTCAACGCATTGGCTACATGAGTCAAAAGTTTACGCTTTATGATGATCTTAGTGTTGTAGAAAATCTTGAATTCTATTGCGGAGTCTACGGCGTTCCTCAAAAAATACGGCGCACCAAAATTGATTGGGTACTGGAAACCTGTGGACTCACTGGACAGGAAAAAATGCTCACCGGAAAACTTCCGGGCGGCTGGAAACAACGCGTTGCCTTCGGAGCCTCCGTCATGCACGAACCTGAAATTCTGTTTCTCGACGAGCCGACGTCTGGCGTTGACCCCTTAGCCCGAAGACAGTTCTGGCGGTTAATTAATGATTTTGCTCGTCAAGGAACAGCCGTTTTGGTTACCACTCACTATCTCGAAGAAGCTGAACAATGCAATCGCATGGGCTTCATGGTCGCTGGAGAAGTCGTACTGCAAGGCTCACCCAGCGAAGTCAAAGCGTCTCAACCGGGGCAACTGATCGAACTCAAAGTCGATCGCACCCAGCAAGCCTCCAATTTACTTAAGCATCACCTTGAAGTGTGGCGAGTTTCTATTTTTGGCGATCGCCTTCACGTTGTGCTAGATGACCCAGATCACGATCTTCCTAGCGTTGTCGATATTCTTGCTCAATCCAAGATTCAAACCTATTCTACTCGCCCCATTCCATTTTCCTTAGAAGATGTTTTCATTAGCGTTGTCCAACGGACCGAATCCGGAACCTCGCATTCTGCAACCTAAAATAATCCCCTCATGAAACGCATTCTCTCCCAGTGCATCAAAGAACTTGCCCAATTCCGCCGCGATCGCTTGACCTTGGCCCTAGCCTTCATCCTGCCCTTTGCAACCCTGCTCATCTTCGGGTTTGCCATCCGATTGGAAGCAAAAGATATTCCGCTGATTGTGCAGGATTTCGATCGAACCAACCTCAGCAATCGCTACATCGAAACCCTCTACGCCACCAATCAATTTAAACCCGTCGCCTGGGATATTAATGCCTCACCGCAAATCGCCCTCGATCGTAGCCTTGCTAAAGCAGTTGTTATCATTCCCCCAAATTTCAGTCAGCATATTAATGGCGAAAAACAAACAGAAGTTCAAGTTCTGGTCGATGGCACCGACGCTAACAATGCAAGGGTAATTAAAAACGGCCTGAAAGCTACAACCAATGCGTTTATGCGATCGCAATCCCTCCTGCCGAAAACCAACCCGATCGCTACTCTTACCCGTCTCTGGTTCAATCCTGGACGCAAGGAATCGCTTTCGATTGTTCCTGGAACCTTTGCCGTAGTACTGTGGATTTTTCCATCCTTGTTAGCCGCGATCGCGATGGTGCGGGAGAAGGAAAAGGGCACGATTTTGCAGGTGTATGCATCAAGTTTGAGCGCTGAGGAATTGATTTTAGGCAAAGCGGCGGCCTATTGGGTGGTGGCGATCGGGATGGCGCTACTGGTCATGGGTGGTGGGGCCGTGATATTTGGGTTGAGTTTTGCAGGCGATCCGACTCCATTTTTGTTGGGAACTATAATTTATCTGTGGACGAGTACGATGTTTGGCATGATGATCGGCTCTCGTGTTAGTAATCAAAATGCGGCGGTCCAAGCGGTATCACTTGTCGGATTTCTCACATCATTTCTGCTATCCGGATTCATTTATCCCTTGAGCAATATTCCATTTCCACTTTCGCTTATTCCCAATGTTGTTCCCGCTCGCTATTTTATTGAAATTACCCGTGATGCCTTCGTGCGAGGCGTTGGCTGGTCCAGTGTTTGGCTTAGCGTCGTGATGATTTTCCTACTCAGTATGGTGTTCTTTAACGTCGCTCGAAAAGCCTTAGGAAGAATGCAATTGAGTGAGTAAGTCAGTAAAATTATGATTTGGGAGATTTAACCTCTAAAATCATGATTCTGAACACAGGAATAGATTATGATACAGGCTACAAAATCCTTAGCACCATAGCAGGGACAATGCTGATTCAATTCACCATTCAGAATTTTATATCTTTCAAAGATGAGACGACCTTCACTATGTTGGGGGTTGAAGGAGACCAGCAACATTTGGATCATCTGGCTCAGGATAGCGCAGGGAAAGGACGTTCTGTTTTGCCTGTAGCCGCCATCTATGGAGCAAATGCCGCAGGGAAATCGAATCTGATCAAGGCACTAGAGTTCGCCCAGAGAATCGTAGTCAAAGGAACTCGAAGTAATACACTTATACCTATCTCACCGTTTAAATTATCCTCTCAGGAGAATCGATCGAGTAAGTTCGAGTTTATTTTTACCTATCAGGGTTCACAATATTCCTATGGCTTTGAGCTAAATAAAGAGCAAATCCTCCAAGAATGGCTTTATGGTATTCCGATCGGGAAGAAACGAGAGATTCTGTATTTTGAACGCATGACATCATCCCAGAAAGAGACAACCGTTGAATTTGGCTCTATTCTGAAAGGGAGAAGTGAGAAGCGTCAAAAATTTTTAGAATTTCTTACAGAAGGAACTCGTCCAAACCAACTGTTTTTGACGGAGGCAGTCGATCGAAATGTTCAGGAGCTAATGCCTATTCTTGAATGGTTTAAATTTGTACTGACGATTATTCCTGCCGATGCTAATTACAAAGGATTGGTGTTAGACATCCTGAGTGATGAGTCTTTCACAGAGTTTTTGAGCGAGTTCCTCAAATTCTCGGGAACAGGCATTGATTCAATTTCAACCGAAAAAATTGAATTTGATCCCGATCGTCATCTTCCAGGAGTTCCAAAGTCATTAAGAGAAGATTTTATTCAGGAAATCTCTGAGACTAAAAAGAATTCAGTGACAATGATTGAAGATGTCGTCAGAGGAGGACAGACGCTACTGTACAAAAATGATGATAATCAAATGACGTTATTTCAGCTCAAAACACAACATCGTGATTTAGTCGGAAACGTGATTGATTTTTCAATTGAAGAAGAATCAGAGGGTACTCAACGTTTAATTCATTTAATTCCAGCGCTGTTTGCCTTGAAACAAGACTCCGAAAAAGTAATTTTCTTAGATGAACTCGATCGACGACTTCATCCACTCCTTTCTCGGGTTTTCTTAAAAAAAGCGATCGACTGTCGAAATCCCAAAAATCAATTAATCTTCACAACGCATGATACTCATTTATTAGATTTAGATCTTCTTCGGCGCGATGAAATCTGGTTTGTCGAAAAAGATGAACATGGATCTTCAACATGTTACTCTCTGGCTGAGTTCAAAATTAGACCGGATCTCAAGATTGAAAAAGGATATTTAAATGGACGGTTTGGTTCGATTCCATTCTTTGGAAATCCACAAAACTTAGGATGGATTGATTCTGAAACACCTTTATCAGTTTGATTTTATAAAGCTATGGGAAGAATTAATCGGACAAAATTACTCGATCGTCAGCATGATAGAAGAAATGCCAAGCTCTTTATCATCGCAACAGAAGGTCGGCACACGGAAAGTCAATACTTTCATACTTTCCATAGTACAAAGATTAAGGTAGAAGTTTTGTCCACAGGAGAAGATTGTAGATCTGCGCCCCAATATGTTCTCGATCGCCTCAACGAATTCAAGGAAAGGTATGATTTAGGCGCAGAAGATGAGCTTTGGCTAGTTACTGATGTCGATCGTTGGGGCAGAGATAATCTGAGTTCAGTCTGTCGAGAAGCGAAGCAAAAAGATTATGGTTTAGCCATCAGTAATCCTTGTTTTGAAGTTTGGCTATGCTTGCATTTACAAGATTTAGATCCAAACGATAAAACTTCTCAACAATTCAAATCTCGACTCCGTGAAATTTTAGGAAGCTATAACGCAAGTAACTTAGATTTAGAGAAATTTAAACATAAAATCAACGAGGCCATGGCGCGATCGAAAAGCTTACATCAAGAATCTCAGCAGCATTGGCCAAATCAAATCGGAACCCATGTCCATCAATTAGTTGAGAGTATTCTGAATAATTTATAAATCTGTAATTTCCCCATCTCCATGAACCTTCTCCAAACATTTCTCAATAGCCGTTTCTGGGCACTCGTCCGCAAAGAAATTAACCAAATCCTACGCAACAAACAGCTCATTGTCCTGCTCACCTTTCCGCCGACCATTCAACTGCTCCTCTACGGCTTTGCGCTCAATCCCGATGTTCATTATCTCAAACTTGGCATCGTCGATTATGCCCAAACCGCCGAAAGTCGCGGACTCATCTCCTCCCTCACTGAAAACAACACCTTCACCGCCCAGCAATATCCAAAAAGTGAAAAAGAACTCGCCTCCCAAGTCGAACTCGGCAAACTCACCGCAGGCATTGTCATTCCACCGGAATTTAGTCGTGATTTGAGTAACGGGAAAACAACCAACGTTCAAGTCCTAATCGACGGTGTAGATGCCAATACTGCCGGAATCGCCAGTGGTTACATTGCCCAAATCATTCAACAATACACCCTCCAGAAGTTCAATCCCGGCTTCAAACTGCCGATCGCCACCCAAGTTTCATTCCTGTACAACCCCGGACTGATCAGCAGTTGGTTCTTTGTTCCTGGTGTGATGGGATTGGTTCTGACGCTAATTGGGACGATCGTGTCTTCAGTGACCGTCATCCGTGAAAAAGATACAGGAACACTGGAGCAATTGCTGATGACCCCTGCGGCAGAATGGGAAATACTAGGTTCTAAAATCATCCCGTTATTTATTCTATTAATGGGTGACGTATTGCTAGCATTAATGCTGGGAATTGTGATTTTTCATCTACCATTTCGGGGCAGTTTTCCGCTCTTCATCGGCCTATCCGGATTGTATCTGATTGTCGGAATCAGTGTTGGCACACTCCTCGCAACCCTTTGTCAATCGCAGCAGCAAGTGGTACTCACAACCTTTTTCACCACCCTTCCCATGGTCCAACTTTCCGGAGCAATCGCACCGATCGAAACCATGCCAACCTTTTTCCAGTCCCTTTCTTGGTTCAATCCGCTCAGGCATTATATTGCGATCGTTCGAGGTATCATCCTCAAAGGCGTTGGACTAGAATCATTGTGGATGAATGCACTTATGCTGGCATTGTTTGCTTTTGTGCTATTGGCCGTGAGTATCGATCGTTTTCGTAAACAGTTGAGTTAAAAGATAGTCGTGGTCCTAGCGACTGTAAAGATTTTACAAATAATTGACTCCACTTACATTAGACGCTAAAGGAAATAGTGAGTTGTAATTATATTGAAGAAATCACTGGTCTACAAACTACATTTCTTACTTTTATTCTTTGTCATCATTCCTCTCTATTCCGCTTCCTCTCTAGATTAAGCTGATTTCAGGCAGTTATTATCCTTTTTTTGACGATTAGATACACGGAGATTATGCAGGCCACAAGCTGTCTCCATAATCTCATCCGCATAATGATATAAATGATTCCGGAATTTATGAACCACAATCTTACATCGCTTAATTCCGCTGATATAGCATTACGAGGCCATGTTAAGACTAGAATTAGGATAGAACCCATTCGATATTTTAGTGTAGGGTAAAAAAATGTAATAAACACTCCTATGGTCTATTCCAGCAGTCCAACCGATAAAGAATGGGAACTCCTTGAGCCACTTCTGTCGGAAGTGTTGCCCCCTAAAAAGCAAACAAGACCTCCGGCTTGGAGCAAACGAGAACTTCTAGATGGAGTTTTATACCAGCTGAAAAATGGCTGTAACTGGCAAGACTTACCCAAAAACTTACCGCCCTATTAAACCGTCTATTGGCACTACAAACAATGGCGAGCAGCTGGCTCGATTGAAAAACTCATGACGCTTCTTCATGAGGACGTTCGCGAACAGGTTAAAAAAAAGAAAATGGACCACTTTAATGATCGTTGACTCGCAAGCTGTCAAAAATAGTTGTAATGCGAGTATTGAATCGAAAGGCTTTTGTCGATACAAGGCAACCAATGGGATTAAAAGGCACCTAGCGGTTGATACGCTTGGGTTTCCATTCTTTACTCATTGCACTCCAGCAGATCTATCTGATGACGTTGGACTGCTAGAAATGGTTGGGAATAATATTGAATATTTCAAATCAAAGCCTATCAATATTCCAAAGATTACAACGTTGTTAGACCGTGGATACCCTATTGATTCTTTGGTAAAAGGACTACAGAAAGTGTATCCTCAAATCATGAAAAAAATCAGATTTCAGCTATCGAAGAAGCCATCAAAACAGGAGAAAAAAGAACAGGGAAAGTCAGGATTTATCCCAGTAATTGCCCGTTAGGTGGTTGAACGGTCGAATGCATGGATGGAACGCTGTAAGATATTAGTGAAGAACCATGAAAGAACATTAGGAAATGCGACGACAAAAATGAATCTCTGTTTTGTTAGGCTAATGATAAAGCGGCTTTTAGTCTCTCATCTAGATGTCAAATAGCTTCTATACTAAAAACATTCTGTTTATTACTCAGCACCATGGATTTTAGTGTTCTCTCCCCGGATTTCAAAAAACAGGTTGAACAACAGCTCAGTCGTTTACAAAAAGAACGGGTAGTCCTAAGTAAGTAAGGATAAGTTGTAGTAGTGAATGAAGTACCAGATTGCACCGACGTGATTCTCCACTTTTTTGGAAAATGATAGGGTCTTGCGAACCAGTCTTGAAACCCGTTGCCGTAGGGTGCAGTTAAACCGTTCAATGTAGCTAGTTTTGCCACTTTCTTTGCCGACACTTTGATGCCGCTTGCTGGGAAAAACCTGATCATAAGCGGACCAGAAATCGGTATAGGAGACGGCACACTGTCGATACAGAGCGGACACATCCCACAATCCTTGTGCGCCCTCACGGCTACGAGCACCAACGTACAGTCCAACAATTTCTCATGTTGCCACATCTAAGGCCAGCCAAATCCACTGCTTATTCCCTTTATTGCCCACAAAGGACCACATCTCGTCACACTGAATCGTCACACGCCCTTTTTTTTACCGACATCTCGACCTGTTGAGGTACTGCCTTATATTTGGCATTGACATAGCTTTGTAGCCAAGGCTCTGAAACACCGACGACTCATGCGATTCCAGCTAAAGGAATCTTCTCCAATAACAATTTGTCGATGAAGGTTTTAGTCTCCTGAGCAATGGGTTTATTCTGCGGGTCTGCGACAAACTGTCGGCCACATTCGCGGCGCTTAAAGTTCTGCTTGCCGTTGTGAATTTTGCCATTTTTGACGGTATGAGTTGAGTTACAAGCAGGGCAGGTAAGTTGAGGAATCGACATCTTTCAATTAGGGTAACTTCATCTTTCCTATCCTTATATCTTTAGGACTACCGATTTTTCTAAACTGCATCGCCTTAGTAGATTCTCATTAATCAATTAGGATTGCTATAATTAGTGTTAACAGCTGTGGTGGAAATATAGAATGCTTCGGTTAGAAAAAGTTTATTTAGGTTTAATTAGCGGAATTTCAATCCTAAATTCAGTTCCCTTACCTAACTCTGAAAAACATTGCAAAGTTCCTTTATGCTTCTCGACAATAATCTGATAGCTAATCGCTAAGCCTAAGCCTGTACCTTGACCGACGGGCTTGGTTGTGAAAAAAGGATCGAATAATCGCTTCTGGATATCTGGGGTGATGCCCATACCATTATCTGTGATCGCAATGACTACCCGATCGCCCACTAATTCTGTCTTAATCCGAATCGTCGGATTTATAGCAGTTTTTGGCAAAGCATCAATTGCGTTGCTCAAAATATTTATAAATACCTGATTAAGTTGTCCCGCAAAGCATTCCACTAAAGGTAATTCATCATATTCTTTAATAATCTCTACGTTGAGATCACCTGTTTTCCCTTTCAATTTGTATTGCAAAATCAAAATTGTGTTCTCTAAACCCTCATGAATATCCACAGGTTTGTGTTCAGCTTCATCTAGACGCGAAAAATTGCGTAAGGAATGCACAATTTTGGTAATTCTATCTGTTCCTACTTGCATTGATTTCAAGAGTTTAGGCAAATCGATCAAAATAAATTCTAGATCGATTTCTTGAGACTTTTGATCAATCTCCAGATGAGATTGTGAATGATGATGTCGGTATAAATTTAAGAGGTCAATGATGTTAGTAATGTATTCCAAAGCATGGTTAACATTGCCGTGAATGAAACTAACTGGATTATTGATTTCATGGGCAATGCCAGCCACTAGCTGTCCCAGACTTGACATCTTCTCAGTTTGAATCAATTGCGCTTGGGTTTGCTGTAACTTCCGCAATGTATTTTTGAGATTTAAAGTTTTTTCCTTAAGGCTTGCCTCCGATTTATGCAGAGCTGATTCTGCTAATTTACGATTAGTAATATCACTGTGAGAACCTGCCATTTGGTAGGGAGTACCATGGACATCACGCAATAATATTCCCCGTGACAAAATCCAGAGATAAGAACCATCTTTATGGCGAAGACGATACTCTTTAGTATATTCAGAAATATTTCCCTGCAAATAATTATAGATATTTACTTTTACTTGGTCTAGGTCATCGGGATGAACGCGCTGTTCCCATTCCTGACAATGGTTAGTGATTTCATGCTCTGCATAGCCCAGCATTTGCTTCCAACGAGTCGAGAAGAACATCTCATTGGTTTCAATGTTCCAATCCCATAGACCATCGTCAGATCCTTTAATTGCCAAGTCGAAATTAATATGATTTTTTCCAGCATAGGCTCCTAAATTTAGTTCTTTTTGGCATTCATGGACTGGACCATAATTGAGTGGAACTGTCCAACCCTGTGAAAGAGCCGCCAGAGCCGCATTAGGATCAAGTAGCGATATTTGTAGTAAAGCGATCGCGATTCGTTCTACCAGATTTTGTTCAACTTGACGGCTCGCAGCAAAAGCCCATTCTGGATAGAGCCTTGTACTCAGAGCAAAGGGAAACTCTCTGACATATTGGGTTTGTTGATTGATAATCTCAAACTCCTCTAAGTTGATTTTACCTTCGGCGGCCATCCGTTCTAGGACATCCGTCCGAATTGTGGCAGCATCAACTAATCCATCTCTCACGGCATAAACCACAGCATCATGAGTTCCCATAAACTGAAGCGAGAGAAAGTCACGATAGGGATTTATCCCTGCGGCTTTGATTTCACGCCAAGCAGCCTGCCATGCCCCTAACGAATGTTCATTGGTTCCTGCAAATTTTTTGCCGACTAGATCCCGTAAGTTTTGGATATCGTGGCGATCGCTTCTCCGCAAAATCACCCCACCAAATAGGGTGTAGGCTTTATCCATCCTCAGATTTTTTAGGGTGGCTAGTCGATTGAATTGATATAGTGTCTCCAGCTCGACATACACACTAGAGTCAGTCACTACAAAATCAAGTTTGTTTATAGCAGCTTCAATATAAATTTGTTCAAAGCTTAAAGGCGTAACTTTAAAAGTATATTCAGGCAACTGATTATTTAAGTATTGAGCAGTTGGCTCCCACATTTGCAACGCCTGACTTATCCCCCGGTAGGCTAAAACTCCAATTTGCAAAACTTTTGTCTTCAATGAAATTTGGACTTGCTTCTGGGTTAGGAGTTGGCTCATTATTAATTGCGGTATTTGGGTAGGGATTCAGTATCTTACATAATACAATTACTTTCCATTGAGAATAAATAAAAATCAGAGTGTTTTATTAGAGCATTTTAGGAACATCAAGAGTCCCTTAGAGATTGTTCCTACATGAGTTACTGAATTTGTGACAACTGTGGTGGAGCGAAATAAAAATGGTGATACACCTAAACGCGATCGCCTTCACGAGAATGGACTACTCAAAACAGCAACTCCTAACCTGTATGAAGATTAGGGGTTGCCTTGGCATGAAGTACTTAGAGCGAGCTATGAACTTGCCAGAATTGATAGTGCGATCGCCCATATATATTTCTATTGTCTAGACTTAAGAATTCCCCTTATATTTGGTTCTCCTATATATTTGCTTCTATTGAGCAGAAGGAAAATTTCTATACTAAAACAATCAACAATAATTAGTTTGGTGCAATCCTCTCAATCCTCTAGCGGCAGAACGAGGTAAGTTATCGATCGTAGCGACATAGCAATTCATCTTGCCAGAATGTTGTGGTTTGAAACCGATCGTCTTCAAGTTAATGATCCTATAGCATCTTAGCTTCAGACCTATAAAACAGCAGGTCAACAAAAGATTCTTCTCTACCACGATCAATCGATATTAGCGGTCGATCAATTCCACACCACGGTCCAATAGAAAGTCTCGGGTGTGAATCACCAAAGCAAATTCCAAAACCTGTTCTTGCGTATTGTCGGCCAGAGTCAAAAATTCTAGATTATGGGGATCACAAGTTGCTGCGCTAGATCAGACTAGATTGCGGGGAGTTTAGCGAGCTAAAGATAAATTTAAGGCTTGTGTAGTAACGTTAGTACACAAGCCTAGGATAAAAATTTTAATATTTTTTGCACTCTCGAATTTCTATAAAATATTTATCAATTAACTCTCGTGTGGGACTCTTTAGGCAATCGACTCCAAGCTGTATTTAAGCTTCAACTTGTGTAGTAACGTTACTACACATTCGATTATGAGATTTTCTCTACAAATTTTAGAAGAATGACAAAAACAGGACGCTCTCAAATTCGGTTGATGATTGCCAGTAATGCAGGTGGATCTGGTAAGACAACAACAGCAGTTCATTTAGCCTATGGTCTTGGAAAAGCAGGCTATCGAGTCACATTGATTGAACTTGACCATAATGGATCTCTCAGCACTTTTACAGGACTTCCACCGACACCGGACGCTGAAGATACGCTGCTCAAGGTTTGGAAATCCGACTTTAAGGGACAGTACCCTCTTCAGTCGATCTGGGCTGATCATGTTGAAGGTGTGGATGCCATTCAAGGTGGGAAGCCCTTGCAAACCATGATTCGAGAGATTCCCAGTCGAGGTCGAGGCTTCTATATCCTGCAAGATCGTTTATTAGAGGACTATCCTCTCGATTCAGATGTCATTATTTTTGATACTCCAGCTACATTGGAGCCGATCGGAGTGATGGCTCTAGTTGCAAGCACTCATGTTCTGTGTCCTATTAAGCCCGAGCAGAAAGATGCTGAAATGCTCTTTGGGTTATTGGAATGGTATTACTCAACAATCAGTGAATTTAAGCTGCGTCCTAAGCCAGAGATTATCGGATTTGTGCCCCCTAGAGTTGATCCAAAAAAGGCAACACATCGAAAAATTTTAGGGATTGATGAAAAAGGAATTCCCTTAGACGGAATAGATGTGAGTGATACTCTCCCTGCGTTAATTCAAGAAGCCGGGATTCATTGCTTTCCGATCGTTAGAGATTCTAATTATTATCTGACGGCCACCACTGCTCGGCTTCCTCTTCCGTTATTTCGTCCAAGTGCATCAGGTGCTCAGGATTATGACCCGATTGTTGAAGCTGTTATTAATTTAATTAAAGGTGAATTCTAATGGTTAAGACAGGTACTACAGGACTGAGAGATCGTCTAGCCGGAGTGCAAGTTTCTCAAGAAGTGCATAATCTCAAAGAAGAAATCGTGATTTTGCAGGCTGAGCTAAGAGCGTTGCGATCGGGAGAGCTTTCTTCTGATGAGGAAACCCGCCTTAATGAAGAAGTACAGCAACTAACGACTGAATTAGGTAATCTTAGTGGTAAGCATAAGGTCAGTCTCAACACAGTAGATCTGGATATCAATCAACCGCGAGAAACAATTACAGACAGTATGATTACTGAGCGGGCGAATAGTTTGCGACGGCATGGACAGTTAACACCCATCATCGTTATTCCACAGATGGATGGTCGATACCTGTTATTTGAAGGAGAACTACGCACTAGAGCTGCCCGATCGCTTGGATGGACGGAACTGGACGCTGTTTTTCTCGCGATCGAGGACTTACCATCTCCGGAAGAGACCTTTCGGGGTCAAGTGGTTACCAGTATCCATTCCCAACGTTTACATGATTTAGATATCGCCAAAGCGCTGATTCGTCTAGCGATCAGTGAATATCCAAATATGAAAGGGCAAGAAAGTATTATTCCCAACTTTCTGAATACTCCTATTCGCCGGATGCAGCGCGATAATGCTCTCTCTCAATTAGCTGATATTCGGATTGCCGATGCTGAAACACAAAAACGATGGGTGGAAGATATTGGATTTAAGGCGATGGAAGAGCGTCAAATTTTTGAACTTATTTTAGGATTACAGCTTAATCCAGTTACAGTGAATACTAATATTTTTCCACTGTTAAAACTGACGGATGATTTGAAAGAAGCGATTCAGACCCTGGGATTGGAATCTAGTAAGTCGAGAGAACTTAATCGTCTTAACCCTAATAATTTAAAACTGGATGAGCTAAAAGCTACAAAGATTCGTAAAAAGCTGACTCAGCAGGTTATTGAGCAGCATCTATCGTTGACTGAAGTCAAGGCTAAGGTGAATCAATTGATTCAACAGCATAATCCAAAACAAAAGAGTCAGAAGGCTACAGTTTCCGAACAACTTATTGAGGTGCTCAAAGGGACCGATTGTTCTTTAGATAGTGCTGATGATTTAACACAACTTTTGGCTGTTCTTAATTCAAAAGTCTTAGAGATTGAAAACTTGATTAATACGGTTCAGCTTTAATAGTAAAGGGTTGGTTTAGAAATAATTGCTGAGTTGACGGGCCTAACGATCGGCCTACTTCAGATTCATTAAGTTCTAAGCTTTTCGTTCTAATCTATTCGACTATTGTCTATCCTAATCTAGATAAGACTTGCCTACTTCATGATCTCATTTGTGTCAATTAACCTCGGCGATCGAGATGATGAGAATCAGATATTCTGGTGATTTATAATCATATCTCTATAAAATCGCCAATTCAGTTGTAAGCATAAAAATGACTTCGTTAATCTACCAATTTCTGATCATTGAAGATCACCCTGAAGTTAGCCAAAATAACTGTGAATTCTTACGGATTATGGAACCTGAGTGTGAATGCATCATAGTCGATACGCCTGAAAAAGGGATCGAGCAACTCAGACAGAATATTCCAAATTTGGTCGTGGCTGATCTACAGTTTGGGACATTAACAGGGGAGGCATCGGCTCAACCAGGATTAACTTTACTGAAGCAGATTTTTGAATATTATCCTGCTGTAAATGTTCTCGTATATACCAGTGAACCCACTTATTTACGGCAAGTCCTGAAGCAAATTTTTGAACATCAGGGTGGTTTTGTTGTGGTTAATAAGATGGAACGACGCAACGCTTTTCTAGAAGGCAGTCGTAGTGCCTTAGAGGGGCAATGTCGGATTCCCCGAAATATCATGAATGAAATGCCATTAAATGATAAAGATATGCTAGTTCTAGATTTATTATGCAATCAATCGCTGACGGACCAAGCGATCGCCGATCGGATGCATATCTCCCTCAAAACAGCTCAAAATTATGTCCAGAGTCTTAAGGTTAAACTGAATGTAGATCAACTAGAAGGTCAGCAAGTCAATACTCGTATTGCTGTTTGTATGATTGCGATGCAGCGTCGATTAATTGGACAGTGAAGCATCAAAAAGTTACGATCTCCCATTCCAACGTAACCCGCATTCCACCAGATTCTAATGGAATACGCTCCCAGATTCCCTTAGGTAGTTCTGAGGCAATTGTCGCCATTATTTTAGTTCCATACCCACCTTGTCCACGTTTTTTATCCTGGTCAGCCGTTGTAGATACTGTGCCGTTATTCTCAATGATTAATCGACAGGCTGTTCCTTCTTGAGATAGATAAATTGAAACTTCAGTCGCTGTTCCATTGGGCGGTTGGGCGTGACGAATAACATTTGCGATCGCTTCTCGAAAGAATCGAAAAATATCTTCTCTTGCATCAATCCAAGCACTATCTGATTTGGATTCTCGTAGCGGTTGTAAGTGCTGATTCACTTTTAAAGTTAGATCTCCAGAATGGCTTAGTTGTTGTATCCACTGCTGTATTCCGATCGCTAACCCAAATTGTAATTCTGGAGTCACTTCTAGTTTTCCGGCGATCGTGCGAGTATTGCTCAATTGATTCCGTAAAGCTAATCCGATCGTTTCTAATTGATCTAAAAGCGGACCAAGATAAAGAGAAGGCTGGGTGATTTTCAGTAATTCGATTTTATCCATGACTAATTTAAGTTCTTGTAAGGGTCCATCATGAATATCCGTTGCAACCCGATGGAGGAGCTTACGCGCTTGTAGTAAAGCGGCCTGACGTTCTGCTAATTTTTGGCGTTGTTGGGTAGACTCTCGAATTATTGAATAAGTCCCCATCCCAATTCCCGTCCCCATCCATCCAACGATCGGGATTCCTAGTGGCAGAATTAATCCTTGTTCCAATAATACAAAATTCAGACCGCTATAGCTGCCGATCAGAGCTAAGAGCACCCAAAAATCGCCAAGAATTACAAATGTGCTTTTAGCTTTCTGGCAACGGCGTCTCACATATAATTGCATGAACAGGAGTCCTAGTATCGTAATCCAGTAATTAGAGTCCTTTACAGCTATTTTTAGAAAGGAGTGTGTCATCAAACTGGCTATCAAATTGGCTTCCACTTCCGCGATCGACATTTCTCCGTAGGGCGTATACTCAGTATGAATCTCAGGTATCTTACTTTCAAGTAAGTCTACAATGACTAATTTGTTATGTAATTGCTGAAGTGATGATTTGTCAAATAGTCCTTGACATTCTTCAGGTTGAGGTTGAGAGGTACATTTAAATTGAAAATCAATGCTAGGAAATGTGTCTGTTGGTCCCCAAAAATTAATCTGAAATGGTGTCTGCATTCGTAGATTTTCTAGACTTTGTAAACCCGATCGATTGTCGGAGGCAGTATAGAACTTTTCCAATGCTAAGACAGCAACTGATTTTACTCTATGACTTCGGTCGGTATGAGAATCATCTTCATAGCTAAATCGACCCCAGAGATCGGCCCGTCTTGCTAGATTATTTAATCGATGGGGATTGGGCGGACGGCGAAAATAACTGACGATTTGTTCCGGGGGGATCGCGTATTGTTGGGTATTATCATTAACGGGGAGCAAGTTATGATAGATGTTTAATGTCGATTTTCCTAATGCCATCTTATTAGGTCTTGACACTAAGACAATCTGATTAGCATACTTTCCAATTAATGCTTTTAAGGGACGCTTTAAACGATTGTCAGTATTTACATCCACATATTGCTTCATCTGTTCAGGTAGATTTAAAACAACAATTTTTGCATCATTTTCAATCAAATCTTTGACTAAATTGGCATAAAAGAGATTGAGTTGCTGCAAATTCTGTAAATCATAATTTTTTATATCTGATGTATTAATTTTTAAGGTCAGAATCTCATGGGGTGGTGTTCCGAGATTATGCAGTCTAATTAAACTATCCTGCGTATCAAGTTCCCATTGTCGGACGATTGGTAAATTTAGCATCACGACGCAATATATCCCGCCCCAAATGATCGTTAAGACAAGACTCACTAATTTTCGCTTAATTGTGAGTCGTAGGTTACGTCTTTTCATGTTGGCTATAGGAATACCGAGTCAACTATATCTTGATTTTGCAATGAATCGACTTACGTAAACCCGCAAGTTTATTTGCGTAGATGCCTCTAGATGTAAATCCGGTAGGTCAGGCAGAATAGAAATGTCCAACTCAATCCATGTCTAGAGAACAAGTATGAAAAATAACCTAACTTATAAATTAGGTGCGATCGGTCTTTTAGCAATCGTACTGACAACGGCGATCGGTCAGGGTCGTGCTAATGCCCAGAAACCTGGGGAACATCCTCACTATCTCCGTGCCCGCAGTGATCTTCGTAAGGCGGAACAACTTTTGCAATTGCCCGATGAACGGAATGTAAAACAGGAAGAAATCATTGCAATGCGGCAGGTTCAATTGGCAATTGCTAAAATTGATAAGGCTGCTGTATTCGATCGAAAGGATGTAGATGACCATCCCAAAATTGATACGTCTCTACACCACCTCCAGAAGTTCAAAGCCATTGAAAGTCTATTACAAAGTGCAAAACGAGATATCTCACTTGAAGAAGACAATGCGGCTGCAAGACCTTTGAAACATCAAGCTAATGTTTGTATTGATAAAGCAGAAAAACATGTAGATCTTGCCATCAAGCGTGATCACTCGGATGATAAATGAAACCTATGATATTAATTTAAACTCAGGTAAATTTAGTTGAATCTAAGTGCAATTTGTTAAGCGAATTGCACTTCTTTTACGATCGACTATGGTCCACTTATACTGTTTCTGAGCATACGAGATGATGAATAAGAAACTCACTATTATAGCTTGTCTGTTCATTCTGGGACTGGGGAGCATCAGTCCGGCTTATGCCCTGTCCGTACCCGATTCTAAGGTCGTCCATTTGATTAATCGTCTGAGCTTTGGACCCACACCAGGAGATCTGGAAACCGTCAAACAATTAGGGACTGAAGCCTATATTCAACAACAGCTTCATCCTGAATCTATTCCTGAACCTCAAGCGTTAACAACAAAGCTCTCCCAGTTGGAGATGCTTAACTTAACTCCTTTGCAATTGTTTGAACAAATAAGTTTTCCAAAACTCTCAAAAGGAGAAAAACTCACACCAGACCAGCAGAAAGAACGCCGAAAAAAAGAAAATCAGGTTTTAGAACAGGCAACTGAAGCTCGCTTATTACAGGCGATCGCTAGTCCTCGTCAATTACAAGAGGTCATGGTCGATTTTTGGTATAACCACTTCAATGTATTCTCTCGCAAGGGCATTGATCGAATTTTAGTCGGAGCCTATGAGCAAGATGCCATTCGTCCCCATGTGTTCGATCGTTTCCGAGATTTACTTAGTGCAACGGTTCGTCATCCTGCAATGCTGCACTATCTCGATAATGTTCAAAACACTGCATCTAATGCTAATGGGAATGCTAAACGTAAGCAGGGTTTAAATGAAAATTATGCCAGAGAACTAATGGAACTGCATACGCTAGGCGTGAATGGCGGCTATACGCAGCAGGACGTTATTGCACTCGCAAAAATATTCACAGGATGGACGTTCCGACGATCGGCTCAAGCTAGTGTCGATCCCAATGGCTTCTACTTTGATTCAAAACGTCATGATTTTAGTGACAAAGTATTTTTAGGAAAGACCATTAAAGGGAGTGGTCTGAATGAAGGTGAACAAGCACTTGATATCCTAGCCAAAAGTCCAGCTACCGCTCATCATATTAGTTATCAATTAGCACAATATTTTGTTACTGACCAGCCACCCACTGCCTTAGTCGATCGACTTTCCAAAACGTTTTTAGCTACCGATGGCAATATTCGAGAAGTGCTAGCTTTGCTCTTTCACAGTCCAGAATTTCTGGATAAGAACAACTACAATGCGAAGTTTAAAACGCCCTATCAATACGCAATCTCATCCGTCCGAGCGATCGGAATCGATGTCAAAAATCCTCGTCCCATTATCAGATTATTGCAGCAATTGGATATGCCACTCTATGGTTGTCTGACTCCTGATGGTTATAAAAATACTGAGGACGCTTGGTTAAATCCTGATGCAATGACTCGCCGCATTAGCTTTGTAACTTCCCTGGCGAATGGCCGTGTACCATTGACACCCGTATCAGGAACGTCTATTGATCCGGAACAACTTTCCGCTACTCTAGGCAATCTATTTTCAACTCAAACCCAGCAAATAATCGCCACCAGCCCTAAAAAACTGCGATCGGCGCTTATTCTGGGTAGTCCAGAGTTCATGCATCGCTAGACAAAACAAACAACCTGAAATCCTCTTTACTTCTTCCTATGAAAAGACGACAATTTCTACAAGCTGGACTCTTCTGTGCTTCAACTCTTATTACGATTGGAACTCATGGCGGGTTAGCCCTATCTAGTGCCCTCACAAATCCCAAACGATTGATTGTGATCTTTTTGCGGGGTGCCGTCGATGGGCTAAATGTGATTGTTCCGTATCAAGATCAGGACTACTATAGTGCGCGTCCGACGATCGCTGTTCCTCAACCTGGAAAAGAAGGCGGTGCGATCGACCTAGATGGATATTTTGGGTTACATCCTGCCCTTGCATCTATCTTTCCGCTCTGGCAGCAGGGTAATTTAGCCTTTATTCATAGTGCTGGCTCGCCTGATCCGACCCGATCGCACTTTGATGCCCAAGATAATATGGAGCGCGGCACACCGGGAGACCCTAAAACTTCTGATGGCTGGATGAATCGCTTACTCGTCAGTCTCTCTGACCATAATCCTATTCAAGCTCTGAATTTAGGTGCGAGTACCCCTCGGATTTTGTCGGGCCGGATGACAGTTGCCTCTCTGGCGTTAGGTAAAAATGCTGCCAATCCTATTGCTCTTGATAATGCCAAGGTGGGCAGTGCCTTCGATCGGCTCTATGCTAAAAAAGATCATTTAGGACAGGCTTATCAAGAAGGACGACTCGCGCGCAAGGC
The DNA here is from genome assembly GCA_025351345.1 of Synechococcales cyanobacterium GL140_1_metabat_312. GTDB lineage: Bacteria > Cyanobacteriota > Cyanobacteriia > Leptolyngbyales > Leptolyngbyaceae > JAAFJU01. The sequence goes on from JANXWB010000005.1 coordinate 59,600, forward strand.
ATTGCTGGAAGATTTGGATGCTGAAAATAAGATGGCCAACAACGGCGCACCCCTGCCGAATGGCTTTCCTAAAGATGCCCAACGACTTGCCCAAATTATGAACAAAGATCCTCGCGTAGCCTTAGCCTTCATAGGATTGGGTGGATGGGATACCCATGTCAACCAAGAGCAACAATTGGCCAGGAATTTAGCGCAATTGGGAAAAGGATTAGCAGCGTTAAAAACAACCTTGGGTTCAACCTATGCAGATACAACAATTTTGGTCATGTCTGAGTTTGGTCGAACGGTTCATGAAAACGGGAATGGAGGAACTGACCATGGACATGGCAATGTTATGTGGTTACTGGGTGGTGGCGTGAAGGGCGGGAAAGTGTATGGAGAATGGCGTGGATTAGCGAAAGAGCAACTTTATGAGGCTCGTGACTTGGCGATTACAACCGATTTTCGAGATGTGATCGCCCCAATATTGGAACAACATCTACAATTACCTACGGCCAAGCTCAATCAAATTTTTCCAAATTATAAGCCTATGCAAAGGAATTTGAATCTTTATGGGTAATGCTAGCGTCCTATGGATAGGAAAGACATCAGTTTAAACAATGCTTGTCCATATAATGCCAATCCTATATTCAACCTTTTGTAGTTGAGCACTTGCTGGCACTCATGGGCATTCTCGCGATCCGGTACTAATTTAGCAACTATCTCGGTGAGAATGATTAATCCAACCTCGCGATCGCAGCTTTTGCTGTCTTTTGCTGTTGATTAGGCAGATCAAACCGAACTCAATTATTAATTACTGGCTGCTACTGTAAAATCGGGACAAATTGCCGTAAGTTAGATTCACTTCGCTAATCGGTAATAAGAATAAGCAGTGAACATCACTAAACAACTTCAGCGTAAATTCAAATTTCATCTATTGCAAGGAATCTTACCCTGGAATAACTCGACTCTGGGCAACGATATCGTGGCTGGCATCGTCCTTGCGGCACTAGGTATTCCCGAAGTGATGGGATATACCAAGATCTCTGGCACGCCGATCGCAACTGGACTATATACCCTGCTCGTTCCAGCGATCGCCTTTGCTATCCTTGGATCATCTCGTCATCTCGTCGTTGCTGCCGACTCTGCAACAGCCGCAATTATCGCCGCTGGGCTGTCTGGTTTGGCTCAACCTGGGAGTCCGCATTACTTAGCTTTAGCGGAGTCTGTGGCCATTATTGCGGCGGGGCTGTTACTATTGGCGCGGTTATTTGGACTCGGTTTCTTAGCTGACTTTCTCTCGCGGACGGTTTTAATTGGTTTCTTAACTGGAGTCGGGATTCAAGTCGCGATCGGACAACTAAGTGAATTACTGGGTTTACCGGGCGGTGGGAAGGGAGTAATCCAGCAAATTATCCATATCTGCCAACAGCTACCGCAGACCCACGCATTAACATTAGGGATTTCGATCGCCGTCTTAGCGACCATCTTACTGTTCGAGAAGTTTATCCCAAAATTTCCGGGAGCATTACTAGCGGTCATTGGGGCGATTTTGGCGAGTTGGTGGTTTAACTTTACTAGTTTAGGCGTAGCTGTTGTCGGCTCTGTACCCAGCGGACTGCCTGCGTTTGGACTCCCCGCAGTTGCCCTCACCGATCTTTCCGATATCTCTAGCATTGCTCTTTCTTGCTGTATCGTGATCATCGCTCAAAGTGCGGCAACATCCCGTGCTTACGCGTTTAAATATAAAGAGGGATTCGATGAAAATACCGATTTAATCGGACTAGCGGCGGCAAATTTGATGGCTGGGTTAAGCGGGACGTTTGTGGTCAATGGTAGTCCAACGAAAACCGCGATCGTTGATACGGCTGGAGGACGCAGCCAAGTTTCCCAATTGACAACCGTAGGCATAGTGTTAATTGTCATCCTATTTCTAACTGCACCGATCGGGTATTTACCTAATGCGGCTCTGGCGGCGATCGTTTTTTCGATCGGGCTGAAATTAATTGATATTCAAGGGATACTTGATGTCTTAAAAACCCACCGAGAAGAATTTTATCTAACGGCGATCGCGGCGGCTACCGTAATATTTATCGGGGTAAAAGAAGGCATTATTACGGCTGTGATGTTGTCATTAACTTTGCACGTTTATCATAGCTATAGACCTAATTCTTCTGTCTTAATCCCCGGTGAAAATAGATATTGGCAGCTCGTTTCGCCTCGGCCTGGTACTATTTCGGAACCTGGGCTGATTATTTACCGCTTTAGTCGTGATTTGTTTTATGCAAATACAACTTACTTTTCCGAGCAAGTCCAAAGTTTAGTGTATGGTGCCCCCTCTCCAATAAGGTGGTTTATTTTAGAAGCGAGAGCAATTACGGAAATCGATTATTCCGCATCTCAGGCAATTCGCGAGGTCGTTAAAGAATTATCAACGCGGCATGTGGTTTTTGTCGTGTCTGGTTTGGCTCCTGATGTCAGAGCTACTTTCGATTGCGATGGATTGACGGATTTGATTGGTAGCGATCGATTCTTCAGTCATTTAGAGGAAGCATTAGAAGTGTTCAATCGAGGGAGTATTTAAATCTTGCTAGCTTATAAAATATCGATCTTACTGGGATTTGCGATCGTCACTTCGAGTACAGTAAGGGATTCAGTTATCTGACGATCTTTACTGGGCAGAGTTTGGCAGCCAACCTAAGGTATTTACTTAATTTCATGTCCATTTCATCTTCGATATGTGATGGTTAGAAGTATGAATATTACATCCTATATCGTTCTACTCAGGAGTCTCTCATGCGATCGCATTTAACAAAGTCTCATTTTGCAGTAATATTTGGGGCGATGGCGCTTACCACTGGCCTCATTTCATCCTGTTCTACGATCGCTGGAAAGAATCCTGCTGAATCGATGAGTAGTATGGAACCAAAAATGGAGATGAACCATGATGCTATGAGCACAGGTGAGATGAACCCTCAGATGAATCTTGGTCCAGCCGATGAGAACTATGATCTTCGCTTCATTGACGGCATGATTCCGCATCATGAAGGTGCCGTTGTTATGGCTAAAGACGCCCTGACAAAATCAAAACGTCCTGAGATGTTAGAACTAGCAAAAGGCATTATCAAAGCACAACAATCTGAAATTGCCATGATGAAAACTTGGCGAAAGGATTGGTATCCTAAAGCAAGCTCAACTCCAATGACTTGGCATACTAAGATGAATCATATGGTAGAAATACCTTCGGAACAAATGAAAGCGATGCGGATGAATATGGATTTAGGGACATCGGATAATCAATTTGATTTGCGATTTATTAATGCCATGATTCCACATCATGAAGGCGCTTTAGGAATGGCTAAGGATGCGATCGGTAAGTCAAAACGTCCTGAAATCCAAAAAGAAGCCCGAGATATTCTAAGTTCTCAAGCCACAGAAATCAAACAAATGAAACAATGGCCTAAGGACTGGTATGACATGAAATAAATGCTAAAAAACTGGAGTCCGAGCAGCACAGTTGCTTATTCTCTAGAGCATCGCTTGAGAACAAAAAAATGGTTGAGGCGAGTGTTTAAAATCCATAATTCCTAATACAGTATGGTCATCCACTTTCCTAAAGGAATCATTAATGGGCAAGTAATCATAGATCATCGTCGCACTGACTTTTCCACGATATTCCATCATTCGCAGCCTAGCTTGACTCTTTTCTGTTTCTAGAAGAGAAGGGGTCAACTTTAACAAAGGTTTCATAAAATCATTCTTGATTATCGGAAACTTTAAAGCCAAATTCATTGCCCTATAAATCGGCGCAACTTTGATAATTTTACCCTGATTATCTAAGAACAGGAGAGGGTGCACATTCTCAGAATTTATGAATTCTTTGCCATACCAATTAGATGCTTCTAATAAGCCATCCATAGGGTGAGATGTATGAAGTCCAAAGCCCTGCCAGCGACCAAACATAAAGTCTAAATTTACTGCTTCTAAAGCGTCAAATAGCTGTAAAGCTTTTTCGGTTGTTGTTTCACCAGTTTCAAGAATCGACTGGCAGGATACTAGGGTTTCCATTTTTTTAATTCCTATAAAAGTTTGGTTTGAGTCACATAAAAGTCTCAGTGAGTGATTAAAAACAACGGCACAAAACCGTTCATATTTGGTTGAGATCATTAGTCTTGCAGCAACTTGACTTATCCCACTTCAATGCTTTTTATAGTCATCTTATCGAGCGATCGCCTAATACGCCTGTAGTTTTAGGTCACAAGATGGGATGCAAAGACGAAAATGTAAAGCTGATTACTCTTGCAGGACTAGCTTCTGAACTAGCGGATATGCAAACGGTGATTATTGTTGGCTCTAGTAACACTAAGATTTTAGAATTAGATGATCGCTTGCAAGTTTATACGCCACGTAAACATGATTAGATACTGTTCGTCCCAAAGAATAGTTACAGAATACAGATCAAAAAAAGTTTCGCTGCCATCACCCAATGTCACAATATCGGAAGCGTTCCATGGCAAATCAAGTGCAGTAATGATTGAGGACGGTAACGTCAGGAACCCATTGAACCCTGTATCAATTACTGCATCGATAACTTGCCTTTGTCCGTTCGCATTACCTACAATCAATGGAAGTGTTGCCTCACAGCGTCGATTCACAACTCCCTGCATCATTTGGATTTTATCAAACTCCGTGAGCCAAAGTGGTAAACAGCACGATGTCCAATGCGGATGACCCAAGGTTGGGCATCGGGGTATCGCTTGAATAATTGATTGGTTGCTGGCAAGACATGATCGGCGACTTCAAAGGCTCCTGTTTCAATGTCAATCGCTACAATTTTACCTGTATTGCCAGATTCTACTTGTTGTCGAACGCTAGATTCATAAAGCGCTTGCCCACGCTGAGCTAATTCTTCTTTGCTGTAACGCCGTTGACGAACTGCCATAGCTTTTGTGTTGTTAATTTACAATGCGATTATAGCTTTTGGTAACGATGAATCCCTACATTTGACGCTAAAAAAAGGTGCGTTACATTGCATTAACGCACTTTACAAGATCGGCGATCGCACTACTGACCAGAAACTGTCCTGAATAGATTGCTCTGATTAAAACAAAAATAAGGTGCGCTACATTGCATTAGCGCACCTTACAAGATCGGCGATCGCTTAATAATCAAGAAGGCTATAGCTTGAGACCATAACCTTCTCTAATAGAATCAGCAATCAAACTATTTCCAATGACCAACGCCGCCAACTTCAAATACTGCGATACCTCCTGCCACTCCATTAAATTGACCAACAGGGATATGACTACTATTCATGAAACTAATTTGAAAGATTCCACCCGCCTCTGCGATTCCTTGTGCATGGTAATAGCAAGTCTCTTGAAATAAAGCATCCCATGAGTCGTAGGCAGTGTATAGGATTCCTTTTGATACTAGCGCTGATGCGCCGATACCCCATGAATAAGCCTCAAATTTTTTGTTATCTACTTCGCATGAAATCACGCCGAAGACAAGTCCAAAATAGATAGAAGCAGAAGCTATTTTTGTTGGAGTGCCACTTAAAGTAGCATCATCTGGATTAGTAACAACAGCGCTAGACAGAAAGTTACTTGCGGGCAGTGAAGCTAAAAGATTGTGAATATCACTATCTTCTAACTTTCCAGCAAATGCTTTGTATGTTGATTCTTTTACCGCTTCAATACTGGGCAATGATATTTCGGACACTTAAAACTAACCTCCGTAGATATGTGAGTCTAACTATGTATTAGACAGAGTGTTAGACAGAAAAATTCTGTCTAATCTGAACTATATGGGGGTATAGGCTGAATGTCAAATTTCTGGCTAATCACCCTATATGGGATGTTATGCCGAAAAATTCTGTCTATTTACTCTCTACGGGATGTTATACGGAAAAATTCTGTCTAATCACCTAAATGGGGTGTTAATCCGACAATATCATATATTATTTAGGTTAGTTGCTTCATAATTTCATTATGCAAACTGAGCCACCATCTCGGAAATTGTTAGATAGAGTACGCGATCGCATACAGGTTAAGCACTACTCTTACCGCACCGAAGAAACCTATGTACAGTGGATCAGACGGTTTATTTTGTTTCATAACAAGCGGTCTCCTAGTGAAATGGGTGGAGAGGAAGTCAATGACTTTTTAACCCATTTGACAGTGAATGAAAATGTGGCTGCATCAACGCAAAATCAAGCTTTGAGCGCTATTTTGTTCTTATATCGAGAAGTCTTAGAACTAGAGCTAGGGCTTAACCTTGATGTAGTGAGAGCAAAGCGTCCTCGGAACTTACCCACAGTCTTAACTGTTACAGAAACTTTAGAAATCTTAAACAATCTTACAGGTTTTTATCAGATTATTGTCAAGTTACTGTATGGTTCGGGATTACGATTAAATGAGGCGCTACAACTACGAGTGAAGGATCTTGACTTTGCTCAACAGCAAATTGTTGTTCGTGATAGCAAAGGCATGGAAAGCCGAATTACGATGCTACCTCGCAATGTGATAGAACAACTTCAAGAACATTTACAGATTGTGAAACGCCTTCATCAACAGGATCTAGCCAGAGGCTACGGTGAAGCACATTTATCCTTTGCTTTGGGCAAAAAATATCCTGATGCTGCGAAAGAATGGATTTGGCAATATATATTTCCTTCTAGCAAGATCGCCAAAGATCCCCGTAGCGAATTGATGTGTCGCTATCATCTCCATGAAAGTGGAATCCAAAAATCAATTAAACAGGCTGTAAAGTCAGCCAAGGTAGAAAAACGAGTCGGATGTCATACCTTTCGCCATAGCTTTGCTACGCATCTATTACAGAATGGCTATGATATCCGTACTGTTCAAGAGTTATTGGGACATAAAGATGTCAAGACAACCATGATTTATACTCATGTTCTCAAGCGTGGCGGTAAAGGCGTAATTAGTCCACTCGATCGCTGAACTGAGTATCACCAACTCTCCGATTTCTACATCATGTGTAGATGTAAGCAGCTCATAATACTAAGTTAGTTTTGATAGAGCATTTATTAGTTTTTGATTTTCATGCTCCAAACGCACAGCTACTCGAAAATAGCGATCGCCTAATTCTGGAAAACTCAGACAATCGCGGATGAGAATTCTATCTTTTTTTAATAGTTCCTTTTGTAAAACGGAACCTGCAACTTCTGTTTGGACTAATAGATAATTTGCAGCATTAGGCAATAGATTTAAACCTGATATTTCTGATAAGCCTGTAAATAGTTGAGATTTGGCACGTTCTAACCAAGTCCAAGTCTGTTGTTGAAAATCTATATCTTCTAAGACTGCAATTCCTGCTGCGGCTGCTAAGCTATTCACACACCAAGGATCGCGCCATGCTTGCCAACGTTGCAGACGTTCAGGATGAGCGATCGCATAGCCAAGTCTCAATGCTGGCAAACTATAAAACTTAGTTAGCGATCGCAAAATCAAAAAATTGACAACTGCCATTCTACACACTGACCACAGCAACTGGGCAGGTTGCTCGATTTAGAATCGTATCAACTCGATGACCAAAAAACACCCGTCCAGTTGCAAGTCGAACCGAACTTCCTAACACAATTAGATCGACCTGTTCATGCCGTGCAAATTGGAGAATAGTTTTTTCTGGACTGCTCCCTTCCAGAATTCTATCTTGTACGTTTGCGCCTAAAAGTCGTGCAACTTCTGTTTGATATTTGACAATCTCTTGAGCCAATTCTCTAGCTGGAGCAAGGGTCTGTTGATCGTAAAGGGAGTATCCGTTATAGGGCAGTGTGATGACGTGAATCAACGTAACCAAAGCTCCCGTTTGAGCCGCGATCGTACTGGCAACTTCGACCGCATTTTTGCTGTATTCTGAGCCAACGGTGGGAACTAGGATATGCCGAATTGGGTGAGTATCAATCACCTGAAATTCCCCCTGACGCTCTGAGAGGCTGGACTTCACGACTAAAGTGGCACAAGGGGCTTCTTGCACGACCCGATCGACCAGCAAATTAAAAAGCGCTGAGCGATTCCGTTGTTCACTCGCTCCCATGACAATCAAGTCATATCCCTTCTCGGCTTCCTTCAGAATGGCTTCCACCTTGCTACTTCCGCTTTCTACTTTAGTTTTAAAGGTTTTGTTGGTGGCTAAATTTAGCGTTTCTGCGATCGCGGTAAAAGCTTCTTCAAAGGCAGTTTCTTTAATCGCGGCGGCGGCGGTATGTTTGCGATTAGGCTTTTTATCACTGGTGGCATAGAGAGCCGTAATCTCAAGGTCATTCTGTTGTGCTAGATAACCGACTAACTGAGCAGCGAGTTGCACATTAGCTCCACCCCTTGTTGGGATCAGCACCCGTTGAATATTTTTAATAAAGCTGCGGCTTGCATGATCTTCCTGTTGCAATCGCTGTGCTTCCTCTTCACCGATCTCGACTTTGGAAAGCGTCCAACGTAGTAATGGTGGAGCCATCAGCGAAGTGACGATCGCCACCATCACAATGATTGAATACATTTGTTGGCTGAGTACCCCCAAAGACAACCCGATCGTGGCAACGATGATTTCCATCGCGCCTCGCGCATTCATGCCCGAACCCATTGCTAGAGCTTCCCAATGGCTGAGTCCACCCGCACGAGAACCTAAGTAAGCCCCCAAAAATTTACCAAAACAAGCGACCGCTAAAACAATCATGCCGATGATGAAGGTTTGAGGCTCAAGCAATTGTAGCAAATTCACCTTGAGTCCAGCAGAAGCGAAGAAAATTGGGGCTAAAAAGCCTGCCGTTATTATTTCCAGCGTATGACCAGCTTCGCGGCTAAAGCGACGAGATTGTCCCGCCAAAATCCCCATTACAAATGCGCCAAGGGCGGCTTCTATCCCTAGACTATGGGTTAGAGCTGCGGCTGCTAATGACAGGATTAGCACAGTAGACAAAGATGCCGTTGTTCCACCAATGGTGTCATCAACCCAGCGCAAAATCTTATCCACTATTGGTCGTCCTACCGTCAGCGCCAATCCTAAAAAGATAATGGCTCCACTGACCGAACTGATGACTGAACTGAAGTTAAACTGTCCACTGGTGGCGAGACCAGAAACAACCGAGAGCAAGATCCACCCGATCGTGTCGTCTGTCATCCCCGCAGCCAGAGTCACCTGACCAATATCGCGCCGAATTAATTTTAGATCCATCAACACTTTGGCGATTACTGGAACTGCCGAAATGCTCATGGCTGTAGCAATGAAGAGGCAGAAAACCAGACGTTGAGACGGATTTGCCAAAAAATTCTCTGGAATTAACCACCCCAATCCAAATCCCGTTGTAAAGGGTACAATAATGCCGCCTAGCGAGATCAGCAGAGCAGTTCGTCCTTTACGCACAATCAAGTTAAGGTCTGTTTCAATCCCCGTTACGATCAATAGGAATAACACCCCTAACCAAGAGACCACGGATAACAGATCCGCCTGAATTTGGCTTTTAGGAAAGATATGGGCTTGCAGCTCGGGAAGGATTAAGCCAAATAAGGATGGACCCAGCAAAACTCCAGCCAATAGCTCACCTACCACAGGGGGCAGCTCGATCCGACGCATGAACTCACCCAACCCCCGCGACACTAAAAGCAGCAAGGCTAGTTGCAGCAACAGCAGCAGCAGTTCGTGGTGACCTAAGGGTTTGATAACTCCTTGCCCAGAGTCAACCATCAAGAGTGGTTGCACTAAAGGAATAAAAAAATTCATATGGATTTTGGAAATGATAAAAAAAGGTACAAAAGGAGTGTAACGGTATAGGCGTTTTTGGAGTACTCACCTATCAGTAGATTTTCTAAATGCCGAAATAGGCAAATAGGTTAGAAAAAGTATAAAGTTTCTTGCAGGAAGCCTTATCCTAACTTCCGAGACCCATGAAAACTATGCTTTTCAGCCCTAGCAATTACTGGCTCGCAAAAAATATCCCGAAAATGGTTGATAAAGACGTGAAGCGAAAACTATTAAACGAGGAGTAATCCTTTAGGACTACCCATAAATTTTTCCCTATCCCGAGTTCCATACCTCAATCCAGTAACGTCTTTTTTTCATCCTGTTCCCAGACGCTCTTTCAATCGATCGGCCACCCGCAAAGCATTGGCCATAATGGTCAGCGTGGGATTTACACCCGAATTGGAGGGAAAGAAACTGCCGTCAACTACGTAGAGATTATCGACATCGTGGGTACGGCAATCTAGGTCCAGCACCGACATTCTGGGATCTGAGCCAAAGCGACAGGTGCCGCATTGATGAGCGACCGCCTGAACGGGCATCTGATTGCGCGGATAAATACTGAAGGGCATCACCTGTATGACTTTACGATCGATCGATTTCAGTACCTCTGTCCAGCGATGAACTAAGCGATCGCCTGCTTCGGTATTATTAGGCACATAATCCAAGTGGATATCACCATCAATCACGCGAACTCGATTGTGATGATCGGGTAAATCTTAGGTTTGTAACCACCATCCAGTGGTACGTTGGGCGATGTCATGCAGTCCAAAGTGCGGTAACACTTTAACCAAGGGTGCTTATTAACGGTGGGATTCGGCGGGCAACATATCTGCTAAGACATTGCCCGTATTTTGCACCATCCCCATTGGGTAAGGAAAATCGGCTTCGCCCTAGTAAAAATCATTGACGGCGATCGTTTTTTGGAAACTGGCGTGGTTAATTTCGGTATGGACAGCAACTAATAGACATTAAAGGAAATAGTGGGTAGTAACTATATTGAAGAAATCATCAGTTTCCAAACTACCTTGCTCACTTTTATTCTTTATTGCCAGCCCTTTTTACGCAATTCTCTCTAGATTAGGCTGATTTCAGGCAGTTATTCTCCTTTTTTTGACGATTACACACACGGAAATTGTGCAGGCCACAAGCTGTCTCCATAATCTCATCTGCATAATGATCTAAATGATTCCGAAATTTATGAACCACAATCTTACATCGTTTAATTCCGCTGATATGATGCTTCACTCTCACGCGAACGTTTGAAATTAAGGTATTTTTGGCGCTCTCTTCCCCTGTCAGTTCTCCCCCACGGGGCTTTTTCTTCGGTTGATGAACCTCTGCTCCTTCAGGGTTGAATCCTTGAAATCCGGTATCTTGACAGAGCTGGCTCCCGGATGGAAATTTATATCCTTCCTCGTCCACTATCTTTTTGTCATGCTTTTTTCCTTCATGGGTGTCACTCAAAAATACGACCTTTCCCCTCATATCTGTGATGATATTGTTCTTCACAGATATGGGTCTTCTTCTTCCCACTATAGTTTTCTCTTTGACTTTCCTTATTCTTCGGGCGGTTAATCCCTCGTTCTGTTCCATCTACGATGAATTCTAAGCTTGGACATTGCGTTAAAACCTGCTCTAGTTGAGAAGGTTCTCGTTCTGGCAGACATTTCTCATACCCCAAGGCTTGATTCAGTAATGGACTTAGGCGATGAACCCATTCATTGGCTTGAGCTTGACTTAAATTAAAAACATACCCTTGAACGACTTGCGTCGGGTACAGCCGAAAGTAAATCAAAATGAACAGTAATTTGTCTTCTATTAATTTAAGCTCGGACTTCCGACCTGCACCATAGGCCCGTTGGCGGTTTGGATTGTCCAGAGTTTTCTCCCATGCCAACTCAAAGCTCTCCAATAAAATAGAAAACTCCTGCGGATTCAGACCTGTCAGGCTTTGCAGCGTTTTTGGTTTTCCT
>JANXWB010000017.1 GCA_025351345.1 Synechococcales cyanobacterium GL140_1_metabat_312
CAATGAACAATATTTCAAAGAAGTGGACCATGCCTATTCGTAATTGGAAGGGCGCATTAAATCGCTTCGCAATTGAATTTGAAGGGAGGTTCCCAATGTAAGAAATAATGATTTGACTCAAACTACTTTACAAACCCAAGAAGTCTGTTACTATTCTTAACATAAGTTTGAAGAACTAGTTAGCCAACTGAGTAATTAGGTTACAGAAATATTTTGTGGAACTTGTTCTAAGCTAAAATTCATTTGTTGTTTATAACTTTTTAGGATGCCCACACATGGCTTTTACCATCGATTCAGCACGCGGAATTTTCCCTAACACTCTTGCTGCTGATGCCGTACCTGCAACAGTTGCACGTTTCGTTCAGCTCAAGGCTGAAGATCAACTAGCGCTGATTTGGTTTGCGTACCTTGAGATGGGCAAAACAATCACTATGGCGGCTCCTGGTGCAGCTAACATGCAGTTTGCTGAGAATACACTCAACGAAATTCGCAACATGACTCCTCTACAACAGAGTCAGGCGATGTGTGAACTTGCGAACCGATCGGATTCTCCAGTTAGCCGTGCGTATGCAGTCTGGACTCCAAACCTTAAGTTAGGGTTCTGGCACCGTTTGGGTGAATGGATGGCGCAGGGGATTGTTGCACCGATTCCTGAAGGTTACAAACTTTCCGCCAATGCAAATGCTGTTCTAGTCTCAATTCAAGGGCTTGAACCAGGTCAACAGATCACCGTTTTACGAAACTCTGTATTGGATATGGGTTTTGATACGAGCAAAATGGGTGAATTCAATCGCGTCAGTGAACCGATGGAATTGCCAAAAGCTGAGCGGACTCAAGTGGCGATCGAGGGAGTCACGAACCCAACAATTCTGGCTTACATGGACAACATGAATGCCAACGATTTTGAAACGCTAATCACATTGTTTGCGCCTGATGGTGCATTGCAGCCTCCATTCCAACGCCCTATTGTTGGAAAAGATGCTGTCTTGAAGTTCTTCCGCGAAGAATGTCAGAACCTCAAATTGGTTCCTGAGCGTGGCGTATCTGAAGAAGCAGATGGCGGTTACACCCAAATCAAAGTCACAGGAAAATGTCAAACTCCTTGGTTCGGCGGAAATGTGGGCATGAATATTGCATGGCGCTTTTTGTTGAATCCTGATGGCCAAGTATTCTTCGTTGCGATCGATCTTCTAGCATCTCCTAAGGAATTGCTGAACTTCGCCCGTTAAACCCAAACATTTTGGTGTTTAGAATCATTTAAATGAATGTCCCTTGCTCTTCAAATGGATCTGGCAAATTGCTGAGGTGATCCAATTAAGTATGGGGGCATTTATTTAAAGCTACGTTTTCACTAATGCAGATGGCGATCGCAAGCGATGAGTACTAATTTGATAACCGCCCCAGCCACGATTCCTTATTTCAAAAATTTGGGGATAGTGTGGGCGATCGTCATCATTAGTCTTTGGTTATTGAGTTTTGTTGGATTTCTATTAATCGATTTAACCCAGCTTTCGGCGATTTATTGGATAGCCATTGTATTAATCCGAACATTTTTGCAGACGGGACTTTTCATCTTGGCCCACGATGCCATGCACCAAAGTCTCGTCCCCAGCAATGTAAAGCTCAATCATGCGATCGGTAAATTTGCGATCGGATTATATGCAGTATTGAATTACGATCAATGCCTTATTAATCACCACCGTCATCATCAAATTCCAGGCCAAATCGGCGATCCAGACTTTCATGATGGCTCAAACTCTCAGGGATTAAGTTGGTATTTTCGGTTTTTACGGACTTATCTTCCTCTCTCCCAAATGCTTGTGTTTATCACTGTTGTTGGAAGTGGACTTGTCGTATTACTCTTGTTTCTTCAAATTCCGGTGATAAATTGTGTTCTAGTTTGGATGGCTCCGTTGATTTTAAGTTCATTTCAATTGTTTTGTTTTGGTACTTATTTTCCCCACCGTCACAAAGACAACATAACTCGAAGTGCTTACTATCCAAGAGTCATCTCACTTTTGGTTTGTTATCACTTTAGCTATCACCAAGAGCATCACCAATACCCAGATGTTCCATGGTATGCGTTACCTGAGTGCAAGCTTTAACACTAAAATATTTATGTTAGTAATCTGTAAATTTTGCTCTATTAGCACTAGCATTCATAGACTACTTTGAGTATAATCAGATAAGTAAATCATTACGATTTGATAACCTTATTTAATTATTGTTGTCAAATTATCAGAAAACCAGTTATCAAATTAGGAAAATAGGTCATGTTGATGGTCAGTGAGGTGGAATGGTCCAATACAGAGCGTGAGATTGCCCACAAGGCCCTAGAGACGGCATTTCAACGAGAGTCAGATATGATGATAAATCTGATTCGTGAGCAATCTGGTGAAATTAGTTGCTTGGATGATCTGTGGAAGTTGCACGACTTCTTAAGTGCTAGACGACATGACATTGATGGTAAATATGACGATAGTCAATCAATGTTTGTGTTTGTGTTTGCGCGTCTCATTAAAGAAGGCTGGCTGACGTTGGATGAGCTTGATGGTCTCGATCGGGCTAAGGTGAGTAAGGTAAGCTTGATGACTAGAATGTAGAAATTGAGCGCTGTATAAGATATTTAGACACTGAATATCTTATTGATTTTTATCACTACTTATGATGGGGCGATCGTCCCCATTGAAAGTAGTGATAAAAAGTTACTCGTCAATTTTGCAGTATCTTGTGAGTAAACCGATCGCTCTTTCAGAACACTTATGCTTAGAGCTTGAATTCATTCCCGATCATGGTTTAATTCGGCGGAACCTTGATGGTCTCGTTATTAATAATCCATGTGACAGTTCAAGTGCGGAATGTGGGCTTTATTACTCACTTCAGGAAAAATTTACTCCCCGACCGATGATTAATAAGATCGAAGGAGTAATTCAAATCACTTCACCTTCGCTGTTTTTCGGGTAGTTTTTGAAGTAGCTTTAGAGCGTTTAGTCGTGGTTGCTTCAGGGAGATCCATCGCTTGGCCCGATCGGATATTAGCGGCTTGTTGAAGTAAGGACTCGGCAAAGTCTTTGGCCGCTTTTGAAGATTCAGCTTCATTGGTGACTACTTCACCGCTGGCAATTTGTGCGAGTTCAACTTTGCGTTCTTCTGCATTCAACGGCTGGATTCTGACCACAGTGCGAAGGGTCGATTCATCCACAGTTTTGGACTTTTTTCCACTGGGATCAATCACTTCTTTACTCACCCGGTAATGTTGATCTGCCATTGCCGCAACGATCGGTTGGTGGGTGACACAAAGCACTTGATGATCTTCACTGAGCTGGAACAACTTTTGGGCGATCGCTCCTGCTACACGGCCTGAAACTCCCGCGTCAATTTCGTCAAAGATCAATGTTCCAGCCGAATCTACTTGGGAAAAACAAGATTGCAATGCCAATAGAAAGCGACTCATTTCCCCGCCCGATGCAATGTCCGTGAGGGGTTGCAAAGGTTCGCCGGGATTTGGACTAATCAAATAAGTAATCCGATCGCTGCCTGCCGGGGTCGGGGCAATGTGCGTAATGCTAACTTGGAATTGAACCTTTTCCATCGCGAGGGGTTTCAGTTCTTTCACCAATTGTGTTTCCAATGTTTCAGCAGACTGTTGACGAAGTTTGCTTAACGTATTACAAGCTTCAATCAATTCAGTTTTGCGCGCCAAAGTTGTGGCTTCGAGGTCCGCAAGCGATTGCCCGCCGCCTGTCAGAGATTCAAGTTCAGATTGTAAATTGTCGCGCAGTTCGATCGCATCGCCTAAGGTCGGACCATATTTACGACAGATTGCTTTCAGTTCAGTAATACGTTCCTGGACTTCTTGCAAACGTACCGGATCGGCTTCAATATTGGCACCATAGAAGTTAATATCACGGCCTGCTTGTTCAATTTGGGCGAGGGCATCGGCAACCACATCTAAAATGGATTGAACTTGATTATCGATCGTCACCATATCCAGCAAAATGCCTTCCGCATGTCCGAGTAAATCAGCACAGGCGCGAAATTCTCCGGTTTCATTCTGATAAAGCATTTCATAGATTTCATAACTCTGTTTCTGAAGTCCGACACTATGGCTAAGGCGATTTCGTTCATTTTCTAGAGATTCTAATTCATCGGCTTCCGTAAGATTGGAAATATTTAGTTCTTTGAGTTGGAATTCAAATAAGTCCAATTGCTGTAAACGTTGGGCTTCCGATTGTCGTCGCTGTTGAAGATTCCGATCGGCCTGTTGATACAATGCAAATCGTTCTGCGACAGATTCTCGTTGTTTTAAGAGTTTTGCACCTCCAAAACTATCGAGCCAATCTCGCTGGACCCCCGGTTGCCCGATTTGAACCGTTTGGCCTTGGGCGGTGATTTCGACGAGGGAGTCTCGTAGTGATTCGAGTTGTTGTTTTGTAACATTCGTGCCATTGATGCGGGATTTGTTGCGGGAGCCGCTGCTAGCAGAAATTTCGCGAACACAAGTCAGGACAGTTTTGTCTTCTGTGAGTTCGATTTGCTCGCGATCGCACCAATCCTTCAGAGAGTCTGTCAGGTTGAATTGACCTTCGAGTAGGGCTTTTGCTTCTCCAGTACGAACGGCGCGGCCTGAGGTTTTTCCGCCAAGCAAAGCATCGATTGCGTCTAAAATAATAGACTTCCCGGCTCCTGTTTCCCCCGTGAGAACGTTGAGTCCTGCGCTAAAGTCCAGCTCTAGATGATCGATAAGGGCAAAATTCTCGATTTTCAAAGAACGCAACATGGGAAATCGGGGCAAGTTAAAGGGCAAGTCTGTACAAATTCTATCTGTTATTTCTATAATTAATTTTATGTTGACTCGATCGAATGCAGTAACTGAAGCTTATTCCGCTTTTAAAGACGGTAATGTCGATCGGGCTGAATGGATGGCCCGTCAGGTTTTGGATAAAGATCCGAACAACATCGGAATGACTAAACTCCTCGGTGCTATACATTCTACTCGATCGGACTTTCGCGAGTCTCTAGTGTGTTACCTGGCGGCAATCGAACTCGATCCGCAAGATGCCGAGGCTTGGAATAATAGTGCAGTCCTTTGGCAGTCGTTGGGTGATTTTGAGCAAGCACAGTTGGCGGTGCATCGGGCGATTGTGCTGCAACCCGATTTTCCCCAGGCGTTTTTTAATTTAGGAAATCTAGCTGGTCGGCAAGGTGAGATGGGTGTGGCGATCGCAGCCTATCAAAAAGCGATTGAATTGAATCCCGATTATCTTAGCGCTTGCACCAATTTAGCTCGGTTGCTTCAGGCCACAGATCAACTCACCCCTGCGACCGAGCTTTTTCGCAAAGTAGTGAATCGTTCGCCAAATTCCGGTAAGGCACATTTAAACTTGGGCAATGTATTGCAAATGCAGGGCAATACGGAGGCTGCTCTCTTGCATTACAAAACAGCTCTCCAGCTTTCGCCCTATGACCCCATTTTGGCCCATAATCTCGGCTTACTCTACGAAGGGCAGGGTGATTTGGAAACCGCGAAGGTGCACTATCTTTTGGCACTGCAATTAAATTCCCGATCGGCCATCAGCCATCACAAACTGGGGGCAGTGTTACAGCAATTAGGCGATACTCAGCTTGCTATCAGCCACCTTCAGCAATCGCTTTCCTACGAACCCAATGACCCGACGGCCTATCACACGTTAGGAATGCTGTGGTGTGAGACGGGAGCCTTGGAGGGTGGGGTGGCTTGTTTTGAACAGGCGATCGCCCTCGCTCCTGATTTTGCGGAAGCCCATTGGGAGCTAGCGCAGGCATTGTTGAAGCTGGAGCAATGGGCGCGGGGCTGGAAGGAGTCAGAATGGCGTTGGTTGGCTCCCAGTTATCTCGCCCAACACCTGCCTCGTCATCGTAAAATTGGGGCTTGGACAAATCGTGAGAATTTGAAAGGGAAGACTATTTTGGCTTGGGCGGAGAATGATGTGGCCGCTTCGGTGATGTTTGCTCGTTGCTTGCCATTGTTAAAGTTAAGAAATCCGGCCCGAATTGTGGTGGAATGTGATGCTTCGGTTGCGGAGTGGATGGCGAGTTTGGATTGCGTTGATCAGGTGGTGGTCCGTTCTGGAAAACTGCCTAAAGCAATTGATTTCCAAATTTCGTTGGGTTCGTTGCCCGCTGTGTTAGGGTGCGACAAGTGGCCTGATGCCTTGATTTAGAGAACTTTCACGATCGCTAATCTTGGATGGTATTAAGCCAATCGACTAAATCATTCAGTTTTGTGAAATCCCACAATTGTTCATTCAATAATTCTAATTGTTCTAAAGAGAGTTGATTGACTTGGACGTTAAGACGATCGGGTAACTCTCCGACGGTACGTGGCAAGAGTCGTAGGATTTGCGATCGTTGGCGGTCGAGGATTTGCGATCGTTCAGCTAAACGGCCTTGTTCTAATCCTTGAGTAATTCCTTGTTCTAATCCTTCAGCCAATCCTTGTTCTAATCCTTCAATCAATCCTTCTTTTCTTCCTTCTTCTCTTGCCTCTTCCTTCAAACTTGTTGAAACACTGTACCAGTCTCGATAATACTTCAGGCTATTTTCATAAATTTGTTGTTCATTTGTTGTAAAGTTCGCAATTTCAGCAGTTTCAAATAGTTCATTAAATACGTCTTCTTGGAATACGATCGGACGATCGGTTAAATCAGGTAAATAGACACTAAAGGAAGAGGAGAATCAAATAATGGAGCGAACGTCGGGTTGATTACTACAGCAGACGATCGCAATTTAGTCACATAAACCGATTCCTTACGCGATCGTCCCTAACTGCGTCAAATATTGCATTGCCATCGCAATAGCATTAGCGATCGCATAGGGAGAACTTCGATAAAACTCACTCCAGGCTGCTGCTTTAAACTCATCATATCGATCGGTTTGTTCAGGATGCACCTTCAACCAAGCTAGCCGCACCCCATGCCCAATCAAGATATCTAACACAATATATTCCTGAATCTTAAACTCAGGATTCTTCTCAATAATTGCGGCTAATTCCATCAGTGCTTCAACATTCGCCGATCGGTATTCAGGACCCTGGATCTTATTTAATAAATGTTCTACCTGAAGCGCAAACGTCGTTTCACCTTTTGTCATTTCACTCAACAACAAATGACTCTCCAGCCGATTACGCCGCTCCAGTTTATCTCCAATTACTAACCCCTGACAGCGCTCTAAAACTAGCCAAACTCGTTCATAGAAATCATCTGGTACTGTTCCGCTTGCGCCCTGTCCCTGTCGAAAACGCAACCAATCCTTTTCCTCTTCTTCTGCTTTCTTCTCTGGCACCACCCAATCAACTTTTGTCTCTGCTAACTTCAAATGTAGCGACTCCTGCGATCGCAATATTTCATTTCCCTTTTCATAGCCTTCCAATGTCATCCGTAATCGTTCATAAATTTCATAGGGACTCAGTTGCATCAAGGCTTCATAGGCTTCATCTTGGGTCAAAGACTCCGTTGCCGCTAACTCACTTGTCAACAACAAAATCAAATAGCCAACCCGAACTGTAAGCAAGTTTTTAAACAAACTTGCATCAGACTTAATGAGCAAACTAATATAAACCAAGATTTCCTGACTTAATACTCGATCGCGAATATCTTCACGGCAGAAACTTTGAATTTTTTCTAATAATTCAGATAATCCTAGCGGCCTTACAATTAGTGAATTTTTACTATACGATCGGCCCACCGAAATCTGTTTCTGCCGCACCAAAATATCGACGGTTGCATCCAGCAAATTTGCATCTACTTTATCAAGTAATCCTGCTGCTTTCCTGACAATCCCCCAATAGGGCTGGCCCGATGCATCTCCGCGACTTGCTTTATTATAAATTTCCTCAATTAAACGTCCCACCATTACAGGCTGATCTGTTCCAATTTCTGTATCAAAGATCAATCCCTTCAACCTTGTTAATACCTCTAAAATCTCAATCTGTTCATACAGATTCTTAGTTCTGGTTAATTGCTTGATTAGGAGTTTAACATTCGATTCCTGCTCCAATCTAAACTCTTGGGAACTGTTGAGTGGTTTAGTATTCTTTGCCGCAAAACTGAGATGCTGGGTTAAATGATTTAAGTCTAGAAATTCTAGGGTTTCCAACTCTGGCAAAAAGTCCAATCGATCGCGCCCCGCCGTCAATAGTAACTGATTCAGTTGCCCCACCTTCACCGGAACATCCCCGCATACTCCTTCCTGAAATTCCTGAACCAGTCCCAAGAGCGCATCTTGTCCCCGATCGAGCATATCGTGTGTAATTAATAACGTCATCACCGGACGACCCAACTGCCGCCAATGGCGATGGATATACGCGAGTTCTCCCTTAATGTTAGACACTAAAAAGTGATAATCCAACGTCAAATAGAACTTCTGTTCATCCAAAAACGCAGGCAAAAATACCATCGATCGATCGCGAATCTTATACACTTTCGAGGTCGTCAAACTTCGCATTAATCGTACCGGGCGACCCGTCAAGCCCAATTTCTTGTTATGTCCCAACTGGGTATAAGCCAAAGCCAGATCCTTGGCTGGACGCACCTGAATCGGTTCTACCTGACTTAAGGTCTGTGTAGCAATGTTATGGGCCGCGAGTTTTAATTGCAGTGGCTCATCTTCAGCTAATAGTGCAATTTGTACGGTGGCCCGTCTCACATAGCCAACTCGCGTATGCGAATTTAACGGATCTACATCTGCCACCGTCAGCAGCCCTTCATTCAACATTTGCGCCAAATAATACAAACTTTGCGCCCAAACTAACGGTAAATTGTCGTTTGGTTCACGGATTTGGCTTTTGGGTTCTTTTTTCTCAGCCTCGATCGCATCTTCCGGCACAAAATATACTTCTGGTAGTAACATAATGCCATCTCGCTCGATCGCCACCGCTGCTAATCGTTCTAAATAGAATTCTGTTTGGTTACGATCGCCCCGAAAAATCCCATCCAACGCTAAATAGGTAAAGAAGAGCGGCCATTCACATTCAATATGTTTAAATGCCTGTAATTCCGTCGGTTCATAATGCAATCGACTTCTATCTTCTACAACTGTTTGATGTCCATCTCTCAGAAACCGAATACAACCATAATTGCCCTGTAACCGATCGATAATCTTCTGCCGTGTTCGTTCAACTTGGTCAGGATCTTCAATCGCAAATGCTGGATACCCAATCACACTCAACAAGGCCGCATCCACTTCCTTCGAGATTGATTCACGGGGCAACAAAGACTTTAACGTCATCCGACAGCGGGCAATCTCATCCGGCAATACATGAATCACCGAATCCTGCGTCCCCCGCATCCCAAATAAATTCAACCCATTCATCGCTTCAAGTGCCGCCTTCGCCATCCCCACGGAACTGGCATTCAGCTCCACCCCGCCGTGATTAATTTTGTTTCCCCGCTCCCAAATTCCATAGTCTGGCGTTCGGTAAGCTCGACCAATGTAGTACACCAAATTTTGAACAAAATCGACTTCATCCTGAGTGAATACGATCGCCAATCCCGAAAGTGTCATCTGCGCCAACATGACCAAAAAAAGCGACGTGGCATCAATCTGCAAATGTCCCCAGCCATCATCCGGTACTACTGTATCGCCCGTCGTTGTGCTGTATTTCGCGTGCAGTGCATCTCTTGGCGCCTGTGTCTGCTTAAACTTCTCCACTTTGTGCGCCTGCCGCATCATCGAAAATAGCAGCCCCCGCATCAACTTCACGACCGATTGCTCTAGCTCATAGAGCCGTCCTGAGGCCAAATCCGTCTTCCGGTACGCCAGCGCTAAGCCCCACACGGCCAAGATGCTGTAGACATTATCTCGAACCCATGCGTCGGTATAGTCTCCATGGGCATTCACTGCTGTACTGGCTGGCAATAATCCCGTAATCGGATTTTGACGCGACAAAATTACCGTCTGAATCTCACCATAAAAGCGATCGAGACGGGATTCAAGAGTCGGCATAGGAGCAACCATAGGGTTCAAAATCAGGGTAGTACGAATTTGGCAAATTTTATTCTAACCCGAATCCAAAACCCGACTTGTTCACTGCAATAGCTTTTTGAATAATCCTACTACCGAGACCCCACGATCGCGGCCCCCCAAAATAACCCATCAACCACCAACGTACTCAAAATTGCCCCGCCACAAGCCCACGATGCCAACGATCGTCGCCGCACACTATAAATTCCGACAGTGACCAACAACGACAACAACATGGCCGCAGATGAATAACCCAACGGCGTGTTCATCAACTTCAACGCCTGCGCAAACTCAAATTCCACCATCGTCGGATCCAGCATTACCCGTCGCCAAACGCCCGTCAAATCCAACAAATAAAAATAGACATCCGTGACTACGGTGCCAAACAATGAACCCAAATAGAACAAAACCCCAACCCGACACCAGCCTTTTTGCAAGGCCAAAATCGCAAACGGCAACCCCAGCGCTTCAACAGGTAAATGCCACAGCGGTTCAGTTCTCAACCACCCCCAATACAATGATCCCGATAGCCAAGTCCAAGAAAATCCTGCAACTAGCTCACCCCAAACCTGAGTTGCCGATCGTTGCGACAGATATATACTCAGCCAAATCCACGCAATAGTTCCAACCAACGACACAACGGGTAGCGATCGTACTAACGGCGCTTGAACAAACACAGGAGCCGAAACCAAAAATCCCGCAGCCACCAGAACTGACCAGCGAACATTCCGCCCATCACCCAAAAAATAATCCCGCTTAGCTGTCACTGTATTACGATCGTCCGTCCTCAATTCATCACATAGTGGCACAACCGCCGATTCACGCGCGGACGTAAACGTTGATTGGGAAACAGAGGAAGTAACCAAGGGACTGCTCTTGATAAAGTTCTTACATGCGCTAATTTAATATAATTAACGTTACTTAACAATAGCATACACAAAAGGTATCGATTCCCTCCGATCGTGTACTTAAACACAAGCTTGCCTGCTTAAAGTCTGCCACAATACGCAAGCATAGGCACTATAGATCCCATAGAGAGACTGATTCAATATGATGCCCGACCTAATTCTGACTGCTGAGCCTAATCTAGCTTTTCAAGTTTTTCAAGGACTCGTCATGGGCCTAGTTCAAGGCATCACTGAATTTCTCCCTATTAGCAGTACCGCCCACTTGATAATTTTCCGCGATTTACTGCATTGGGAAGCGAATGGCGGCTGGTCTAAGGCCAGTATTGATGCTATTCAATTCGGCAGCGTTATCGCGGTTCTCATTTATTTCTGGAAGGACTTGACCTTTATTCTGAGTGGAGCTTGGAGTGCCTACCAGGAAAAAAAATGGCATCGTGAAGAATGGCGTATTTTCATCGGTATTTTTATCGGTACAATTCCAGCATTGGCGGGCGGACTGTTGCTAAAAGTCTTGAAAGTGCAGCTCGAAAGTCCATTTCTGATCGCGATTATGTCTATTGTAATGGCGCTTCTTCTGGGATTTGCGGAAAAAGTTGGCACTCGTAAGCGTAACTTCCATCAACTCCGGAGCCGCGACGGTATGCTCGTTGGATTGGGGCAAATGATCGCACTCCTTCCGGGTGCATCGCGATCGGGTTCTACCCTTACAACAGGATTGCTTTTGGGACTCGATCGTGAAACTGCCGCGCGCTTCTCATTTTTATTAGGCTTTCCGACGTTGACAATCGCAACTCTTGCTCAAGCCAAAGACGTAATGGGTGAATCTACGATGGTTATTCCATTGATCATCGGTACGATTTCATCTGTTGTATTTTCACTATTGTCTATTAAATGGCTGCTCAATTTCCTCAAAAACCAATCCGCTTGGATCTTTGTTTGGTATCGTCTCGGTTTTGCGACATTTCTTTTCGCAGCTATCTCTCAAAAATGGCTCTAGGGGACAAATTGATTAAAGATTAGGATTTGAAGTATGGATTGAGGTTTCATAAACTGAGTTTCGGCGATCATGTGGTAATTCCATTCGATCGCACTTTTTTGAGATTGAATGCTGAGATCCCATCGATTTTTGCTACACCTTTACTTGGTGAAATAAAACTGTATCTTGCGATACTTTATGTGAACTTTTGAAAAAATTTATGATATTCTAAAAATTGTTAACGGCTAAGTAATGGTGCCAGTTTTAAAGTGTGATCCTATGGTGAGTCTCAAAAGAATTGTGTTGAAATGGGAAGATTACTGGTTCAAAGTCTTGGGCCGATGGCGCTCTTGTTCGTTAACTTGTCCGATCGATAGACCTCATCATCGTCACGTTTTTTCAGTTGGTTTGGGAGTTTTTTAGCGATTACCATAGCCTCCTACCTGACAGTCAAAACAAACTATCCATTATTGATGGCTCCGTTTGGTGCCACTACTGTTTTAATTTTTGGCGTGCCTGATAGCCCGTTAGCTCAACCGCGTAATGTGATTGGGGGCAATTTTCTCGGCGCTTTGCTCAGTTTGAGTGTTTTACAATTTTTTGGTTCTTCTCCTTGGACAATGGGCTTTGCCGTTGCGAGTGTGATCGCCCTCATGCAGCTCACTAGAACACTACATCCTCCTTCTGGAGCTATTGCTCTTGTGGTAATGATGACGAAGCCTGAATGGAATTTTTTGCTCACGCCTGTTTTTGAAGGATCGGTAATCTTAGTAGTTTGTGCTGTTGTATTCAATAATTTAGCTTCAGAACGAACTTATCCGAATCATTGGCTATAGTGATTTTTCTAGTTTAAAGTGAAGTCCGATCGTTCTAATGGTTTGGGTTTAGGTAGAAAATGGACACAAAACAAAAATCATCGATTAGTTGATGCGATCGTTGAATGAGTTTTAACAATGTATATTCAATGTAATAAGGAACCTGATGTGCAATCTACTCATGTAGATTACTGGAATGATTTACTAGCTGCTTCGGGGAGTAGTTTAAGATTTTGGGATAATGAAATTGATGATTCAGAAAGAAATAATGCTTAATCTGGCAATCCTCAAAATACTCGATCGTCCCCTGTTAACTTCGATCGCACCAACGACACCATCACTGGATACCCCATAAACCGACCGCCCTAACTACCCACGCGCCATCTGCTTCACCGTCCACCACCAAAGATTGCGCCCCTGGGTCTTCTGCCAATACCAATATTCACAGCCCCACAACAACACTGTCGAATACTCCGATCGCGCTAATCGGTCCACCAATAGCTGCATCCGTCTCGGCGATGCACTAGGATAATCCGCCCGATCGTTTGCCACCAACTTCTTCGCTTCCCAAGGTTCAGCCTGCGCCTCCGCAATCCATGCCTCACGCCCATCTCGGACTATTTCGCGCTGCCAACTCTCAAGCTGATTCCAAAACGCATCTTCTGGCTCTAGATATGCCCCCGAATTCCCCCACGGAACCTTAGTATAAACATTAAAACCCACCGCATCCGCCACCGCTAAACTATCCCGAAACGCAGGCAAATCCTCCGCTAAATTTGGCCTTGGTAAATGAATTGCATTGGTTAACAATATTTTCTGCGATCGCCACAACTGTGAGCGAACTAATGACACCTTACGCCGCACAAAGTCTGGACTCAAAAATCGCCCGCCCGCAATCTCCAACCGCGTAAACGGTTCATTCTCAATCTGCCAATACTGAATCGCAGGCGCATACCGACAATGCTGCGTCACCGCATCCACAAACCTCAACGACAAATCCGCCACTGCCGGACTGCGCAAATCTAATGCAATGTCCCCCGACTTTGTGTCGTACCGATCGTTCACCCACGTTGGAAAATGAAACTCCGGCCACCGAGGCACCTTCATCCCCACCGCCAGAGCTACCGTAATATTGTTCCGATGGGCTTCGTCTAGTAACCAATCCAACTGGGAAAAATCAAACTGTCCCGGCGATCGTTCAATCTCATTCCAATAAGCGCCCAACCGAATGCGAGTCAGACCCAACTGACAAATTTCTCGAAACGCCGCCTGATAATCTATACCCAAGTAATGACATTGCAGTGGACTAAACGTCGTCCCCAAATGAGTCGGACGTTGAAACTGCGGTGTCACCGATCGACTTAGCATGCCTTGACCTGAACTTTGAGCCGAGGCTAACGGTGATCGGCCCATTAACCAAGCCCCAATTCCGCCCATCAAAAACAAATTACGTCGAGTCGATCGCATATCTCTAGAAAAAAGGTCTAGCATTAACCTATATAAACTAATGTGCTTAGGCCTAAAAATAAACATCCATTGTCGATCGTCCCGTCGTCTTCAACCAGTTCTGCGCTTCAATGTAATTATTAGGAGCCAACAAAATCGCTCGCTTCCAATATTCCGCTGCCTGGTCAAATAGGTTCTGACCCATCTCATCTTCCCCGTCTTCGATCGCTTGTTCCCCTTGGTAGTGATAAATCACCGCCACATTATTCAACGCCTGAGGCATCCGAGGATTAATCTCCAGCGCCTGATTGTAATAGTCTAGGGCCTCGTCATGGTCGCCATTACTCGCCTTGATCAAACCAATATTGTAGAGAATATAACCCCGATCGTTGGAGTCCTCCTCTAGTTTTAACGCTTCCGCATAGTTATCCAACGCTTCCGCATACTCACCATCTGCCTGCGCGGACATGCCATCGCGGTAATAGGCAAAGGCTTCTTTTTCACGCTTACTAGCTGGAAATACCTTCAAAATGATGTCCGCCATCACCGTAAAGCTTTTATCGATAAAGTTATCGTTGCGCTGAGAACGTGGCATAGGAAAATAAGTGATGAAAGAGGTCAGAGGAATTCGTCTTCCCAATAGCTTATTATATTTCGACTCGGTAGTCTTAAGGCAATTTCCCCAGGAAAACACGTATTTATTTACTTGTTAATCAATCCACCTCAGACCTTCTGCTAACCCATCACCAAGCACACCGATCGTGCATTCCTTCACATTTCATATAGCGTTCCGTCTCCAGATTAAGCCGTGCAATATCTAATGTTGGCACCGCACTCAAAAAACGTCCCATCAACATCAACGACGTTTGTGGGTCCAAATTTCCCGTCTGTTTTAGTCCCGCATCTCGTTGAAATGCCTTGACCATTCCATCAAACTCACCCGAATACTGAAGCGGTTTCAAATAGTCGATCGCTTGCTGTTTTGTAAATGCCAGCTCACTCGATCGGAAAATCGGTACATAGTCCTCCCGCGAAATCGCCTGAAACTCAGCTCGGCTCAGCAAACCATACTTTCCCGTCGCCGGATCTGCAATCACCGCATTCTTTTGATCTAACCCCAACAGCGCGATCGCATGGGGCAGCTTACGATTGCCTTTGCTAATCTGCCACACCGACAACAACCCTGGTCGATTGACCCGCATCATTTGCTCCCAAGTCGGCTTCATCTCTAACCCCGTCAACCCAAAATTCTGGGCCGCCTGAATCACCTGAGGCATTGTAGTCCCCATGCGGCTTGTCCCGGCTGCTCGTGCGACCGACGTTTCTGTTGCCTGCGTAATTCCCCATCGCTGTAGTAAGGTCGCCAACGCAGCCGGAGCACAACTACTTGAAGAGGTTTGTTTGAAAATTCGATTCACTTGTAAATTATTGGTTAATTCTCGATAAATCGGCGATAAAAAGTATCTCTCCGCCGCACTAAAACAGAACAGCCCCAACACTCCCACGACTCCAATCATTCCCAACTGAACCCGCGCCGTTCTCCAGCTAATCATCACCGCACAGCCGATCGCCCCTAAAAACAAACTCCGAATCAAAATCCAACTGCCCTGCAATCCATACACCCGCCAATGCAACGGGAAACTATTCGACTGGGGCAAATAAATCGCTATCAACAAAAGCAGCAAATAAACCGCCACTACCCCAACCACCATCCATTCCTGTCCCCGAAATAAATCATTTGCCGTCGCCCCCTTGCGCAGCAGCAATCGCCCAATTTTTAATCCCAAATAAAAACAAAAACTACCTAACGTAATTGAAAGGGCATATTCGATCGCCATGATTCACCCAGATTCATTGCCTCTATGCGCTCCATAATGCCCCAATAGGCTAGTCTTTGAGACACCATTGTGAACTTGCGAAGTTTCAGATATTGGCATAGAAATCCGCATTATTTTACCCAGACTTTCCCGTGACTTCATGAAGTTTTGGGAAAACCTGGGTAGTTCAATTCTTTAGATGAATTGATAGTCTATTGGTATCAAAAGATCCACTAGGATTCACTGGCGCGTTCTTTCTCAACTCATATTTTTAAGCAAAATAGGCTTCTAGTTCCTCTGAACCACCAATTAATTTGCCATCAATGAAGATTTGCGGAACTGTCAATGCACCTGTGGCCGCCTTCAAGGCTAGTAAGCTAACATCTTCGCCAACCAAAACTTCCTCATAGGTGATTCCATGTTCGCGGAATGTTGTCTTTGCTTTTGCACAAAATGGACAGCCTTGTTTCGTAAACAGAAATACACTGTTGGGTTTTTTAGCTTCCGGATTAATGTAGGTAAGCATTGTCTCCGCATCCGAAACCTTAAACGGATCTCCCGGCTCTTCCGGCTCAATAAACATTTTATCGACAACGCCATCCTTGACAATCATCGAATAACGCCACGATCGTTTTCCAAAGCCTAGATCAGCCTTGTCAACCAACAAGCCCATTCCATCCGTAAACTCACCATTTCCATCCGGAATAAACCGAACATTCTCTGCTTTTTGATCTTTAGACCATTCCTCCATCACAAAGCCATCATTCACCGATAGACAAACAATCTCGTCTACACCATTTTCCTTGAGCGCATAAGCTAACTGGTTGTAACCGGGTACATGGGTCGAAGAACAAGTCGGTGTGAATGCCCCTGGCAATGAAAAGACAGCCACGGTACGTCCAGCAAACAACTCATCGCTCTTAATATCGACCCAATCGCCATTCTCTCTCGCCCGAAATGTCACACTCGGAACTTTCTGACCTTCGCGATTTTGAAATACCATAAAACTTCCTAGAATTTAATTCAGTAACAAGAGCTTCGTTTCTTAAATAAAAGCGTAGTCGAAATGACTTCGACTTGTCAAGTATTTTTAGCCGCGTCACACTGCGGTAGGATTGGGGCGGATCTTGGTGAAACTTGGAGAACTAGCATGGCAACTCGTGTCATTATTGTGCGTCACGGCGAAAGTACTTATAACGTCGAAGGTCGAATTCAAGGCCATTGCGATAAATCAAGCCTTACGCAGCGCGGGCAAGCTATGGCGACTCAAGTGGGAGATGCTATTGCTAACATTGCGATCGATGCCGTCTACAGTAGCCCTTTTCAGCGCACCCGTGAAACTACTGCGCTCATCCTGGCCGATCGAGTCAATAGCCCCGCCGTTCTCTACAACGATGATCTTAAAGAAGTAAATCTAAAACTTTGGGAAGAGTTGCTTTTTCAAGAGATTGAGGCAAATTTTCCAGACAAAATGCAAGAATGGCGATCGGCTCCTCACAAACTTCACCTTAAGGGGACCGCTGCCGATGGGACTGAAGTTGATTTCTATCCGATCGTTGATCTCTACGAACAAGCCACTCGCTTTTGGAATGACACGCTTCCAAACCATCTAAATCAAACCATCTTAATCGTCGCTCATAGCGCCATTAATCGGGCGTTAATCAATACGGCCATTGGACTAACTGCTGCCGAACATCAACGAATTGAACAATCGAATTGCTGCATCAGCGTCCTGAATTTTTCGGGTCAATTGGGTGAACCCGTCCAAATCGAATCCCTCAACCTCACAGCCCATCTCGGCGAACCGCTTCCTAAACTTAGGCACGATCGGACCAAACGTCTACTGCTAGTGCGTCATGGGGAAACCAACTGGAACCGTGATGGTCGTTTTCAAGGTCAAATTGACATTCCTTTAAATGAATATGGCCAGCACCAAGCCCAACAAGCTGGAGACTTTTTAAAATCTGTAAAAATTGATGCTGCGGTGACTAGCTCTATGTCACGACCCAGAGAAACTGCCGAATTGATTTTGAAATATCATCCACAGGTTGAACTCAAAGAACGCAAAGATCTCTGGGAAATCAGTCATGGAACGTGGGAAGGAAAGCTGGAGTCTGAAATTCGACTAACGGATAGCGAATTACTGGATGCATGGCAGGCAAAACCGGAAACTGTACAGATGCCTGAAGGTGAAAATTTGAATGATGTGTTTGAACGAGCGATCGCGGCTTGGAATGATATTGTTCAAAATGCCACACCGGGAACCACAACCCTAGTCGTCGCTCACGATGCGATTAATAAAGCAATTCTCTGTCATGTCGCAGGAGTTGGACCTGAGTCATTCTGGACCTTCAAACAAGGCAACGGGGCGGTTAGTGTAATTGATTATCAAAATGGGGATGCTCGTCCTCCGACATTGCGCGCTGCTAATATCACTGTTCATCTTGGCGGAATCCTCGACAAAACTGCCGCAGGAGCGCTCTAACCATGGCACTCGAATTTCTCCAACAAGTTCGTATCCTTGATCCGATCGCAAACTCCGATCGTATTGGGGATGTCCTTCTGGATAATGGCACTATCAAAGCGATCGGTCCCACATTGCCCATTCACGATTCTGCTATTGTTTTTGATGGGCAGGGGTGTGTTTTCGGTCCTGGCTTGACGGATTTGTATAGCCGATCGGGAGAACCGGGCCATGAAGAACGCGAAACCTTAGAATCATTCCTTGAATCAGCTATTTCCGGTGGATTCACCAATCTCAATCTCCTCCCCAACACCACTCCGGCCTTAGACAATTCAGGACAATTGACTTGGACGCGGCATAGAGCGAATAGTCTGGCGGCGATTGGTCCTAAACTTCAGTTCTGGGGCGCACTTACCCTCAATACTTCTGGCCAGCAATTGTGTGAATTCAGAGAACTAGAACCCCACGTAATAGGATTTTCAGACGGAAAACCTGTGCCTGCGGTTCTGATGCTGCGGCGACTATTGGACTATCTGCAACCCCTCGGCAAACCCATTATGCTGTGGCCCTGTGACGGAGACCTTACGAGTAAAGGCATCATTCGTGACGGTGTAAATGCCCTAAAATTTGGCCTGCCGGGTATTCCATCCAGTGCTGAGGCGGTTCCGATCGCTACGATCTTAGAGCTATTGCGAGAAATCCCGACTCCTGTGCATCTCATGCGAATCTCAACGGCCCGCGCTGTAGATCTAATTGCTGCTGCTAAATCCGAGGGTTTACCCATCACTGCTAGTGTCACTTGGCAACATCTTCTTTATGACACTACCGATCTCCAGAACTATGATCCCAATCTTCGACTTTTATCACCGCTGGGCAACCCGATCGATCGTACTGCTTTAATGCAAGCGGTTAAATCTGGTGTAATAGATGCGATCGCCATAGACCATAGCGGCTATACCTACGAAGAAAAAACCGTTGCATTTGGAGAAACAATTCCTGGTGCGATCGGGTTTGAATTTGCGCTATCTGAACTTTGGAATACCTTAATTAAATCCGGAACGTTAACCGCTCTCGAACTTTGGCGTAGTCTCAGCCAAGGGCCTATGTGTTGTTTGAATCAAACCCTGCCATTCATCCAACCAAAGAACCTGCAATCTTTAATTCTATTTAATCCGAATGAATGTTGGACTGTGACTGAAAAAACTTTAAAAAGCCGATCGTATAATACTCATCTTTTCAATCAGACTATTCAAGGGAAAGTAATCAAAGCTTGGTGTCAGTAGTTCTTTTGGTTGTGTAGAAATACTTCACTAGTTCTCGCTAGTTCTCGTTAACTAAGAGTAGTTTAGTCGATCGGTTTCCCTCTGAACCGCTTGAACCACGATCGTAACCATTGCCAGCCAAACAGA
Source organism: Synechococcales cyanobacterium GL140_1_metabat_312 (assembly GCA_025351345.1). Classification (GTDB taxonomy): domain Bacteria; phylum Cyanobacteriota; class Cyanobacteriia; order Leptolyngbyales; family Leptolyngbyaceae; genus JAAFJU01. Next base: position 19,838 of record JANXWB010000017.1, read on the forward strand.
ATTAAAAATGCTGGATTATTAATCACATAGCGTTTCCATAATCGGCCTGGCTCCATGATCAAACGATAAAGCCATTCTAAACTACAGCGCATCATCCATCTCGGAGCTTGGGATACTTCTCCCGTGTGAAACCGAAATGCGGCCCCTACTCCGATCATCACGGCCTGAATTTTTGATTGATTTTGCGCCATCCAAAATTCCTGCTTTGGACAACCCAATGATACAAATACCACTGCCGCCCCTGATGCATTAATCCGATCGCAATCTTGTTGTATTTCTTCCGGTGTCAGAGTTCTAAATGGGGGTGAGTATGAACCTGCAATTGGCAATCCTGGAAAATTGTTGACTAACTGATCTTGTAATTTCTCTAGAGTTGCCCAAGATGAACCATACAAATAAATTGGTAATCCCAGTTGAGCGGCCCGATCGCACCAAGCCAACATCAAATCTGGGCCATAGACTCGGGCTTGATCTAGATGTCCCAACAGCCGTAGCCCAAGTACGATCGGCATCCCATCCGGCGTAACAATCGTCGCACCATTCACTACCGATCGATAATATTGATTCCAAAATGCTGTCATGATCACATGCACATTCGCCGCAATCACATACCCCGATTGTTTTGCTGCCGTCAATTCAACCAAGCGATCGCAGACTAATTCATAACTCGTACAGTCTACTGATGAATTTAAAATTTTTGTACGCATGGGTTGAGCTTGAATCATCACGGTAGACTCCTAGTCACGATCGGAATTTCTGGTTTACCGATCGCATATTTCACCATCAATCGCAGTCCAAACTGTAGTAAACGCAGCAATCCACCATAGCACCATACAATCCGAATCATTTCTCGAAATCGCCTGCCCTTTCCCGTCGTCGTTAAATTCTCTCCCGTCACACGGTACCCAGCAAATACATGATTCACTCGTACAAAATCATAATAGTCTGAAACCCGAATCCAATAATCCCAATCAAATCCGTAGCGATAGAGAAGCGATAATTTACCTGTTTTTAAAACGACTTCTCGGCGCAAAAAAGTTGCAGGTTGAGTAATAAAATCATGGGTTCTTAATGCTTCTTTTGAATAGTCTCGAATATTAGTTACAGGTTTTAAAACAGTATCAAATTTATCTATATAAACTGCTTCTCCATAAATTACATTGACATGAGGCTGCGATCGAAAGTACTCCGCCACTAGTTCTAAGGTTTGGTCTAGATAAATATCATCCGCATTTAACCAAGCAAAAATATCACCCGTTCCTAATGCCCAACCTTGATTAATTGCGTCAGCTTGACCTAGATCAGCCGATCGAATAATTTTAATTTGACTATGACCTTCGTATTTCTTTAAAATATTTACAGTCTCATCTGTTGAGCGGTTATCTAAAATAAAATATTCAAGATCTACTGTTTCACAGCATTGCTTTAAAACACTTTCAATCGTGCGTTCTAAATAAGAACCCTGCTGATAGGATGGAGTGACGATCGTAAATTTCATGTGAATTTCATAAACTAAATTTCATATAAATTTCATAGTCTAAAATGGAGGACTTGGGGAAATCATCGGTAGAACAGAAGCATCTACTTTCGTTTGTGGAATCGAGGATTGTGACGGTAGTTGAGGGTGAGGGGTAACGATCGCAATGCGCGGCAAATCAATTCTGAATGCCGATCCTTTCCCCAGTTGACTTGTTACCGTAATGTATCCGCCCATCATATGAATTAACCATTTTGTAATCGCTAATCCGAGTCCTGAACCTGAATGCCGACGAGTTGTAGATTGATCAACCTGTCGAAATTCTTCAAAAATATAAGGGATATTTTCTGGCCCAATTCCAACGCCCGTATCTCGAACAATTATGGTAATTCTATCTTCTCCTACTTGCTTTGCTTCAACCGTTACACTGCCACTATCCGTAAATTTTACCGCATTAGAAACTAGGTTTACAATCACCTGCCGTAACCGAGTTCGATCCGTCACAATAATATCATCGCTTAGTTGGGCCTGCATTACTAAATCAATGCCCTTTTGTTCGGACAACGATCGCAATTCATCCATAGTTAGCCTCAATAAACTCGATAAATTTAATTTTTCAAGTTTCATATCCAAATGACCCGATTCAATTTTCGACAACGTTAAAATATCATTAATTAAGCCCAGTAAGTTCTTTCCATTATTGAAAATTCGTCCCACCATATCAAGCTGAAACTCATTTAGTTTTTGGCGTTGCAAAAGCTGAGAAAAACCAATAATCGCATTCATTGGAGTCCGTAATTCGTGGGACATTGTGGCCAGAAAATGGGATTTCAACTGAGTTGCTTCACGCAATTTTAAGTTTTGAATTTGAATTTGTTGTCGTTGGCTTTCCAGTTCTTGGTTTTGTTGTGACAACAACGCATTTTGAAAGGCCAGCCGTTCTTCTCGTTCTTCTAAAGCATTAATCAATTTTGCATTATCAATGGCGATCGCCGCCTGTTCACTAAATGCACTTAAAAGCCGTAGATCTTCCTCATCAAATGCCGTCTCATCTTCCCAATTCCCCAATATTAACACCCCCATTCGGCCCGCTTGAGGGGACTCTATTGTCACTACACACAGGGCCGATGGAACCGTTTCAATGGCTAATTGATCATCTGCTAATTGGTTATTGTTTAGCGCTAGGTCTGCCGATCGTAATACCGTCGATTTTCCGCTACTGAATACTTGTCCAATTGCTCCATTCTCTAGGTCCAATGTCCGCTCAATATTAAATCTCGATTTGGCGAAACCAATCGTCGCCACTAAATTTAACTTTTTTGACGGATGAAATAATGAGCGGTTGCTGTCCTTAGAATTGTGCAACGCGATCGCTCCAAACTGACCATCAGGCATCGCGGCACACACCTCATCGATCATCGTTTGAAACAACCCAGGTAAGTTTGTCAGTCGTTGATTCAGCAGATTAGTTAGACACTGAAGGGTCCGGAGCTGCTGCTGGTTGCGGCCTAGACTCCTAGCTGCACGATTTCGGACTTTTTCTGTATCCTGGACCACTTGGTTAAGACGACGGTTGTCCTCCAAAACCTGCTTAATTCGTAAATTCATCGATCGCTCCCCATCTAGCGCCTGAGCCAGACGTACAGCAGTCCAAATTTTCTGACAGAGCAAGTCTGGAGTAATCTCACCGTAGGCTAAATATTCTCCCGCCCCTTGTTCTAACCATTCCCAACCCTGGCGATGGTTTGACTCTGCCATCAACATCACAACAGCCGGAGCTTTTGGCTGATTTCCTAGCGCCTCTAGTAGAGATAAACTGTGGCTATCTGTTACCAATGCTAGTACCAGAACAGCATCAAAACTATCAGTTTTCAACATTTCGATCGCTCTCGCTCGGCTTTCGGTCTCGACAGCAGGGAACTTCATCCCAGCCAAATCCCAGGCTTGACAGACTAGGGATCGATCGACAGCACTGCCTCCTGCGATAAGGAGTTTGAGATCAAACTTCATTTTTTAAACGAACAGGTTTAATAGATTAATAGATATTGATGTTGACGTTAGTCTGCCCGACGTAATCGGTGAAATGAAACTGTCATTGAAACTAGCTTTGATTCCAATTGATTTAAGCAAGCACAATCACAAGGCTTATTTTACTAGTTTTCGCCCTAGGAAAATTGTGATGCTATCCTTTGATAGATGTTCGATCTGTATAGGAATATGCAAGGCTCGAATACGTTAAATAGACTATCAATCCTTCTTTGTAAGTTTTTCATCCGTAGGTTCTCTGAAATAATCCTACGAATTTTAAGACTCAGACCGTGGGTTGATTTAAGCGCTTAACGATGGGTCGGGGTTATCTACGTTTATTAATCAGGTTATTCATCTAGGGTCAAGGTCACTAATCTTCTGCTCTCTGTTTTTAAGTAAATAGATAATTAAGATCTCACAGGTAGCCCGATTTTGGATAGTAGTGAGTGAAATTTGCTGTGATGAAGGATGTTGCTTACCTCTCTTAGGGAATCTCTTAGGGAATTAGGTGACGCTCTGCTCACCTAGTCTTTCTAGTTTCCTTAAAATTTTTGTACTGACTTGTCATGAGTTGGTGGAAAATGCCAACTAAGACGATTCCTGCAATCGATTGTGAGGCAATTTTGAATTAATGATTCCTTGCATAAAATTGAGGTAGAAGTGAAATCCGATGAACGATATTAGAATTGCGCTAATTGAAGACCATGACCTAACACGCGTTGGAATGCGGGCTGCACTTCAGCAAAAGCTTGGGTTTCGTGTGGTGGGTGAGGCATCTAACGGGACTGATGGGCTGCGGCTAATCACTACTGCACGGCCTGATGTCGCGATCGTTGATATTGGCTTGCCCGATATGAATGGGATTGAGCTGACCAAGCGTTTTAAGAAGGCTCAGGCTGATGCGGGCTGCCATAACACTAAGGTGTTAATTTTGACTCTTCAGGATTCTGAAGAGGTTGTGATGTCTGCGTTTGCGGCGGGTGCAGATTCCTACTGCATGAAAGATGTCAGCCTTCATTTGCTGATGGAAGCGCTCAAAGTTACCCACGAAGGTAATGCTTGGATTGATCCCGCGATCGCTCGTATTGTGTTGCGTCAATCCCAAAAGCCAGCAGCCAGAACCATTGCATGTCTGTCACCCGGTGATGAGATTCAATCCTATCCGTTGACTGAGCGCGAATTAGAAGTGTTGCAACTGATTGTTGATGGCAACAGCAATGCCGCTATTGCGGATAAACTCTTCATCACAGTGGGAACGGTAAAGACTCACGTTCGCAATATTCTCAACAAGCTTTGTGCCGACGATCGGACCCAGGCGGCGGTTCGGGCATTGCGTACGGGGCTAGCGTGCTGAGACTCAAAGCTTTGAATGCGGCGATCGTTGTTTGTCGTTTTGTCTACGATCGAGTCAAGACCACTGCACAACACTTGGTCATAGTGTTGGGTATTGTAATTCTCATCAGTCAATCCGTCATGATGGTTCCAACGGCGGCGATGGCGGACTCTCAAACTTTTCCAGCTTCCTCTGCTCTCGATCGGTCAGAGCCTCAGCGCAGCTCTATTGTGAGTGCAGATGACGTATCATCGGAAAAATTAAGTGCATTTGTAATGGCTTATGCCGCCGTTATGGATGTCGTGGAACGTCAAGAAATTCCCTGGCAAAATGCAGAATCTGAGTCTGAAGCCGCCATGCTTCAGCAGGAATTGGAAGAAGAAGCGATCGCGAAAATTGAGGCATCTGGCCTATCTCAAGCTGAATATCTTCAACTTTTAAATCTGATCCAAGTGGATACTGAACTTGGGGAGACGATCGCTGCGCTGCTTCAAGATTACAACTAGCACAGGATCATCCTTAGCGGTTATTAGCGGTCATTGTTTGGTTTAGCGTAACTCAGAAATGACAGCTGCAATGTTTAAATGAAAGACAACTCTTCTGTCTACGATTCGATGCCTGATATTGCCCCAGTTACTCGAAATGAACTTCAGCAACGCCGTCGGCAGCTCAAAACGCATCGGCGTAATCGTTTGCTCCAGACTTCTTGGCGCTCCGTTGTGGTGTTGGGGCTTGCGGCAGCCACGGTGTGGATTATTCTTCAGCCCAATTGGGTAATTCGACGATCGCAACAGGTCACCATAGAAGGCAATCGCTTCCTGACCACCCAAAGCATCCGATCGCTGTTGCCTATCCAATATCCACAATCGTTGCTGCGAATTCAATCGTCCCAGATTTCTGATGCGCTCACCACTAAAGCACCGATCGCCGAGGCCATGGTTGAACGTCATCTTTTTCCACCGGGCCTGGTCATTAAAGTCCGAGAACGTGAACCCGTCGCTCAAGCAATCTATGGAGGTGGTGGCAAACCTGCTCAGAGCGATTCTAAAATTGTTGTAAATGAAAATAAAGGGAAGGCGACTAATAACTCTAACTCTTCTACTAGTTCTAATTTGGGGAATTCGGGTAAAGTTGCGATCGATTCAACCCCACCGGACGCATTCTTGGATGAAAATGGGATGATTTTGCCCATTAAAAGTTATGCAGAATTAAACCAGAAGATGAAAATGCCAGATCTAAGGATTTTGGGAAATCCAGATGTCTATCGTGGTCATTGGACCTCGTTTTATCCAGTTTTGCGCCGAAGTCCCGTGAAGATTCAAAGTATCGACTGGCAAAACCCCGTCAATATTCGGCTCAATAGTGAGATGGGTTGGATTCATTTAGGTCCGTTCGGGCGAACTTTTGCGCTTCAGATACGATCGCTTGATAAGATGCGGCAGCTTCCCCAACGTCTACCTCCAGAGCAAATTGATTACATCGATCTGAGAAATCCCAATAATCCCATCATTCAACTTAAAAATAGTCGAAGTGCATCTGGAAAATCTTCAGGGGAGTCTGGCTTCTAGAAGTCATTCTCTGAGCCTAATTCAGGCTAAATAGTCAGAGGATATGAGCGATCCCGATAGGTTTTTTTATAGATTCAGTTGACAGGATTCAGTTTTGCTCACAGGATTTAGTACAATTAATAGTCAATTCAATCTCAGCGATTCATCATAAGATCTCAGAGTTGAAACTGTAACTGTTGAATGACTGCAAGTTTGTAACGACTCATAAGTTTGTACTGCATTGTGTTGGTTCTAAACCACGTGTCTTCCACGTTGTCACTAGATCACTCACAAGCTCGCAGGTTCATCCCCATGACCCTTCTCGTCCGGAATTCCAATGACGCCTAGCAATGACCCCCAATCGCTGATGCTCGATCGCTTGTATCCGACAGACCCTGAGGCCGAACATCCTCGGGCTTCGGTGATGGGTTCGGCCACGGGGGCGGCGGATAATGTCTATGCCTTTGGCGATACGGGCAACCATGCAGGAGCGGAGGTAACTTCGCCGATGGAGCCGAAGTTTGGAGAAAATTTAAAGAGTGGTGACATTGTGCCGAGTAGCGTTGCGAAAATTAAAGTCATTGGTGTAGGCGGAAGCGGCGGAAATGCGGTGAATCGGATGGTAGAGTCCGATGTGAATGGAGTGGAGTTCTGGTCAATTAATACCGACTCTCAAGCCTTAACCCAATCTGCGGCTCAAAAACGGCTTCAGATCGGACAAAAACTCACCCGAGGACTGGGAGCAGGCGGAAATCCTGCGATCGGCCAAAAGGCAGCCGAAGAGTCCCGTGAGGAAATTGCAGCGGCCCTTGAAGGTGCAGATTTAGTCTTTATTACCGCTGGCATGGGCGGCGGGACTGGAACTGGGGCGGCCCCGATCGTCGCTGAAATCGCAAAAGAATTGGGCGCCCTGACCGTTGGCGTTGTCACCCGTCCATTTACCTTTGAAGGCCGTCGCCGGACGAACCAAGCTGATGAGGGATTGAGTGCGCTTCAGGGTCGCGTTGACACCTTGATTGTGATTCCTAATGACAAGCTGCTTTCCGTTATTTCAGAAAGCACTCCTGTTCAGGAAGCCTTCCGCACTGCTGACGATGTGTTGCGCCAAGGAGTTCAGGGAATTTCAGATATTATTATTATTCCCGGTTTGGTGAATGTAGATTTCGCTGATGTTCGAGCCGTAATGGCTGATGCTGGATCCGCGCTGATGGGTATCGGTATTGGATCGGGTAAATCTCGCGCTCGGGAAGCTGCCATGGCTGCGATTTCATCGCCATTACTGGAGGCTTCGATCGATGGAGCACGGGGCGTAGTATTCAACATTACGGGCGGCTCTGATTTGACGCTGCGGGAAGTGAGTGAAGCCGCAGATATTATTTATGAGGTCGTGGATCCAAACGCGAATATTATTTTTGGTGCGGTTCTTGATGAAAAGCTCCAAGGTGAAATCCGAATTACGGTGATTGCAACGGGCTTTACGGCTGAAGTGCAAGCTCAACAACAAATGGCAGCCCGTAGTCCCGGCGCACCCCGATCGCTCGGTAATAGTCCCCAATCTCCTGATGCAGCTCACCCCACCAGAACACCCCTCCCAAAAACCAATCCTCTGCCCAATGCGGGACTCGATATTCCTGAGTTCTTGCAGCGTCGTCGTCCCTTGAGATAAGGGTTCCCCCTGTAGTGGATTAGGGGGGATCTAGAGACCTAGAGAGATCCTCCAACTAGCATCACCGAAATCCGATCGCCTGCTTCCATTATGGTTTGGCCCACAGGTATTATGGCCAACCCCGTACTGCCTGCAAGGTTGACAAGATTTCCCGAACTGCCGCTGCCCAGTGCAGGACAAAATTGTAAATCGTCACCACTGCCGAGGATCGTGCCCCAGAGGTAACTCTCTCGTTTGCCATCGGATTTTAGGGGTTGATGGGTGATTGCGGTGACGATTAACGGCGACCATGGACTGGTTTGGCCCGATCGTTTCCGCAGTGCAGGCAGGACAAATCGCCAAAATGTTACCAATGCTGATACTGGATTTCCGGGTAGCCCAAAATAAAGTTTGCCGTTGTGAAAGGTCGCGAAGGTGAGTGGCTTTCCGGGCTTAATCGCGATCGATCGAATTAAAATCTCCCCGCCCAATTCACCCAGCAATTCTTCAACATAGTCATAATCTCCCACAGATACTCCACCAGATGAGATCACAACATCACAGCGATCGATAGCATCCTTCATCGCTAGTTTGAGACTTGTTCGATCGTCCTTGACGGAACCCAACGCGATCGCATCAAATCCGGCTTCGCTCAACAATGCCAATAACGCAATTTGATTAGAATCAACAATCTGTCCCGGCTGAAGGACTTGATCCGACAATACTAACTCATCGCCTGTCGATAAAACGCCCACTCGAAGTTTGTTAAAGACAGGCACCATTAGACATTGAGCCGCTGCCAGCACCGCGATTTCAGGCCCACCAATCCGCAATCCCGATCGTAAAAGCGGTTCCCCCGATCGGTAAAAACTGCCCTGATGTCGGACGAAATGACCAGACTTTGGCGGAGCTTGATTGATAGACAGTCGATCGCCCGATCGGGTTGTCCACTCCTGCATCACCACTGTATCTGCGCCCTCCGGCAACATCGAACCCGTTAAAATTCTCGCCGCTTGGCCTGGTCCGATCGAACCCTGTGGAACCGAACCCGCCGGAATTTCCGTGATCACCTCTAGCTCAATGGGATTGTCCTCGCACGCATCAGCAACATCGTCGTAATGCACCGCATAGCCATCCATTGCAGAATTATCCCAATGGGGAAAATCTAAAACACTTTCCACAGACTGGGCTAACAGATTTCCGATCGCCTCATACAATGGCACCTGTTCAACCTCCAACCCCAAAGGCTGAGCCGCATTCAAAATAATCTCTACCGCCGAGTCAACTGAAATCATCCTTAAATTTCCTCAAGAAAAATAGAGTAATGAAAATAGATCCTGAAATCAATGCGCGAAATGTCTACTCCTATGAAATAATGGATATTCGTGTTTGAAACAAGTACCTCCCCTTAGAGGTTTTAACCCCATGGCAAAAAGTAAAGGCGTAAGAATTGTTATTACGCTCGAATGTACCGAGTGTCGGACCAATCCGGACAAACGATCGGCGGGCGTGTCTCGTTACACCACGATGAAAAATCGTCGTAACACCACAGCACGTATGGAACTCAGCAAGTTCTGCCCCCACTGCAACAAACATACTGTCCATCGCGAAATCAAGTAAGAATTTTGACGGGCAGTTGTGAGCTGAAGTGCTGAAATGCAATTTTCTCCCTGTCAATACATTTTCTACAGAACGCCGTTGGAAGTTTTGAACGGCTCTTGTGGCCCAAAAAACTCAGAATCTACAAATTCTGTCCAATTCATCGAGTAGGTAAATCATGGCTTATTTCCGTCGTCGAGTTTCTCCCATTAAACCGGGCGATCCGATCGATTATAAAGATGTTGAACTGTTACGTAAGTTCATTACGGAGCGCGGAAAAATTCTGCCCCGGCGTATCACTGGCTTGACCTCGCGTCAGCAACGTGATCTCACAACCGCTATCAAACGTGCGCGGATCTTGGCATTGCTGCCATTTGTAAATCAAGAGGGTTAGTTTTCTTTAGGAAACTAACGTTAGATTTTGATAAAATTCTCGCTCTTTTCTGTACTAGGAGAGGGCGATAATTTTGGATAAGGACTGGGCCGAGTTGTTAATTTGCATAGAGCGCTGTTCCCCATGGAAAAGGGTACGTTGGTTGAATTTCGAGTTGGAGGCGATCGGCGACTGGCCGTGATCGACCGGCCTGAGGGAAAAAAGAATTTTATTGCGATCGACGAGCGGGGCCATTCTCATACGCTGCATCCTCGCCAAATCGATTATCAAGTCCCCGGACAAGGGTTCAAGTCTACTGAGATTACGGCATTTTTAAAGCGCATCCAAGATTATCTCGATCCATCTAGTTTAGAAGTCGCTTGGGAACTCGTGACCGAAGAAGGTGGCGGAATCGTTCCAAAAGAACTCGCTCAACTGCTTTTTTCATCGATTGAGCCGGAGCAGTGCTATGCCTCTCATATTTTGTTGTCGGACGATCGGCTTTACTTTAAGCAAAAAGGCGATCGGTACGAACCACGCCCCAGCACTCAGGTCAACGAACTTAAGCATCAGTCCCAAATGGAGCAACAGCGCCAACAGGAATGGCAAAGCTTTATTCTCCGACTACGAGACCATGTAGAAGCACGGCGTATTGATTCTGGCATTCCTATTCCGGTTTGGCTTAATTCCGATCGGCCTCGAATTGAAGCACTGGAAAAATATGCAACCTTTGGGGATGAGTCATCCTCACGGCTTAACGCTTTGGAGACTTTAGCTGCCGTTAATGCTCCAGAAACAATGCAGGGCGCATTGCAATTGTTGGTAGATTTGGGCGTGTGGAGTCCCCACGAAAATCTTTTCCTTCGACGCAGCTATATGCCTGTCCAATTCACTTCAACGGTTAATGACTTGGCCCACGATTATTTGGCCTCCGCCCCCCCTGACTTGGATACCGATCGTCTTGATCTAACCCACCTCAAGGTCTATACCATTGATGACGAGAGCACCTTAGAAGTTGATGATGGTCTCAGCATTGAAATAATGCCCGATGGTCGGGAGAAAATTTGGGTGCATATTGCCGACCCAACGCGCTGGATGACCCCCGGAGACACCCTAGATTTAGAAGCTCGGAAACGCTGCACGACTATTTATCTTCCGACGGGAATGGTCTCTATGTTGCCCGTCGAATTGGCGACCGGACCGATGAGCTTAAATGCTGGGGAAGTCTGTTGCGCGTTAAGTTTTGGGGTATTGTTGGCGGATGATGGCAGCATTGAAGACTACAGCATCCATGCTAGCCACATCAAAGTTACCTATCGCCTCACCTATGAAGATGTTGAAGAAATGCTTCAGCTTGGACTACAAACCGAGTCGGCTTTAGAATCTTTGGGGAAATGGGCAAAGTTAAGAACATCGTGGCGACAGTCTCAAGGCGCGATTACGATCGATATGCCCGAATCAAGTATTAAGGTGATCAATGACGGCGAAGAAATTATTTTGCAAGTGTTGCAGGATATTTTCCCACGGGATTTAGTCGCTGAAATGATGATTATGACGGGAGAAATTGCGGCTCGTTATGGTAGTGCTAATGGAATTCCGTTGTTATTTAGAGGTCAGACTCAGCCCGATTTACCGTCTGATGATGAATTGTTAGTGATTCCGGCTGGACCTGCTCGCGCTTGTGCCCTACGCCGCTGTATGCCGAAGAGTGAAATGAGTGTGTCCCCAGTGCGTCACGCGAGTTTGGGGCTGGACTACTATGCTCAAGTGACCTCACCGATTCGTCGTTATAGTGACCTGCTGGCCCATTTCCAAATCAAGGCCCATCTGCGGGGTGATGAATTACCGTTCTCTGAAGTAGATGTGGAACATATTACGGTTGGTATTCTCAGTACAGTTCAGGAGTCTAATTTTCTTGAACGTCAGACGAATCGTTACTGGAGTTTGGAATTCTTGCGACGCAATATGGATGAAATTTGGACTTCAATGATGTTGCGCTGGCTCAGAGAACACGAGGGGCTAGCCTCTGTAATGCTAGAAGATCTAGGACTAGAATTTGCAATGCATTTCGATCGGCCTATTTCACCAGGCGATCGGTTACAGCTTCGAGTATTGCGCTCTGATCCAAGACGGGATCAAGTGGATTTACAAGAAGTTTATAATCATCTTCCAGAACAGGTGGAAGGGTGATGGAGTCTTGAATTGAGGATGCTCCTGGAGTGGATTTTCTCCTATTTGCCCCTTGGTCATGGATTATTTATTCATTAGTTAAGCAGCGATTGCTTATGCGGCAACAAAAAACTCGAAGCTTAGGTTGCACAGTGTAACTACATCACCATCGGCTAGGGCATAGCGTTTCAGAACGGAAAGCCGCTTGCGATTTAGATAGGTGCCATTGCTGCTGCCTACATCCATCAGGTAAAAGCCTTGTTGAACGTCATAACCGACGACCGCGTGGCATCGTGACACTGATCGGTCATGGACCACGATCGCACAATTGCGGCTGCGTCCAATTAACCAAGTCGAACTTAATGCGGTGACGAATGGGGTATTGGCATGACAAAGATTGGTGGTTAGGAATGCACGATGGTTGTGCTGAGCGGCTTGAATGTAGTAGGACAATGCCGGGGGTACATCTAGGGGAATTATGGGTTCGTCTAATTGATTGCGCTCCGTTAAATCCCCGACTTCTGGTCCACTAATCGGAGCCGGACGACTATTACCTTGATTATTATCAGGTTCCATCGTTAGGGACCTAGTTGCTGCAAACATCTCCAAAACATCATTCTTTTTATTGGTTTTATAGTCATCATAAGCATCTTCTCGGTTGGTAATCGTTAAGCTGCTAGCTGAATAGTTATGGGTTGAAGATAGGTTTCTGTTAAGGGTCATGAATAGCGGCAGTGAAATAACTGCAATGGAGGAATGCGGGAATTAAAGTAGGTGACGATTTAAAAAGTAGCCAATTCATAAATGTGGTATTTCCAGGAAAGGAATATTTCTTCAGGTGAATGAAGTTTACAAATTCTAATCTTAATTGTTATCCGTGGAATTACGTAAGTGAGATCATCAATTAAGGGTGAGCAAACACGAGATAACCTGCGCTTGGCAACAGTATCAACCCTACTCTTAGTCAAAACTTCACATCTTTTGAGATTCTAGCCATTTTGCCTCCTTTCTCTTCAGAGCAAATTCAAATTTCACCTCCGATTTCCGATTTGAGATAAAGATTCAACTCATTCCAAAGCGCGACGGCAGAAGAGTTTGTAACTCTTTATCAGGCTCACTTGCAACTAGATTTTTATCTGAGGCAAGCTGATGTGCAAAGCGCTTGGCTGTTGCGGGAACTAAGGCCATGGGGTTGCTGAATCCTGAAAACACTTGTACACGACGATCGTCCCCTACGGGACCAACCAACGGGAGATGATCGGCGCTAAAGGCGACTGTACAGGTCACCCAACGTCCCGGAACTTGGGCTACTTTAGGTAAGATCTTCGCTAATTCCGATCGCATCCACTGTTCACTGGTCTCGGGTGATGACTGTGGGGCTAGACTTGTCTGGGTGCGGCTGATTTGCCCAAACCGGAGACTCCCATCGGCAAACTGTAAGGCTCCTGCATCAAGAATTGGTGGGGTTAGATCTTGATTATGGCCCGTCAGTCCTGCTTCCCAAGGTCCATCATCTATGGCCGCCGATCGTTCTAATTCAAAACGCCCAATTTCCGCAGGCATTACCACCGATCGCATCTGAAGATCGCATGGATCTGTTTCGATCGATTCTGCATGACTAAAATATTGACGAATGGCTAAGCCTGAGTCCCGTAATAACGACCGAGTTCCGCCTCCCGTACATAAGATCACCCGATCGCTGTGATAGGTCTCTAATTTTCCATGCACTCGAACCCCATCCGATTCAGAGCTGATAGTTAAGACCCGATCGTAGGTTCTGTGTCCGCCAAGTCGCACCATGGTTTGACAGTAAGCATTGGCCGTTGCGATCGGATTGATGTGGGCATGGGGCATCAAAAGTGCAGCAGCGATTCCATCTGGATTTAATAACGGTTCTAGCTCTACAGCTTCAGCAGGAGTTAAAAGCTGAGGCTGCTTTGTAAAAAAAGCATAGGTTTTGAGAACGGCGATCGGATCTTGAGAATGGTCAATGGTCCCAATCAGGGGTAATTCACGAAACTCGGTGGGTAGGTCTAATGCACCCACATTCTCGCGATGGATTTCAAGGCTTTCTGCTGCTAGCGATCGGGTTAAGTCCGTCATGCCTGCCCAATAGGAAATCCCGCCGTAGCTATAGCGCGTGGCACTAGGAGCATTTTTATCTTGCTCGATTAATAAAACGCTCACACCAAGCCGCACTAATTCGTAGGCCAGAGATGCTCCCGTGATACCCGATCCGATGATGATGACCTCGTAGAACTGCATGGGGATTCGCATAGTTTTGGTGATCTGTGAGTATATTGTATTGTCTCCTCATCGGGGATCCAACACTATCTAGTCTTGGAGAATTTTCATGGGATGGCGATCGGATTGGAAATTTCGGAAATTTGGACTAATACTCGCCGCTAGCTTAATGGTGATAAGTTTCATGGTGGTCAATGTCCAGCGCAGTTCCGCCCAAATCTCCTCACCCGCCTTTGTCCCCCAGCCTAATCGTCACGCCTACAACCCCACGACTTGGAAATACGATATCGGTGCTCATCTCGGTAACCCAAGCGCCGATCGTTCAGATGACTAGCAGCGGGCACTAAAATCTACTCGGCCTACGAACTGGGGCAAAAAATGATGGCGATCCTTAATTCTCCGCCCCCTCTGATACCGCTAGGCACGTTGAAAATTTAAGCTCAAATTGGAGGAGTTGCCGAGATTCAAAGTGAGACTGTTTCCCTTCAGAACCGATCGTCCTCCACCCAGCGCAGATGTGCATAATATTTTTCTTCCCATGAACAGTATCCAGATGAACTTGGCGATCGGGTTCAAGCGGGCTAAAAGATCGGAATTTTAGGGCATACGGGGAACTCCAGTTGTTCCCCAGTCAACGGAGTGGTAAAGACAGGGGCATGAAAGCAGAACGATCGGAAAACTGCTATTCTGAACTCGTCAGACGTATGGCTGTCAACTGAGACGTGGGCGGGAATGCAACTTCCTGAACCGTTCCAGGAGCACCCAACGGTGAGGCTTTACCGTTATTGAAGCTGACCATGATCGCTCCAGCATTTCCAGCACGTACCACAAGCTGCTTTTTCGCATCCCAACTTCGCGTCGTGCCTTCCGTCAATATGCCTTCAAAGGCTTCCTGACCGTCGGCCACAACCCGAACCCAAGACTGATCCGTCAATGTCACTCCAACCCGAACACCTTGATTCGGCGCACTTGGAGAAGGCTTAGCGGCCAACGTCTTGGGGTTGGGTCCAAGGGAAGTGGTGGATTGTGGCAGGCTTTCTTTAAATTTTTGTAAGCTTTCCTGGCTTAACTCTGGCTGAGCATTGGACTGGCTCAGGAGTGCTGAGACGGCCTGAACCGATATTCCCAACAAGACTAAATAGCCAAAATAGAGATGGACGCTTCGTAGTTGTCCAAACATTGGGAATTTTAAGCGCCAAGGAGTTTGCTGCTGCTCGGGTATCCCAGATTGGGCAAACTCGCTAGAAAAATATAATCCGTTGAGACCGATCGCGTTGGCGTACTGTCGAATAAAGCTTTGAATGTAGACAGACTCTGGCAAATCTTTTAGGCGACCTTCTTCGATCGCTTTTAAAAGACGGGTCTGAATGTGAGTCCGTTCCGCAACATCTTCCAATGAGATGTCGAGCTGGCGACGAGATTGACTCAATCGCTCACCGAGATCAGCAAGTTTTACTGCCTGTTGTTCATTAGCTATTTGGAGAAGTTTCTTCTTCCTCATAACGGGTGCTCCTAAGCTCCGGTCGCCATAATCAATGGTAAATGAAATGTGGACTTTAGAAAAGTCAGTTCAGAACATGTGATGGAACGATAAGTCCCTGGAGAGAGAGTCCGAGACCCATGGGCCTGGAGCTGAATCTCCCCGATCGCAGTTCGATGAAGCCGGGTAACAGCATGACCGAGTTGTTGAGCAACCCGACGAATCTGCCGATTCCGACCTTCACGCATTATGATTTCAAGCAATGTCTGATGGGGAAATGTTTGAAGTACATTAACTTCTGCGGGTAGGGTTTTTCGTCCTTCAAGCAGAACTCCTCGTCGCCATTGATTTAATACTTCTAGACATGGATGGCCTTCAACATAGACCTCGTAGGTTTTAGAAACTTCATGCCTCGGATGGGTCAACCCAAAGGTTAATGCTCCATCGTTCGTTAGAATAAGTGCGCCTGTTGAGTCAGTATCAAGCCGTCCTACGGGATGAAGTCCATGTCCAGTCTGAATACTTTGGGGTAAACAGTCTAAAATAGTTTTCCGTCCTCGGGGATCGGCGCAAGTTGAAACCATACCACGGGGTTTGTTTAACAACAGGTAGATTAGGTCTGGTCGCTGAGTCGGGGTTAACGATCGGCCTTTCACCTCAATTTGATCGACATTTGGGTCTGCTACTTGTCCCAATACCGCCACAATGCCATTTACACGAACGTCACCTGCAATAATCATCGATTCTGCTTGACGACGGGATGCAATGCCCCACGATCGCAAAATTTTTTGCAATCGTTCAGGCTGGGGGAGACTGGAGGACAATGCGGGCAGACCATAACTTAGTTCAAAATTTGGTTCAGACATACTCTGTAATTTGATTAATAAGCTTAATTACAAAAATATCTCTGTAGAAATACTTGCGTAAACGCTAATTATTAGTATTCACAATAGCTTAATCTATCCGTTGTTCCCCAGAAGCTAAATTTTTTATAGAAACCTAAAAAACAATTTTAATGCCTCCTTAATCGAGAAAACTTATTGTGCGGTCCATATGCTGGTCAACATAGTATCTGAATTCTTCTGTAATCTTCCTAAAAAATATTTCTTAAGGATTACTCTAAATCCCTGTGATTATTCTGATGTACAGATGATTCATCTGTACGTGTTTTCTGATACTTAAAGGTTAGAACTTCCGCAAAGCTTTGATGAAGTCCTCGTTTGAGGCTCAATGCTTGGGTGCTATCTAAGCTTAGGTGCCATTAAAGGCCACTTAACAAGGTGCTGTTTACTCAGGTATTTTTCACTTAGGAAGATCTTGAATTAGCACATAGGGTTGGATGATTAGAGCTTTGAATCTAACTTGAGGATTCCACTGGGCAACCCGATCGGGTTCGGGTTTAATCAGAAATTGTTCTTCAATCCATCGGCGGACCGTATTGGCGTTGTCTTGTGCGATTGCCATTCCGACATCGACTAAATCGAGGCTATCATCGACCCAAATCACTACGTCCCGATCGAGATGAATTCGCAGCCAATCGAGTTCGGCTTCGTCTAGGAGTTCAGTTAAGCTTTGGCGTAGGTCTTGAGTGGGTTGTTTAGGCATAGGTTCAGGCATGGCGCTATCGTCCTAAATCGTGAAGTTGGTTAATGATGTCAGCACATTGCTGAGTGACGCGGTTAAGTTCGTCGCGATCGGTGCTGGTGGGCGGCGCGATCGGCACACCAATCCGAATGGTTAGGGGCACACTTCGGGGTCGAGCTGAACCTTTTTGGAAGATTTCGTGACTACCCCAAAGGGATACGGGCAGGATTAAGGCTTGGGTTTTGGCGGCAATCCAAGCGGCTCCGATTTTGGGATCGTGAATCCGCCCATCCTTGGTCCGCGTTCCATCTAGAAACAATCCCGTGGCCCAACCATTTTCCAGAGAGGCGACGGCAGATTTCATGGCGGATCTGTCGGCGGATCCCCGTTTTACTGGATAGGCTCCGTAGGCGGTGATGGCTTGTTTTAGCACAGGCACCCGGAAGAGTTCTTCCTTGGCCATGAATGCGACGGGCCGACCGACACAACTAGAGACAATGGGCGGGTCGAAGTCACTGGCATGGTTACTGACGACTAGGAGACGGCCTTTGCGTGGGACGTTCTGTGCGCCGTAGATTTTGCTGCGGAAATAGGTGTGCAAGACGGGGCTGACGATCGACCATTTAAATAAGTGGTAGAGCATCAGGCTGATCAATGGTTCTCGATCGGATAGTTTGACTAGGGCCTTAGACATTTTACAGTTTAGATTTTGGATTTTAGATTGGATTTACAAGCCCCAACTAGCCAAATGCTGCTAATTCGGCTTGAGTCCCGATCGTTGTAAATGCCATATCGGCGCAGGTTCGTTTCATGATCCCGACTAACACTTTGCCTGGACCCACTTCGGTTATTGTGGTTACGCCGAGGTCTGGTAACGCCAGAGAAATCTCGCGCCATCGAACAGATCCTGTCATTTGGCGGCTGAGTCGAGCTTTTAGATCTGCGGCATTTGTGCAGGGAGTTGGATCCGTGTTGGATAAAACAGGAATTTGAGCATCGTTGAAGGGCATATCTTTCAGAACAGCGCTGAAGTGGTCGGCGGCGGTGGTCATTAAGGGCGAGTGAAACGCTCCGCTGACATTCAGTTTTACTGCCCGTTTACATTTTACAGAAGCGATAATACTGTCCACGGCTTCAGGTTCGCCTGAAATCACGACTTGGCCTGCATTATTGTCGTTAGCCATCACAACGCCGTCCGTAGCTTCGATCGCGGTTTCTAGTTCAGTCCGATCGAAGCCTAGTAATGCGGCCATGGTGCCACTGGAACTGCTGTCCATCAGTTGCGATCGGGTTTGGATGATTTTGAGACCGGATTCAAAGGAAAAAACGCCTGCTGCATAGAGTGCGGAATATTCGCCTAGGCTATGACCTGCGACAAAATCTGGAATTTGTCCAGCGGCGTTTAGTTGATCCGCTAAGATTGCTTCCACTACGTATAGACAAGGTTGCGTGTAAAGGGTTTGGGAAAGTTCGGTCGCATCGCCTTGAATCCGATCGATGACGGACCACCCGAGTAATTCACTGGCTTTGGTAAACTTTTCTTTTGCTTCGGGAATATCTAATAAATCCAGGCCCATTCCGACGGCTTGCGATCCTTGTCCTGGAAACACCCACGCTGTTTTTGTCATTACCAAAGCCGCCTTTTTTAAGTCAATTTTTCTTGTCGTTATTTTAGGGTGTTTGGGGTTCTCAAACCGTTAACCGAACAATCGTGGTTCCCGATCGCAACTTTCGTTGGCGAAGCTTCCATTTTTCTCGCAGCGCAATCCCAACGATCGGAGCTAAGGTTCTCACCAAATTTCGCAAGGCCGCACTCCTGTGAAGCTTCATGCCATCGGCGGCTTCTTGAGCTTGCAACGATTGAATTTGACGGATTTCGGGATGGCGATCGGTCTGGATTTGCAACAAGGCCCGATCGAAAATTGTAATCAAAGACTGATCCTCTGCCGATCGCCAAGCCTTGACTAAATAATTTGTTGCAACGATCGCATCGCGCAGCGCCATATTGATGCCCTGCGCCCGAATTGGAGACATCGGGTGTGCCGCATCTCCCAGTAATAGGCAGCCCGGTGTTGACCATTGGGGCGCGTGACCGACAGTGACGGTGAGACAGAGGGGTCGATCGGGGATAGTTTCCACAACCTCTTGAGTCCGGAAATAGGCAGCTAACCAAGGCGGAGAGGCTTCGGCTAGTGTTTGAGACCAATCAGTTACAGATTTCCAATCCTCATTTTGGACGCTCCAGCCGACTTGAATCAAGCCTTCGGAACTGCGAAAAAGACTGAATACGGCATCTCCTTTGACAAAGATTGTAAAGGGATTAGACTGCGGGATTAAATCAGTATCGGGCAGTTTAAACCACACCACATTGAAGGGTTTGGCTTCTTCGTTCAGCGTCAGACCCGATAACTTCCGAATCATCGACGATCGTCCGTCGCAACCAATCACAAGCGCGGTTTGAATCGTTTCTCCGTTGCTCAAGGTACAACCTGAAACCCGATTGTCCTCCGTGATTAAACTCTGAACCGTTTCTCCAGAAATAAATCGAAAATTTGGCAACGCTTTGGCCCGATCGATTACTGCTTCGAGTAACTGAGGCTGAGCGACTAAGGTGCAGGGCATATCGTTTCCCATTGGTTCATCAACGGAAAAAATCGATCGGCCTTCAATCACAAACTCCCAACTGCCAATAGTTTGATTAGGAACCTGTTCGACCAGTTGACTCAATCCCATCTGGCCCAACGCTTCCAACCCGCTCGGCATCAACCCTTCCCCCCGAAACACCCGCCGAAAATTACGACTGGCCTCAATTACCACCACCGGAAGTCCTCGTTCGGCTAGCAAAAGCCCTAATGTTGCGCCTGTTGGTCCTGCGCCTACGATCGCGATCGGTTTTCTGTTCATCACCCCACCCGTCCCCTACTAGTCGAATTCCACACCGTCTCTAATGCCATCATACGCATCAGAAGCGATCGCAATCGGGCCTATAATCAGAACGCTCGATCGTCAACTTGTCCGATCGTTTAGTCTCCGCACTGGTGAATTCGTCATGTCATTATTTGATTGGTTTGCAAATCGTCGTAAAGAATCTCCCGAGCCGTCCCCACCTGCCGATCGTGAACGGGAAATTGCCGATGGACTCTGGACAAAATGTGACTCCTGCGGCGCACTGACTTATACCAAAGATCTCCGCGCCAATCAAATGGTCTGTCTTGAATGTGACCACCACATGCGTGTATATAGCGACGAGCGGATCCGACAACTCATCGATGCTGATACCTGGCAGCCCATGGATGAAACGCTGCATTCCATTGATCCGCTGGGATTTCGCGATCGTAAACCCTACAGCGATCGCCTCCGAGAAATGCAAGACAAAACAAAACTCGTGGATGCGGTCCAAACTGGACTTGGAAAGCTAAGGGGAAATCCGGTAGCGCTCGGCGTAATGGACTTTCGTTTTATGGGTGGCAGTATGGGATCCGTTGTGGGTGAAAAGCTAACTCGAATGATCGAAAAAGCCACGATCGATCGGATCCCGGTAATCATCGTGTGTGCCTCGGGGGGTGCCCGAATGCAAGAAGGAATGTTGAGCTTGATGCAAATGGCCAAAATATCCGGTGCCCTCGAACGCCATCGTGAACAACGACTCCTCTATATCCCTGTTCTTACCCATCCGACAGCGGGCGGTGTCACGGCTAGTTTTGCGATGTTAGGGGACATTATTATTGCGGAACCCAAAGCAACAATAGCGTTCGCGGGTCGTCGTGTGGTCGAGCAAACTCTGCGCGAAAAACTTCCCGACGATTTCCAAACCTCGGAATATCTGCTGGCTCATGGGTTGGTTGATACCATTATTTCGCGAACTCAGCTTAAAAAGACTCTCGCGCAACTCATCACTCTGCACCCCGCCCCTCAACCCACACCGTCTTGATCCCATTAATTTCGCGAAATGGGCGACGATCGGCTTTGATCTCGTCTCAAATATGTAGAAACGTAACAGTCTGCTCTAAGAAACGCTGTGTTCTTCGCCCCTTCCCCTGATAATAATTTAGAGAACTGTTGTGTTGTGTCTGAACCGAGCACGTCTGAAGGAGAACCATGCTTAAAAGATTGTTTGGGATTGCGATTGCTGCGATCGTGTTCCTATTCCAAGTTGTCCCCGCCGCGCAAGCCGCCCAAATGGATGTCGCAACTCGGACAGTCCCCTTAAATCCAGAGGGTGCTACGTTGACGCTAAGCCTCAAGCAGGTTTCTGAGGGTAAGCGCCTGTTTCAATATGCCTGTGCCCAGTGTCATGCAGGCGGCGTGACTAAAACCGATCCAAACGTGGGTCTAGATCCTGAAGCCTTAACCTTAGCGACGCCTCCACGGAATAGCGTTGCTTCGTTGATCGATTACATGAAAAATCCAACCAGCTATGACGGCGTTTTGGAAATTTCGGAAATGCATCCGAGCTTAAAGAGTAAAGATATCTTCCCTGAAATGCGAAATCTCACCGAGGAAGATCTCACGGTTATCGCAGGTCATGTGCTCATGATGCCAAAGGTCGTGGGCGATCGGTGGGGCGGCGGTAAGATTTTCTACTAATCTGCTTGAATCGAATCTTTACAGGACTTAGCATTAATTTCTGTTGTAAAAAGATGGCGCTTAGAATTCTGAGCGTCATCTTTTTGTTTAGTTTTTGTTTAGTTCTAACGCTTATTGTTCTGACTGTTATTTACTGTGTAGGTCTCATTCCATGGTTCAGAGTATTAGAATAGAACGCAACTGATAACGCTCTATACCAAGTTCAGAACGCTAGTAATTCTGGAGCTAATTGTCGGAATTGTTCTGTTGAGTATGACTGTAGCTTTGCCAGCCGCCGCTCTTCCCGATCCTTACATTGCCCAATACCTCAAAGTTCAACCCGATGAAGTTGTTGTCATGGCTAAGAATGACAGCGGCATAACTAAAAACTTTGACTATGCCACCTTGGTGAAAGGGAAAGAACTCTTTAGCCAAAACTGCCAAAGCTGTCACGTCGGTGGGGCAACCTTGACACGTCCCGAATTGCCTCTATCACTCATAGCCCTTCAAGGCGCGACTCCGCCTAGGACGACGATCGATGCTTTAGTGACGTATATGCGCTATCCCTTGGGATATGACGGGGAAGATGACAATTATAATTGTCGAGAAATTAAAAAAACTTGGCTGAACGATTCTGAGGTCGAAGCGATCGCCGGATTTGTACTTCGAGCTGCCGAAAAAGCTGCGGGTTGGGGAACTAGCGATTTGTTCTAGAGAAGATTTGCGATCGTTTCACAATAAAGAACTGGATCCATATCAATGCTGTATCGGTGCTATATCGGTTTTCTCTACAGAATTTCTTCATCTACGACAACTTGTCTAAGTTATAATCATGTACAAAAGTTTAGACATTTAAGGAAGCGTTATGAAGTTTTTTGCAGCAGTAGCCCGTAAATTGACAATTGTATCCGTCGCACTTGTGATGATGGTCGCAACGTTCTTCCTCAATACCGCTGATGCTTCTGCATCCGAAGTCATGATTACGATGGGTGGCAAAAAAGGATTGGTTTTTGAACCTGCGATCGCGACGATCAAAGCTGGCGACACCGTAACTTGGACGGTCGGTGCATTACCTCCTCATAATGTTCAATTCAACAAGACTCCTGGCGACGCTGCCTTAGGTACCTCCCTATCCCACAAAGGTCTTGAGGGTAAAGGTAAGAGCTTCTCCGTAACTTTCCCCGCTGATGCTCCCGCTGGTGAATATGATTACTTCTGTATGCCCCATCGTGGTGCTGGCATGGTCGGCAAAATTATCGTTGGCTAGTTAACCCAAATTTGGGATGGTTGAGATAACTTGAAAGGGGGAAGGCTATTGCGGTCTTTCCCTTATTTTTTTAGACGACATAGCATCTTGGGGCGGCTATTGCGATTGTGCGATGTATGACTGGAGGTGGAGAGCTTGGTATAGTATTGCTAAGGAAATTGTTGAGGGAGAAAATCGGTGCAAATCTTGGTGCGATCGGCGCAGCGCTTTATCCAAAGCTTCAACAATCTAACGAGGAAAAATCGAGTTCGAGCGTCTAGATTATTTCTTGTTCTCAGAATTATGCCGATCGTTCTCATAATGTCCAGTCTGATGTTCGGCACCCCTGCATTAGCGGCGATCGAGACCCCTGTTATGTCAGCCCCACCTGTGTCTTTGGGCGAACGAATCTTTACGGCTAATTGTGCAGCTTGTCACATTGGTGGCAACAATATTATTATTTCTGAAAAAAACTTGTCTAAAGAGGCGCTGGAAAAATATGAAATGAATTCGATCGCTGCAATTAAAACTCAAGTAATCGGGGGTAAAAATGCGATGCCTGCCTTTGGAGACAATCTTAATTCAGCAGAGATTGAAGCGGTTGCTCGCTATGTCCTAACGCAATCTCAGCAGGATTGGAAGCGGAGTTCGGTCGGGCTGCAATGACGTTGAATTGGAAGTTGAGATGATTTTATTTACACAGAACTATTGGAAAAACCATTTACGGGACTGGTTGGGGAAGGTCAGGTTGCGGGTCGTGTGAAAATCTTGTTGGACTTTGTGGGTCAATCGACGGGAGACTTGTCGGACGATTTGTTTTAAGAGCTGCTCGCCTGTTCCTAGCACTAGGTTTGACGGTAGGGATTGGATGAACTTGGGAAACTGAATCGATACGGTGAGGTCTAAGTCCCATTGGACTCGGGTTAGACGATCGGGGGCATCATTATCACGGTCCGTGGGATCGTGTTCGACTAGTTCCATGGCCGCCTTGAAATCTACGTCGTAGCCTTGAGGCGCATAGTTGGGAACGGGAATCGTTTCGATGCGATAAACCCCGTGATCTCCAGGTAATAAATTTAAGCCAATCTTAGGTTCGAGTTCAAAACCCATCGCTCCATAGCGGCCTACCACCAGCACATATCCCGTGTCTCCCACAGGCTCTACGGTCATCGGCTCAGCACAGCGATGAAACCACTCAGAATGCTGATCCAAATACTCCGCCACTAAGGCCGAGGGCGCATACATTTCCATGAAGTCTACGAAATGAGTTGTAAATTGAACGACATCGCTCACAGTGGCCAAGCTCGTGGAAGGTTCATGGGTCTGGGAAAACACAGAATTAGTGGGTTGCGCTTGCATGAATGACTCCTAACGGCTGGGGGTTCACGTATATATCACCACCGTAGCTTAGGGAAACCGTCCATGGAGTTAGCGAAATCACCGAATCATTGTTCTTCATTGGCTAATGTATCCTGGAATCGACCGTATTGACACAGGGAAACTAAAAGATGAAAGCATTTGTGGCTGGAGCGACTGGAGAAACGGGTCGTCGGATTGTCAAACAACTCGTCGATCGTGGCATTGAGGTGAGAGCCTTTGTGCGGGATGAGGTGAAAGCTCGGGAGATTTTACCAGAAGGTATTGAGCTGGTGACGGGAAATGTATTGCAAGCTCAAACCCTAAAGGAAGCATTGAAGGGCTGTACGGTGGTGTTTTGTGCGACGGGTGCTAAACCTAGCATTGACCCAACACAGCCTTACTTGGTGGACTTTGAGGGGACTAAAAATTTGGTGAATGCGGCGAAGGCTGAGGGCATTGAGCACTTTATTTTAGTCACATCACTGTGTGTATCGAAGTTACTCCATCCGTTGAATTTGTTTTGGGGAATTTTAGTTTGGAAAAAGTGGGCGGAGGAATATCTTCAGCGCAGTGGTTTGAGCTACACGATCGTTCGTCCCGGTGGATTGAAGAATGATGACAATGACGATCGGATTGTCATGAAGGGCGTAGATTCATTGTTTGATGGCAGTATTCCTCGGCAGAAGGTGGCACAGGTATGTGTTGAGTCTTGTTTTGATGTGAAGGCTAAGAATAAGATTCTGGAGATTGTGGCTTCGGCTGATGCGGAGGAGAAGAGTATGGCGGATTTGTTTGCCGCGATCGCTTAGCTTCCGATCGGTTAGTTTGTACTGAATTCCACGGATTTGTACTGAATTTCGATCGGTGCACTAAGACAAGGAAGCGCCACGACTTGAGCTGGAGTTGTGGCGGAGGCGTTGATGTGGGGAAAGACTCGGCCCACAATCTGTAAGGCGCGGGTGACGAGTTCTGAGCAGAATAAGGCAGAGAAATCGGTAGTGCTAAAAATTCCGATTCCAGACCCGATCGCTTGAAGGTAGTCATATCCGACTTTTGATTGCTCAATTTCCCAGAGCCAACTCTGGAGCTTAACGGTTTCGGCAGGGTTGAGTTCGGGGTTGAGTTTTGACCAACGCACTGGCTCTTTGCAAGTTTGTAACCGTTTTTCAAGCCATTGTATTTGTGCACCTCGACGACATTCTCTGGTGCCGAGGCTGGGAAGGCTGGTGTCGATGTGGGATTCAGCCAGCAAAATACAATTCCCATCGTCGCGATTATCTTCGACGGACAATACTATTGCGACATGTACGTAATCTGATCGGGTCGCAATTTTGACAACATTAGATGGGAGATCTTTCCCAGAAAATACAATGATATCGCCAGGATTAATTTTCAATAGTAAATCAGAGTAAGAAATTGAAGTTTGCATGGATGTTAATTAGAATAACTTTGAGAATTCGTATTCACATTCGATAGACTTCTTGCCTATGACGACAGTGAAGGAGAATCATCATGTTCTTTGTATCATCTATTTCATACCGAGTATCATTTATTTTATAGAAAATTTGATAGTCTACAATTCGGATCCGATATGCATCCTCACTCCTCTTCAGCTTAGGAACTGCGATCGGGCTACCTAAGTTTGAGGCTTAAGTCTGAGGCTAAATTTAAGAGAGTTCGACAACAGGTTCATCTATAACAATGGTTCTTGAAGTTAATAAATCATCTACAGTAATGCGTAGAAATCGTTTTTTATCGACCTGAAACTTAACCTTAATACGATCTCGTCCCGGTTCACCGAGTGGGTCAAGTTCTGCAATGCTACGAGATCCATCTTTGTCATTCAAGGTTTGAACGTTGAGTTGATTGGTAGCAAGATTACGAGTGATTAACCGATCGCCATCAAAATAGACTTCGGTTTGATTGTTGTTACTGGAAAGCTCACCAATGATTAATTCAATACTGGGCTGATTGATAACAGAAGCGCCGAGCGTTAGTTCTACGGGTTTTTCCATCGGATAAATCTGACCTGTTTTGATAATCGGATGCCAGTTGTGCGCATTCAATCGCCGATCCCAATAGCGAATACCATAGCTATGATAAAGATAGTCTTTTACTTCAACACCTTGATCTAATTTCAATGCACCATGGGCGATCGCTTCAAAGGGTTTATCCGATCGAATCTTGGATAGATCAAAATACTTCGTAATCCAAGTCTGCATCGCTGGAATTTGGGAGGTGCCGCCGACCATCAACACGGCTCCAATATCAGTCAATTCAATGCCTTGGCGTTTGGCTTGTTGAATCACTTGATTCATTGACCCATCAAGCCGATCGAAAAATTGTCGTTCTTGTAAGATTTGCTCAAACCGATCGCGGGTTAACTTCAATTCATAAGTCTCAAAATTTTCATCATCAAAGAAGGCTTCTTCAGCTTTGGATTGCAAGGATAGATTGATTTTTAAGCGTTCTACTAATCGCATTGAAATTGCATTCACCGTCAAGCCCTGCGTCTCTTTAAAGTAATCCATTAGCCAATTGTCGAGATCTGCACCGCCAAGATTTTGACCTGCTTTTGCAATCACATTAGCAATTTTGAGTTTTTGGCCAGACTGCTGAGCAAAGTCCTTCTGGCCCCATTTCAAAATGAATCCAGTGGGTTTAATTTGTGAATCCTCTTTCACCTCCAATCGAACTAAAGACAAGTCCAGGGTTCCACCCCCAAAATCAATCACCAACAATAATTCCTGATTCACTAATCCATAGCCCAACGCCGCTGCCGTAGGTTCATCTAGCAATCGCACTTGATTGATCCCAAGGGTCTGACACACTCGCCCTAACCACAACCGATATGCCTCAAAACTATCGACCGGGACTGTAAACACAACCGAATCCAAAATTCCCGGATCAGCCTGTCTTGCCTGAGTGATCACCTGTTCCAAATACCAACTGCCAATTTGCTCAGGTCCGATCGTAACTCCATCCAATTCCGGCTGAAATCCCTGAACCGCTGTCCCGATGCCACGCTTAAAGTTCCGGAAAAATCTCGCATTCGTTGCCGCATCCAAGGCCCGATCGCGCACGGCTTGACCGACAACTGTTTTCCCCGTTGCCCCATCTTCGACATAGAGCAAGCTGGGAATTAAGGGTGGATTTTGGGCAATTTTTTGAGAAAGGGTCGGAATAATCAGCGTTTCGGCTTCCCCCGTCGCCACATTCCACCGCGCCACCACAGTATTACTCGTGCCAAAGTCGATCGCGTAGGTCATCAGAATGTCACTGTAAAAATAAAAAATAAAGTGTGCTTCTATTTTACCGTTGATTATTCTATTGCGATTTAGAAATGTTAAGATACATAAAGGATTATTGCTGCGCCCAAGCGTATTGAGGATTGAGATGGTTAAGCTCCAGATACAAAAGCCCGGTGTTGTTGTGGCATTGACCCTGATTGGAATTTGGGCGAGTAGTACTTTTTTGCTATTTCAATTAGATTTGGCTCAATTGCCCAGTTGGGTTAAATTTGTCGGCTTTACCTGGCAAATGTTTTTATATACAGGACTGTTTGTGACGGCTCATGATGCAATGCATGGATCGATCGACCCAAATAATCCAAAAATCAATGATGCGATCGGACATTTTGTATTGTTTGTTTATGCCATGTTTCCCTTTGGCAAAATGCGCTCAATGCACAACCTTCACCATGATATTCCAGGACGAGAGGGGGATCCTGACTACCATAATGGCAAGCGCAAGAATTTCTTTGCTTGGTATTGGAACTTTATGCAGAACTATTGGAGTTGGGTTCGGATTGGACTATTGATTTCGACATTTCATGTGATTCACCAACTCTTACAGGTTCCCGAAATCAATCTGTCGTGGTTTTGGGTGTTTCCCTCGGTAATGAGTTCATTTCAGCTATTTTTGTTTGGTACCTTTTTGCCCCATACTGAACCTGAGGGCGGTTATGTGAATGAATGTCGTGCCACAAGTACGCCGTTTTCTGAGTTTTGGTCATTCATTAGTTGTTACCATTTTGGGTATCACGAAGAACATCACGATTTACCGCATTTAGCTTGGTGGCAATTGCCCGCAGCACGGCGATCGAGAATGGTAAATTGAAAAATTGGGATGATGAATTGATTATTTATTTGTTCAGTTTAAGACAGGTGAGATCATGGCCCTGTAGATTGTTTTTAATCCATCGATCGGCTAGGGTTACGGGCTTCGACGATCGCTCTTTTGTCTACCATTGTGATCAATGCAGGTAAATCAGCCAAGACTTTAGATTCAAATCCTAATTCTTTAATGATTTGTGGATAAGTTTTACCCTCAGTCATTTGGTAGGCAATCTCTTCGACTTCGGCCCAAGTGATTTTGCTTTGGAGATAAGCTTTGGTCATGATATTCAAGACGCTTTCCCATTGGTTTCCCTCAGCCTTCAACAGCATGGTGTGAGGAATATTTAAATCCCGATCGAAGCAGTAATACCAACTTAAGGGTTGATTCTGAACAATATTTTCAAAGAATTCTTTGTGATCATTATTATTAACAGCGATATCACAGCCGGTTGAGAGAACAAATATTGGTGGAGTGGCTTCCTTTTTCGATCGCGCTAATACTTCTTCACCGATCGTCAAAAACGCTTTTAATGCCTGCGTTTGGAATCCGTTGTAGCCTGGATATGCGGGGTTCGGTTCGCCTAGCCAAGTGCGGTAGCTCTGAGATTTATTAATGATTAAATCTAATACAAACCGACTATTGCCAAAGTATGGCGCATACAGAATTCCCCGATTGCACTGACTCGCCTTTTCAATGCCTAACCATCCCGCCAAGGATGCCCCACCGGACAGTCCACCCACTGTAATTTTGGCGCTAGGGTCGATGGTCTGTGCTTGCTTAAACCATTCCAGGGCAAAGTCTTTATAGGGTTGAGGCTCGATCGGCAAGGGAGTTGGGTTGCTAGCAGAAAATTCTCCACTGCGACCATGACCCGGCATCAACGGCACCATGACGCTATAACCCGCTTGGTATAATAACTGTGCGATCGGCCCAAACTGGTAAGGTGCGGCGGTGAATCCATGGAACAACAGCGCAACTTTTCCGGTAGGCTGAGGTTGAAGTAAAAGAATCGATCGGCAAAGCGGATTTTTGATGCCTGCGAGATCTTCTTTGATTTTGGTCTGTTCAACGAGGATTGTATTCACAGTGGCACGGTAGAGTTTGGTGAAAATGTTAGGCATGGAAGTATCAGTAAGTGTAGAAAAAACTACATCAGATGAAACGCCGATTCCTTATATTTCTTAAGGGTAGCTAAAAAAGATTCCGATCGTCCTTTTTTGTGGAAATGTTTCTCTGAATTTGCTGAGGAATATGCGTTTAATAACCTAGAGAAATCCATAAAATTCCGTTGGATTTGGATTATGAGTGAGTTGTTCCCTTACAGTACCTAGAAACCGAATCTGTAGGGGAATGGTCTGCCGTTTTCTAAACCCAACTAGAAGATTTGGACTATTAAAATCTTCAATTAAACGCTAATTGTATTCAATTCTTATTCCTAAACGCCTGCTAGAACCTGTTTCAACGCATCTGAAATAAATGAATAGGTGAACTTAAATCCACTTGCCAACGATCGGGTGGGTAATACTTTTTGACCTTCTAGAACCAACTTTGCGCCTTCCCCCAACAATGCTTCAAGGGCGATCGCTGGAACCGGGAGCCAAGAAGGACGACCGAGAGATTTCCCCATTTCCGTGCAAAGCTCGCCCATTGTGATTGGGTTGGGGGCCGTGCCATTGTAAACGCCTTGCATGGTGGGTTCGGTCAGCGCCTGTAGTAATAAATCCACCACATCATCGCGATGGATCCAAGAAAATCCCTGTTTCCCCGAGCCGATCGGTCCTCCTGCAAATAATTTGAACGGTGGCAACATTTTCCCAATCACTCCCCCCATTCCCAACACAATCCCCAGACGGACGATTACGACTCGGGTGCCGGAGGCTTGGGCGGCATTGGCAGCGGCTTCCCAATTCTTACAAATCTCTGCTAGAAAGTCTTCACCCGCTGGGCTACTTTCGTCAAAGGTTGCTGTTTCGCTGGTGCCGTAGAATCCAATGGCTGATGCGCTGACTAATACTTTGGGTTTGACTTCTGCCGCCGCGATCGCTGCCACCAGTTTTTCGGTTGTGACAACTCGGCTGTCCATCAAAAGTTTTTTCCGATCGGCGGTCCAGCGTGCATCAGAAATTGGTTCTCCCGCAAGATTAACCACCCCATCACAGGCATTCAGGGACGATGGCCAAGTGGTGGATGCTAAGGAGACAATGGTGACATTTTTATAGACATCGGCTGGAAATTGGTGACGGGCACGATCGGTATTGCGGGTCAACAACAGGGTCTGATGTCCACCTGCTTCAAGTTTTTCCACCAACCGACTTCCCACAAATCCGGTTCCACCCGTGACTGCAACTTTCATAGTTTTTTCTTAACATCGCGTCATAATTTCCATCTTTCATTCTAGGGTAAGAGAAGAGCCGAGAATTTTAGATTTAGGAGTAAGCGCTGTGATTGAGTGGCTGGGCGCTGTGGAGACGGTGGAAGTAAAAGTTGCGATCGCGGTGTTGTGGTTGGCGCTGGTGGGGCTAATTGCGATCGGGGTCGATCGGTGGGCGGTGGAGGGTTCGGAACTGGTGCGTAAGGTGGTCCACGTTGGGACTGGAAATATTGTGTTGTTGGCTTGGTGGATGAAGATACCAGGATGGATTGGGGTAAGCGCGGGCGTTTTTTTTGCGATCGTCACGTTCGCGTCCTATCGGTTTCAACTGTTGCCGCGCATTGATAATGTTGGCCGAAAAAGTTATGGGACATTTTTTTATGCCGTAAGTATCGCCATCTTAGTCGGATATTTTTGGGGTATAAATCGTCCAGAGTTTGGGGTGCTGGGAATTTTAGTAATGACGTGGGGCGATGGGCTGGCGGGTTTAGTGGGCAAGCGGTTTGGCCGAAATCGCTATCATCTTTGGGGAATGGAGAAGAGTTGGGAAGGCTCAATTACTATGGCGATCGTGGCTACTCTTGTTTCTGCCCTTGTGTTGAGTACTATTGTCGATTCACAGGTTCAATTAATTACCATCGCAGTTATCGTTGGTATCTTATCTGCGGTACTAGAAGCATTCTCTAATTTGGGTATTGACAATTTAACGGTGCCCATTTTTTCAGCCGCGATCGCATACACTTTAGTGAATTTTATTTAATACAGTTTTGTTTAATGCAAGCATTCGGAGTAATTGATATGGTTCGACAACGGGAAAAAAAATGCGATCGGTGCCAAGACGTTTTTCCATGCTTATTTCGAGTGCAGCATGATGCTTCAAAACAATGGATCTTTGTGTGTCAGAAATGTTGCGATCGGCTTTCAGAAAATAATGATTACTATTGCTATGGCGGAACCTGGAAGTCGCAGAAACGTTCTTAAGCGTGAGGATTAAATGAAACTGATAATTTATTCGCGTGGTTTAGCTAATCTAAACAGAGCGTCGAGAGATTGTGAAATGTATCAACGTTCTGTTAGATCTATTATCTATTTTTCAATAGAATTTAAACTATTCAAACACATCCGCATCTTTAAATCGGCTCCCCAATTGATCCTTACCTGACAGAATTGGAGCCTGATCTATTGGCCAATCAATTCCTAAGTCTGGGTCATTCCACAGCACCGATCGTTCATAGGCGGGAGCATAGTAGTCGGTTGTTTTGTACAAAAACTCTGCACTTTCTGAGAGCACTAAGAAGCCGTGGGCGAATCCTGGTGGAACCCATAGTTGGCGGTTATTTTCAGCGCTTAAATGAACCCCTACCCACTGCCCAAAGTAGTCAGAATTTCGTCGTAAATCCACGGCCACATCAAAAACCCTACCCACGGCTACCCGAACAAGTTTGCCTTGAGGTTGCTGAATTTGATAATGGAGACCGCGCAATACATTTTTGCCAGACTTAGAATGGTTATCTTGAACAAATTTAGTCTGAGATTCTGTTGCCTCTAGAAATGCCTTCTCATTAAAGCTCTCATAGAAAAAGCCACGATCGTCCCCAAAAACCTTAGGTTCCAGAATCATTACCTCTGGGATTTTAGTCTTGATAAATTTCATGAAAAATTATGAATGAAGAACTATGGAGGTCAAATTAATTTACTAATTAAGTTACTCAAGTTCTCCAACGTTCGTAGAAACTATCGGGAGTCAAGAGATTTAGAAGATATTTACCATAGGTGCTTTTGGCTAAAGGCTGTGCTAGGTGTAGTAATTGATCTCCGTCAATGTATCCATTTCGGTATGCGATTTCCTCAACACAGGCGACTTTAAAGCCCTGACGTTCTTCTAAAATTTGAATAAAACTGGCCGCTTGATGGAGAGATTCGTGGGTACCTGTGTCAAGCCACGCATAGCCCCGTCCAAGCAGTTCGACATGGAGTTTTCCCTGTTCTAGATAGACTTTACTTAAATCAGTGACTTCAAGTTCTCCGCGCGGTGAAGGTTTGAGAGTACTCGCGATCGCAGCGGCTTGTGAATCATAGAAATAAATTCCCGGTACTGCATAATTAGACTTGGGTTCGGCGGGTTTTTCTTCTAAACTCAATACTTTTCCGGATTCATCAAACTCCACAACTCCGTAAGCTCGCGGATCAGAAACACGATATCCAAATACAATCGCGCCATCTTTGAGTTTAGCCGATCGACGTAAAATCTCAACCAGCCCATGACCGTAGAACAAATTGTCCCCTAAAATCAAACAAACTGAATCATTGCCAATGAACTCTTTACCCAGAATAAAGGCTTGGGCTAATCCATCCGGAGTCGGTTGTTCAATATAACTAAATTTCATTCCCCATTGAAATCCATTTCCCAACAAATCTTTAAACAAGGGTGAATGATCGGGAGTAGAAATGATGAGTACTTCACGAATGCCCGCTAACATTAAGGTCGAAAGCGGATAGTAAATCATTGGCTTGTCATAGACAGGCATGAGTTGTTTGCTGACTACTTGCGTCAACGGGTAAAGCCGAGTACCAGAGCCGCCTGCCAAAATAATTCCTTTCATTGTTCTACCTAGAATTGATATACAAATAATTTGAACTTATAAACTTATAAATAAGTCTATTTACGATCACCATAGTTTTGATGAATCCAGGTTTGGTATGCACCAGATTGAACCGCTTCAACCCATTCTGGATTACTTAAATACCATTGCACGGTCTGCTGAAGCCCGGTCTCAAAGCTCTCTTTTGGTTTCCAGCCCAGTTCCCGATCGATTTTGCTGCAATCAATCGCATACCGACGATCGTGGCCCAGTCTGTCTTTCACAAAGGTGATTAAAGACTTCCGGTCTAATCCAGCTTTGGGAGATAATTTGTCTAAAATTTCGCAAATAGTCGTCACAACGCTAATGTTTGTTTTTTCGTTGATACCACCAATATTATAGGTTTCGCCCAGTTTGCCCTTTTCCAAGACTAGAGCGATCGCATCACAATGATCCGTGACATAAAGCCAATCCCGAACATTTTGGCCATCGCCGTAAACGGGCAGCGGTTTGCCTTGTAATGCATTTAAAATAATGAGTGGAATTAGCTTTTCGGGGAATTGATACGGTCCATAATTATTAGAGCAATTTGTTGTGAGAACAGGCATTCCATAGGTATGGTAGTAAGCCCGGACTAAATGATCGGAGCTGGCTTTTGAGGCGGCATAGGGACTATTGGGCGCATAGGGCGTATCTTCACGGAAAGGAGGGTCGGTGGGGCCGAGAGAGCCATAAACTTCGTCTGTTGAAACATGCAGAAACCGAAATCTATTGCATTTATCACGATTAGCCTGATCCTTCGACAACCGCCGCCAATAGCCTCGACTGGCGTCCAGTAAATTCAGCGTCCCGACAACATTAGTCTGAACAAATTCACCGGGATTGAGAATCGATCGATCGACATGACTTTCAGCTGCAAAGTTCACAACCGCATCAGGTTGATACTTATCGAGTAAATGCGCTACCAATTCCGTATTGCCAATGTCACCGCGCACCAATTGATGCTCGGGATCCTCTGCAAGACTCACGAGGGTTTGGGGATTCCCGGCATAGGTGAGTTTGTCGAGATTGATTATTTTGGCTAGATTATTTTGGCGCATTCGTAGAACAAAGTTGGCACCAATAAACCCGGCACCTCCAGTTACAAGGAAAACGGGGCGATAAGTTTGATTCATAGTTACGGGTTAATACGTTTAAAATTTTCTGAAGTTAGGGCCGATCATAAATCGATCGTCGTCGCTGATTGCCAATCTCGCAACATTGAGTCAATAATCTTCATCTAAAATTTAAGGTTATAGATTCCTAAAATGCAGCGAATACTCTAAAAACGAAGCACAACTTTGTTCAGGTCAGCAGGTTCAGTCAGGATGAAGTCAGGAGAGTGTTCGGTGAGGGTTTGGAGGGAGTTGAAGCCCCAAGATACGGCTGCCGATCGGATGTGGCTACGTTTGGCGGCATCAATGTCGCGGGTTTCATCGCCCACATACAGGACCGTTTCGGGCTGAATATTTTGCTTTTTTAAAATGCGTTTGAGGGCTTTGTCTTTGCCCATAAGACGGGGACAGGAAATAACAAATTCAAATAGGTGGCTCATGCTTTGAACCGCTAGGAAGCTGCGAACATTTTCTTCGCTATTTGATGACACAATCCCAAGACGACAGCCTTGACTACGAAGACGCCGAAGGGTTTCTTTCATGCCATCGAAGGGCTGAAGATTGGGGATTTCTCGGTTCATGTCCGATTTGAATCGTCGAATGATTTTGGGTAGGCGATAGAAGGGAACTCCAATTTCGCGAATTATTTCCTTGGATCTGAGGTGTTGCCATCGATCGATCGTCTCCATCGTGATGGTCGGAAACCCAAATTCCTGGGCAAGTTGATTGCCAATTTTGATCCCAATGCTGAAGCTGTCTGCGATCGTTCCATCGAAGTCAAAAATCACCATACGATTCACCCGTTTACTCAGGGGAAATAATGGGGAATGGGGTTCAATGGGAGAGTTTTCTAATGGCATAGAAGCTTTACTACAGTTCATTCCAATCCTAACTCTCGTTTGAGTAGTCCGATGGACTTACTCACGATGAAGCGTTCGCAGGCGATTATTTTTGGGGCACGAATTAAGTCGTCTTGGGCGGCGAGAATGGCGGCTTTGACGGGGATATGGCTGGGTTCGTCACAGATAATGGTTTGGGCATTACGAATAATCGCGTCTAACTTGTAAGCATCGGTGGTCGCCGCGCCCATGAGTAAAATGTCTTCACCGCGCAGACTATGGATGATGATGGAGGCCACGCCGATCGTTTCAGCACTGAGACTGACGATGCCGAGATGGTGGCCTTTAGGCAGATCTTTGACGAGTTTGAGTTCTTTTTCAAAATCGTAAATATCAATAGGAATGACACGGGCTGATTTTGGGGCGGCGATCGCCTCAGCTTGGTGAATAAAATAACGACTGGTGACGACGGTGCTGGAGCGGGTTTGGTCAAGAACTTGGGCGAGTTCTTCCATGGGAACAAGCTGAATGGGAATATTCAGGGCTTTCTGAAGTTCCTGGAGCATCATTTCTCCAGCGGCGAGATCATGACTGGGGGCAGTGATTAGGACTTGAGCACTACAGCGCAGTCGCCAGTCAATTTCGGCGAGGAAAAGTTCGCGAGTTAGGCTAAGGGAACAGCCTTGTTTTAATAATTCATCTACATTTTGCTGGATTAGACGATGGGCAGCGGGATGTTGTTGAAGTAGGGGAGACTGCTGGAGCGCGTTGCCTTCGGTGATGTGATCTCGGACATAAATACCGGATCCAGCCTGAGCGTCTACAACTCCAGCCTCTTCTAATTGTCGATAAACTTTACTGATGGTGTTGCGGTGTAGCCCCGTGAGCATGGCTAGCTGTCGAGTGCTTGGCAGACGGTGCCCCGGCGGATACTGCCGTGAGGCGATCGCAAATAGAATTTGGTTAAAAAGTTGACTGGATGCGGGGATGTCGCTATCCGTCTGGATATTAAACTGGGGCATGACCCGTGGAACCTTTAGGGGGAATTGAGTAGGAACGTTAATGTCTAGTCTATTATTATTCACCGTCTAGGCAATCTTATGCAGACTCCATTGCAAAATTAAACAAAGAATATTCACAGTTTCAGAGGGTTGGTCCGATCGCTAAATAATTTCGATCGTTAATCAGATATTTAAATAGAACCCGATCGCAAATCCATTTTGTTAATCTCAAGAATTAAAGATTATCGATTTTTCTAGAGATAGGACACATGTGGTACTCTGACGAGTGACAAATTTTGGATGGGGTAAGTGATTCTTATCTCGAAGTAAAGGAAATCATCCCATGGCAATTCTGGATTCTAAAGGCAGACTCTTCGGCAAAGTTAGCATTCTAGATGCAGGAGCCGCTCTGATAATTTTCATGGTGGTCGCCGGAATTTTCCTGCTACCGGGCAAAACGTCGTCCTATGCCCAAGGTTCCCCCATCGAAGTGGATGTTATCGTGCGTGGACTTAATGCTGTTGATCCTAAAAACATACTCAAATCGGGCGACAAAATCAGCGTCATCATTCGCAACGAACCCTCCGGTGACGTATACCTGACCAAACTAGAATTCTTGCCCCGTACTTTGGCCATACCTCAGCCCGATGGGAGTGTCAAAGCATTGCCCGATCCCCGCCCAGAAATGAGATTTTCCAACGACCTACTCATGACTTTAAATGGCAACGCAAAAGTCGCCGATGATGGTGGGGTTGTATTCGGTAATAAAAAAGTCAAAATTGGCACATCCTTAGAACTCGAAGGACCACAATATAATTTTAATAGCTCTGTTGTGGCTATTCGAGGTGCAAAGAAATAACCGATAGAACCCCGATCGTGTATTCGACTAGATTTAACGCATCCACTCCATCCAATCACTCCCTTAATTTCCGGTTAACTCATAATGATTCCCACAGCATCTGATATACGGAAATGGCGACAAGGCGATCGGGTTGAATTGACAATCGAAAGCCTCAGTGACAGTGGTGACGGGGTGGGTCGGGTGAATGAACTAGTCGTTTTTGTGCCAGATACTGTACCGGGCGATCGAATTTTGGCAAAAATGGCGATCGTCAAAGCAAAATATGCCACGGCTCAATTAGTTGATGTCTTACAAGCTTCCGACGATCGGGTGCGTCCTAAGTGCATCGTCGCCGACAAATGTGGGGGCTGTCAGTGGCAACATGTCAGCTACCGTCAACAGCTCGCATCCAAACGCGATCAGGTGGTGCAAGCCCTGCAACGTATCGGCGGATTTAGTGATGAACTCGAAGTTGATGAGGTCTTAAGCGTTGGCGAAGCGTTTCAATATCGCAACAAGTCCAGTTATCCGTTGAGTGTTGCAGAACGGAATCAACCAGAAGCCAAACTTCGCGATCCAATGCGATCGATTGTCCATGGTCACGTCATTGCAGGCTATTACCAAAAAGGCTCCCATAGTATTGTTAACCTGAATCAATGTCCCATTCAGGACACTCGTTTAAATCCATTGCTCGCTGAAATTAAAAAAGACATTGGTAAAGCAAAATGGGCTATTTATGACGAGAAAACCCATCAAGGTAATGTGCGCCATATTTCCTTGAGAGTGGGTCGTCGCACGGGTGAACTTCTACTGACGATCGTGGCCAAAGATCGCAAACTTAATGAACTCTGGAAGCAATGCAATGAATGGATGCAGCGCTTTGGACTGGTTGGCGTTTGTTTGAATATTAATAATGAAAAAGGGAATGTCATTTTTGGGCTTGAAACCTTTTGTATTGTCGGTCGGGGTTACATTGAAGAACGGTTTGGAGGCTTGAAATTTCAAATTCGTCCCGATACATTCTTTCAGGTTTACACTGAGCAAGCCGAAGCGATGCTTTATGAGATTGAACAAGAATTGAACTTGACGGGCAATGAAACAATTGTTGATGCCTATTGTGGCATTGGGACGTTGAGCTTACCCCTAGCCAAACAAGTGAAGCGGGTGATTGGGATTGAGATGCAGGCCAGTGCGATCGAGCAAGCCAAAATTAATGCTGAAAAGAATGGCATCGAGAATGCTGAATTTCACGCAGGAAGTGTGGAAACTTTACTACCACTGCTAATGGGGATTACGGATGAGGGGGTTGATGATGTCATTATCAGTCCTGACATTGTATTAATGGATCCGCCTCGTCGAGGGTGCGATCGGTGGGTATTGAATACATTGCTTAAAATTAAACCCGATCGCATTGTC
Organism: Synechococcales cyanobacterium GL140_1_metabat_312; assembly: GCA_025351345.1. GTDB lineage: Bacteria > Cyanobacteriota > Cyanobacteriia > Leptolyngbyales > Leptolyngbyaceae > JAAFJU01. The sequence goes on from JANXWB010000017.1 coordinate 58,811, forward strand.
TATATGAGCTGCAATCCAGCCACCTTATCTCGAGATTTGAAAATTTTGTGTGAGAACAATGACTATCGTTTGACCCGAGTTCAACCCGCTGACTTCTTCCCACAAACCACTCATGTTGAAGCGGTGGCATTCTTAGAGCGAGTGATTGTAGATTAAAGTTTTGTATTGAAATCAAAGTCCTCCTTAGTCAAGTTGATTAAGGAGGACTTTGTAAGATCCGGGTCTCAATTGCCACAAATCTCCTCGTTAGGTTTGGGGGACGGCGAGCTGTTCCCCTACAACCTCTTAAATCCGGATCTGTAGGGACATGGCTTGCCTTGTCCTCAACCCAACGGAATAATTCAATGCATTTCTCCAGATTCTTAAATTCTCATTCCTTATCCGATCGTGGGCACTACCTCAGGAAGAGGATGGTGCTGAAGCTTCGGTTCCAACAGGAAGAAGGAGCACAAGAAGCCACAAATCAGTGCCATCGTTCCCATCACTGCAAAAAAGGTCGATGCATTTGAGAAACTTAAAACCGTGAGATAGACCACACCCCCAAAGTTCCCATAAGCGCCAACGTTCCCAGAAATCTGGCCCGTCACTTCCCGCTTAATTAATGGCACCATGCCAAAGGTTGCCCCACAACCCGCTTGAGCAAAATAGGCTGAGGCCATAACGGCTACGACCGCACCGCCGATCGCCCAACCAGAATCGACTTTGGACAAGACTAAGTAGCTAAGACCAATGCCCATGCAAAAGAAAACCATGGCCCATTTTCGACTCCCGAAACGATCGGAAATAATTCCACCACTGGGCCGCGAAACCAAGTTCAAAAATGAATAACTGGCCGCGAGTAAACTTGCGATCGTCGCCTCTACACCAAACGTCTTTTCAAAAAAGGTCGGCAACATAGACACAGCAGCAAGTTCTGAACCAAAACTCACAACATAGGTAAATTCGAGTAGGGCCACTTGACGAAATTGATACCGACTTTTAGCATCATAGCTTCGCTGATTTTGGAGCAATTCTCGATTGACTTGCCAAGCCTGATAGCTCTGATAAGCATAGAGTAATACAATCAAAAAACCGACAATCCACAGGGCGGTTTCAGATAGAAATTTCACATTGAACAATTGCCAATTCAACAGTTCCAATGCGCCAATTAAGCCAAAATTCATTACCATCATGGCCCAGAAACTGCGAATGCTCGTGACCTCCAAAGCACTGGCTTTCTTGGGTTTGAGATAGACAACGCCATCGGGAGTATCTTGGGCATTGTTATAGTAAATAACACCGTAGATTGCTGCAATGATTCCCGTGAGGGCAATAGTCCAGCGCCAGCCAGAAGCCCCGCCCACAACACCCGCCAAACTCATCGCGGCCAAGGGCAATCCAAACTTCGCACCAAATGCACCAAAGTTTCCCCAGCCTCCATAGATGCCTTCTGCAAAACCTATTTCTTTAGGCTCAAACCATTCAGCCACCATGCGAATGCCAACCACAAAGCCAGCACCCACTAATCCCATTAATAATCGACTTATGACCAATTGATTAAAATCTTGAGCTAATGCGGTTCCCAGACAGGGAACAACAGCAAAGACAAGTAAACTGGAAAATGTGATTTTAGGACCAAATTTATCCAGCAAAATACCAATAATGATGCGGGCTGGAATGGTCAAGGCGAGATTGCAAATTGCCAGGGTTTTGACTTGTGTATCCGTTAGGGCGAGCTGCTTTGCGACGGTAGTGGCAAAGGGCACAAAGTTAAACCAACAAACAAACGTCAAAAAGAATGCGAACCAAGTTAAATGTAGAATCCGGTAACGCCCCGTAAAGGACAGTAATCCATTAATCATTTCGAGTCCAAAAGTAGAGAAAATTATCAAAAACCAGTCAAATTGCTCATCAATCAATCAATTAATTAATCAATCAATCAATCAATCAATCAATGAGCAGTTTTGCACTGCCTAAAAATCTAACACCACTCGGCCAACCGGGTGAGCGCTACAGGTTAGAACATAATGTGATTGTTCGCTATCCGTTAAAGCTGCTGGAGTATTATTCGGGTATTCCACTGTGCCCTCAACTAGCTTTTGTTTACAGGTGCCGCAGCTTCCCGATTGACAATCCGTTTCGATCGCAATCCCTGCCGCTGTTGCAATGCTCAGAATAGACTTCCCACTGTCACAAACAATCTCCTGACCAGATTTGCTGAATATCAACGTAGCGGGCTTCACCACATTTGCAGCGCCAGTACTAGCCGCAGCATTCCCGTCTGGCAATACCAATGGGGTCGAATCCGTTGGGATCACTCCAGATTTTAGAGTCGCCCCAAACTTTTCAATCAACACCTTACGCAGAAACGGCTTTAGGTCCGTCACCGGAATGCTTTTCATCACCTTTTCGCCAAGATGAGCATCTTTGCCCACTTTCCCGCCCATAAACAAATCCACTCCCGGAACGGTCTTGCCGTCCACCCGAGCCTTCGTTCCCATAAACCCGAAATCTGCGACCTGAGGCTGACCACAGGAATTTGGGCATCCAGTCCAATGCATTCTCACCGCTTTTGGAACATCTAGTTCCGCATCCAATAATGTCGCCATTTCAATAGCTTGATTTTTAGTTTCAATCATGGCGAAATTGCAGAACTGCGCGCCCGTGCAAGACACCATTCCACGGACGATCGGGCCGGGATTTGGGCTAAAGCGTTGAAGTAATACTTCAGAATTAAATGGCTCTAACCTCGAATCAGGAATATTTGGAATAATGATATTCTGTTCAACCGTGAGCCGCATTTCACCATCACCATATACTTCAGCAAGTCGGGCCAATTCAAAGAAGTCATCTGCGACCATTCGTCCAGCCGGAATGTGTAATCCGGCATAATTCAAACCCGTTTGCTTTTGAGGATAAATTCCTAAATGATCGCGTTTTCCCCAATTAATTTCGTCCTTTGCCGCAGCGGGAGAAAGCGATCGGCCCATTTGGGTTTCAACTTCAGATCTAAACTTTTCCACACCCCAAACATCAATTAACCACATCAAACGCGACTTTTGACGATTGGCACGCGGTCCATGGTCGCGGTACACATCCAAAATTGCACCACACAAATCCACTACATCACTCGGCGCAACCCACACATTCATCGGAATTGCAGCTTCCACCCGACTGGCTGAAAAGAACCCACCAACAACAACATTAAATCCAATTACATCATTTTGAAACGCCGGAACAAAGGCAATGTCATTAATTTCGGCATGAATTGAATTGTCAGGGCAGCCCCCGATCGCAATATTAAACTTACGGGGTAAATTGCTAAAGCGTGGATTGCCTTGGCCATTGCTTGTAATTAAGTCTTGAACCTGTTGCGCCAATTCGCGAGTATCAATCAATTCAGCCGCATCAATTCCAGAAACAGGCGATGCGGTGATATTGCGAACATTATCCATCCCCGATTGAACACAGGTTAAGCCAACGCGTTCAAACTGCTGAAAGATCTCCGGCACATCTTCAATCCGAATCCCCCGAAGTTGTATGTTTTGCCGGGTCGTGACATCTGCAACCCCATCATCCCCATAGCGCTGAATCACATCCCCCAATACGCGGGATTGGGCACTGGTCATAATGCCGCTGGGCAACCGCAACCGCACCATAAATTTCCCCGGTGTTACGGGCCGAAAAAAAATTCCCAACCATTTCAGACGATGGATCCGATCGGTCTCATCCATCGCCTCCCAACCAATAGAGGCAAAATGATCCAGATCAGCTCTCACGTCAAGGCCATCCTTTTCGAGCTTGAACTTCTCAAACTTATTGAGCTTATCGGCTTTTGCAGCAGGAGCCTTTTCGGATACGGGAGTCATAGTGCTTGTTTAGGAATAGGGAGAAATATCTACGTAACCTCAAGGCATTACCCTAAAAGAGATTGAAAGGCTATTTCGTATCCAAAATCACGAAACTATAGGTTTGATGCAAAACTAGGATGCAAGGTATGCGTGACTAGTATTAGGCGATCAAGTCCTTAGGAGTGCCTTATAGTTTTAAATAATTCCCCCCTTGCTGTTCACGTCGCGATCGATTTCCCATGACTCACCCAACGCCTCATTCTCGTAAATTACTTAAGCTCGGGCGATCGGAGCCTAGTTTGATGTCGGGGCGACGTGCCTTTTTACGGCGGTTTGGTACGGGTTGGCTGTTAGTTTTGATGGGGGGCTGCGGGAAAACGAGTTCTGCGGGCTTTCAAAATATTGGCAGTCTCAAACTATTAGAAGAAGAGGGAAAAATCTTCAGTGAACATTTTTCTAGTGAACCTCTTTTAGTCATACGTGGCCCCAAGAAAAAGAATAGCTCTGAGATAGGAGTCTTGTCTGCCGTCAGTCCAACTTGTTCTCATCAAAAATGTTTGGTGAATTGGGATAATGTTCAGGAGTCATTTATTTGTCCCTGCCATCAGTCTCGATTTGATATTACGGGCAAGCATTTACAAGGTCCAGCGACCGAAAATTTGAAGACCTATCCCATAGAGGTGCGGGGCGATGATATTTGGGTTGCTGGTCGGTTTCAGTAAGATTTTTAAGGGAGAAACGATCGGTGGAACAGGCAGCAGAACTTAGTCCAGACCCGACAGTAGTGACAGTAGGATTCGCCGCAGAACTCGAAACCGCGATCGCTGCATCCAATTGGGGTGAGGTTTGTAAATTGGCCGAACGATCGTTCTTTGCTGATCAATCCGTTGATCAATCCGCCAATCAATCCGCCGATCAATTGGTTGATCAACCTAGCAGCCAAACTCCCGATCGTACCGATGCGATGCAGATGGAGACGCAGGTTTTAGATGGATTGCTGCAAGCCTTGGAATGGGGGGATTTTCAGGTGCGGTGGGACGTGTCTAAGCTCTTGCCAAAGTTGGGGAATACTGCGATCGCGCCGCTCCTAAATCGTTTAAATGACACACTAAATGACCCAACAGATTCAGACGAAGAGGTGCAATGGTTTATCGTCCGAACTCTCGGGGCTTGGGAAGACGATGGGGTGATGGTGGCGCTGTTGGAAGTGCTGCGGTCAGGAAATCCTGACGTGCAATCCATGGCGGCGACGGTGTTGGCTCAGTATGGCGATCGCAGTTTGACCGTATTAAAATCCATGCTACAGACTGAATTAGAGACCGCATCTTGGTCCTTGTGGGCTGTACGTATTTTGGCAAATCTTCGCACCATGGACGCGGTTGAGATGTTATTGCAGTTGGCAGTACACCCAGATACAGAGGTCTGTTGCACCGCGATCGTAGCCTTGGGAAATTTTCAAGACAATCGCATTGCCACAGTCCTTATTCAAGCCCTCAAGTCACCGATCGCCCGTATTCGTGAAACCGCTGCTGAATCGATCGCATTTTGTCAGACCTTAAGTTGCGATCGGCGAATTGAAGTGTTAACGCCGCTGCTGTGGGATCTCAATGCTTCTGTTTGTATTCGATCGGCGACGAGTTTAGGGCGATTGGGACCCAATTCAACAGAATCGTTACTTCGAGCCTTGAAAAGTCACCCGCTGCCCGATGCTTTGGCGATTGAACTGGTCCGATCGCTGTTGCGGATTGAAACGGGAGAGGCGTTAATTGGATTATTTAAAGCCTCGCAAACAATGAGTCTTGTGCAAACTGAATTGCTGCGGGCTTTGGGGCGTGTGCATAATTTAAAAGACTTGGCGGTGGCCTATTTGATTCAATTAATTCAACAAAATTTGGCATTAACCGATCGTAAATTGGCGGTCACTGCCCTCGGAAACTTAGCCCAACCCGACGCAGTTGATGGTCTATTGGATCAATTTACAACGGCTGATTCATCGTTGCGATTTCATATTCTTCAAGCCCTTCAACACATCGATCGGACATGCCCGGAACCGATCGTGCGAGCCACCATTCAGCAAAAAATTCAGGACATTGGAATTTCGGCTAAATTAAAGTCAGGCTTACAATTTGCCCTAGATGAATGGCGCTGATTTAGCAATCATGTTTAAGCTGGCCGTAATTTTGAGAATAATTTAGGATATTTTTGATGCGTCTCGAACAAATACGAGCCTTTATCACCGTCGCCGAAACTGGAAGTTTTCAACTATCTGCTAAACGCTGTAATGTAACCCAATCCACCATCAGCCGCCAAGTCCAAACTCTAGAAGCCACCCTAGGCGTGTCCCTATTTCATCGAACTAGTCACGTCAAACTCACGGTCGCTGGGGAATGCTTTATGCCTCGGGCGCGCAAAATCTTACAGGAATGGACAATGGCCACCACCGACCTCCAAAACCTAATGGAGGGTAAACAGCTCGAACTCTGTATTGCGGCCATTCACTCGGTCTGTGCTTATCAGCTTCCTCCAGTCTTGCAGCGCTTTTGTACCGAATATCCTCACGTCCAACTCCGTGTTACCTCTCTCGGTAGCGATCGGGCCTTAAAAGTCCTAAAAGATGGATTAGTGGATGTAGCGATTGTCATGAATAACCGCTTCCTGACTGCCAGTCCTGAAATGATTGTAGATAAGCTCTATACCGAACCCGTCCAAGTACTCATGTCTGCGAATCACCCCCTCGCTCAAAATGACGCGGTGCCTTGGGATCGGCTTGTTCACTATCCGCAAGTTGTGTTTAAAGATGGCTATGGAATGCAGCGTTTAGTTCAAGACCAATTTCAAAAACAAGGCGTGACGCTGAATGCAGTCTTAGAACTCAATACTCTTGATGCCTTTCGCGGCGTTGTCCGTCAGGGTGAACTCATGGCGCTGCTGCCTCAAGGTGCTGTTGCTGATCTCCATTTAGATCCAACACTGGTCATGCGACCTACTACTGACCCTGTAATTACCCGTGATGTTGTGCTTGTGACCACCAGCGATCGGCTCCACATCCCGCCCATTCGCCGTTTTCGAGAACTCGTTCAAACCCACATCCAAAGGCAACTTCAAGCCGATCGTCAACGTCAAAACCCGCGTTCTCAGGACAAACTTGTATTAAACTAAAGACTCTTTAAAATTTAGCTAAATTTATTTTAGCCCTTTATTTTTTAGCCCCTTTTTCTCGTACCGGGACACCGATCGGAACGCAACGCCATGAGTCATGAATTCCGAGCCTTACTGCGTAAAGTAGGCAGTGGTCCACACACTAGTCAAAATTTGACCCGATCGGAAGCAAACAGTGCCATGCGCATGATGTTGCATCAAGACGCGACCCCTGCCCAAATCGGTGCATTTTTAATTTCCCACCGAATCAAGCGACCCACGGGCGAAGAACTCGCGGGGATGGCAGATGCCTATGATGCGCTTGGGCCACAGCTGCCCCCCATTTCCCGAAATCCCTGGGTTTTTTGTTATCCCTACGATGGCCGATCGCGCACGGCTCCCCTTGGTCCCTTGACCGCATTGGTATTATCTGCCGCAGGCATTGCCGTGATTCAGCATGGGGGCGATCGGGTTCCAACCAAAGAAGGCTTGCCCTTAATTGAGCTTTGGCAAAGTTTAGGAGTAGATTGGTCGGGGTTGAGTTTGATGCAAGTGCATGAAATCTTAGAAACTGTGGGCCTAGGATTTGTCTATTTGCCCGATCATTTTCCCTTAGCCCAAGCCCTAATGCCCTACCGAGACCAAATCGGTAAACGTCCGCCCTTGTCAACTCTCGAACTGATGTGGTCGCCTTATTCAGGACTACAAACGATCGTCTGTGGCTACGTCCATCCACCGACGGAAGGGATGTTTAGAGCAGCCTTTGCCTTGCGGGGAACCCGATCATTTTTGACCGTAAAAGGTCTGGAAGGCAGTTGTGATTTGGCCTGCGATCGGACGGCGATTATTGGAACTTCGGAAAATGGCGAATTTGAACGGCTAAGTTTAGCGCCCCGTGATTATGGCTTTGCCGATCGCGATGTGCCGTTAATGGAGACCAATGACTGGGCGGCAGCGGCATTGTTAGCGCTTCAGGGGAAGCCATCAGCATTGTTGGAGCCGTTGGTTTGGAATACTGGTTTCTATCTATGGCGATCGCAATTTAGTTCAAGCAGTTCAAGCAATTCAACGCTAGAAGATTCATTTGTTACGGCCCGATCGATATTAGAAAATGGTACGGCATGGGAAAAACTAGAGGCATTGCGCAACGGGATCAAACGAGATTAATCGACTTGATTAAACTACCCTAACAAATCGGCTATGAGTACGAAACCGTTCGATCAATTCAATAAACGCCTTTTCCAAGAACTGCTTTCCCCATTGGGTTGGGTCATTCCCAATTTGTCAGTGCTGGGCGAGGAACGTATGATTGACGTCTTTTTTGCGCCCCATCCTGGAGCGGTATTGAATGCGGACGAATTGGGGATATTGGCTCAAATGGTCGATCGTCCAGCTCTTTTAGAACCCTTTCGCAGTGCTGTAACTAATGCTGATATTGAAACCTGTCTCGTCAAACTGTTTAGTCTGACAGCTGAACTCAAACGAGAATACCCGACAGTAACGATCGAAGCCCCCGCTCATCTTTGGATTTTGGCCGCAGAGGTTTCCGATCGTTTACTCCAAGAGTTCACTATCGGACTGGATCCAGAGTTCGGTGAGGGATTTTACCAAACTAAAAAGGGGTTTAGAACGACGATCGTGGCGATTAACGAGTTGCCCTCCACTCCAGAGACCCTATGGCTCCGGTTAATGGGCAAAGGTACTCTGCAAGAATCCGCCATTGAAGAACTGATTCTTCTGAGGGACACGGATTTAAAACGGGCCAACGCCCTGAACCTACTCGTATCTTGGCGTATTAGTATAGAACTAACTAATCAACTTGAAAGCGAGGAGAAGCGAACTTTAATGGCACTTTCACAAGCTTATCTAGAATGGGAAAAGCAAACTCGTCGTCAGGGTTTAGAACTGGGAATTGTCCGAGGATTAGAGCAGGGATTAGAGCGGGAGCGCCGATCGACCATTATCAATTTGATGCGGTTGCGGTATGGCGTAATAGATTCGGCCCTTGAAAAGGTGATACCACGACTGATGGTAATGAGTAATGAAGACTATACGCGGGTGTTACTGAGCTTGTCTAAGTCTGAGCTGATTGAACAATTGGAAAATTAACGATCGGGACTCTAGAAACGAGTTTCAAATTCAAAAACAGCCCGATTGTCACCCGCAAAATCAGTAGAACCTCGGAAGATGAGCTGTTCATTGATTCGATAACGAAGACCGAATTGAGTCGCTTGGTTGGCGGTAAGGACGCGCAAAGCCGTCGCCGATACAATTGGCACTCCATCGGCAGTGCGGATGATATCTACACCTGCTTCTGCCGCAAGACCTAACGTCGAGGTTCTATTGGTGCTATTACCAATCAGCGTTGGGAATAGGCGAAATTCACTCAGACCGATCGCATTGCCAATTACCCCTTGAACATTGGTCAACAGCGCAGACCCAGCAAAGTTGGCAATTCCCAGCGTCGCATCATTTCCTCGGCCTAAGGTATTCACAAACCCACCGCCTAAGAGCGACACAATTTCCGTACGCGATCGGCTGGGGCTGCTCTTGAGTTCGAGATTTTGGGTTAACAAACTCGCTGGACCTTGGACGCTGGCCTGAATCCGTACAGTTTGGACTCCGCCGATATTCCCTGCAAGGTTGAGAGACTCGTTAATTTCAGAACTGATGTTGTTGGTGGGGATGCGAGTGCGGGTAACTTCGGGGACAGAGGTGGTGAGGCGCACATTGAGCTTAGGGTCAAGTCCTAGTTCGGGGCGGAACTCGGCAAAATTACGATAGCCTCGCGCCAAGACAAATTGAGTTGTAAAGAGATTGACTTGTCCCGATTCCAGGTCAATTCGTCCGCTGGGCTGAAGCTTATCGAGCGGTCCCGTCACATCCAAATCCCCCTTTGCTACGAAATTCAGTAAGGGTGCCCGAACTACACGAATATTGTCGCCCAGTCTGAGTTTAAGATTTTGGAGTTCAAAGGCTGCGCCATTGCCCTTACTACCGGGAGTGACATTCTCAGGAACCGGATCGGAGAGCAGAACACGGCCATCGGTGAGAGTGATATTCCCGCCAATTTTAGGATCGAAGGCATTGCCACCAATTACCATGCGACCATTTACACCGCCTTCATAGAGACCTTTGAGATTGATGGCGAGGCGCTGAAGATCGACAATTAGGGGCTGATTTTTTTTCGGACCTGCAGCGGCAACCGGGGGAACGGTGGTTAGGGGAACGATCGGATTGCCAGCTGCATCTTTCTGAATAGCGGGTTCCTCAGGTAGCTCCGGCGGGGTAAAGCCAAAGACTGGAATCGACCCATTGGCCACCACTTGTCCGCGACTGAATTCACCTTGAAGATTTTCTACATGAACCCCCGAAAAGTCGGCAATGATCCGCCCTCGGACATTGGTAAGCGATTCAGGTAAAGCTTGGGCTTTTATTTTTGCACCATCTAGTATGAGTTCCCCTTGGACTTTGAGCGGCTGATCAGGGGCGCTGCTGATATCGAAACTGAGCTGACCTTTGCCCCCTTCCCACGCGATCGGTTGACCCAGCAGATTTAGCAACGACAATCCATCGTCTTTAACGCGTCCGGTGATTTTTAAGGATCGATCGGCGCTGGCGATTTTGCCCGTGGGGAGGTCGAGATCGTAGGGCAATTCACCGACAATTCTGATGGGTTCGCTGGAATTGGCGACGATCGTATTTTGGAATTTGAGTCGTCCATCTTCGTAGTTAAAGGCTCCGACAGCCGACTGGAGCGGTTGATCATTCAGCGTGCCATTGGTTAAATTGACTGCGCCGATGAAGTTGGGTTTGTTGGGAGGACCAGACAGCGAGACTGTACCATTCAGGTTGCCTGCCAATGCAATCGGTTGACCTCCGATACTAAGAGGATAGGGGAAGAAACTTTGAATGGATTCGATCGGAAGATTTTCGACCTTGAGCTGACCCGATTGCTGCTCAACTTGGCCAATTTTCACGGAAGACAAACGGATTGTTGTGGCGCCTGATTTGAGTAAGAAAGGCCGAATGCTAAGCACTCCATTTTCAAGTCCCCCTTCAAGCACCGCATTTTCAGCCTTGAGCAGTCGATTTGGATTGGTTTCGAGGGTATTTTCGGATGTGGTATTTAAATAGGATGCATAGGGTCGCCATTCCAGAGTTTTGGCCGCCAGTTTGAAACTAGCCGTGAGCTGATCGGGACGAGACAAGGATCCAGCGACTTTGATCGTGCCATTAAATCGTCCCCGAATATCGAGCGATGTCGGGATCAAGGTGTTCGATCGGGTTTCGGCAGTTTGGGCGATGATTTGATTAATTTCGGCAAAGCGCTTGAGTTGTTGAATCACGGAAGCATTTGCATTGCCGATCCCACTTGGCTGAACATCAGCAGCAGAATCATAGAGCGGCAGGGCTGTACCCCGCTGCAAATCGCTAATTTGGAAAAGCTGAGCCGCCCGCAAAATATCTTGAAGTTGACCGTCTACCACATCGAGTTGGGCCTCAATCTTCGGGTCGCCTTGGAGGAAGTTGTTAACCGTTCCGCGCAGTGCAACCGTGGCCACTTCTCCTGTCCGTCTGCCCCGATCGTCCACCAAGGGCAAGCGCAACGTACTTTGCTGGAGATTGAGCTGCGTGGTGGACACAAAGAAGGCTGCGTTGAAATCTTCCGCTTGACCTAAACCGACTTTGGGCTGGGTGACTCTGACAGTTCCGTTTTGACCTGTTTTTAAATTCCCTGCACCGAGGTTGGCTTGGATTTGTAGTGCCGTAAATCCGATCGCTTGGGGGGCATTGACTTCGATCGTCGCTCCTGAAATTGCACCGCTGGCGAGGTTGACGTTTTGAATGTTGGCTCGAATACTTTGGGCGTTGAATTTACTATTGAGTTCGGGCTGGAGCATCACTACATCGGCGCTGGCCAAGGATTGTGCACTGACATTATTGAGGTTTGCCGTGAGGCTGGCGGCGCGGAAGTTCCCCAGACGGAGACGATCGATTTGAATATTGCCTGCTTGAAGTCGTTGAGATTTTAAATTCAGCGAGAGGTTTCCATTGAGTTGCCCGCCCAACGTTGGCGAACCAATTTCATCGGCGGCTCCGGTTTGCGAGAGAAGTTGGGTAAGGGGTTTTTCTAGGCCAAATCCATTCAATTCACCCAAGTCAAGCCGACGCATCGCCACATTAAATCCATTGCCCGATCGCACCGCATCAATGGTTCCTTCGCCCCGTTGAAGATTCACGGAAATCGGTTGAAACTCACGATCGAGTTTGGCTGCAATCCGATCGCGACGACCAACGAGATTCACGTCTACACCTTGATTGCTGGCGAAGAAAATAGTGCCGCGCAAGGGATCAAATTTCACATCATTGACTTGCAACGCATTCAAGGCGATATTGCCTCGCACCGTTGGGCTAGTCGGCGTTCCAGTAATTTTTCCATCGAAGTCAGTGGTGCCAGAGAGTCGAACATCTTGGGGCAATTGTGTGGGCAGTGAGGCCAGCGAGATTCCTTGCGTTTTGACGTTCAGATCAAGGCCCGTGACTTCAGGTTTTTCACCTAAACTTGCGAAAATGCTGCCATTCACCAATAGTCCGGGCGCGGTGGCTTCTTTGATGTTGAGCTGTTTTCCAGTCCATTCAATTTGGGCCACGATCGGATCGTTAATAATCGCAACGCCCTCGGACAGTTGAGTCGTCCCCGTCACCCGAACGGTTTCAGGACTGAGGGTTGCGATCGTCCCCGTCACATCTAGATCGCTGCTGAAATTACCTCGCAGTTCCGGTGAAAATGGTTTTAGGGGAATTCCATCGGTTTTAACATTGAGGGCCAGCGCGCCATTAACCACCGTGCCCCTAATCCGCGCTATGCCGCCTTCAACTTGGGCGATCGTATTCTGAAGTGTGATGGTTTCACCGACGATCGCAATTTCCCCGCTAGCCGGATATTTAGCGCCCGGTGCATTCCAAGCGACCAGCGTTTTGGGATTGGTGGGAGAACCGGAAATCGTGATATTCGCGCCTAAGGTTCCGAGAGTTACCGGAAATGCCGTGCCGCCGTTGTAGAGTTTTGCAATTTTGTCGCCGTTGAAGCCAGTCGCTTGCAATTGCAAATCAATGGATTCAGGTTTAGCTAGGCCAATGGTTCCAGTACCTGTAACGTTGCCGCCGAGTTCAGGTAGTACCGCAAGATCCGTGATCCCAAGTTTCTTCGAGGTTGAGTCTAATGTAAATCGTGTTTGGACACTAGTTAGACGAATATCGGGTTGGGGTTTGTCGGATTTTGGCGCAGCGATCGTAATCACGTTTGTACTTTTGACTTGACCACTGACGCGTGGGGTTTCGAGTGGACCTTTGATATTGACTTCGGTAATGATTGCGCCTGCGATCGCCACTGGTGCTTTGATGTCGAAGGTTTTTAGCAGCTTTGGAATTTCAACGGATCCCGTTTTGCTGGTTAAATCGAGTCCTTTCTCAAAATCAATTTTGCCTGTAGTTTTGACCGTGATTGCTTTACCAACAACAGCTTTAGATTTCTCTAGAACAATTTGTCTGCCTTCAAATCGCAAATCACCGTCAACTTTACTCAGACCATAAGCAACGCCGGGAGCCTTCGCAGAAATGTCTCGGAAGGTGGCGGTTCCTTTAAGAGAGGGATATTTTTCGTCGGCGCGGATTTGAAGAGTTAGGTTGCTGTTGAGTTCCCCAGATTCGACCGTTACGGGCAGACGGGCCAGACGATCGAATTCGCTGAGCAACATTTTTTGGGTGCGAATTTCGCCATTGATGTCGAGGCGCAGGGTGGCGGGTTTGCCTGCGATCGGTTTGTCCGTCAGCTTGTCGGTTGTTGATTTTGGATTATCTTTGGTGGTGTTACTCCGATTCCAAACTTCAGCATTAACCTTAAAGGTGCCTTGGACCGCGCTTTCGCCTTCGGAATTTATTTTGAGCTGTTTTCCCCGATCGAAGATCCCAATTCTGGTGTCGATCTTTTGATATTTCACACTACGGCGAGGTTGCTTTTCTTTCGCGATCGGCAGCAGTTCCATCGTCGCATTAGAAAGCTTCACCTCAGCCACTTCCACATCCCCAGCATTCGGATCATCCTCTTTTTGAGGTGTTATCTCCGTCCCGATCCAAACTCCCGGCTTGTCTTCTTCAATAAAAGCGACGGGATTAACCAAATTAATGTTAATTTTCAGCTTCTTTTTCTGTAGCGACTCCCAGAGATTAAAGCCCACATCGATCGCTTCAACTTCCATATGGTCGCTATCTTTCGCGGTCGCCGGAATCTCAGACTTGCCAAGGCGCAGACTGCTTAAGTTAAATCCCTCTACTTTGCCCAACTTAACGGGGCGATTGAGTTGTTCTTGTAATGCTGTTTCGACGATCGGTACGATGTCTTCATAAATGAACTTTCTGGCCCACAACACACCACCAATGCCTGCAATGGTTAAAACTCCGAGAGGCAAGGCAGCCCTTTTCCAAAACGTATTGTTGCGCCGCGTGGGAGTGGGTTCCGGGTTCATAAGGTGCCGATACGGAGTAGGGGAGGTCTTAGGTCTGGGTACGCGAGCCGCAAGTTATCTTACGTAAGAATCAACGAATTAGAGCAGTAGATTCTAGTTCGTTCTAATTCTGACCACTAAGGTTTCCCCAAGAGCCTCTTAAATAGTTACCATACCAACTGTTATCCGACTAGTCCCTTAAAGGAATCCAGATATTTTAAGGAGTTTTGCATCCTATAATCGCAAGACTGTAATTGTAAGCGCGGGTTCCCCCGATCGTGACTTTGAAGCTATGGCCAAGCAACGTATAGATGAATTGCTCTTCGATCGTGGACTATGTGACTCGCTTCAACAAGCCCAACGCCTGATTCAGGCTGGGGAAGTGCGGGTCAATCATACATTGGTGGACAAGGTGGGGACGGCGGTGGATGTCGGCGCTATTGTGGAGATGAAAGCCCGATCGCGGTTTGTGTCACGAGGCGGCGAGAAATTGATTAAAGCGCTGGAGACGTTTGGCATTAACGTCACAAATCGCGTTTGTCTCGATGGTGGCATTTCGACGGGCGGCTTTACAGATTGTTTGTTACAGTGCGGGGCCAGCCGGGTTTATGGAGTCGATGTGGGGTACGGGCAGGTGGCGTGGAAGTTGCAAAGTGACGATCGGGTTGTGATTCGGGAACGGACGAATATTCGCACTCTTCAGCCCGCAGACCTATATCTAGATTTAGATCTGCGGCCAGATTTGGGCGTGGTGGATGTGTCGTTTATTTCGTTGGTGAAGGTGATGCCTGCGATTCATCGGCTTTTGGTGGATTCCCGTGAGGTGTTGCTATTGGTGAAGCCGCAGTTTGAGGTGGGACGCGATCGGATTGGGGTAAAGGGTGTGGTGCGAAATCCGGCAGATCAGGCTTGGGCCATCGATCGGGTGCTGACCGCAGGACTAGCCCTCGGGTGGAGCTATCACGGCTTAACTTGGTCACCGATTACGGGTCCAGCAGGCAATATTGAATATTTACTGTGGTTGAGTCAGGCCGACGGAATTGTTAGTCCTAGTTTGGATGAGTTAGTGAAGATTGCGGAAACGGCTAGAGCTGCGATCGGGTAAGGATTTTGAGTAAAAAATTAAAAACGATCGGAAAACTACTTCACCGATCGCATTTATTTAACTCATTCAAACATTGATTCATTCAGACTTGCAGATTACAGCAATCCGATCGCATGGAGCGGTCCCTGTCCTACCAGTAGTTCAGCAATCACCCCCAAAATCCCCAACATCGCCAATCGGCCATTCCACACCTCAGCCGATGTCGTAATTCCCCATTCCCAACGTTCTTGGGGATAGAGTTTGGTGTTTTCCGCTGGAGTAATGGTTTCACCGAAGGAAATCGGCGGATCACTAATGGCCTGCTGAACCAAATCGCCCAATGCCTGAATGAAGGTCGGATCCGAATCCAACGCTGGAACCCGAGCAAATACATGAATGCCCGCTTCTTCGGCGACTTCCCGGTACTCCTGATCAATTTCTTCTAGGGTTTCAATATGCTCCGACACAAAACTAATGGGAACTACAACTAGTTCTTCAATTCCTTTTGCCGCCAGTTCCTTAATTGCCTCATCGGTATAGGGCTGGAGCCATTCCACCGGACCCACGCGACTTTGATAAGCTAGGGTGTACTCATTCGATCGGCCCAGACGCTCCATGATGAGCTTGGTGCAATTCTCAATCTCACGCTGATAGGGATCCCCCGCTTCTTCGACGTAGCTGACGGGCACTCCATGGGCACTGAAAAAAATGTGGGCTTTTTCAGGATTAGGAACACTGTCGATTTGGGTGGCGATTAGGTTTGCCATAGCCGTGAGATAACCGGGATGGTCATACCACGATGGAATTACGGTGTAGGAAATTTTCTGCAACTCTGGATCTGCTTTCCACATACGATCGAGAACGCGGAAACTAGACCCACTGGTGCTGATGGAGAACTGTGGATAGAGCGGCAAAATAACGAGCTTGTCGATTTTGTCACGCTTAATTAAAGCGACGGCCTCTTCGGTAAACGGGTGCCAGTAGCGCATTCCAACATAAATTTTGGCATCTAAGCCCCGATCGCACAGCCATGTCCCCAGCGCTTTCGCCTGTTCATCTGTAATTCGGCGTAGTGGAGACCCACCCCCAATTTTCTTGTAATTTTCTTGAGATTTTCCAAATCGTAGGGTGGAGATCAGCCATGCAAGCGGGCTTTGTAGCCAAGGCACAGGCAATCGAATAATCTCCGGATCGGAAAATAGGTTGTACAGGAAAGGCCGAACGTCCTCTAGACGGTCCGGTCCTCCCAAATTAAGCAGTAAAACCCCAGTTCGACTCATAGTCGCCTTCCGTTCCTTTGAGATTCGCAAGTTTCTTAAGTAAATTTTAACAAAGAACTCGCCCGAAAAATCATTCTGAACCTCACTAGATGAGAATTAAAATCAAGAACTTGAGAAGAACATAACTCAGGGAATGACCAGTCCGGATAGATTTGTCTCGGGGGAGCAGAGTTCAGATGCTGCATACTGAAAGAGTTGCTTGTTCATAATTGGAGATTCTGTCAGTGATGAATTTGAAAACGCCCTATGCTGCGGTGGACATTATTATTGAGCTAATCGATCGGCCCGATCGACCCATTATTTTAATTGAGCGTCACTTCAAACCCTTAGGCTGGGCAATTCCGGGTGGGTTTATGGACTATGGCGAGCCTGCGGAGAAAACGGCGAAGCGGGAAGCTATGGAAGAAATTGGATTGGAGGTTAATCTGGTGGATTTATTGGGCATTTACTCTGACCCCGATCGCGATGAACGGCAACATACGCTAGGTTTGGTCTATATTGCGACGGCCACAGGCACTCCGAAAGCAGGAGATGATGCTAAGGCCGTCAAGGTTGTGAATGTTTGGGAAATCCCGAAAAATCTTTGCTTTGATCACGATCGGATCTTGCGGGATTATCTCAACCATCGTCACTACGGGTTACGGCCTCGGCTCGACTAGTCATCTGAGCTAGTTATCCACGCTAACTATCAAGCTAATTATCTAGAACCAGCTTCCATTCCTGAGTGGTTTCATTCCAAGTTGGACCACTCAATTCCCCCACAATAAAGGGTCCCCAATAGCGTTGAGAGCCGTCTTGGGCAAAGGCCACTACAATGTCTCCCTTGCTTAGATTTAACGATCGGTTAGGCAACGCAACGACCAAGCCCCGATCGCTCCCTTCCCCAGCAAAAAAATCCCAATGGGCTGGAGCTTCGTAGGGAGAATGGGCGGATTTTTCACCGTATTTGTTGCCATATTTATCGCTGTATTTATTGTTCTGAACCCGTTCTACTTTGAGTCGTAGGGCCAGACGAATGGGATGTTCGGACCGATTGCTCACGCGGAGCTTTCCTGAAGGCGATCTGAGTTGCGGTTCTATGTTGCCCGTCGCGATTCCCGCTCTAGAGGCAAGAGCCACCCCACCGAGAACTATTGTCATGCCTGTCCGAAGAAAAATATGTCGAAATTTACGTGTCTTTACTGCTTGTGTCATCGCCGAATCCCTCGCCCTTAATCATCCCTTCCTCTAGTAAAGCAAGGGTTTGGCCGATTCGGACAAAAATATTGTGATCCCCGAAATAAATATTTGCAGGTAAGGACGATCGGGACCTTAAGGGATCGTTCTTACCTGAAATTTGCCTTGAGATTTGCCCTTAAAATTTGCGATTAGATTGGCATCTGATTTTTAACCAGTTTTTAAGCCCACTCGTTTTTAAGCCCAGTGGTTTTTAGGCATTGAGAATTTGATCGTCCGTCGAGAAGTCGATTTCAGCCTTATCGCGCCCTGACGGTAGATAGTCATTCTTCAATGAATCCTGTAGCCCAGAAATAAGGTTGAATTTTGGCTGCCAATCCAGTTCTTGTTTCGCTTTCTCCACCGAACAGAAAAAGTGCTGTGGACGCATGGGGAAGGCTTTCTTTTTGCCAAAGTCGAAGGATTTTGGATCGTAATGAACCAGGTTGAGGCTTGCTGGATCTTTGCCCGCCGCAACCGCACAGGCCCGTGCTAATCCATCAAACGTCACCGCCCGATCGCCCGACACATTATAAATCTGCCCGATCGCCCGATCGTTCCCTAATACTTTAATCATCGCATTGGCTAAATCAGCGCAGTGACCCAGTTGAGTTAGATGCTGGCCGTGACCAGGAATGGGAATAGGTCGATCGCGCAAAATCCGATCGAAGTACCAAGCATCTAGGTCATTGTAATTTTGGGGACCATAGATATAGGTTGGACGGATGGAGGTGTAAGGAAGACCGCTAGCCGCGAGGTAGGTTTCGGTGTCGTTTTTGCCTTTGTGACGACTTTTTGGATCCTCGGCATCGCCTTCAACATGGGGCATTTGGTCAGATTTCAAATACACTCCCGCTGAACTCATATAGATGAAGTGCTTGACTTTACGCTTGAAAATTTCCGCTAAGGGCTGGGTATCGCTCAGTTCGCGGCCATTGTTATCAAAAACAGCATCAAAGGATTCGCTGGCGAGCTGTTGAAGATCTTGCGCTTGGGTCCGATCGCCCTGAATCACTTTTAAGCCCGCAACCGGAGATGGCTTTTTGCCCCGATTAAATAGCACGACTTCATGACCCAGTGCCACTAATTGTTTGGTTAGATACACGCCAATAAACCGCGTTCCACCCATCACCAAAATTCTCATAACTTGCGCTTTCCGTAGGTATAACGACATTAGCCCATAATTATCTCAAATCGCGGGTCAAGAAACTCCTTTAGCCCGATCGATCGCGTTTGCTTTTCTTCAGGTAATATTCATTCACCTATTAATTTCGTGAGTCCTTCAGCGCAGTCCCTAAATATTCGGGTTTCAATCGTCATAACCTTCCACTTTTTAACTATCCTTTTAGGATTTGGTATTAAACTAAATTCAAACTAAATTTGGACTAAATGGGTTGACTTATAATGCTGCAATTCAAACTACGACAAAACCCTTTAAATTTTGCTGGAATTGGACTCATAACGATCGCTTTACCACTTCTGCTTAGTAGTTGTAGCGGAACTAACTCCAATAGTAAAAGCAATGGCAAAAAAACGATTGCGGTGACTCAAATTGTCGAACATCCATCATTGAATGCAATTCGGGATGGAATTAAAGAAGAATTGGCTCGATCTGGATTTGAAGCTGATAAAACCCTGAATTGGCAATGGGAAACGGCTCAAGGAAGCCCCAGTACAGCGGCACAAATTGCGAAGAAGTTTGCGGGCGATAATCCTGATGTCATTGTTGCCATCTCAACTCCAAGCGCTCAAAGTGCAATTGCCGCCGCTCCAAAAATCCCAATTATATTTTCTGGTGTTACTGATCCATTGGGTGCAAAGTTAATTTCAAATTTACAACAACCGGGTGGCTTGGTCACAGGCGTGAGTGATTTGGCCCCGATCGCAAAACATTTAGATCTGATTCAACAAATCTCCCCCAATATCAAACGTCTCGGCGTTCTCTACAATGCAGGTGAATCAAATTCTGTTAGTCAAGTCAATCTTCTGAAAGCTTCTGCTAAAGGCATAAAAATTGTGGAAGCTACGGTTAGTAATTCTAGTGAAGTGGCCACAGCGGCAAAAAGCTTAGTGGGGAAGGTTGATAGTATTTATATCCCGGCAGATAATACTATTGTTTCTGCATTGGAAGCGGTATTACAGGTGGGTATTACTAATAAGCTTCCCATTTATGCTGGGGATATTGATTCAGTAGAACGAGGCGCGGTGGCAACGTTAGGATTCAATTATAAAGATGTCGGACAACAAACAGGCAAGATGATTATTCGAGTCTTGAAGGGTGAAAAGCCAGGGACAATAGCGGTTGAAACACCAAAAATACTTAATCTCGTTGTTAATGCTAAAGCTGCAAAACTAATGGGTGTGACGGTTCCAGAACCTGTTCTTAAAGCAGCTCAAAAAGTAATTCAATAACTAGTTCAATAGCTAATGAAGATTTAATACGATCGCCTTTTAAGGATGAATCTGAATACTTTAAATTTTCCGGTTAGGTTTAGGCTATCGGGTTTAGGACAACAGTTAAAAAAGAATAAAAAAGAAACGTATCGATCAAAATAGTCATCAATGTGACCAAACCTGCAATCTTGAGGTCTAACAATATTGATTGAAAAATTGTGTAGTTTATTTTCGATCGTAAAAGTGAGCTAAATCTGCACTGTTTGGGCTAACTAGATGGGATAAAAACACCATCAGCCATTAACCGAATTATCCCAGGACTCCACAACTGTGAAATACGATGTTCGATACAAACCCACTTTTGCTACGGTATTCGTGACGCTCCAACCAGGAGAAAAAATAGTCGCGGAAGCTGGAGCCATGGCCAGCATGGACGGTGATATTACTGTAGAAACCCAGCTCTCTGGCGGTCTGATTCCTGCACTGCTGAAGACCTATTTGGGCGGTGAATCCATGTTTATCAATACTTTCACCAATAAAAGTAATAAACCTCAAGAAGTCGTTTTAACCCAATCGACAATAGGCGATATTACCCGTATTGAACTAAATAATCGCGAACTTTGCCTCCAACCCGGAGCCTACATCGCCCATGCCGGAAACATAACACTCAATGTGCATTGGGCAGGATTCGCTAGCTTCTTTGCAGGGGAAGGCTTATTCAAACTCAAAGTCGGCGGTAATGGCATCGTTTTTATTGGAGCCTATGGTGGACTCTCTAAGCATCAGGTCAAAAATGATTACATTGTTGATAGCGGCCATCTCGTTGCCTATGACCCAAGCCTCAAAATGAATATCAAACTCGCAGGTGGTTTATTGGGTTCAGTGACATCCGGCGAAGGCTTGGTCAATCGAATCACTGGCAACGGCGAAATCTATATGCAATCCCGCAGTGTCAGCGGCCTAGTCAGCTTCCTTCGCCCAAAAGTTTAGCTATTTTTCATTTACAATTCACCCTTCATCTGCCGTTCCCCATGAAACTTGAAATACTTCATCAGCCCGATAGCGCGATCGCCAAAATCAATCTAGATCCACAAGAAGAACTTGTTGCCGAAGCCGGGGCCATGGTCGCTATGAGCAGTAATCTCAATGTCAGTACCACCCTTCGGAAAGGCAAAGGTGGCGGCATTATGAGCGGACTCAAACGAATGGTCGCTGGAGAATCACTCTTCCTCAGCGTCTTCCGGAGCACCAGTGAAGCCGGAGAACTCTACCTCGCGCCAAAATTTATGGGCGACCTGCGTTCCTATCAAATGAACGGCAAAACATTGCTAGTTCAATCTACCGGATACTTGGCCAGCACACCGGGCGTAGATTTAGAACTTGGCTTTCAAGGCTTCAAAGGATTTTTCAGCGGTGAGTCAATTTTTTGGCTCAAAATCAGCGGGAATGGAATTGTCTTAATCAATGCGTTCGGGGGCATCTACGAAATTGATGTAGACGGTGAATATGTCGTCGATACCGGGCATATTGTCGCCTTTGAAGACAGCCTCAGCTTCCGTATTAGCAAAGCCAATGCCAGTTGGTGGGGAGCCATTTTCGGCGGCGAAGGCTTAGTCTGTCGTTTCAGTGGAAAAGGCAAACTCTACTGCCAAACCCACAACCCCGGCTCCTTCGGCAAAGAGATAGGCAGTCAACTTCCCCCACGTTAATCCCAAATCCACAATTCATAATTCACAACTCATAATTCACAACTCATAATTCACATGTATACCTACGACATCGAACATTCTCCTGCGTACGCATCCTTGCACGTCAAGCTTGCCGCTAATCAAAGTCTTATTGTCGAAGCCGGAGCCATGGCTGCAATGGATAGTCATATCACCATGAAATCTAAAATGCGTGGTGGCATTATGAAAAGTGTTGGCCGTATGTTTGGTGGAGAGTCTTTATTTTTGAGCGAATTCACCGCAACGGGAAAACCAGGTGAATTACTATTGTCTCCGGGTGTTCCGGGGGATTTATCCCATTATCACTGTCAGACCGATCGATCGCTTTTTATCCAATCCAGTGGCTTTGTTGCCGCAGATCCTAATATTACAATAGACACAAAATTTCAGGGGATGAAAGGATTTTTCAGTGGTGAATCACTCTTTTTAATTAAAGCAAGTGGCAATGGCGATGTTTGGTTTAGTTCTTATGGTGCAATCTTAGAAATCCCAGTCAATGGATCGTACATTGTAGATACAGGCTACATTGTCGCCTTTGAGGATACCTTGAGCTATAACGTTGAAATGCTAGGTGGACTTTCATTTAAGAGTCTCAAAACTAGTATATTTGGCGGAGAAGGGTTAGTTTGTCGCTTTAGTGGGCAAGGTAAATTGTGGATTCAAACTCGCCATTTGGGATCATTAATCAATTTTCTCCATCCATTCCGTCCCGTCAAATCAGACTAACTAATTCACCACGTTTTCATATGCAACTTCCTCCCGGCATTGCTAGCTATAGCGATCGAAACCCTGAATTTCAATCTCGCGATCTCTTCAAATTGTTTGTGATTTGTATTACGAGTTTGATGGCGATTATTTGGGGCATATTTGCTCTAGGGAGTGCCATTGTTTGGTGGATTCCGCCGAGTGTAGAACAGCAATTGGGGAATTTGATACTTCCGGTTTATCGTCAACAGGCGAAACCGGGTAAAACCCAAGATCAATTGAATAATCTTTTAAATAACTTAGAAACCCATCTTCCCCCGACTAATCCCGATCGCAATTACCAAATTCTTTATATCAATCAACCTATTGTTAATGCAGCAGCCATTCCTGGCGATCGGATTCTGGTTTATCAAGGGTTACTTGAAAAAGTCGAATCTGAAAATGAATTGATGATGATTCTAGGTCATGAATTAGGCCATTTTAAAAACCGCGATCATTTACGGGGGTTAGGTAATACCCTACTACTTCAAATTGTATTTTCCAGTTTGTTTGGTGATATTGGTTCAGTTGCGGCCATCAGCACCACCAGCATAGAAGCTATTAGCCGTGCCCAATTTTCCCAACAACAAGAAACCCAAGCTGACGATGTTGGCTTAGATTTACTCTATAAACACTATGGTCATGTCGCGGGAGCTATTGACTTTTTCGATCGTATCCAAAATATTCCCAACATTCCATTGCTCGCTAGCCATCCGGCCCCTGCTAGTCGTGTTGAGCATTTGAAAACACTGATTCGCGATCGGCAGTACTCAATCAAACAAAAAGCACCACTTCAACTGCCAAAGTCCTAATCACGGTCTAATCACCGTTCTAATTCATCCTGTAATCAGCCATCACGGTCTCAAGCCATGGCATAATGATTCCCGGCTAGAGCAAAGCAGAATGAGAGACTAGACATGGTGCAGACAGAAGTGCAAGCAGATGGGCCTTCAACAGACGGATCTCAATTCGAGGCCCAATTCGACATACCTCCCGTGAAAGCTACGAAAAAAGTGCGGAAACCAAGAAACGGTGAGCCAATCCTGGACCTAGCTACTCTAGAAGAAAAATTAGCCATCAGTTTTGATGTACAGCTTCCTGATCCAGAAGATACTGAGATTAGCGCCCACGACTTTCAGCAACAAATCGAACTCGCGTGGCAAGTATGCGATCGATTAGATCTACAAACTGATGTGTGGCGCGGCAAAATTTTACGAGCTGTGCGCGATCGTGAACGAGGCTCGGAACCGGGCAAAGGACTTGGCTTTTTGAATTGGTTAAAAGATCGCGAAATTAGCAGAAGTACAGCCTATGGTTTGATTGATTTGGCCGAGTGTGCCGATCGGATGATTGATGAGGGTTATCTTGAAGCTGAAGATGTTAATAAATTCACCAAGCGCGCTTTTATGGAGACGGCCCGATCGTCTAATGAAGTCCAGCAAGTAATCGCCGATTCCGCCAAGCAGGGCAAGCGCATTACCCGCCGCGAAGTCAAACAGCTTTCCGATGAATGGGTCGCTATGACCTCGGATTTGATTCCTGAAGAACTACGCGTCAAAGCCGCCGATCAGAGCATTCCCCCGCGATACATTGCGCCTTTAGTTAAACAAATGGAGCGGCTTCCAGAAGTTCATCAAGATACGATTCGCGAGGCAGTGGCGGAAAATCCGGATCTTGGGACTTTAAAACAAGTGACAGCTGAAGCGCGATATCTGGCCCGATATTTGGAAGGTGCGAATCAAGTTCAAGCCTTAAATGATTCTAATATTGATTTAGAACTCGCCCTTGAAGAAGCATTGCGATTAGGGGTGCTTAATACTGCCGCAGAACTTGTTAATCAATCTGGCATTCTAGAAGGTGCGATCGCAAAACTGTATGCCAGTTGGCGCAAAATGAATCAACTTTCTGAACGATTGTATGTTGATACTGGAGCTAGTACGCCTCATTTACGGGGATTATTAGGTCGATTGGATCAGCTTTGTGGTGAAACGGTAGAAATTACGATCGGCGATCCTAACGGTGAAGGATTTTCCCGTACAATCAGATTGACCATTGAAGAATCGGGTGAAATGAATTTAAGTGAATTGGAGGCCACTGAAATTCACATTAGCGCAAATATAAATGTTAGTGCGAATACAGATGTTGCCGAAGATATAATTGCTGATCTAGAGAACGACGACTTGGGCGAATGGTAGAAGAGGTATATTGGGGCACCCACTCAGGTAGATGATCTTCACCCGATCGATTCACCTGAATGGGGATAACAGGTCTGAACTGATACGATCGGTATCCCACCCAGAAAATAGGTTGCATTTCGCTAATAATCAGCACAATATATACTTATGTAACTCGTTTTAATCTTTCGACTAGTATCCTGCAATGCACACTGCACCGATCGTTACGGATTCTCCAGCTATCTATCACGAGTGTGATTACGGCGTAACTCCCAACCCAACAGATGCCCGTGAGTATGATGTCGTCATTGTTGGAGGCGGAGTTATCGGCAATGTCGCGGCCTGTGCCCTAGGACAAGCGGGACTAAAGGTCGCTATTGTGGAAGCCGAAGCTCAATCTCTGGCTAGCGATCGGGGACAAGCGTACTCAATTAATCTATTATCAGTCCAAGTCTTTGAAGATTTAGGACTTTGGCAACGTATTCGGCCTCAGGTGGAAACCTACCGATCGGTCCAACTCTCTGATGGCGACTATAGAAAAGTAGTACAGTTTTCACCTCAAGATCTAGGCCGTGAAACCATTGGCTATGTCGCGGAACATCGTATTTTATTAGAAGCCTTACAGTATGGGCTGAACACCTTGCCTAATGTCGATTGTATTTGTCCAGCGACCGTAATAGAGACAGTAAAGAAAGGCGATCAGACTATTGTTAGACTCGTTCAGGCCAGCGCCCCCGCCCAAACCCTCTCCGCCAAACTCGTGATCGCCGCCGATGGTAGTCGATCGCCCCTACGCCAAGCTGCCAATATCACCACGTATGGTTGGCAATACTGGCAATCCTGCATCGTCGCCTTCATTCAACCCGAACATCCCCACAAGCAAACCGCTTACGAACGCTTTCAGCCCGATGGTCCATTTGCAATTCTGCCCCTACCCAATGGCCTATGTCGCATTGTCTGGACTGCACCTCGGGCGGTCGCCGATCGGATGTTAACGCTTAATCCAGATGAATTTATGGCGGAACTGCGATCGCGCTATGGCGACCATATGGGCAAATTGACCTTGGTGGGTCAGCCGTCGGTGTTTCCAGTTCGGCTCCTTCACAGCACTCGATATGTGAAACCCGGACTCGCTCTAATTGGAGATGCCGCTCATTGTTGCCATCCGGTAGGCGGTCAGGGAATAAACCTGGGAATCCGGGATGCGGCGGCATTAGTGAATGTAATCGAGAAGGCGCTAGCTCAGGATAAGGATTTTGCAGCTCTGTCTGTTTTAAAACAGTATGAACGATGGAGAATGGGAGAAAATCTAATGGTATTAGGATTGACAGATACGTTAACCCGTGTTTTTTCCAACAAAATCTGGCCGATCGTTCTGATTCGACGCGTCTCTCTATGGATCTTGCAGGACATTTCTCCTATTCGGTCTTTAGTTCTACGGCACATGCAGGGACTCACAGGCAAAGCGCCCCGGATTGTCGGCCAGAATCCGAAGGTTTAACTCTGTCATCTGATCATCTGATGCATTAATTTCCAGACTAATCCAAAAAACGGGCATACTAAATAGAGTGCATTCATTCCGTTTGATGGGCTATGTTTAAGATATCTAAGATTTTACCCGATCGGAATTTTTGGTTCATTTATCGTCAGCCCATAACCTGGTTCATGATGGCTCTTACAGGATTTGCTTACTACCAATCAGCGAATCTTTCTATGAGTCTTGCATTGCCCAATTCGCCTAGCATTACTCCTATCTGGATTCCGGCCCCGATCGCTTGGGCTACCCTATATCTCGGTGGTAATCATTTAATACCAGGTATTGCGATCGCAAACTTTATTACAAATTTTGACGTTCTCATAAAAAACTTAACGATTGAAAAGGCTCTTTTTACGAGTTTAATTCAAACAATTATTACAATCCTAACAACAGGAGTTGGCGCGAATCTTTTACGCATTTTTTATGTCGGGCAGATTCTCGATCGGGTTCGTAATGTCGTGGTGTTCATTGCCATCGGATTGGTTATTTCAGTCATTACACCCACATTATCGCTGATGTATATGATTCTGTTGGGTATTGTCCCTGGGGCGTCGTTCGGTGAGATTTGGAAAACATGGTGGATTGGTGATGCGCTCAGCATAATTATTGGGATGCCAATGTTGGTGAGCTGGCAGCGGTTTCGATGGCGACAGATGGTTTGGGATAGATTGTGGGATGTTGGATTCTTATTGTTAGGGTTTGGGCTATTAAGCGGGTTTACTTTTTTATCGGACTATCCGCTTGAGTATTTGGTATTACCGGGATTACTCTGGGCGGCTATTCGGCTGGGAGACTGCGGGGCAACCTTTGGCGTTGTGGCGGTAACGATGATGATAGTACTGGCAACGGCGATGGGGAGAGGACCATTTTTACGATCGTCGTTGAATGATTCATTGGTATTGCTTCAAACCTTTATGGCTACCATTGCTTTAACTACATTGTTAATGTTGGCAATGATCGCTGAAAAAGCAAAAACTCAACGAGATCTTGCGATCGTCAATGAAAATCTAGAATTAAGAGTGCGCGATCGTACTGAGGAGTTAGAACGTATTCTGAGTGAACTTCAACAAGCTCAAACTCAATTGGTCCAAACCGAAAAGATGAGTAGTCTGGGACAATTGATCGCTGGACTCGCCCATGAAATTAATAATCCCATCAGCTTTATCTATGGAAATATTACCTATGCTCAAAACTATTCTCGGGATTTATTGAGTATTATCAGTGCCTATCAAGCCGAATATCCCCATCCCGATCGGAAGCTTGAGGCCGTAGTGAATGATTTAGAATTAGATTATATTCAAGATGACTTTCCAAAAGTTTTAAATTCAATGAAAGCGGGCGCCGATCGAATTCGTCAATTGATTTTAACCTTACGAAATTTCAGTCGATTAGATGAGCGAGGCTTAAAGCAGGTTGATTTACATCAGGGACTAGAGAGTACTCTTTTTGTACTAAATTATCGTCTAACTCAATCTCATCGTGGTATCCCAATTGAAGTAATCAAAAAATATGACGAATTCCCAAAAATTGAATGCTATGCCGATGAGCTGAATCAAGCATTTTTACATTTACTGAATAATGCGATCGATAGTTTAGAATCAAATAATTCTAATTCCCCAATTCTACGAATTAATACCAAATATTACCCCGATAATAAAACCGTGGAAGTGAGTATCTGGACCGATGGACCACCGATTTCGTTGGAAACTCGATCGAAGATGTTCAATCCATTTTTTACGACCAAACCGATCGGTCAAGGCCCTGGGTTGGGGTTGCCTATTAGCCAGCGCATCATTGAAGAACGCCATGGTGGAACATTGGGCTATCGCTCTGAATTGGGAAATGGAACCGAATTTTATCTTCGCATTCCTATTAAACAATCGTGTTAGCTAGTTTTTCGGTACATCATCCAGAAAACCTGTATTATCTGTTAATCAGAATCTTCCTAATCCTACGAAAAAGTCTACACCATGACAAAAATCAAAATCGCAACCACATCCACTGTCAGTGCCGAAAAGGTTCTGAAAACTAAGGCCGGAAAACAATCTGTTCTTGTGGCAAAAGTCGGAAACTACTACTGTGCTGTTGCTAACAAATGTCCTCACTTAGGACTTCCCCTGAGTAGCGGCAAATTGGAAAACGGAGTTATCACTTGTCCGTTCCATGGCGCTAAATTTGAACTTTCTACTGGCAAAAGTGTTAGATGGGTAGAATCAGCGATGGGAATTACGCTACCTGATTTTGGCAAAAAGATCATGGCAATGGGTAAAGATCCGATCGATGTCGAAAGTTTTACCGTTAGTCAAGAAGGCGAAGACCTATTCGTCAATATCTAACAGATTCCGGGGAATGGAACAGTATTTTACCTTTGCATTCCCATCAATTTTCCGAATGATCTGAAAGCTGAACACCTCGAATTGCATAATCTAAGAACTGCATTGGATGAAGCACAGGTACTTCTTTTCCCTGAATTCCCAGATGTTTAGAAATTTGGACATAGCAGCCAATATTTGCACTTGCGATCGCAGTCGCTCCCGTTTTAGTTAAATTAGTAACTTTTTGTTGTCCAAGTTCTTCGGCAATCTCGGGCTGGAAGATGTTATACACGCCTGCACTGCCACAACACAATGCTGCATCGATCGGTTCCTTTAGCGTCACACCAGGAATTTGCTTGAGTAATTTGCGCGGTTGAGATGTAATCTTTTGCCCATGAATCATATGGCAAGCATCTTGATAGACTATTGATAATGGTTCAGTTTGCAAGGCTGAAAGGGTTGCCGTCAGACCAACTTCAGCTAGAAATTCTTGGACATCACGGACTTTTTTCACAAATTCAGCAGCCCTATGCGCGTAGTCTTTGTCGTCTTTGAGTAAATGACCATATTCTTTCATGGTATGCCCACAACCGGAAGCATTGATCAATACATACTCAACATTCTCTGCATCAAAACTATCAATCATTTGTTTGGCAAAAGATCGGGCCTGATCTTCTTCGCCTTGGTGATGGGGTAATGCGCCGCAACAGCCTTGACTTTTTGGAATAACGACTTGACAACCATTGGCGGTCAATACGCGCATCGTTGCAGCATTCACGGCTGGATTAAACAACCGCTGAACACAGCCCAAGAGCATTCCGACTCGATACCGTTGTTCACCTTGCGCGGCGATTACCTCTGGTAATGTGTCTTTAAAGGCTCCAGCAGGCAATTTGGGTAACATGCCTTCCATAGCTGACAATTGCGGCGAAATCAGTTTTAGAAATCCCATCGATCGGACCCAATTTTGCAATCCGAGACTTTGATACAACGTGACGGGCCGCATCATCAGCCGTAAACGATCGGGATAGGGAAATAGATTAAAGACAATACTGCGAAGAATTCTTTCAATAGGAGGCCGATCGGCATTGCGTCGAATTTGGGCGCGGGTCGATTCAATCAGTTGGTCGTACTGCACTCCCGAGGGGCAAGTGGTGACACAAGCCAGACAGCCCAGACAGGTATCAAAATGCTGCATCACAGCGGGCGAGAAGGGAATGGTGCCTTCATTAATGCCGTCCATCAGGTAAATCCGTCCGCGAGGAGAGTCGGTTTCGGTACCTAAGACTCGGTAACTGGGGCAGGTTGATAAACAGAATCCGCAATGCACACAGGCATCAATCAACTTATCGTTGGGCGGATTAAGGCTGTCAAATCCACTGTTGCCAAACTCGCGGCAAGGCGCATGGGCGGGGGCATTTTCGGGGACGATCGAGGGTGTGATCATAGAGACGGGTGCTGATTAGGATCTGCTGGCTTAAGGTCTATTGTATATCGCTGTCCTTAAATAGCCGCCAAGTCAAGCTAATCCTTGGCCCAACTCCTTTTTGGCGATTGATGGCGTGGAACCAATCTTCTTGAACTGCTGATTCCATGTAGAGCAGAGAGCCGGGTTGGAGGGTGAATTTGTGGCGGAGTTCTGGATCTAGTTTGTGGCGGTAAGTAATGGCGCGGGGAGACCCAACAGAGACGATCGCAACCCCTGTCCCTGGCTCTAGTCCGGTGGTGTCATCAGCATGAAATCCCATGCGGTTGTAGCCTGTTTCGTAGTAGTTCAGTAGGCAATTGTTAAATCGAATCCCAAGCCTAGTGAAAAGCCGATCGGAAACTGGCATCAAGGCTGGATGCATAGGAACCGCTGCGTAGGTCATTTGGACGTAGTTGTAGGGAACACCAAAAGATGCCGTCTTGCGGGCACTCATGCTGGTCTCCCAATCTATGGTCTCAACTAGGGTGTGAAACAATTCAGATTGTTTTTTGAGAAATCCATCTTCAATAAGAAGACGGGGAACGTTACGAGTTTGGGTTGCGGCCATGGCAGAGCAGTGAAAAATTTCAATTGGGTTCGATCGTACCAGGTAACTTCACCCGTCATAGAACTACTTCACGCCTTAAAACTGATTTTTTGAACTTACTAATGATTTCCTGAAAGTCTTAAAAGTCCTCTAAGTAAAATCTAAGCAAAATCTAAGCAAAATTGTCCGGCGCTCAGATCTTGTTTGATTACATTCGTCATCCCGCAGGAATCATTTAGGACCAATTTGGTCTTTACTTGTTCTAGCAGCGTTCTTCATAGCTTTTGCTAAATGTTGTTGCAGAGATAATATGACGATGGGCGAGATAATCAGAAGATTTTTGTCGAATATAGAGTTCGACCGCACAGTCCTCTTCACTACGCATCCATAAATCGTGAAACCACTTTCTATCGTTCTGCTCTTTCTAGTCCTTCTGATATTGGCTATTGTGGTACTGGTTGCCGCTAAAAAGCTGGGCATTCCCGCTGGCACGGGAGAATCTAAGTGGCCCTTCT
>JANXWB010000022.1 GCA_025351345.1 Synechococcales cyanobacterium GL140_1_metabat_312
TTAAGGCAAAGGTTTGGGTCGGTGTAACGCCGTTAGCAGTAGCCAAGACGTTGTAGGTTCCTGCTTTAGTATTTGCTGTAGCCGATAGACTCGCGGTGCCTGATGCGTTGATCGTGGCTCCATTGACGGCGGTTGCTAAGCTTGCAGCGGTCGTCGTGTTAGGTGCAGTGAAGGTGACGATGCCGCCTGCGACAGGTTCGATCGCGTTGTTCGCTGTCACTTTAACAGTGAGTGGTGTGGCGGCGGCTTGACCAACAGTAATATTTTGTGGGGTGCCTGCGGTGGTTGCAAAGGTGAACCCTTGGGATTCAAATGCACCGATGTCTGCGGTGCCGACTCGGGCTTTGCCACGTTGATCGAGGGTGTTGCTGGCGGCGTTGCCTGCGTTAATGGCGGCGCTGCCGGGGAGGAGTGCATGGGTTTTGGTCGGACCACCGTAGTTGCCGAGGGGTGCAAGAATTTCACTTAGGGCTGCGCTGGGGGTGATATCTGTTGCTACAGGGGTAATACCACTTAGACCATTGTTTCCGCTGTAACCAAAAAGGTTGTAGCCACTGGAGGTCACATAGGAGCCACCGTTGCTAATCTCTCTTGCGACCGGGGCTGTGTTGCCTGAAACAATACTACTGTTGAGTGTGAGTGTTCCCTGACTGAAGATACCGCCGCCAAAATAATAAGCATTATTTCCACTGAGCGTGCTGTTGTTGACTGTGAGTGTTCCTTGACTGAAGATACCGCCGCCGCCGCCATTATCAATATTATTTCCACTGAGCGTGCTGTTGTTGACTGTGCCTGTTCCACTACTGTAGATACCGCCGCCGACGCTCCTGCTTTTATTCTCACTGAGCGTGCTGTTGTTGACGGTGACTGTTCCCTCACTGTAGATACCGCCGCCATTATAATTAGAAGTATTTCCACTGAGCGTGCTGTTGTTGACTGTGAGTGTTCCCTGACTGAAGATACCGCCGCCATAATTAACAGCATTATTTCCACTGAGCGTGCTGTTGTTGACTGTGAGCGTGCCTAAATTGAATATACCGCCGCCATCGTTACCAGCCTTATTCCCATTGACGATCGACAACCCATTCATCCCCACCGTTGTCCCACTGCCAACCTCAAACACTCGGAATAAATTAGAGCCACTGACTGTAATGAGGGGAACCACGTTATAGCCTGTGCCTCCTTGGGTCGAGCCATCGATCGTTGTAGATTTTACAATCGCGGGTAGTGCTGAGGTGAGGGCGATCGTTTGAGCGGAACCGACTGTGCCAATGTTGAATCGAATATCAGTTGGTGATGTTGTATTCAGTGGATTGATATTGGTGTTAACGAAGCCGATTGCATTCCGCAGAGTTCCTGTTGCATTGGTATCTAATGTGTTCGTGACTAATATGGAAGACGTTGCTTCATAGGCTCCAATGTCGATACGTGATCCGGCATTTAGCCCAGCGCTACCGCGTTGTCCGCCGCGTTGATCGGTTGTGATGGTGGGATTGCCTGCGTTAAGTGCAGGACTATTCAAGACCAGTGCATGGGTTTGCGTCGGGCCGCCGTAGTTGCCGAGGGGTGCAAGAATTCCACTTAGGGCTGCGGTCGGGGTGATATCGTTTGCTATAGTGTTGGTCATACCTGAAAGACCATTGCTTCCGCTGTAGCCAAAGAGGTTGTAACCCTGAGAGAGGCAGGTTGATAGGTTCTGGATTTCTCTTCCTGAAGGAGCGGTGTTCCCGGAGACAATGCTGTTGCCGATCGTCACCGTGCCATAGTTGTTGTTGAAGATGCCGCCACCGTTTTGAGCGGAATTCCCGGAGAGGGTGCTGTTGCCGATCGTCACCGTGCCACCGCTGTTGTAGATGCCGCCACCGTAGTATTGAGCGGAATTCCCAGAGAGGGTGCTGTTGCCGATCGTCAGCGTTCCATTGTAGTTGAAGATGCCGCCACCGGTGTCAGAGGAATTCCCGGAGAGGGTGCTGTTGCCGATTGTCAGCGTTCCTCCATAGTTGTTTAAGATGCCACCGCCGTAGTATTGAGCGGAATTCCCGGAGAGGGTGCTGTTGTCGATCGTCAGCGTTCCATAGTTGTTGTTGAAGATGCCGCCGCCGTATTGAGCGGAATTCCCGGAGAGGGTGCTGTTGCCGATCGTCAGCGTTCCATAGTTGTAGATGCCGCCGCCGTAAGATTGAGCGGAATTCCCGAAGAGGGTGCTGTTGCTCACCGTCAGCGTTCCATAGTTTAAGATGCCACCGCCACTACCAGTTGTCCCATTGACGATCGACATCCCATCTAGCGTCACCGTTCCAGAACCAATGTTAAACACTCGAACCGCATTATTCCCACTGACGGTCGTGGTACCAGCCCCAGCCCCACGCACCGTTACATTTTTATTGATACCAACTTCTTGTGCCAGCCTGTAAGTTGCTGCCGCTAGATTGACCGTTCCACCCGCCGCCGAAACATCAACGCCATTCTGCACCGTTCCCGTTGCACCCACATTTACAGTTGTCGCTGTTCCGCTTAAGGTCGATCCTGTTTTGAGCGCGATCGGTTGATTCAAGTTCGCTGTTGGCGCGGTCAATGTCAGATTCCCACCACTCGCATTTCCACTTGCATTAATTGCCGCATTGACCGTAATGGAGTTCGTCGCTTGTAAATTAACATTTGTCCCGTTTAATGCCGTAACGATCGTCCCTGCATCAATGGTAGAAGCCGTTGTTGGAGCATTGGTTCCACCTGCGATCGCGCCTGTTCCGCCAGCGCCCACTACTTCGAGATCTGCCGGATCAATCAACCAAGTTCCCGTTAAGCCTTTTGCCGCTGTCGTTAAGACTTTGGCGGTAGGTGCGATCGCAATTTGTCCTTTGCCTGACGTATCAACAAATCAGCCATTTCCACCCAGTTCACCACCTTTTGCAGAGATCGTTCCGCCGAAATTTAGATGATTATCCGCATACGAAACGACATTCCCGCCAGATTGTAGTCCCGTTCCGTCTGCGTTGAGAACTCCACCAACAGAGGCACTGCCATCGGTTAATTTGATTACGCCATCTTCAACCACAACACCCATTGCGCTTGGAATAGATCCGCCTGTCAGCAATGCCGGAAGAGATAACGGAGTCGCGATCGGTGCATTAATCAGCGCCTTATCACTCGTCGGCAAATCCAAACTCAGAATGGTCCCATCTTGGCCAATCCGCACTAGTTTTTCACCGGGAATGGCTGCGATCGTAATGTTTCCACCGGGAGCCGATATGGTTCCTGTATTCACGACTGTTCCGCCAACCAGCGCGATCGACTGTCCGGGATTCACCGACAGATTTCCCGCGTTGATTAAGCTTCCCGATGTACCCGAGAATCCGAAGCTGGTTGGGTTTGCGGTCAGTGTTGCGTAGTTATTAGACCCGATCGCGTTGAACCAATTCCCATTGCCAAACCCAATTCCATTCGCGATCGTCGCTGTAAAGGCCGCAGGCACATTCAGACTCGCATCTTTCCCAAATACAATTCCCGCTGGATTGATGAGATACAAGTTCGCATTGCTGCCTGAAACCTTCAGCATTCCGTTAATCAGCGACGTATCTCCGCCCGTCACTCGGCCCAGGATATTCATAATCCCTGGATTTGAGAGGAAGTTCGCGGTCTGCCCCGCATTCACCCCAAACTGCTGAAAGCTATGAAACTGATTTCCACCCGCCTGAGTTCCGCCGCTGATATTAAGTTGATTGTTTTGAGTTTGGACTACAGTCCCGGTGCCATCGTTGGCTGGGGTGATTTGGGCGATCGCCCTTTTAGCTCCAAAGGTCAGCAGCAACGGTAATAGGATTAGTGCCCATTTAGCGATGTGAAGGCGGGGAAGTTTCATAGGTAAAGAATTTCTGAGAGACAATACTTAGCCAAGTATAATTCCCAAAAAAAGTCAAGCCGTAACAATCGCCTACCCCTTTATGAAAGCTTCAAGATCGATCAGCCAGCCACTTCACTAGATCATCAACCTAGCTAAAATCTAGCCATTAGTCAGAACTTTTGGGTTCAGCCGTACTGATAATTGATCGAATCTCTTCGGCGGCAACATCACCTTGGTCGGACTTTGAATAGAGTGTGATTAGCAGAAGACTCGTTCGTCTTTTGACATAGTAAACTGCCCGAAACCCACCACTCTTCCCCTTCTGTGCATCTCGGTTGCGGATTCTGACTTTATAAACTTCGTAGCCAATATTAGAAATTTGATCTCCGGGCAGTTCTCCTAATTGCAATTGTTCAATCAGAGTCGCAACTTCATGCCGTAAACTACGGTAGCGTTTAGTTAGGATACGCAGGTTTTTCTGAAAGGCTGCACTCGCTTGTATCTGGATTGTGGGTTCGATCGAAGAGTCATCAGTCGTCATCCAGTCCATCCCACAGTTGAGAGACGGGAATTGTGCGTCCAGCTAGCATATCTGACCAACCTTCCCGGAAGCTCTCAGGGGCACTTGGGAGTTCTTGATCGTCTCTCGTCTGAACTTTTTCATCTATGAGCAATATCACTTTGACCGCTGAATTAAGCGAGACAACTGGCAGTTTAGGTAGCTCGATCGTCCCGTCTGGTCTAACTTTCGCAGACAGCTCAAAGGCTTGCATAACCGGAATCCTCAACGAAACTCTTTTCAGTGTAATGCAATTTTAGAAGCTGTAGCTGATGCTAAAGTTTAAGCCCCGATCCTGGACGTTTCAAGACCACTTCTCTGAGTGAAACGCGTTAGGTCGCTAGTTCTTGGTCGAGAAATTCATATCCCCGTGACCAATCAATTTCTACATGGATCTGATGAAAAAAGAAGCTCATGAAATCTTCAAAGTAGGCTTCTATGATGTATTTTCAAGGTGAACCGAAGGCGTCTCATAGTTCAGGCATAACCTTTATTTCAGACGATCGATCGGAGTCTAACGGAATACGGTCAAGGTAGATTTTTTCTTGACCGTTGGGGGTTCACGCGATCGATTAACGATCGGACTTTCTCGATTGAGGCGCGATCGATTTTCCTTGGGTCGAGCCTTTACCGCAACTAGATAGACCTCTATAATCGTCGAACCTAGAAGCATCTCCTTGTCGAACAACACAGAGAATTGGTTTGGTAGGGACGATCGTGGGCGCTGGTTTTGGGGATTTCTTCAGTTCTAGATAGGGTATTTTGATCGAATTGGTTAAGGTGAATTGAGTCGTTTTAAGACCCGTTGATAATTCAATCTGGGCGATCGCATTATAGGTCCCGAAAACACTATTCGCGATGAAGTTTAGAATAGCAATTCCATCGGCATTAGTGATTGCTGTCATCCGGTTGCTGCCATTGGCAAAGCTCCCGCTCGCGCCGCCGATCGGCAAGATAAAGGTTACGCTAGTGTTGGGGACTGGATTCCCAAATCGGTCTAGGATTTGAGTCTGAAGAGCTTGGGTAGAGCGCTGGGAAATGATTAGGAGTTGATTTGATCCGCCAGTAGTAACGATCGAATTTGCGATATCTGCGGTGTTTGTTAGATTAAAGTCGGCTCCGGTTGTAACGCCACCCACTTTTCCGGTGGTTCTGAATGCTCCAGATTTTGTATTGGCTTTGATCCCGATCGACACGGTTCCATTCACATCAGTCACAGCACTATTTGAACCAAACACGCCACTTGCACCGCTCCCTGGAACTGAGAAGGTTACTGTACTCTCTGCGATCGGATTGCCAAATTTGTCGGTGACAGTGGCCACTAGATTGTTAGCAAAATTTTGATCAACGGTTGTAGTTTGGCCTGAACCACTATTAACGACGATCGAATTTGCTGCGCCTGTGAGATTGGTCAGGGTAAAGTCAGCACCTGTTGCTACCTTATCGACTTTTCCGGTGGTCGTAAAACTTCCAGGTTTTGTATTGGCTTTGATGCCGATCGAAGCTTTTCCATCCGCATCAGTTACGACAGTATTTGAACCGAACACACCATTTGCGCCAGTTGTTGTTGGAAGTGAGAATGTCACCGTACTCCCTTGAACGGGATTGCCAAATTGGTCTTTGACGGTTGCCACTAGAGTGTTGGCGAAATTCTGATCAACCGTTGTAGTCTGACCTGAACCGCTAGTCGTTACGATCGAATTTGCGACATCTGCGGTGTTGGTCAGGGTAAAATCAGCACCTGTAGTCATGGTCCCAATTTTTCCAGTGGCAGCAAAATTTCCAGATATTTTATTGGCTTTAATGCCGATCGAAACTTCTCCAGCCGCATTAGTAGTTAGGGGAGTATTTGATCCCAATATTCCACTTGCCCCGCTTCCTGGGACTGAGAATATTACTGTACTCCCTGCGATCGGATTACCAAATTTGTCGGTGACAGTTGCCACTAGGTTGTTAGCGAAATTTTGATCAACTGTTGTAGTCTGACCTGAACCGCTATTAACAACGATCAAACTAGCTACGTCTGCGATGTTGGTCAGGGTAAAATCAGCACCTTTAGTCACGGTACCGACTTTTCCGGTGGTCGTAAAACTTCCAGGTTTTGTATTGGCTTTGATGGCGATCGAAACCTCGCCAGCCGCATTCGTTACCGCAGTATTTGAACCGAACACACCATTTGCGCCAGTTGTTGTTGGAAGTGAGAAGGTGACTGTACTCCCTTGAACGGGATTGCCAAATTGGTCGGTGACGGTTGCCACTAGATTGTTGGCGAAATTCTGACCAACTGTTGTAGTCTGACCTGAACCACTAGTCGTTACGATCGCATTTGGCAGGTCTGCGGTGTTTGTTAAATTGAAGTCAGCCGTCGGAGTAATGCCTACAATGTTTGCTTTGACGGTATAGGCTCCGATTTTAGTATTTGCAGTGGCGTTTACACTCGCGGTGCCTGATGCGTTGATCGTGGCTTTTGGTGCGCTGAGGGTTGCGGTCGCTGTTGAACTGGGGGCGGTGAAGTTGACGACTCCTCCCGTAATAGGTTCGATCGGATTATTAGCAACTACTTTAACGGTCAGTAGAGTAGTAAAATTTTGATCCACGGTTTGACTTTGAGGGGTTCCTGCGCTGGTTGC
The DNA here is from genome assembly GCA_025351345.1 of Synechococcales cyanobacterium GL140_1_metabat_312. Taxonomy (GTDB): domain Bacteria; phylum Cyanobacteriota; class Cyanobacteriia; order Leptolyngbyales; family Leptolyngbyaceae; genus JAAFJU01. Next base: position 7,031 of record JANXWB010000022.1, read on the forward strand.
TAAGGTAAATCCTTGAGATTCAAAGGCACCAATATCAGCCGTTCCAACTCGGCCTTTACCTCGCTGATCTAATAGACTAGAGGTAGCATTACCTGCATTAATCGCTAGGCTACCGGGTAATACAGCATGAGTTTTGGTGGGACCGCCATAGTCACCGAGGGGAGCGAGTCTAGGATTAATGGGGGCTGCGATGGTTCCGATGAGTGCGCTTGTGGGGAAAGTGACGGCAAACCCATCATTCGCACCAATTAAGTTGTTGCCGTTATTCGTAAAACCAACACCAGCAGTATTGCTGCCTAAATCTGGAGTAAATCCTCCTAAGTCGAAATTGCCTGCGATGATGGAGTTGGCGATCGTAAATGTGCCATCACCTCTATAAATCCCGCCGCCGCCAGTAGTTGATGAGGTTCCCTTAGCGGTGTTATTGGTAATGGTGCTGTTTGTGATGGTTGCTCCACCAACACCATAAATCCCTCCCGCATTGTTACCACTTCTGTTCCCAGAGATGGTGCTATTAGTGAGGGTTACGCCATTACCCGCAATCCCACCTCCAATGCCAGTAGTCGTATTCCCAGAGACGGTGCTATTCGTGAGGGTTACACTGCCAATACCATAAATCCCGCCTACATTGCTAGTAGCTGTATTCCCAGAAACGGTGCTATTGGTGAGGGTTATAGCCCCATTACTAGCAATCCCGCCTCCAACGCCACTAGTCGTATTCCCAGAGACGGTGCTATTCGTGAGGGTTACACTGCCAATACCATAAATCCCGCCTACATTGCCACTAGTCGTATTCCCAGAGACGGTGCTGTTGGTGAGGGTTACGGCATTACCATAAATCCCACCAGCATCGTTACTAGCCGTGTTCCCCGAGACAGTACTGTTAGTCAGGGTCACGGTATCAACACCATAAATTCCTCCAGCATTGTCACCAGCTGTATTCCCAGAGACGGTGCTATTGGTTAGGGTTATGGCACCACTCCCAAAAATTCCGCCATTATTTCCACTGGTGCTATTTCCAGAGACAGTACTATTAGTGAGGCTTACGGTGCCATTGTTATAAATCCCGCCCCCATTGAAGCCAGCCTTATTATCAGAGACTGTGCTATTGATTAGGGTCAAGGCACCATTACCTTCAATCCCACCACCACCACCACTATTATCATTTTTCCCTTTGGTAATTTTTAAATCACTGAAGGTAACAGTTGTGCCGTTGTCAGTCTTGAATACTCCAACCTGCTCATTACCACTGACGATCGTGTTAGTTTGCCCAGCACCTTTCACCGTGAGATTTTTGTTAATGTTTACGGTCTGAGCAAGCGTATAAGTTGCAGCCGCTAACTTAACGGTTCCATTCGCCGCCGCAACATCAACCCCATTTTGCACCGTTCCCGTCGCCCCAACATTTACCGTAGTGGCTGTCCCACTCAAAGTCGAACCTGCTTTTAACTTAATAGCCTGATTCAGATTTGCTGTGGGTGCATTCAATGTCAAATTACGACCATTGGCATTCCCACTTGCATCGATCGGCGCATCCACCGTAATGGAATTACTCGCAACTAAAGCAACATTCGTTAAATTCAGTGCAGAAACGATCGTCGAGTTATTAATCGTACTGACACCCGGATTCGCATTCGCATTTGCAACAGTCGCATCCGTTCCACCACTCGCCACCACCGTCAGATCCGTCGGGTCAATCAGCCAAGTCCCCGTCAACCCGATCGCAGCAGTCGTCACCACTTTTGCATTAGGCGCAATATTGATTTGCCCTTTGCCTGACGTATCAACAAATCCACCATTCCCGCCGAGTTCACCGCCCTTTGCGCTAATGATCCCAGTGGAATTCAATCGATTATCCGCATAGGCAAGCACAGTCCCACCGTTCTGATTCCCCACGCCATCCGCCGAAAGAGTTCCGCCGACTTCAGCACTTCCCGCCGTCAACTTCACTACTCCATCTTCAACCACAACCCCCATTGCACTTGGAATAGATCCGCCTGTCAGCAATGCCGGAAGAGATAATGGGGTCGCGATCGGTGCATTAATCAGAGTCTTATCACTCGTCGGCAAATCCAAACTTAGAATGGTTCCATCTTGGCCAATTCGCACTAGTTTTTCACCGGGAATTGCTGCGATCGTAATGTTTCCACCGGGAGCCGATATTGTCCCCGTATTTACCACCGTTCCACCCACCAGCGCGATCGACTGTCCAGGTTTTACACTCAGATTTCCCGCATTAATCAAACTGCCCGATAAACCAACAAACCCAAAACTATTTGGATTCCCCGTCAACGCCCCATAGTTATTAGAACCAACCGCATTAAACCACTGCCCATTGCCAAACCCAATCCCATTCGCAGTCGTCGCCGTAAATGCAGCGGGCACATTCAAACTTGCATTTTGACCAAATACAATTCCTGATGGATTGATTAGATACAGATTTGCATTGCTTCCGGATACTTGCAGCAAGCCATTAATCAAAGACGCATTCCCACCCGTCACCCGACCCAAAATATTCTGCGTATTGGGATTAGATAAAAAGTTCGCCGTCTGTCCTGTATTCACCCCAAACTGTTGAAAACTATGAAATAAATTCCCCCCCGCCTGGGTTCCACCTGTAATGTTGAGTTGTTGGGTTCCGTTAACTAGTGTCCCTGTTCCATCGCTAGCAGGTATTATTTGCGCGATCGCTCCCTTAGTTCCAAAGGTCAGTAAGACAGGTAGCAGAATTAGAGCTAGCTTGGCAGTAAGGAAACGATCGATTTTCATAAAAACGTGACAGCAGAAAAACTTGAATAATTTTCCCACATCGTTTTCCATTTCACTCACAAGTCTAAGAACGTTTTTAAAAGCTTTATATTTTTAAGACCATTGAACATCTTTTATGAATTTATGAACTTACAAATAAACGACGTTTGCAACCCCATCTACGTCTTTACGATCGGAGTGGGGCTGATGGATCTGTACTTGATCGCTGAATGATATTGATCACGATCGTGGTTCAGTGAATCAGAATGGGAAATCTAGGATTATGGACTCTGAAATTAGAATTGCTGCTAACTGCACGATCGATGAATTTATCACCCATGTTATGATATGTGTAGGTATGTAAAAATCCTGATGATAACCGTAAATTACTATTGACAATCTGCCCTCATCCAATTACCTCACTGAGTAAGATCATCTTGCAGCCAATCGCCAGCTTTTCGGGAACTCTCTAACTCAGTTTTAATTCGTAATCTTAGTAAGGGTCGCTCAATTGTTTTTAAATAAAATTAATTAATGTAAGATATTCTTCCTTAGCTGTCCTCCAATTATCTGAAATAAACCATGACATTGCTGACTCAATCTGACTATCCGATAGGAGCAACTGCCCAGCCCTCTGAACCAGATGCGAACCATGAAGCTCAATCCATCGTAGAAAATAATCTTGAACTAGAGGCTCAACCCATTCGATGGCCAGTGGTTGTCAGTACGGTTCTGCTCCATGTGGCCCCTTTACTCGCGTTGAACCCTGCTTGGTTTAGCTGGAATGCGATTGGGGTAGCAGTCTTTTTGTATTGGATTACCATTGGATTGGGGATTTCTATGGGATTCCATCGGATGGCGGCCCATCGCAGCTTCACGGTACCAAAGCCAATTGAATATTTCTTGGTCATGTGCGGCACCTTGGCAGGCCAAGGGTCGGTCTTAGGTTGGGTTGGCTATCACCGAATGCACCATCTATATACAGATGAATCCAAAGATCCCCATGACTCCAATCGTGGTTTCTGGTGGAGTCATTTAAGCTGGTTTATGCACGATGTCCCCGACGAGGCTGAACGGCTTCGCTTGACTAAAGACATAGCAAACGATCGGTTTTATCAGTTTTGCCATAAATACCATACGCCTTTGCAAGTTGCTTTGGGTCTTGTTTTGTACGCTTGGGGTGGAATGCCGTTTGTGGTCTGGGGAATTTTTGTTCGCTTAATTGTTGGCTTCCACAGCACCTTCTGTGTCAACAGCATTTGTCATATGTTTGGCTACCGATCGCACAACACGAAAGACACCTCTACTAACAATTGGTGGGTGGCGCTACTGACGTTTGGCGAAGGCTGGCATAACAATCACCATGCAGTACAGTCCTCAGCGCGATTTGGTTGGAACTGGTGGGAATTGGATATGGTTTGGATGACGATTAGCTTACTAGAAAAGCTCGGACTGGCGACTAAAGTTAAAACTAAACGTAGTTAAAGGACGGTTGTGAGCGATTCATGGATTCTCGAATTTGACGATGTGGTCTATGGTTATGTTTGTAGTCGTAGGCCCGCAACTCAAAATCTCAGCCTAAAAATTCCGGCGGGCAAGAGATGCGGATTGATTGGTCAAAATGGCTGTGGCAAGACGACATTTTTTCTGTTAGCCAATGGGTTATACCAACCCAGTCACGGTTCTATTCGGTTTAGGGGTTCGCCCATTCACTACGATCGTGCTTCTCTAACGTCTCTGAGACAACAGATAGGGTTAGTATTTCAAAACCCAGAACATCAATTGGTGGCCTCAACCGTTGAAGAAGATATTTCTTATGGTTTATATAATTTAGGCGTACCTGATGCCGAAATTGCTCAGCGGGTCCAAGCGATTAGTTCAGAATTTAATTTAATTGAGCTGGCCCATCAGCCGATTCATAACCTGAGTTTGGGGCAAAAAAAACGGGTTTCGATCGCAGATGTAATGGTTTTAAAACCGAGCCTATTGCTGCTCGATGAACCCACCGCCTATCTAGATCCGCGTCATACTCGTCAACTGGTTCACCAACTAGAACAGATTCACCAAGGTGGGACGACTGTGGTTTTGGCGAGTCATGATTTGGATTTTGTGTATCAGTGGGCGGATTGGATTTTTGTGATGGATCAAGGTCGGTTGGTTTTAGAAGGCACGCCCCAAGACGTTTTTGAGCATCGAGAAGTTTTAGAACAGTTGCAGCTTGGAATTCCGTTGGCGATCGAATTGATGGAACAACTCAAAACAAAGATGCGCCAATATTGTGGCGAAAACTATGGGGAAATAATCCTAGATTTTGAGCAATTGCAGAGTGAGGTGTTGAACGATCGGCGATCGAGTCTTTCTGCGATTAAGAGTTCTGAAAAATAGCCCTAATTCTTAAGCGGCTGCGTTTCAATGGCAAGCTTAGCGCCCGGAACCCGTCGCACTGCATCCATCACCGCAACCACCTTACCGTGCGTTACTGCCTCATCCGCTCGAATAAGTACCGTTTTTTGGGAATTGTTCGCCAGTTGCTCTTGAATACTGCTGCGCAATTGCGCGAGATTAAGGGTGCTTTTGTTGAGGGCAAGATTTCCCTGACCATCGATCGTCACCACTAGGGGAGTCTCTTGATTAACGGCTTTGCTCGTCTGCGCACCGGGTAAATTCACGGGTAATCCTTCCGATCGGGTTAACGACAACGTTGACATAATAAAAAACGTCAACAGTGCAAAAACCACATCGATCATCGGCACAATATTAATTTGAAAAGGCTGATCCGGCTCTTCGGGTAGACGCATAGTAAACCTGACAACTGGCAGTAGTCTATCCTATCGGATGATTTATATTCTCGCAGATTTGCGGACAGTCCTCATTTAAATAGAATTATGGAACTTTACGATTCAACGCTGCAATGGTCCAAGCGGCTGCAATTCCGCCCAATAATCCAAATAAATGACCTTCCCACGAAATGCCGACTCGAACAGGCAAAATCCCCCAAATCATTCCGCTAAACAGGGCCAAAACTAATAAACAAATCGCGATCGAACCAAAACTTCGTTCAAAATAAGCCCGCGCTACAAGAAACCCAAAATAGCCAAAGACCACGCCACTCGCGCCAATATGAATGGTTGCTGCCCCGCCAAATAGCCACGTTCCCAGACCACTCGCGATCGCCGTCAAAACGGTCACGGCAATCCATTCACTGCGATCTCTGGCCATAATTAACCAACTCAAGATCACCAATGGAAACGTATTACTAATTAAATGTCGCCAACTGCCATGCAAAAATGGTGCAAATAGAATGCCCTGTAAGCCCACAATATTTCGAGGTCGAATGCCCAAATTGTTCAATGCGTTATTCATTAAGCTATTTGCTAACTCGATCGTCCAGAGTACAATCACCACACAAACTAGCAATGTTCCTTGAGATTGAAGTTCTTTAAATAACCCAGTGGCTTCTTCGCGAACGGTCCCGATCGAATCCCGTGATGACATGATTAAATCCTGAGTCTGGAATATCTTTTGCTATCGATAATGTAACTTATTCTCTTAAAAGTATGGGTTCAGATATGGTTCAGCATCTTTCCCCGACGCACAATTCATCATTTGCCCTAGGACTGGCCCTCTGGGGCTACAAAAATTGGTTGGGGAATCTCTTTCCCGCTAAAACGCCTGTGCAAAACTTTTTAAAATGCTATGCCGATCGTTTTTCTATTGTAGAAGGTAATACAACGTTTTACTCGATTCCCACGCCGGAGACGGTTACGCGCTGGAAAACGGAAACTCAGCCGGGATTTAAATTTTTTCCAAAACTTCCTAAGTCCGTCACTCACAACGGTCGCTTGACACCCCATTTATCCGCCGCCCTTCAGTTTCTTGAATTGATGCAGGGATTGGATAATCGGTTTGGGGGATTATTTTTGCAATTGCCCCCAAGTTATAGTGCAGCCCACTTTACAGATTTAGAACTATTTTTATCCACTTGGCGATCGGCGACCCAAGTCCCATTATTCCTCGAAGTTCGCCATCTCACTTGGTTTGAAACTCCTGATCGCGATCGGTTAAACCAATTGTTGAGAATGCATCAAATCGATCGAGTCCTGCTCGACATCCGCCCCGTCTACAACGCAAACGACAGTGCTGAACAATACCCAGCAAGCAGAAAGCCGAATCTTCCACTACAACCGATCGTCACAGCGGGAACAGCATTTGTGAGATATATCAGCCATCCGGTTCGCGATCGCAATACTGAATATTTAATGGAATGGGTGGAACAGGTTGAGAGTTGGTTGAATCAGGGAAAAACAGTTTATTTCTTTATGCATTGTCCAGTGGAGGAGAACTCTCCGCAAAATTCTCAATATTTTCAAGACTTACTGGAACGATCGGGCATCAAGGTGCCGCCGTTACCGTGGAATCTTCTACCCCCACCCAAATTGGAGCAGTTAGAGCTTTTTCCTCCATAATTTTTGCTTGTTGAGGCATTCTATGAATTTCTCTTATTGCTTACGGCATCCTCCCCTATCTACACCGCTTAGCCTCTACAGAGTTTAACTGGGTTCAGATTTGTCTAATAGTGTCTCAACGAATTTGTAAAGTTCGCCTTCGGGATAGTTCTGTAATTGGAGATCTTTGAGTTCAATCAAACCTTGAGCAAGTTCAACCGATCGGTTTTTGTAGCTGTTGTGGGCCGCGAGAAGATCGGTGAAAATCTCTTGTTCAACATGTTGTCGGCTGGCGGTTTCACCCAAAGGCGTTTCAAAGGCGAGGGTGTCTACGTTGTAGCGCAGTAAAAAAATAAGCGCGTTAGTTTGAGTTTGTAGTTCTTGTTGGAGAGTTTTAGTGTCGAGATCAAGCCGATCGAACCCCACACTGCCTTCAATCCGAAGTTCGACGATCGGTTGGACTTCGGGTTCAATTTTTTTACTCTTGAGTGCGCCTTCAACCAGGTCTGTGATTTTTAGCGTTACTTCTTCTAGGCTTTCATTCCCGGTGGTTTTGCATTGAAGGCGGACGATCGGACGTTGATGATAATCCGTTTTTAGTTCAGCTTTGATAATAATTTCGTCATTAATTTGGTTAATTTCTACTAAAAATGCTCCCCGATCGAAATCGGCTTCCTGAGTGCTATTGGCTTCGAGTGAGCCGGGATTGAAGACCCATCCTTCTTCTTGGTAGCTTTTATGAATGTGGCCCAGCGCCAAATAATCAACGCCCGCCTTCTGCAACGGCAGCAATTCAATGTAGCGCAGTGCGCCTTGATACCGTGCGATTTGGCCTTCGAGTCCATGGTGGAAAAGCATGACGATCGGACCCTCAAATTTGGGCATGGCTTCGATCGCTGTCACCAAGGTTTCAATCATTTTTGGGGCGGATGACCCATACCATTGAGAACCCATAACCCGCACCCCACAAGGCAAATCAATGTAACCACCCACGAGGTCTTCTGTATCCCAGGGTTCATAAACAATTTTGCCGTCGATCGCTTCGGGTTCAAGCAAAATCACCAGTTCGTCGTCAGAGAGATATTTCAGCCAGTTGGTGGTGGTGCCGAAGGGGCGATTGTCGTGGTTGCCTTCGATCGCGATTGTAGTGATGCCCGCATCTTTGAGCATCGAAAAGCAATCTTTAGCTTGATTGAGAATGGAAGGTTGAATCGTGCGATGCTCGAACAAATCTCCGGCAATTACTACAAAATCTACCTGAGCCTCGATCGCATGTTTCTTCAATACGTCTTTGAGGGCGAGATAAAAGTCCTTTGTTCGCTCTTTATTGTCGTAATGATCGAAGCCGAGGTGAATGTCGGCAATATGCAAAAATCGGGCCATGGTGGGTGCGATTAGATTAATACTTTTGAACTATATCGCGATTATTGGGTGGATGATTCTAAGTTGTATATTCAGCATTAATTTTAACGTAGTCATAGCTGAGGTCACAGCCCCAAGCCGTACCGCTACCCGTGCCGCTCCCGACGGATAATGCAATGATCACCGGATAGTGGATCGATTGACCCGAGATCTGGTCTTCGCGTCCGGGAACAGGATAATTGCAATTGGGAATTTCTGGGTTAGTGACCGGATTTATAACTGTGCTGATGGCCGATCGTTCGACTAGATACGCATTTGCGCCTGTACGATCGAACTCTAACGGCTGACCCTCTTTAAGCAATTGGTATTCTCCCAGTCGAATTTCCAATTGATCTTGATCAAAATGAACTCCCGCACGTCCGGCGGCTCCAGCAATGCGACCCCAATTTGGATCACGGCCATAGATTGCAGCTTTGGTCAGGGATGATCCGGCGACGGTTTTTGCGATTTGTCGGGCGGCGACATCGTTGAGTGCTCCTGTAACTTGGACTTCGATTAAACACGTTGCGCCTTCCCCGTCTCTTGCGATCGATTTGGCCAGATAGCGACAAACTTCTGTCAACATGGCTTCGAGACGTTCTGCATCTATATTCATCGTGGTGATGACAGGCGTGCGGGATTGACCATTGGCCAACGCAATCAACGAGTCATTGGTGCTGGTGTCGCCATCGACCGTGATTTGATTAAAGCTTTTATCGGCGGCGCGCTTTAGCATATCCTGCCAAAGATGGGGCGAGACCGCAGCGTCACAGGTGATAAAGGATAGCATTGTGGCCATGTTTGGATGGATCATCCCCGATCCTTTAGCAATGCCGCCGATGCGCACAGGTCGATTGCCGATTTTCATTTCCAAGGCGATCGTTTTGGTGACCAAATCTGTCGTGACGATCGATCGGGCTGCATCCTCGGACCCCGTTTCACTCAATGCCTCAACCGCTTTAGGAATACCGGATCTCAGCGCTTCCATCCGAATCCGTTGGCCAATAACCCCCGTAGAGGCTTGCAGAATGAGTTCGGGGGAAATGTTGAGTGCTTTGGCCAGAATTTCGGCGCTTTCAACTGCGTCAGCCCAGCCTTGTTTTCCGGTGCTGGCGTTGGCTTGGCCTGCATTACACAAAATTGCGCGGGCGTAGGGTTTAGTCTGTAAGTTTTGGCGACAGATATCAACACAGGCGGCGCGGACATGACTGGTGGTGAAGACTCCTGCGGCGATCGCGTCTACATCGGACACAATTAGCGCTAAATCCGGTAAACCCGATGGCTTGAGTCCGGCGGTGATGCCAGAGGCCCGAAATCCTTTTGGAGCCGTGATGCCCCCCTCAATAATCTGCCAGTCTGCCATGCTAATTTCCCTCTCAACAGTTAGAGCTACCGAAATCCGTATTGCTCTGAAGGGTTATTATATCAAACCGACTGCCGCGACTCTGGAATGGGGATGAGAAGAATTTTGAACAATAAGGGTTTTGAGAAATAAAAAAGGGAGGGTCACTTTCGCAACTCCCCCTATCATCAGGGTGCATCTACTAATCACAGTATGCCACGTTTAGGGTGAGGGGTCACACCCCTCAGGTGAAAATTGATAGAACTTTATCGAAAATACACACAATTCTTACAGTGTTAGGGATTGAACATCAGTTTCTATCAGCTTTGCCAGGTCTTTCAGGAAGCTCGCAGCATCAGCTCCGTAAATAATCCGGTGATCGCAGGTGATGTTGACGGTCATTTGTTGACGAACGCCCATCATGCCATCAGCTGTTGCCACTACGGTTGGACGGGTTGCGCCGATCGCAATAATCGAGCCTTGACCGGGTGGTAGAATTGCGTCAAAGCTATCCACGCCAAACATTCCTAGGTTTGAAATGGTAAAGGTTCCGCTGTTGTATTCGTCCGGCGCGAGTTGTTTGGTGCGGGCACGATCGACTAAATCTTTCCAGCTTCTTGACAGGCTGTAGAGGTCTTGTTGATCCGCTTTTTTCAAGACAGGCGTGATTAATCCACCATCGGGCATAGCGACCGCAACTGCAATATTGATGTCCCCGTTGTAGTGAATGCCGTTTTCGACGTAGCTAGCGTAGAGCAAGGGATGCTTCTGGAGGGTCATGGCGATCGCTTTGGCCAGTAGCGCGCTCATGGTGACCCCCTTGGGTTTGACTTGGCGATAGAGTTTGTCGAGGGCTTCGGTGGTGATGGTGTAGCTAACTCGGAACACTGGGACATCTAAGCTGACCATCATGTTTTTGACCACGGCGGTCTGCATGGTGTTCATCTTGACCACTTGGCCAGGAGTTGGCGGTGTGACGATCGTGGGGGATGCTTTAGGAGCGGGTGGTTTGGTGGCAGGTGCAATGACAGCGGGAGCAACGGCAACGACGGCCATGGGTGCAACAGGGGCTTTAGCTTTCCCAGCGGCGGCTTCTACGTCTTCGGCCACAATCCGACCGTGGGGACCGCTTCCGACTAGGCTTTCTAGACTAATACCAAAATCTTTTGCTAGTTTTTTCGCTCTAGGTGATGCAACCAGTCGGTCAGAAGGTGCGGCGACAACAGGCTGAGCGGTAGATAAAGCTGTTGTGTCAGACGATGGTGACGCGACCTCAGCAGGTGCAGCAGATCCACCATTGGAAAGTGCAGCGGCTTTTTGTTTCGCTTCTTCGACTTCGGCTTCAGTTTCGGCCAATAATCCGAGTGCGGACCCAACATCAGCGGTTTCTCCAGCCTGGACGACGATAGCGGCCAAGATGCCTTCGTTGAATGATTCCACGTCCATGTCTGCTTTATCAGACTCGACAATTAAGACGGTTTCACCCTTTTCGATTTTGTCGCCAGGAGATTTGAGCCAAGAGGTTATTTTCCCCTCGGTCATGGTGGAACTAAGAGCAGGCATGAAAATTTCGTGAATCATCGCAGTGACATCCGAACTAACCAGGGTTTCGCAATTTTCAATTCTATCGGAAGAGGGGAGTGGTTTTTCGGGCCGATGTCTTTTTTTAGGGTGAGTTTTTAGGGCTAGCAATTTTAGTTTCAAATATCCTAGAGCCTTAAACCTTATTTTTTGTTCCGTTGAAACTCTAAAAGAAACGATCGGCTTTCATTAGGCTTCTTCACTCTGTCTAATTCTTGATTTTGGGATTTTAAGCTGACTAGCGATATTCGTTCTTGTGGAGCATACTAAGAGGGTTAGCCTACGATTCCATATACTAGAGTTAGAAAGAATCGGATCTAATTATCCTTACTTAGAGTATTTGTGAGGAAGCTTTCCGTCCATCTAGTTTCTATGCCGCTGGATGGGAGATTGGGTAAGTGCATTTAGATAACTAGTTAGGCATAAAGAAGTTGGTCGAGTAATTCGGGTTGTATATTCATGGCGATTTCGGTTCAGTACACCTTGACTGGAAGAGGATGGGCTGAGTGCAGCATTGAAATTGGCGAGCAGCAAGTATGCATAACCGCTTCATACTTATCAGATGCGCTAGCAGATTTATTAGATGCCTTCACTGTCGTACTTCGAGGTGCCGATGAAAGCACAGCCTCTTTTGCAGAAGAGCCAGGTGAATATCGATGTTGCAGATTCCGATCGCCATGGGTAGAATAGCCTTTCATTTTTTCCAGATAGCCTAAATCAAATGGGTTTTCGGTTTCGAGTTCTTCAAAAACGATCGGTTCAATTCGTGTTCTGATTTCGGTTGGCAATTCAGCAAGGTCTTTCAAAAAGCGCTTTGTGTATTCAATGGTCCACATTTTATGAATTTAGCGATTTGTAGTATTTGAGGGCTTCAGCTTTAGAAAGACGATCGCTGTCGATCGGGTCAGTCATGAGTTGAAGTAGGCCATAGTTTTCTAGAATTTCTTCGAGATGTTCAAATTCTGCGATCGGAATTTGGACAGCGATCGCATTTTGATTTTCGTCGAGGACGTAGTTCTTAGTGATTGCATTCATAAAAATAACAACCCGACGGAAATTGGATTGAGTCAAGATTCGATCGCAATGGCGGATCAAGTGAGGGTTTTGGCGAAGTCGCGGTTTCTTCGTTGTCGCGGTTGTCTGAAGGGGTCAGAAGAACAATCGCAAATGCGATTCCCATTCGGGAGGCGTTGCCAACGGGTTTGCTTTGGGAAGGACGATCGCGTATCGCTTGATTTACCAAAGAATCGGAATATTATATTTCTTGAAAACTGAATCTGCACTAACACAGGTCAAATTTTCAGCG
>JANXWB010000059.1 GCA_025351345.1 Synechococcales cyanobacterium GL140_1_metabat_312
GGGGGCAACACTTCTAACAGGAGTGGTTCTAGAATTTCCCATTCGTCGTCGGTTAAACTGCTGGAATAGGTCATAGCGCTGGAGTTCGTGACTTTTTGATATTTACTTTAGGATACTCTATGATGTCAAATGGGTTCTATACAGTCCCTTATGATAATTAGATTATGACAACATGGCTATCTCGGATCTGTTGTAATGAAAACCCGGCACTACTTCCGCCCCATAAGGCTATTAGAATCCTTTGGTAAAAGGGGCTGTAGGATTTGTGACCATCGCCCCCGAAGAGACGACATTCTTCAGGGGTTTCTCAATCAATTTGATTAAGCGGATGTTGATTAAGTGGATGGAATATGGACAGAATGCGATCGGACAATGCCATACCATTCACTACCGCGATCGACATATCCTACTTCCACAACGTAATCGCGAGATGGAACAGGAATTTCAATTCGTAACTCTTGGCTTAACTCATTACAGTCATATTGATAGAAGTTTTCCAGTACTTCGCTTTCTGGATTAATGCCCGTCACATCATAAAGACGCAATGCAAAATCCGTGCCGCCTTGCTGTTTCGCATCGCGCTTTTGAACTTCCGTCAGTTGCCAACGGACGACCGCTTCACGCGGATTTTGAGGCGCAATTACAATGCTAGACCGATCGACTACTATCTGGGTTCGATCTGAGTTTGTCATACTGCCGATCGCCGCACCTGCTGCACCAACTCCAGCCGCTGCAATGCCCGCTCCAGCTAGGGTCACCCCGCCCGTTAGATTCGAGGCACCATCTTTCAATTCGTCCACGAACCCAGAACCCATTGTTTTCAGGTCCGGCGTATTGTCATCAAAGGACCAGTCTTGATCCAATGAGAAATTTCCAGGCCCATCAACTGAAGGAACGGTAATGTTGGGCGCATCCAGATTGGTTTTAATCTTAAACAGCTTTGTCGTGGCCGCATCTTCAATATCCTGTGCCGTACCATTAGTGTCTTCTTCCTTGCCTTTCAGGAATCCCCAAGTCGCCGTCCCGATGCCTGTTGTACCAGCCGCCGCACCCGTCGCCCGATCGGCTAGATTTAAATCCGTCTCATCCCGAATGTAAGGTGCACCATCGTTTTCATTCCAGTTATCATTACCGCCTTCGCCCTTAAGTTTCGCCGCTGCACCCGTCCCCAATCCACCGATCGCCGCTGCACCACCAACTAAAGCCGTATTGGTTGTATTGTCTAGGATTTCAGTCGTATTGCTTGTTGCATTTTTCGCCCGATCGCCTTCTCCAGTCAGTGGATTACCAAATCCAGAATCGTTGCGATCGTCATCACTGCCTAGGACCGGGGTGTTAGGGTTATCGCGCTTATTTGGCAACAACAGCAACAGCAATCCAGTGCCGAGTAACCCCAGGGGAAGCAACCACTTGAGCCAACCGGGGAACGGCAACCCGAACAAATTTCCATCGGCTTCTGTCGCTAAGGTGTTGTTAGAATTTTCAGCATTGTTCGCACCTATCTTATTTCCTATCCCGGAAGGATTGCCCGCCGCTAGACCGACGTTCGTGCCTGCACCAGAGACTTTACCTCCGCCCGCTTCCATTTTGGCTGCTTTCTCACCTGCGATCGCTACAACCGAATCAGAACCCGGTTTCTGCACCTGAGCAATGCCCGACTGACGAATCGTACTTTGACCGACTTCAGTCCCCAAAAAGCTCAAAAATGCCTTAACCGGGTTACTAATTCCACCATTTGCATCCGGTTTATGGACGTAATATAAGGGCTGAGAAAATGGATACAGGGGACTCGTTGGCAATACGCCATCCATGGTCAGAGTCCGGAGTTTATTGTTCGTTCTGGCTTGGTTTGCGGGGAGAAAGCTAACCGCCGAACCCTTTAAATTCGAAATCAGCGCGTTCAGGCTGGTGTCTTCGAGCTTGACTGCGTTTTTACCTGATTCCAAGGGTGCATTTTTGAAGGCTGGATAGCTCGCTAATGCTTGACGGGTGTCGCTATTAGTTCGATCGACAAAGGTAATCTTGTCTTTAGCGCCGCCCAATTGTGACCAATCGGTGATTTCGCCTCGGAAAAGTTGAGCAAACTTTGGAATCGTTAGATCTTTTGTAAATGAACTTTGAGGATTCACCACCACCGCAATTTTATCTCGGCCAATTATGGAAGCGACTAACCCCTGAGCCTTTTCTTGCTCCGTCAGAGGTCTGCCGATAGCCGCCAAGTCTGCCCGTCCAGCCAACACGTCTTCTAGTGCCTTCGTCGCACTCGTTTGAGACACCTCTACCGAAGACCCAGCGAACTGAGTGGCGAATTTATTTTTTAAAGCATCATTCATTGCAACCATGCTATTGCTGCTATGAATCCGAACTTTTGTGCCTTTGGCAACCGTCATACCCGTGGCTGCTAGGGCACTTTGGGTTCCCGTAAACTGCACCATAGCCGCAGTAGTACTCAAGATCGTGAAGGATGTAGTCAGCGGGGCAGCAGATGCGACCAACGCATAAATCCATTTAAATTGCCGGGGAGAAAACTGTTTAGTTTGGACCATTTTTACCGAATACCCCTACCCAAATTAGGAAACGTTGTTTACATGCCACCCTTGTGCTGACTTAAAACAAGACGCGCAATACAGCAAACCGTATCAGTCTATGCCATCGTTCAGAACAAAAAGGCGAAATTACTAGTGATTCATTCTGTCAAAAGAATCCGTAATTGGACAGATTTTTTAGAGATTTATGCTTAAATTACAAGCCGATCGTATAAAACTCGCCATAACTTGTAATACTCATCACGTTAGATCTTATTGAAAGAATCAGTTCAACCTTTTTTCAAATTTAATTATTCAGTTTCACAGCACGCTCTATTCAGTTTCGCGCTATCCGTTTACCCCTCGAAATCCCATGACCCTTACCAGCTCGTCGCCCGCGATAGGTCCCCAAGATGAATCGAAAACCATCACCCGAGACTACTTCGATCGCATTGCCCCAGAACTCGATTCTTGGAACCGTCGTAATCATTGTTATTACCGCGATCTAGAAGTCTTCCATCAATTTGTTATTTCCCCCGGTGCCAGGGTTTTGGAAATTGGTTGTGGAACGGGAGATCTATTAGCGCGGGTCAAACCGGGTCTGGGAGTCGGAATTGATTTTTCTCAGAACTTAGTTACGATCGCCCAAACTAAACATCCGCACTTACATTTTCACTGTCTAGATGCCGAAACCTTCACGCCCGACGATATTTCAGACGGAGGCTCCGATCGCTTACCTCGCGTTCCCTTTGACTTTATTATTTTGTCAGGAGTCCTCGGCCATCTGAGCAACATCCAAGCTGTTCTCCAGCGATTGCATCTTTTTAGTGGTCCGCGCACCCGCCTGATTATCACCTTTCATAACTACCTCTGGCAGCCACTTTTGACCGCTGCTGAAAAGATTGGCCAACGCCGTCCCCAGCCGCCCCAAAGCTGGCTTTCGATGCATGATGTGGAAAATTTGCTGACCATTACGGGCTATCAAACCGTCAAAACTGGGCGACGTTTTCTTTTCCCCAAGAGAATCCCGTTGCTCAGCCCGATCGCGAACCGGGTCTTAGTGCAACTCCCCGGACTCAATCATCTGGGCCTCACGAATACCATCATCGCCCGTCCTCAACCTCACCCCGAAAGACCGATTTTAAGCTGTTCTGTGGTAATTCCGGCCCGAAATGAAGCAGGAAATATTGCCAACGCGATCGATCGGTTGCCTAAGTTGGGGTGTCATACGGAGGTTATTTTTGTTGAAGGCCATTCTAGCGATCGGACTTGGGAGGAAATTCAGCGCGTCGTCGAGAACGGTCATCCTGAATTCACGCTCAGCGCCTTCCAACAAACGGGAAAGGGAAAAGCCGATGCGGTGAGACTCGGATTCGATCGGGCGACGGGGGATGTATTGATGATTTTGGATGCGGACCTGACGGTTCAACCGGAAGACTTGTCGTTGTTTTTTGACGTAATTGCCTCTGGTCGGGGGGAATTTATCAATGGATCGCGCCTTGTCTATCCCCGATCGGGTGAAGCGATGCCCTGGATTAATAATTTGGCCAACAAATTTTTCAGCCTTGCTTTTTCCTTTCTCTTAGGGCAAACCTTAAAAGACACGCTTTGCGGCACAAAAGTGATTCACCGTGATGACTACGAAAAATTGGTAGCGGGACGCGAATATTTTGGTGATTTTGATCCGTTTGGTGACTTTGATTTACTTTTCGGGGCGACCAAGTTGGGACTTCATTTGGTCGATGTGCCTGTTCGCTATCAACCGCGTGTCTACGGCACCTCGAATATTTCCCATTTTAAAGAAGGTCTTGTTCTTTTGAAAATGTGTCTCTATGCGTCCAAAAAGATCAAGTTCTTTTAAATGGATTTTGTGCTATTCCAACTGTAATCAGGAATGATTCTTGAGACCAGGAACCATCGGTGCATAAGCGTCGTCATATTTGGGAATAACAATTTTTGTCGCTGTTATTCCTAATGTTGTATGTTGAAATTGTATGTTGAAATCAAAGTTAAAGTCTGAATTAAACATTGTTCTCATTTATGGCTTGTTGCTAACAGCGATGGGTTCTATTTTAAGCTCTCCCGCTCAGGCAAAACAATATGGTTATACTGGCCAAAATGGAGAATCTCGAACTATTTTTCTAGACCCACAACAGCCATTATTTTTAAATCTTTCCGGGATAGATGGCGCTCCAGGAGCCGATGGGGCTAGACGCAATAGCGATAAATATAACTCTTGGAATACAAACGATCGTGACTATGATGATTATGACGAGCACGATAAGTACAACAAACACTATCCCTCAAACAATTCATCCCGGTGCCATAATCCAGACGTGGGGAAAGCGGCCAAGAATATTACGATGGCGAATGGGGAATCTGGTTTATCGGGTAGTAAGGGCGGTAATGGAGGCAATGGGGGAAATCTGACGATCTATTACCAAAATCGATCGGACTTACGTCAAGTTTTGGTGGATTCATCGCCTGGTCGTGGGGGTTTTGGGGGTCGTGGAACTCGTGGAACTCGTGGGTGTGGGTGTCCGGTATCGACTTGGAAAGTGAATGGTAAAACCTACACCTGCAAACCAGGGTATCGGGGTTCTCGTGGAAGTAATGGCTTCGATGGTAGCAATGGAAGAATGGGGCAGCTTAAAATCATTGCAGGTAAAACAGCGATCGCAGGGGACAATCCTTTATATGGCGCACCATTGTCAACTATTTCATCTCAAACCTTTCCCCTTACTTTGAACCGATGGTACAAGCAATCTGGTGCGTTGGGACTATTACAAATCAATTCTAAGATTAGTGATGAGTATTTGGAATATCGCGATCGCCTTGAAAAAACGGCCACTGTGAAATGGAACGCCAAATCGGGAATTGATAACTATGGAACCCAAGCCGCTACTGTGCAGTTACAGGAGAATGGTGAAATAGGATTTGAGTTTAAAGATAAAGACCTCTGGTCGGTGGTAGAACAAATAGATACATCTAAAAGTGCTGTGATGAGCATTAATGCGGTAGTTCATCAACGGGATGTAACGAAATTAAATCCGGGAATCAGCGATAACCGCGATCGTAAATTCACATTGGCAGTAATTGATTCAGCGGCAAAATCTGATCTGGTTGAGACTCAATTTTCAGTCAAAATCAAGAGCGGTAGTGGGAATGGCGTTCCGAATCGATCGGGCAATGCTGAAACTCATTATGAAGGAGTACTTCCAAACAATTTAGTGACGCGAGATTACAATCGTTTTATATTAAATTTGGGCGCGCTTCCAGTTCCATCAGACACCTTTAAAACAGGAAATGATGTACAGGTTGAAATCAAAGCTATTCGATCGCTCGGCAACCGATCCACCACTCAAACGATCGATTGGTCGGGGACTGTCTACTAATAAGCTGTTTTACGCATAGGCTATTACGCACTGTAGTATCCTGCGGCCTTTTTTGCCTCGATTTCTACCCTTGCATCTAGAGGGATTAAATCATCAATTAACATAATACGATCGATCACTTGAATACCTGAATTGACGATCGCATTGTATTTATGATCGCTCATTGAAACAAGGCGATCGATTCGTTTTACCCCTAACCAATGCAGTACATCCGGCATCAATATCTGCATCCGTGCATCTTGAATTCCCGCCACACATTCGGTTCGCTCAAAGTATTGATCCGTCCGATCGCCCTGACGTTTGCGAGCATTGTAAACTAAGAATTTAGTCACTTCGCCCAAAGCCCGACCTTCCTTTCGGAAATAGGCCACAATCCCCGTCCCGCCGGATTGCGCTGTTTTTATACTTTCTTCAATACCCTGAATCAAATAGGGCCGACAGGTACAAATATCGGACCCAAAAACATCAGAACCATTACACTCATCATGCACGCGCAAGGTTAATTCTCGTGATTCATTGGGGATTTGATCCGCATTGCCAAAAATATATACTGTCGTATTCCCGATCGGCGGCAACCATACTTTTAAATCATAATTATTGAGAAATTCTGGAAACATTCCACCTGTTTGATCCTGAAGCGCTTGTCGTAATGATTGCTCATCAATTCCTAATCGTTCTGCAATACCTGGAAGATACCAAACTGGATCGATCGCAATCTTCGTTACTTGTATCGATCCATTAGAGTTTAGAATCTCACCGTCAATAGTTAATGTTCCTTTAGAAATCGCATTCTGAATTTCTAGTAAATTTAAATGTGCTTGAGTAATTGCAATAGTCGGACGGATTTGATAGCCCTTTTGAATCAGCGGCGTAAACACTTCCGTGACGATCGCACCCCAAGGATCAAGCGACACAATTTTTGTCGGGTCAAACCAAGCCTCATTGGGAGCGATCGTAATCAAAGGTTGAGTATGCTCGAACAGCGGCTGATGACGAGGATCTAATTCACCGGATGCAACGGAAAGAGCGCGATAAATGCCGTAGCTGCCGCCGTGGGTGCCGATGACATTGCGGTGATTAGGGTTGACCAATGTGCCCACAACGGGACCGCGATCAAGGGCCGATCGTTCACCCCATCTCAATTTCGGTGAAATGGAGGAATGATTGTAAGACGATCGCGATCGAATGATTCTAGAATGGGGTTGACTAACCATCATGGAGAAACCGGAAAACGCGGGCCGGACTGTTGTAATACTTGAATAATTTTCAGATTAGCCGTCGGGAACGGATACTCATTCAATTCTGATAATGTCACCCATTTAATTTCGTCGCATTCAATGGTTTGCGGAATGCCGCTGAGGTGACGGCAATGGTAGACATTGAGGGTTACTTTAAAATGACTATAGGTATGATCAATAGTCATTAGAGATTCATCAACAGCGATCGCAATTCCGAGTTCTTCTTGAATTTCTCGTTTGATGCATTCAGGGATAGTTTCACCCGGTTCGACCTTGCCGCCTGGGAATTCCCACATTCCGCCTAAAAGTCCTTCTGGTTTACGACGATCGATCAGGATACTGTTGTCTTGATTGCGGTTCCAGATCACGGCAACGCCAATCACTTTATGGGGAATGGGAGCTTTGGGTTCGGTCATGGGTCTTTGATTTTGAACCCCTAAATTGTACGACTTACAGAAGCTATTCCAGGGACAAACTACACAATTAGGTACTTTTGGGATGCAGACTGTGGCCCCAAGGTCCATAAATGCTTGATTAAAGTCGCGTCCTTGATCAAGTGGAACCAATGATTCGGAGATTTTCCACAGGGTTGCAAGATTACGATCGGGCGGGGTCGTTAGGTTAATAAATCTCGCGAGAACCCGTTTTACGTTGCCGTCGAGAATAGGCAATGGCAGGTTAAATGCAGCACTCAGGATTCCTCCTGCGGTCGTGCGCCCGATTCCAGGTAGGGACATTGCATTTTTTAAGGTGGCGGGAAATTGTCCTGAGAAGGTTTCCGTTATGACAATTGCGGCCTTGTGAATATTTCGCGCCCGTGCATAGTAACCCAAGCCTTCCCATGCTTTCAAGACAGCTTGCAATGGAGAGCTAGCTAAGGCTTCGAGGGTAGGAAAGAGAGTTAGCCAGCGATCGAAATAGGGAAGGACGGTTTTAACTTGGGTTTGTTGGAGCATGATTTCCGAAATCCAGATTTTGTATGGATCTCGGGTTTTTCGCCAAGGTAGATCTCGGCCTGAGATTTGATACCAATCTAGAAGCGATCGGCTCAGAGTTTGGGGATTTAGATCTTGAGACACAGTTACGTCTTGCTCAGGCTTAGAATAGAAAAAGATAGTCTTTATTCTAGATTCTTATCGTTTCCTGTAAAGATTTCTGCATTCAAAATTTTTAATCAATCGATCATAAGGATCAACTCGCGATCGAATCTTAACTGGGCCGAGCGTCTAGATCTTTTAATAATAAATCTAGACCACTACCTAAATTATTTAGAACTGGCTCTAAACCGAAGTTGGAATCGCACCCAAGAATTTCCGCGCTAGATCTTCAGGTTTTGGCTCAGGGACCAACAGCAGCGGGCAATTAGCCTGATGTAAAATAAGCTGACTGTGACTCCCCAAGAGCATTTCCTCTAAGCGCGATCGTCTCCGCCGACCCATTACAATCAAATCAGCCCGTTCTGATTGTTTTGATACTGTTTCCGCAAACTTACCGTCAGTTGTAACGTAGTTGACTTGACATAGTTGATTTAAGGAATCGAAAATATGATGCAACTCCTGCAAACTTGTGACTGGAGCTAATGGAGATTCATCACTGTCAGGATGGGTTTCGCTATAGGCCAATTCTGGTTCCGTAATGTGCAATATCGTCAATTCAACTGCCGCATCTTTCATCGGTGTCAACAATGTTTTCAAATACTCCATGACCGCGATCGCCGTCGGAGAAATGTCAGCAACAACTAAAATCTTCATTGGAGTTCTCTTATGAATTAAATAAACTAGGTGAATTGAGTAAACTAATCTTCAATATCAAGCTGCCGATCGGCAATCTCTTGAATATTCTTAAAATGCCCCGTTTTGCCTGCCCAGATCAGGGCTACGATCGAGAATAGACCGATCGGAACAATCACGCCCACCAACGACCAAACCACAATAGTTCCATCCCCCACACCAAACCAACTGCCATGAACCATGGGTTCCGTCATAGATTTCATGGGTTCCGTCATCAATTGGTAGATCATCAGCTTAAATGTCATCATGAGCTAGCCTCTGCTTCAGTAGGATCAGGCGTTACTTTCCATGCTCCTAAGGATTGCACATAGTCGGTGAGTTCTTCTAGTTCTCGATCGCTTAAATAATCGTAGGCGGGCATAATCGACTGCGGATTGTATTCACGGGGATTTTTAAAATGTCCAATCAAATACTCCCGCGCAAAGTCACCCGATGCCTTACCCCACACTTGGCCTTCATTAGTGAGATCCGGACCCTGACGCGAGGTGCCCAATAAGTGAGGAAGATCATAGTAATAATCCCCCGCCTTCGACACGCCATAAGCATCTACCATATTCTGATCTGCCTTCACATTCCGCACTTGTTGAGAATGGCAATAGACACATCCTTCACGAACATAGATATTTCGGCCTGCTTGTTCAGTGGGCGTATACGCAACTAATTTTGCTGAGGGCTGGGCAATATCACTAGCAAATACTGGACCCAAGACTAATCCCGTAAAGGCCAATCCAAACAGAAATGACAATGCAACAATAATCGGAAACTCTCGAATAAATCTCATCCGGCAACTCCTTCATTCAAACTGACCGATTCCAAATCCTTTAATCCGCCATTATCACTGGGGGGTGAAGTCATCGTCTTCCAGATATTCCAAACCAAAATCAATTGTCCAATCAACAACAAACCGCCACTCCCAGCCCGCGCGACATTGTACCAATAGCGAAGTCCTAGAACGCCTTGTACTGAATTACCTGCCGCCCATTCTGAACCTTCTAACCACCCCAGCCAGCCCATAGATACGATATATCCAATGATCCCGATCGTAGTTAACCAGAAATGCCATTCCGCCAAAGTTCTAGAATATCCGAGCTTCAACGATCGTTCCAAATAGAAGTAAACAAACCCAACTAATCCAGCCAAACCAAATCCAACAAATCCCAGGTGGACATGGGCAATTGTAGTACTCGTAAAATGTAATTTCGCATTCAAGTCCATAATCGCTAAGGCGCTACCCCAGAGCGAGGTTCCGACGTAGGACAAGTAGGCCAAAATGCTAAATCGATAGCTAACATCGCGCTTCATTACCCCCTGAGTTCCCAAAGCTGTTCCACCAAAATTCACCATCGTAGCGATCGTGGGGATCAACATTGCGATCGAAGCTGTGACGGAAGCCGACATTACCCACATTGGCACCGGACCCCAAATTACATGATGTCCACCATTCCAAGGATAAAAGGCAGCTAAAGTCCAAAAGCCCAAAAATGAAATGGCATGACTATATAAGGGCTTATTCAGTTGCTTCGGGACCATGTAATACAACGTCGCGAGTCCTAAGGTTGTGAGCCATAGGCCAAACAGATTATGGCTATAAAACCAATTGACGATCGCATCTTCAATACCTCGGAATTTCATGACATTTCCCAGGGTGTAGTAAATGGGAAATGGAATAATTGCAAGCAAAATGTACCAAAGTGACACATAGAGCCGAGGTTCTTTGCGGACGGTAATAGTGGCAAAGAGATTCCCCGCGATCGCAATTTCCAATAGCCCGACCATCATGTCAAAGGGGAACGGCATCTCCTCATATTCCTTCCCCTTACTAAATCCCATCAAAATAGCCAGTACGCCACCAGTTAAATTTAGGTTCCAAGCCCAGGCCGTCAGAACTCCGAGGGTTTCCGAATAAAGCGCCGTCTGAGTCAAACGCGGCACCATATAAAACGCCGCACCCAGATAGCCCATGCTCATAAACCCAAAGATCCCGATATTCACATGGACAGGCCGCAGTCGCCCATAGGCCAAGGCAGGAATACCCTGCAAAAATTCAGGATAAAAAAGTTTTACGGCCTCAATCACGCCAATACTCGCCGCCACCAGCATCCAGAAGATGCCGGAGAATAGCCACGTCTGCATGGCGTAGTCCCGACGTTCTAGCGCCGTGACTGAAATGGCTTGGCGAAAGTCTAGGCGATCGGCGGCGGGAGACACTGCCGGAGCCGTTGTTGAGACTGGGGAAGTTGTCATACAAGATTTAACTGATGCGAGTTTTGTTAAGAACCGTTTACACACGTTGAGCAGTTACGTTTCTTTATGCTTAACATTGTAACGACAAATAAAGTGTCATGAACGCTTTGACAGCCCGTCAAAAGTAAGGAAATCCTTAAGGTCTTGTCGAAAATTTAAACCAGGTTTGGGGATCGATCGTCTTTAAATCATTTAAAAAGCGCGATCCCCATCTCCATTAGTAGAATTCGATCGTGACCTCTAGGCTGGTTGAGACGATCGGAATTAAAAGACTCAATGTCTGGGAAGTATAAGATTCGATCGACATCATCACCTACACCGATGGACCAGAATTATCACCGATCGACATCCATTGAATGAATAATTCAACAGTGGCTTTCTACATTCACTATTCTTAATTCAAATATTTCAGTCCTAAAATCAATCAATTGAAATTAACTTTAAATTGATCTAAACAAATCAATCTTATTTAAAAGTTATTCATCAATATGAGAGAAGTTGAGTAGATTGCAGTTAGCAACATTGATTTAAAGTATCGTCTGAATAGGTCTTGTCTCAATAATGTCCCGATCGGGAGCCACCGAATCTTCTATACTGAGTAGAGATTTTCTTGGTTTCTTATGCCGTCATCAGCCACTACCACCCTATTAATTCGTAACGCGAGGGTTTTACTCCCCGATGGACAATTTCAATCTACTGATGTGTGGATTGAGGGCGGTTTAATTGATCAAATTGCTCCAAACATCGATCGAGTGGCTGATACTGTCATTGAGGCTAATAATTTAACGTTGTTACCCGGTGTCATAGATCCTCAAGTGCATTTCCGTGAACCTGGATTAGAGCACAAAGAAGACCTCACTACCGCTTCCCGTGCCTGTGCTCGTGGGGGTGTCACGTCCTTTTTAGAAATGCCCAACACAAAGCCACTGACCATTAATCAAGAGACGCTTAACGATAAATTGGCAAGAGCGGCCCAGAAGTCTTACGTGAACTTTGGCTTTTTTATTGGAGCAACCGCAGAGAATTTACCTGACCTGCAAACGGCGACGCCAACTCCCGGTATCAAAATTTTCATGGGTTCAATGCATGGAGATTTGTTGGTTGATCAAGAAGCTACTTTAGATCGCATTTTTTCAACGGGTACTCGTCTAATTGCTGTCCATGCCGAAGATCAAGCTCGAATTGCCCAACGACGCAAAGAGTTCGCTGGAATCACCGATCCGGCGATTCATTCAGTGATTCAAGACAATCAGGCGGCGCTCAATGCCACACAACTGGCGCTCAAATTGTCTAACAAATATCAACGACGGCTCCACATTCTGCACCTTTCCACCGCAGAAGAAGCTGAACTGTTGCGTCAGGAGAAGCCCGCATGGGTCACGGCGGAAGTTACGCCTCAGCACCTGCTTCTCAACACGAGCTTCTACGAGAAACTTGGGTCATTGCTCCAGATGAACCCGCCGATTCGGAGTGTCCACGACAATGAAGTCCTATGGCAAGCACTTCAAGATGGTGTGATTGATTTTATTGCAACGGATCATGCGCCCCATACGCTGGCTGAAAAGGGGCAGGCAAAGTCTACAGACCAAGCGGACGAGGGGGCTTCATCTACGACTGTTTTCTTAGAACCTGCCAAGGTACCGTCTGGGATGCCTGGGGTGGAAACGTCTTTGCCGTTGATGCTGACTCAGGCAGTGGAGGGACGATGCACGGTGGCCCAAGTTTCTAACTGGATGTCTACGGCTGTTGCAAAAGCATACGGAATTGTCGGGAAGGGGACGATCGCACCGGGTTGTGATGCGGATTTAGTGCTGGTGGATTTAGATAATTACCATCCTGTTTTGCGCGAAGAACTTCAGACTAAATGTGGTTGGAGTCCGTTTGAGGGATGGAGTTTGACGGGCTGGCCTGTGGTGACGATCGTGGGTGGGCAAGTGGTTTACGATCGGGGCCAATTTAATGAAGATGTTCGAGGTCAAGCGTTGACATTCAATCCATAAGGTTTGAGCTAATCGGCATTTTATTGCATTCAGTAAGATGCCCTTGCGATTGTAGGCCGATCGTCATCATTAAACCTATGCGATCGCACAATCGATCGCGTTTCTGTTATGAGGAACGATCGAACAAATAATCGTATTTCTGTTGTAAGGGACGATCGCATTTACACTAATTTGCAAGAAGTTGGCAAAGAATCGTTGAAATTTCTATTTGCGTGACCGGGCTAAGATATCCCAGTTCACGACGAATCATGGATTGATGCAGTGTTATTAAATGGTCAAGACGGAGCGTTGATGACTTTTGAAGACCGCTGAGTGAGAAGTCAGGATTTGGGGCTGAAACAGAATATCTGTGGTGAGTGGAATGCTTGGAATTCGACTGGTAATGAGCGCAAAAATGATGTGCTGATAGTTGCCGATCGCTTTTGTCAGACAGTAGGCTGGACGAACTTTACTTGAGGAGAGGTCGTCAAAGGGAAATTGGATAAGAACAATTTTACCCTGCATAACTGACTGGCTTTCCATCTTCGAGAGTGTAGATGTCTTCTTCAGGATCGTCTAAGAAGGCGAAGCTGGGATTGGTGGCGATCGCATTTTCCCATTCTCCTGGATTTAGGTCTCCGTCTTCGGAGATCAGCATGATGATACGAACGCGACTGGGCTTTGCTTGAGGACGAGGCTGGTCCAGTTGGAGTTGCCCTTGGGTGTTGAGGATGCCTGTGGCTTCGATCGCACGCATAGTTGAGCCGTAGTGGTGGACTCTCTAAGGGTTTGTAATGTAGTTTGAGTCAAATCATTATTTCTTACATTGGGAACCTCCCTTCAAATTCAATTGCGAAGCGATTTAATGCGCCCTTCCAATTACGAATAGGCATGGTCCACTTCTTTGAAATATTGTTCATTGCCATGAAAATCACTTTCATAGCTGATTCATCCGTGGGGAAGGAACGGTGATTTCTCAGTACCTTACGAAGCGTCATATTTAAAGACTCAATGGCGTTGGTCGTGTAAATCGCTTTACGGATATCGTCCGGGAAGGCAAAGAACGGAATAATCCGTTCCCAGTGACTGAGCCAAGATTTGCTAATCGTTGGATAGGGCTTGTCCCATTTCTGGGCAAACCCTAGAAGTGCCTGTTCTGCTTCCTCGGCGGTGGAGGCACAGTAAATCAGCTTCAAGTCGGTGGCGACTGCTTTTCGGTCTTTATAGGACACGTAGCTTAAGGCATTCCGCACCAGGTGAACGATGCAGAGTTGTACCCGGGTCTCGGGAAAGACCGCTTCAATTGCGTCTGGGAATCCAGTCAACCCATCCACACAAGTGATAAAAATGTCTTTGACCCCACGATTTTTCAGGTCTGTCAGTACCGTGAGCCAAAACTTAGACCCTTCGTTCTGAGTCATCCACATTCCTAATAG
>JANXWB010000066.1 GCA_025351345.1 Synechococcales cyanobacterium GL140_1_metabat_312
ACCGGGAAATGATGGCGGCAAAGTAAATTCTGTACAAAAGTTTCTCGCTAGTGATGCCAAGGCTCTAGTCTGCACCCATGCCACCTTCCGCTTTGCGATCGATAAGTTTGGGATTGAAGTCTTTGACGATCGCCTGATTGCCGTCGATGAATTCCACCATGTCTCTGCCAACCCCGACAATAAACTCGGCGACCACATCCGTCAGCTCATGGCCCGTAACAAGACCAACATCCTGGCGATGACGGGTTCCTATTTTCGCGGTGATGCCGAGGCCGTACTTCATCCAGAAGATGAATCCAAATTTGAGACTGTTACCTATACCTACTACGAACAACTCAACGGCTATCAATACCTCAAACAACTCGACATCGGCTACTACTTCTATGCGGGCAGCTACATTGACGAAATCATGGCCGTCCTTAACCCCAACGAAAAGACCATTCTCCATATCCCTAATGTCAACTCCCGCGAAAGCACCAAAGACAAAATTCGCGAAGTCGAACATATTATCGAAGAACTCGGCGAATGGCAGGGACTCGACTTCGTAACTGGGTTTCAACTGGTCAGAATTCCCGACGGCACAATCCTCAAAATCGCCGATCTCGTAGACGATGACTCGGCAAAACGCGATCGGGTCGCCGCCGCCCTCAAAGACCCGGCCCACAAAAACAACCGCGATCATGTTGATATCATTATCGCCCTCGGCATGGCCAAAGAAGGCTTCGACTGGATTTGGTGTGAACATGCCCTGACGATTGGCTACCGTTCCAGCCTCACCGAAATTGTCCAAATCATTGGCCGCGCCACCCGCGATGCCCCCGGCAAAACTCGTTCTCGCTTCACTAACTTAATTGCCGAACCCGATGCCAGTGAAGCCGCCGTCACCGAAGCCATCAACGACACCCTCAAAGCGATCGCCGCTAGCCTCCTCATGGAACAAGTCCTCGCACCTCGTTTCGAGTTCAAACCCAAACGAGCCGATAATCAACCTACTCCCGGTTTTGACTACGGCGAAGATGGCTACAATCCGGGCAAATGTAACGTCGGTGTTAATCCCGAAACGGGCCAAATCCAATTAGAAATCAAAGGGCTAGCTGAACCCAAAAGCCCCGAAGCCGAACGCATTTGCCGCGAAGACTTAACCGAACTGATTACGGCCTTTGTCCAAGACAAAACTACGATCGAACGCGGCCTATTTGATGAAGAATTGGTTCCCGAAGAATTAACCCAAGTTCGCATGGGAAAAATTATCAAAGAGAAATTCCCAAATTTAGAAGTAGAAGATCAAGAAGCCATCCGCCAACATGCGATCGCCGCCCTCAACTTTGTTCAACAAGCCAAGCAAACCGTGAATGAAGCGGCTGGACTATACACAACCCAATCCACGATAACATCCACGACAAAATCGGGTGAAACTGAAGCTCCCCGAAACACCGCATTAATTGATGGAATCCGGCAGTTTGCGCTTTCTGTGACAGAACTGGATATGGATTTGATTGATCGAATTAATCCCTTTGGTGAAGCCTACGCCATCCTCGCTAAGTCCATGAGCGAAGAACGCCTAAAGCAAGTGGCCGCCGTAATTGCCGCTAAGCGAATCGTTCTTTCTGTAGAAGACGCACGGGAATTAGCGAACCGAGCAAAGCGGTTCAAACAAGAGAGAGGACGATTGCCATCCCTTACCGCCACCGACCCTTGGGAAAAACGAATGGCAGAAGGGGTTGCCTTTCTAACTCGCAAGGTAAAGGAGGAAAAAAATGCCTAATTACACCACCGATGAAGATCTAGAATTGCTGGCTGAATTGGGCGTAGACCTTGCTCCTGAAGTGTCTGGGCTGCGATCGGCAAAAGAAGAACGAATTATCGCGGGCTTTGAGGAAATTGAACGATTTGTAATAGAGCAAGGTCGATTGCCTTACCATGGAGAAGCGTGTGATATTTTTGAGCGACTCTATGCCGTGCGCCTCGATCGACTGCGCGAATCAGAAGAGTGCCGCCAAGTTTTGAGTCCGCTCGACTCCCATGGCCTTTTGGATGCTGAAGCTAGTTTGATCACAGAAGAGAATCTGAGCGATGAAGCGCTACTAGCATCTCTAGACGTTGATGCAGAATTAAACAATGATGTTATGCAGCTTGTAAATGTCCGATCGCGCCAAGAAATTAAAGCCGCCGAAGAAATTGCTCAACGCACGGTCTGTGCAGACTTTATTGAATTCAAGCCCATTTTTGAACAACTACAACGCGACTTGAGAACCGGAACAAGACAAACGATTAAATATCAAGATAATGCTGCAATTGATCAAGGTGATTTATTCATTCTGGATGGCCAGAAAGTGTTAGTTGCCAGCATAGGAGACTTTTTTGTCAGTGACTATGGGCGGCATGATTCTAGGCTGCGGGTCATTTATGATAATGGGACTGAGAGTGATTTGCTGCTGCGATCGCTTCAACGCGCTTTAAACAAAGACAAAGCGAGCCGCCGCATTACTAAACCAGATTTTGGGCCATTATTTTCTCACGTTGAAGCAGAGGACGATTTGCCGAGCGGTCACATCTACGTCCTCAGAAGCCGATCGGACGATCCGTTTATTGCTGAAAATCGATCGATTATTCACAAAATTGGAGTGACAGGCGGTGACGTGAAAACTAGAATTGCCAACGCGAAGAACGATCCAACCTACTTGCTAGCGGATGTCGAAATCGTTGCCACCTTCAAACTCGTAAATATCAATCGGAAGGGACTAGAAAAACTGATTCACAAGTTCTTTAGCAGTGCTCGATTAGATCTGGAATTGCCCGATCGATTTGGAATACCCGTCCAGCCACAGGAATGGTTTCTTGTGCCCTTTGAGGCCATTGAACAAGCGGTTAACAAAATCCAGGACGGGACGATCGATCAGTTTCGATACGATCGGAAAACAGCGAATTTTACTGAAAGAATTAAGGGTTTAGTATAGCTATTGCGCCGATCGCTGCATCCAAAAAAGTGATTCATTAGAAAAAGAAGGTGTAATGCTAAGCGATCGTCTAGTCAAACCCTTCTGTGGACTGGTTTACGATCTTTTCGTGCAAATTCGTATAAGTGGAGTACCATTCTCTCACTCAGCAAAGTTTATCAAGACTTGGGTAACTAGTTTTTCGGTTCAAAATCGGTTCAAAATAAGTGTGAGTCATGGTTTATCAAGCGGACGATCGGTCAGAACTATCATCAGAAGCGTCACTGGTAGAGCTTGCGCAGGGTGGTCATTTGCCATCGCTCAATGCTTGGCTTAATCAACGCTTGGCGACTCACCGATTGCGGGCCAAACTGAGCTATGTTCGCCCCGGTTATATCCGTGTTTCGATCGCCCTGCGACCGTCCTCAAAACTTACTTTCAAAAGTCCGGCCTTCCAAAAGCGCCTAACTCGATTTATCTGTCATCAACTTTGGATCCTCAATTCTGATGTCCTCGATGGAGCTTATGTTGTTGCGTCTTATGTCGGTAAGCCTAGCATTCTTTGGAAACAGTCTGTTCGCATCACCTCTCCCGCTCGTAAAGCCGTGCTTGCTGCTCAGAATTCCGCGCAGTTGAACGTCAGCCGATCGCCCCATCATCTCAATAAGGCATTGCGTCACGCCACTCAAAAACGCAAGCAATTTCAATTGTTACGATCGATGATGATTAGTGGATCGTCTGCCGCTGCATTCATGATGGGCTGTTGGCTTGGATATGCTGATGCTCCTGCCGAACAAACATCAGCCTCGGCCTCCAACGGTATTGTTCAAGTTTCTAATCAAGGGAAGGGAACCGTTAATGCCGCCCTTGAGACTATTTCCGTTGTCCCACACAAAACCCAAAGCGCAGATCCAACCGTCAATTTAATGTTTGGTGGTGACGTGACCTTGACCAATGCCTATACCGATAAAGTAGGAAAGAATTATCAATGGGCGTTTTCCCAACTTGAAGAATTCCGTCAAGCCGATGTCAGCATGGTCAATCTGGAAGCCCCCTTCACCAGTGTTGCCCAGCCACTTCCCGGTAAAACATTTAATTTCAAAGCCCCTATTGATAATGTTCAAGTTTTGCAAAATGGTGGCATAGACATTGTTAACTTGGCTAATAATCACGCGATGGACTACCAAAGCGCGGGTCTACTTGAAACCACTCAAACTTTACAAAAAGCTGGCATTCAATCGATCGGAGCTGGGGAAAATAGCAAAGCTGCTCGTCGTCCAGTAATTATGGAGGTAAAGGGTAAAAAAGTCGCGTATCTGGGCTATTACGATGCGGATCTTCATGCGGCAACAGCAGACAATGCTGGGACAAATCCTCGCCATAACGATCGGGTTGCGGCAGACATTAAAGCGCTCCGTAAGCAAGTGGACTGGATTGTCGTTAATTATCATTGGGGCGAAGAACTGGCGAAATATCCCGGCGATTGGCAAATTGATCTAGCCCGATTTACGATCGATCAAGGTGCAGATTTAGTCGTTGGTCATCATGCTCATGTGCTTCAGGGTGCTGAAGTTTATAAAGGTCGTCCCATTGTCTATTCGTTGGGCAACTTTATTTTTGGCGGAAATTCGACCAGTGATTACGACACGGCAGCGCTTAAGGTTTCGCTGAAAGATCAGCAAATGCGGGTGGAATTTCTTCCTGTTCAAGTTCGTGGCTATCAGGCTCGCGTCGTCAATGGTCAGGCTGGACAGCAAATTTTAGGCCAAATTACGGCAGTTTCAGATATTTTTCAACAGCCCATGACGTCCACCATGACGCTGAATACGGCGACTAACCAAGTGGTTCCGATGGAAACTGCTAAACCAGCCGCTGCGGATACAATCCCGACAATTGCTCCGACTGAACCGATGGTCCCAGCGAAAAACGATAGTCCTGCTCTAAAGCCTGAGACCAAGACGGATACTAATTCTGAGCCAAAAATGGATGCTAAGCCTGAGGTTGAAAAAACACCTAATCCTGAAAATCCTTGGAGTCAAGATTCATTCATCAGCGGACCGAATAAAGGTGAGAAACTGCTAACCCCTCATAGCGCACTGCCTCAAGAACTTGACCTAGATGGTAAGCCCGTGCTTGAGGCTGATTCTTTGAAGGAGGGAACGATCGTTGGTGGGCAATCTGAATCCATCGCGGCTCGGGAATCTATGGATGCTCCAAAGGTCATCGCGTCAGATTCTGATGCAGCTAATGATACGGTAATAAGCCCGCCTGAACCTGTGTCTGTTGTTTCTCCAGATGTCACCAGCCCGAGCTTAGAACCCATGAAAAAGCACTATGCTGAAATTGAAACGCCTGCTGTTGTCGCCAGTTCAACGCTTGCACTTGATTCATCTACTAATTCGATCGCCACTCTATCCAGCAGCCCCCTGAACGACCTCCAAGTCGCGGCCAATCCCGAAAACAACACAGCATCAGCAAAATAGGCGTTGTTACCAAAGTGAGCTGGCTACCACATCCGAACCCTGTCCTGTAAAATGCAGCAAGTCTCGCTAATGGTTTCTTGCATGTACACGGTCAACTCCAAACTTCCAGACGAAAAATCGGCCTATCAAACGCCTGTCTATTGGCTAAAGGACAGTGATCAAGATAGCTCGATCGCCGTACTTCCCGATCGGGGCGGCATCTTATCGGAATGG
This sequence comes from Synechococcales cyanobacterium GL140_1_metabat_312, assembly GCA_025351345.1. Classification (GTDB taxonomy): domain Bacteria; phylum Cyanobacteriota; class Cyanobacteriia; order Leptolyngbyales; family Leptolyngbyaceae; genus JAAFJU01. Next base: position 5,633 of record JANXWB010000066.1, read on the forward strand.
GTTTATCAGGGTAAAAATATTTTTTATCTTGATTGGAAGCGTTATCAAGATCCTAAAATGTCGATTCGGGGTGGAAATCCTATTCTCTTTCCGATCTGTGGAAATCTTCCCGACAACCACTATACCGAAAACGGGATTTCTTATACGCTTGGGCAACATGGGTTTGCGCGCAACATGGTCTGGACCGTCACGGACACGGGGACCGAAGACGAGGCAAGTATTACCCTAAGTTTAGGTCACACGCCTGAAACATTGGTCGTGTATCCCTTTGAATTTGATTTGAGATATACCTATAAACTTAAAGCTAATGTCTTAGTAATCGACACTGCATTTACAAATTTGAGCGATCGGCCCATGCCCTTCAGTGCTGGATTCCATCCCTATTTTCCGGCCTCTGATAAGTCAAAATTACAATTTGAGATTCCGGCTAAGACTGCGATCGTCGATCAAAAAGCCCAGACTAAGCAACCCTTTAACAATACGTTTGACTTTGCTGTTGATGAAATTGATTGGTGCTTTGATGAACTTACAGGCACCACTGCGATTGTCACCGACCATGCGGCTAAGACAAAACTCACCTTGCAATATGACAAAGAATATTCCACCCTCGTCTTCTGGACTCTCAAAGACCAGGACTTCTATTGCTTAGAGCCGTGGAGTGCGCCCCGTAATGCCATGAATAACGGTAATCATTTGTTGTCCTTGGCTCCCGGCGAAACCCGATCGCTCCGAGTTGTTCTGACCATTGATGCGATCGTTTAAACTCATTAAGTGACGTTTAGGGCATGTTTCAGCGTAGAGATTTAGAATAAAACTACTGTCGTGCATTACGGCAGTACGCGCCAATTGGACTGGGAAAGGTTTCATGATTACTGCTTTGATTGTGCTAATTGGAATTGGAATTGTGGGTTGGGGATATTGGAAATCCAGACCCAATGGACAGCTAGGACTCTATACCTGGCTTCAGTCGGTCATGCTTTTGTTGCCATGGGTGATCTTCTTTGGACTCTTTTCAGCGGGAATGTATCTAGATTTAACCGGAATGCTGGTTCTATTTGTTGCCTCAACCGCTGGGTATGTTGTTCTCGGAAACAAAATTCGGACGATAGCTCCCGAAGAACTTGCAAGACGTGCTGAAGCTCTGATCAAAGCCCGCGCCGAGGTTGATGCTCCGAAGGACTCGACCGATCCCACTAGTATGAGTTCACAGACTCCATTACCGACGATCGACGGCAACAGCATTGTCCCGATTCCTGATGAAGATTTGCAATTGATTCGCGGGATTTTTGGCCTAGATACTTTCTTCGCCACCGAAACCTTGCCTTTCCAAGATGGGGTGGTGTTCAATGGCAACCTACGCGGTGAACTGAATTCGACCTTTGATAGACTCACTGTCAACCTCACCGAAAAAGTAGGCGATCGCTATCGTTTATTTCTGATCGAAAATAATGACCTTCGGCCCACAGTGGTTGTTCTCCCCAGCAGCAACGATCCAAAAGCGTTAACGCCGCCGCAACAACTTCTCGCTGTCGTCTTATTTTTTGTCACGATCGCCACTTGCCTTGAAACCGCTGGAATCTTGCAAGGCTTCGATTTTTATGTCTCGCTCAATAGGTACCGGGAAGTATTGCCCATTGGGTTAGGCATTATTTCTATATTAGTTGCCCATGAACTTGGTCATTGGTTGATGGCTCGTCGGTATGAGGTCAAACTCAGCCTGCCATTTTTTCTTCCCACTTGGGAAATCGGAGCCTTTGGCGCACTCACCAATTTTCAATCCATTCTCAAAACCCGCAATGTGTTGTTCGATATTGCGATCGCAGGTCCAGCAGCAGGTGGATTATTATCCTTTGGCCTCTTGCTAACTGGACTACTCTTGTCCAACGAAACCAGTCAATTCAAAGTGCCTACCGAGTTTTTTGAAGGCTCGGTATTGGTCGGAGCAATGGCCCGCGTCATTTTGGGCAACGCCGTCCAGAACGAAACGGTGAACGTCAATCCCATGGTTATTCTGGGTTGGCTGGGCTTAGTGATTAATGCCATTAACCTAATGCCTGCGGGTCGTCTGGATGGAGGCCGAATTGTTCAAGCCATCTACGGACGTAAAATTGCAAATCGAGCTACCACCGCGACGCTAATTATTTTGACCCTAGTTTCCTTGGTAAATCCATTGGCGCTGTACTGGGCGATCGTTATCTTATTCCTCCAACGTAATCTAGAACGCCCAAGTCTAAATGAACTAACCGAACCCGATGACACTCGCGCCGCACTCGGATTATTGAGCTTGTTTCTAATGATCACTGTCCTACTGCCCCTGACCCCAAGTCTGGCGGGACGATTAGGATTCCACATTTAAGGGTCTAGCTAATGATCCAGCAAACGATCTGGACAATAATCTGGTTAGAAATTTATTGTCATTCCCCGAACTATTGTGTCGAATTGGTGTCAACCTCAGCATCTCTGGGTACTGTAGAACTGAAGGCTTTAGGAAATCGCCTATGGATACCCGCCCGCTCGAAAAACTGAAAATGTTGATTGTGGACGATGAGCCAGATAACTTAGATCTGCTCTATAGAACCTTTCGGCTTGATTTTCAGGTCTTACGATCGGAAAGTGCCATCTCAGCTTTAGCACTGCTAGAGAAATATGGTGAAGTCGCAATTATTATTTCTGACCAGCGAATGCCTGAAATGCTGGGCACCGAGTTTTTGAGCCGCACCGCTGAGCGTTTTCCCGACACGATTCGGATTGTGCTGACGGCCTACACGGATGTCAGAGATTTGGTCGATGCGATCAACTCTGGCAAAGTGTTTAAATACATCACCAAACCCTGGAACCCACAGCACTTTAAGTCGGTGATTAGCCAAGCTGGCGAAACCTATCAAGTTCTGAAGCAGCGGACCGATGAACTCCGCCGATCGTTGCGTCGCGAATCATTATTTAATGTCGTTACCAGTGCCATTCGGGAGTCATTGGACTACCGCAGTATGCTACAAACTTTCGTGATAGCGGTGCGGAACGCATTTGAGGCGGATACCTGTCTGATCTATCCAGTCGAAGGTGGGGTTGAAATTACTGAACCTATTTCGGCCCAAGAACCAGTAATGCCCATCAGTTCAGGTGCTTATAAGATCGACATATACCTGCAAGACTTGTTTCAAGGTATTATCTGTCAACCTATGTGCATCGATACTGGTGTCAAGTCCTTTTATCTGAAGTCGTCTGGATATAACGATTATGCGATCGACCAACCGCTGGCTAATTCGATCGACCGCATTGTCTTGCCCTGCACCTATCAAGGTGACTTACTCGGCATTGTAACTCTGAGCCGCGCTGAAACCGCTTGGTCGGGAGAAGATGTGAAGTTATTGGAAATGGTAGTGGAACAGGCCGCGATCGCAATTTCCCAAGCTAAACTTTATCAGCGAACTCAACAGCAAGCTGAACAAATGCGGGCAGAACTCTCCGTCGCCCGTCAAATCCAAAACAACCTCCTTCGTCAAACCTTCCCCACTAGCGATGCCCTTCGAGTCCAAGCTTGCTGTCATCCGGCACGGGAAGTAGGCGGCGACTTTTTTGAGGTTTATCAACATCCCCAGGGCGATCTGTGGTTGGCAGTGGGGGATGTCTCAGGCAAAGGGGTTCCGGCAGCGCTCTTCATGGCCAGTGCTATTTCGGTCTTGCGCCGTGAATTAGGCCAAGAAATTTCTCCTAATCCCTTAGAGGTTATGGAGAATCTCAACCGTATTCTATTTGATGATTTAGTCAGCACCAACTGTTTAATTACTATGATTCTGGCTCGTTATCGTCCTGAAACCCGACAGCTTAGGTATGCAAATGCAGGGCATCTATACCCCATGAAATATTCTTCTAATTGCTCCGATCTACTGGAGCCTGAATATCTCACCACGCGAGGCATTCCCCTCGGCATCCGATCGAATTGGGTTGCGCCAATAGGAGACCTAAATCTTGTCTCTGGTGATGTGTTTTTGTTGACCAGTGATGGTATTACCGAAGCCACGATGCGGGATGGGCAAGACTTAGAAAAGATCCCTGGTACTGATATTCCGACGATGATGTTGCAGCAATCTGGACTTTGGAAACTCCTGAGAAAAGAAGGGACGACCATTAACCTGAATCATCTTCTCCAGGAAATCCGCAACAAAACTATTACCCAAGAAGATGATCAAACTATCCTCTCTCTAGAGGTGCTTTAACCATGAAAACCGAATTGCACCTGCCCAGTGACTTGCGCTTTCTAGGCGTTGCAGAAGACTGGTTATTCAGCACCCTGAAACTTGCTTTAGGCGATGATGTAGATTGGTCTCGTCAAACCGCACGATTGCGTCTTGCTCTCGTCGAAGCCTATTCCAATGTCGTTCGTCATGCCCACTGTGAACAGCCGAATATTCCAATTATCTTTAAATTAGAACTACGCGATCGTGATTTATCGCTAGAAATTTGGGATCAAGGACAGGGCTATAATCCCTCGGATTATCAAATGCCGTCTCCCGAAGATAAGCAAGAACACGGCTATGGATGGCTGATTCTAAATCGATTAATGGATCGTGTGGAGTATAAGTTACAGGTCGATGGCAGTAATTGTTTAAAGTTAGAAGCGAATCTTCTTCGGACGGTATCAAATGCGTGTGAGGTGGAGTATAGATAAATGAAAGCCGGGATTCCACCGCTGAAGCGATCGTTTCTATGGAAAATGCTTTGACGGGGATGCAACCTAAGGCTGGAAAAGAGTTTATTAAGCTCTTCCTAGATTGAATCTTTTGAATTGAATATAGATGAACTAAATACTAAAATCCCCAATCGAGCCAGTTATTGAATCAATCGGGGATTTTGAGGTTAATCGGTCATTTCCAGCTATGCCCCGACGGACTCTTTAGCCGCATAGAGAACTTCGGTGGTGATTTCGAGGAAGCCCCGATCGCGAGCAAATTTCTCGGTATTCCGTTTCACTTTCCCACGGACAAAACCGGGAATTTTATTCAACTCAGCCATACCATCACGGGTCCAAGTCATATCTGAATTACTCGTCATTTCCTTGGTTGTCGCATCTTTTGTATCATGTCCACCAAAGATTTCTAAGAGATGGTCTTCCATGCCCAAAGTGAATGAATTGTAAATCAAATCGACTAATTGATTTGTTCCTTCGTAGCCCAACATGGGTTTGTAGCCGACGGGGAAATTTTGGACGTGAATAGGAGCCGAAATGACACCGCAGGGAATATCCAAACGCTTGCCGACGTGGCGTTCCATCTGAGTCCCGAAAATGGCAGCAGGTTCACTTTTTGCGATCGCATCTCCCACAACGGCATGTTCATCGGTGATTAATACTTCATCACAATAAGCCCCGACTTCATTGCGGAACCATTCTTCTTCGTATTTGCAAAAGGTGCCCGCCCAAAGGACGTGGATTCCCATTTCTCGCGAAAGAATCTTAGTGATTGCGGCGGCGTGGGTGGCATCGCCGTAGACGACCGCTTGTTTACCTGTGAGATTTTGGCAGTCGATCGATCGGGAGAACCAAGCGGCTTGGGAAACAAATCGAGTTTTCTCGTCAATGAATGGTTCAAAATCAACTGGATTGTCAGGATTAGCAGTATTCAAAATCTGCTGAATTGCTCGAATAAATCGCGCCGTTTCAACAATGCCCATGGGCGTAATGTCGATACAAGGTTGATTGAATTCAGTTTTGAGATAGGTTGCGGTCAGTGGCCCAAGTTCCCGGTAGGGTGTGATGTTAAACCAAGCGCGGGGCAAAGTTTTCAAGTCTAGGACCGATGCTCCTTCTGGAAAAACCATATTGACTTCAATGCCCAATTCACCCATGAGCTTTTTCAGCTCGGTGCAATCATGGTTGTTATGAAAGGCTAGGGTCGAAATACCGATAATATTCACGGACGGTTTGGCACTTCGTTCGGTTACTAGGTCGCCTTTTCGTCGTGCTTTTTCAATATAGTATTGAACAATTTGATGTAAGGTTCGATCGGCGGCTTGCAGTTCGTTGACCCGATAATGATTTACATCGGCCAGCAATACATCGCATTTGGCATCGAGTTCAGCGCGTTCGACGAAGTTTGCCAGATCTTCTTGAAGAATGCTGGAGGTGCAAGTGGGGGTGAGAACAATTAGATCAGGATGTTCTTCAGCGTCTTTGCGGGTGATGTTATCGACGACTTTTTCTTGGGATCCCCGTGCGAGGACGTTGCGATCGACGACGCTGGTGGTGACGGGAGTGAAGTTCCGATCTCGTTCTAACATCGATCGCATCACATTGAAATAGTCATCTCCAATGGGAGCGTGCATTATGGCATGAACATTTTTAAATGAGCTTGCGACGCGCAGGGTGCCAATGTGGGCTGGACCTGCATACATCCAATAAGCGAGTTTCATAAAGCGCAGTCTCCAAGAAGAACGATAGATTTGATGGACGCGATCGGACGGCTGTGGAGGAAGTTCAATGGCGCGCTCGATATGGTTGATATTGTCCCGGAAACAAGCAACACTTTCGCAAGATATGGTGAGAATCTTTAGATTTCGATCGGCCTAAATATCTCGTAATCTCAATTCTCGATGAGAAATATAAATCAATTGTTTCATATCTTGATATTTCTAAGTTATTGGTTCTAAATTAATTATCGCCCTAACTGATTGGGAATCCCTGCGCAACCTCCAGGAACGGTCGATCGGGTTTTTTCTCCGCCCCATGCGCAAATGTAGCAGCGTTGTTCTTCGGAGATATCTTCGGCATTGGTGAAGTCAGCATTTTCGACCACGGCTCCCGTATGTTCTCCTGTGCGGTAATTGGGAGCTTCGCTGCGGCTGCGAGGTGAGGCCGTTTCAAGGTTGCCGTAGAATAGACGTGCCCCGTTGAGATCGGAGTTGCTGAGGTTTGCACCGACTAAGATCGATCGGGACAGATTGGATTTGACTAATTCGCAATTGCTCAGATTGACCCGAATTAGATTAGCCTCACTCAAATCGACCCAACGCAGATCACTATCTTCTAAACTCGAACCCGCCAGCATTACCCCCAAATCAACGACCCGAGTGCCATTGTTTCGATCTTCAGCATAGCCCCCCATTCCATCCAAAATCGGGCGACCCAATCGTTGATCGCGTTTGAGTGGTGATAAGAGTTTTGCCCGTGAAAGAAACCGCAGAATTTTGGCTTTCCCGATCGCATCTACACTACTAAAAATTGCAGCGGTACGCCCTTCTGCGATCGCCCGTTCTTGGGGCCAGTCTTCGAGTAATCCTTCGTCATCTAATACTAAATCAGAAATACCTTGGAAATAAGTATCAATGGTTTGCTGTTGAGTAATTGTATTTTGTTGAATGGTTAAATCTTTTGAAATAATATATTGTCGCCACGCCACATATACGGCTAATACTGCAATTAAAATTTGTCCCAATGCGCCAAACACTTCGCCCAATGCCCCGATCGCATCCCAGTTTGCATCAGCCAACTGAAACGAAATCCATCGACTTGCCCCGAAGGATTGCAGCAGTCCCACTAGCCCAAATCCTAACCCGAGCGAGGCTAACAATACTCCGCCATCTTTCGGGGAAATCAGTTCGGTTAGACTGGCTTTGACCGATGGATAGAAGATGCGGCCTGCCATGATGATGGCAATGAGAGAGCCGATAATAGTGACGATTCGATTTCCCAACAATACTCCGAGGAATAGGATTGCGATCGATAATAACAAGACAATTAATAGGGTTTTGAGACTAGGCGCGGTCTCGTCTAGATCTGCTGATTTGTCGAAGCTGGATTTCGAGGGGAGGGTATTCATGGGATGATGACAATGGCGCAAGACTAGATTTATGGTACCTTAAGCCTCTGCAATGGACCTATCCCTGAGTATCGAGTTTTAAACCCCATGGCAATTCTGCAACAATTTCAAGCTGAACTCGGACGCGCCTGGATTCAATTCAAACGCTATCCAGCCGAGTCTATTGGTGGAATTTTCATTACGACGAGTATTTTTTATGGGTTGTTTTTAAGTGCGAAGTATATTGCAGGTCCAACGCTTCAGTTTGGCGATCGGTTAGATTCGGTGATTGTGGGCTATGTGTTGTGGTCGCTTGTGTTGTTTGTGGGGGCGAGTATTGTCGGGACGTTGCAGGATGAGGCCCAGACGGGGACGCTGGAGCAGTTGTTTTTGTCGTCTATGGGGGCGCGTCGAGTTTTTCTATTGCGGGCGATCGCGAGTCTGCTTATTCAATTGATTCTAATTACGATCATTTTGACGATCATTATGGTGTTAACGGGGCGTTATTTAACGTTCACGCCAGCCGTGATCCCAGCGTTGGCAGTTGTGTTGCTTCCGGCGTACGGATTGGCCTTTTTTATGGGTTCGATCGCCTTATTGTTTAAGCGCGTGCAGCAGTTTTTAGGAATTTTTCAGTTTGGTTATTTGTTCTTACTCACCGCGCCCACTGAAGAATGGACGGGAACGGGTAAGGTTGTGGGTTGGTTGTTGCCTATGAGTCCGGGGGCGGGTTTGTTACGATCGTTGATGGCAAAGAATTTACCCTGGGATTGGGGACAGTTTTCGATTGCATTGTTGAATGGGTTGGGCTATTTTGCGATCGGTTGGACGGCGTTTTATGTTGCAGAACGAGAGACTAAACGACGGGGACGATTGGGAGGATATTAGAATGTTTAAACTTTAGCTAATTTCAATGCATCCAGAAGCTCCATTGGAACATTCTGACTATTCAATCCGGCATGATGTCCGGCTCCGGGACCGTGGTAGTCGCTGCCGCCTGTCATCAGTAAGCCATACCGATCGCACAAGCCCTTAAGCTTTTCTATTTGATAGTCGCTATGACTTGGATGATAGACTTCAATGCCTTTGAGTCCGGCGGCGAGTAGTTTGGGTAATACAATTTCTAATTCACCCCCTCGAAACAAAAACGGATGTGCCCATACGGGAATAGCATCGCAAGTTAATAACAATTCAATGCCATCGACGCTAGAGAATTTCTCGTATTCCACACAGGCGGGTTTGCCCTCGCCCAACAGCCGATCGAAGGCTTCGCGCATATCTTTGACATGACCTGCATCCGTGAGCGCCCGCGCAATGTGAGGACGACCGGGAGCCATGCCTTCGCCCATTTCCGGAAGTTCGATCGGATAGCCCAGTGCGTCGAGTTTATCGACCATCGCTTGTGCCCGACGTTTTCGACCTTCGAGACGTTCTTGAAGTGGGGCGGCGAGCTTATTTTTGTCGGGATAGAAACCGAGAATGTGAAGAGATTTTTCATTATGTACGGTGCTGAGTTCGAGTCCGGGAACAATTTCAAGATGACGATCGTAGACCTCTGTAAACTCGATCGCCGCTTGTTCTGCTTCATCCCAGCCCGACATTGTGTCATGGTCGGTAATCGCCAAGGCGCGAACATCGGCCATTAATGCAGATTCGACCAAGCGTTTGGGCGAAAGCGTCCCATCTGAAAAGGTTGTGTGGCAATGAAGTTCGATCATCCGGTAATTCGCTCTTAAGTGCTGAAGTAGAAGATCAAATAGATCCTCGTGTTCCAGTGTAACCTGCATAAATGGTGGACGATCGGGCCTATAGAAAAGTAAGTTCCCTAGAAACGCCACGAGGCCCAATCATGATATTTCCTACTCTTCACCCCACTCTTTATTCCATTGGTCAAACAACATTCCGCGTTATCGTCAGTGCAACATTCTTCTTCGCTACAGAATACTTGTTGGACTGCTCAGGTTTAGATCAAGTCGCCGACTATTACGAATTCCTAGACCATCAGCAGCACGGCATGATTCATGAAAATACTGAAAAAGAAATGGCGAAGACGATCGGAAAACTATTCGGTAATGGCCATGGTGTTCACATGCAATTAACTTGAAATTGTCCCTCGCGTCACTCCAAGTTGCCGCTGGGTTGGGTTTTGAGCCTGAAGCGATCGCCACAAATCTCCACCTGTAATATCGCCATTCAATAATTGTTGATAGCAGCGCACCACTTGATGCAATTCATGGGGCGTTTCATTCACAAATTCAATCCGAAAATTCTTAACCCCCCGATTCATTAACTGTTTGGCATGTTCCCCGCCTGTTTGAACAACGCCATTGAACACCGTATTACGACATCCCGCATCAGCTTTTAGAATATGTTCTGTGCCTGTCCGATCGCGCAATGTCACTGAATGCCGATCGCAAGGCCGTCCACAGTTGGTATAGTCTGTACCTTCGGATAGAAACGCACAGAATACACAATGCTCCATATGGAACATCGGCATATGCTGGTGCAAGGTGATTTCAAACCATTCTGGCGGCGCACTGGCCAGGAGTGCATCCAATTGATGAATATTCAAATCGTAGGATGCTGTTAATCGTTGAAGATTGGAGATTTGTTTAAAATATTTCGCCGTGAGTGCATTTGCAATATTTAATGAGAAGTCACCAATAAGCTTTGGATTTCCCAATGCTGCTATTCTCTCTGCATCGCCGAAATACTTTAAATGATCATAATTTCGGACCAAGTAGCCATCGGCCTGACATTTAGTCACCTGCTCCAAGATCCAATCTTCACCGGATTTTACAATGCGAGGCGGTGCGACGTAAATTTCTGGGGCATGGGCCGCTTGACGAACAAGTTTGACGGCATCACTATATTCACGAGGATCTTCAAATTCACAATAAATAGTCCGAACGCCGAGCTTTAAGGCCGCATCAACTTGATCTAACTCACGAACCAGAACAATTAAATTTGGTTTGGTTTCGGTTGAAGACTCCGACATTGTGGGCAACAGATCTTTAACGATCGCATTTTTATTCAATTGCCAACGTTTGGGCTGCGATCGGACTTCCTCTAATTTCTCAACTAATTCCCGACGAATGCGATTCAATTCACTCACGGGCACCATCACTAGGTCTGTAATATGATTGACTAGTACACCTAATACAAACGGTGTATTCCCCAAACGACCCAATTGATCTCGCAATCGATCGCTATCTAATGGTTTTGAATGAGCTTCAATGCACGCCATGGTTGACTCTGCCTGTACGACATTGCCCATAGCATCACGAGCGATCGCCACTAAGGGTTCACCAATGGCTCCATGAATTTCTAAGTCCAAAGGTCGCTGATGCAAATTATCCGATTCATAGGTTTGTCGGACGCGTTTTTCAAGTTCATGATCACTGGTTTTCCAAATCCGATCGCCCACATGAATCCGTTGTAATTCCATGGCCCCGCGTCCAAAGGTCAAATAGGTTTCACTCCGTCGCAAATCCACCGTATAAACCCGCCCGCCTTCTTCTTTCTCATCCGGACGACCCGCATCAAATACAATCCCATCGCCCGGTTTTACAGGAGCTTGGGTTCGCAAAACCACCTGCACATTACTAAATTTGTCCAATTGCACCGCCAACACATCCCCCAAAAACACCCCACGCTTTTTGCCATATCTTGCATGGGCGAGTTCTTGATTGTTAATCCCATTGAACCAACCCGTATATAGTCCACGGGAAAAGGCCATTTCGAGATCATACCGATCGTCTGAACTCACTTTGAATTCTTTATTTAACCCCATCGATTCAGCCACCCGATCGATCGCCTGACGATAAACCCGCGTTACATTTGCCACATATTCCGGCGCTTTCAATCGACCTTCAATTTTCAAACAGGTCACTCCCGATTGAATCAACTCCGGCAATACTTCTAATCCTGATAAATCCTGCGGACTGAGCAAATATCGCCGATCGCCCAAAGCTACCTCTTCGCCATCACAAATTAAGTCATAGGGCATTCTACAAGCCTGGGCACATTCTCCCCGATTGGCCGATCGTCCCCCCAAAGATTCACTGGTCAAACATTGCCCTGAATAGGCAACACATAGCGCCCCATGGACAAAAACTTCTAATGGCAATTCGCAGGTTGTTTTAATTTTAGATTGAATTTTATTAATTTCTGCGATCGAACATTCCCTTGCTAAAACAACTAGCTGACACCCTAATTCTGCCGCAAATTCAACTCCCGCTGCTGTAGTGACGGTCATTTGCGTCGATCCATGAATTGGAAAATCGGGCGAAATATGCCTAATTAAATTACAAATTCCCACGTCTTGAACGATCGCCGCATCCACACCCGCCGCAATCACACTCCGAATATATTGCGCTGCTTCAATCAATTCATCTTGAAAAATCAGCGTATTTAATGTGACGTAGCCTTTGACTCCGCGCTGATGTAAAAACGCCATCAGGTCAGGCAAATCCGCCTCGGTAAAATTCTGCGATCGCATCCGCGCATTAAAACGATCGAGTCCAAAATAAATTGCATCCGCGCCATTTGCCACCGCCGCTTTTGCGCACTCCCAATTTCCCGCTGGAGCTAGAAGATCGGGTAACTTAATGGCTTGAGGCGAATTCTGAGCGTCTAGAAGGTTAGGCACGTCAGCTTGCAATAAATTCATGGATTTTTAGGTATTCTGTGTTTCTCTTCACACCACTCTATCGGAAAACTACAGCCCTTGCTTGCAATCCATAACATCCCTAGACAGCTAGATTTAATTTGTGCGGTTACCGATCGGTTAAAGAATTCTCCGATCGGTCGTATCTAAGTGCATAAGTTCCCGACTATAGAGGTGTAGCAGATGTATTACGAGAGATTGTTTTTATTAGAATTTTTATGGATAAATTTTTACAACAAATATTAGTACGTGATACCATCCCAAATAACATTTTTACAATTACCACTACGCTTTGTAAGAAACTATTATGAGTCAGCATATTCCTATTATCAGCATTGGAATTCCTGTTTATAACAGCGAAAAGTATCTTAAAGAAACCCTGGAATCCCTTCTTAATCAAGAATTTCAGGATTTTGAAATTCTTATTTCTGATAATGCCTCAACCGACTCAACGCCTGCAATTTGTCACGAATATGAGCAAATGGATTCTCGGGTTCATTACCATCGATCGGAGATCAATCATGGACCCTGTTGGAACTATAACCGTGTCTTCGATTTGTGCAACGGTAAGTATTTTAAATGGCACGCTTGCGACGACTTGCTAAGACCTGATTTTCTGGAAAAATGCGTCGAAGTGTTAGACACATGCCCCGACGTGATTTTAGCCCATTCCTATACGGTAGAAATTGATGAGCGAGGCCGTCAAATCAAAGACATCGATCTCACCCGCATCCACACCGACCACATGCGTCCGTCCGTTCGCCTACGATCGATGCTCATGCTGGGGAAATATCTGAGCTGCGCTGTTTTCGGCCTAATCCGTATGGACATCTTGCGCAACGCTCCACGCAAACCTGCCTATGCCCATGGAGACGTAATTTTTATTTGCTGCTTGGCGGTTTATGGTCGGTTTTATCAAATCCCCGAGCCGCTATTTCAATATCGCATTCACGCGGAGCAATCCATGCAAACCCTGCCGACTCATATGGTGGGCCTTAAAAAACGGCGACTCTTTCCCTTTTCCGGTCCGCTTCCGGCTACCGACTGGTGGGATCCAAGCAAAAAAGGCAAGGTTGATTTTCCCACTTGGCGCTTTTACTGGAGGATGTTTAACTTTGTTCAACGCTATCCCATGCCCTTAGCTGAAAAGCTACGCTGCCACCGATCGGTCTGCGCTCGCCTCTTTAAGCGGAAGGACTTTATTCGTCTTGGTATTGATCTACTATTGGCACTAGAAGTAGTTCTCCAAGGAATTCAGGCACGTAAGTCTGTTGTAATGGAACCTCAGACTATTGACGATCGGATAATTTCCTAGAATTGCTAATCCCCTATTCAAGTCGAGATTTTCTCACGGGCGAACATGGATATAGAATAGTATTTTAAGTAATGTTTTTGATTAATTGCTATTATATTCTCGAAAAATTATATGAATTATCCTATTCCGATCGTTAGCATTGGTCTGCCTGTTTATAACAGCGAAAAATATCTTGAAGCAACGTTGAAATCACTTCTTGCACAAGGATTTCAGGACTTTGAAATTATTATTTCTGATAATGGTTCAACTGATTCCACGCCTGTAATTTGTCGCAAATATGAGAAGATGGATTCCCGTATTCATTATCATCGATCGGAAATTAGTTACGGACCGGGTTGGAACTTTAACCATGCCTTCGATTTGTGCAACGGTAAGTATTTTAAATGGCAGGCTCACGACGACTTACTTACACCTGATTTTCTGGAAAGGTGCGTCGAAATATTAGATACGCGCCCCGATGTAATTTTGGCTCACTCTTCCATTGTTCAAATTGATAGCGAAGGTCATCAAACCGAAAATATCAACTTTACTTGCATTAACACCGACCATGAGCGTCCGTCTGTTCGATTACGATCGATTCTCATGCCAGATAAATATCTCGGCTGTGAAATTTTCGGCCTAATCCGCATGAATATTATGCGTAAGGCTCCACGCAACCCTTCCTGTGCCCATGGAGATCTGATTTTCCTGAGTTGCTTAGCGGTCTATGGTCGATTTTATCAAATTCCTGAACCGCTATTTCAATTCCGCATTCACTCAGAGCAATCCATGCAAACCTTGCCAACTCACATGGGGGGCCTTAAAAAACGGCGATTCTTTCCCTTCTCCGGCCCACTTCCCCCCACGGATTGGTGGGATCCCAGCAAAAAAGGTAAAGTTGATTTTCCCACTTGGCGTTTTTATCGGAGGCTGTTTAGCTTTGTTCAAGGCTATCCCATGCCCTTGGCTGAGAAGTTGCGATGCCACCGATCGGTCTGCGCTCGTCTCTTCAAACGGAAGGACTTTATTCGCCTTGGTATTGATGTGCTGTTGGCCCTCGAACTCGTTTTACAAGGAAGTCAGGTTCCCAAAGCCCAAGTACGCTGAAATTGGACTTTCGTAGTAGTTTTGGACTACCCGTAGGATCTAAGAATGCTCTTGTAGGAGATCTACGATTCCTACGTATATATAAGTGTTAAGATTGCCACAGAACAAAAAGAGAGAGAAAAGGTAGCGCGCTACATGGAAGAAATTGTCAAGTCTATATCTTTCGATGGTCGGGAGATTCGGCTTAAAATTGGACTTCTAGCCCCTCAAGCTGGCGGATCAGTCCTGATCGAGTCGGGTGATACTTCAGTCCTTGTGACCGCCACCCGTGCAAAAGGCCGTCCTGGAATCGATTTTCTACCGTTGACGGTTGATTACGAAGAACGAATGTATGCAGCAGGTCGCATTCCCGGTAGTTTCCAACGCCGTGAGTCCCGGCCTCCCGAAAAAGCAATTTTGACAGGGCGGTTGATCGATCGTCCCATGCGTCCCTTGTTCCCTGGCTGGATGCGCGACGATCTTCAGATTGTTGCGACCACATTGTCCATGGATGAAAAAGTTCCACCCGATGTCTTGGCGGTTACAGGGGCATCGATCGCCACCTTGCTCGCTAAGATTCCGTTTAATGGACCGATGGCAGCGGTTCGAGTTGGTTTAGTGGGAGATGATTTCATTCTGAACCCGACCTACGCTGAAATTTTGGCAGGTGACTTAGATCTAGTGGTTGCTGGGACTAAAGAAGGCGTCATCATGGTTGAAGCGGGCGCAAATGAGCTGCCTGAAGCTGACATGATTGAAGCGATCGATTTTGGCTATGAAGCCGTTCGTGAATTGATTAATGCTCAACTGGAGCTGATTAAGGAACTTGGCATCGAGCTAGTCACAGCGGAACAACCTGCTGCTGACGAAACCCTAATTCAGTTCATCGCAGACCGTGCTACTGCGCCCGTTAAGGAAATCTTGGCTCGCTTTGAAAAAGACAAGGCGATTCGTGATGGTGCCCTTGATGAAGTGAAGGCGGCGATCGTTACCGAAATCGAAGCTCTTGACGATGACCATCCGGTGAAGCTGGCGGTGGCGGCGAGTGGCAAAGTCGTGGGAGATACCTTCAAGTCCATCACGAAGAAATTGATGCGCGCTCAAGTGGTGGAAGACAATGTTCGGGTTGATGGTCGTAAACTCGACGAAATTCGCCCGATTTCCTGCAAAGTTGGTGTGTTGCCTAAGCGCGTTCATGGAGCGGGTTTGTTCAATCGCGGTTTGACCCAAGTATTATCCGTGCTGACCTTGGGATCTCCCGGCGATGCACAGGAACTGGACGACCTCAGCCCAGATAGCGAAAAACGCTACATGCATCACTACAATTTTCCTCCCTATTCTGTCGGAGAGACTCGCCCCATGCGATCGCCCGGTCGTCGGGAAATTGGCCATGGAGCCTTAGCAGAACGGGCACTTCTTCCGGTTTTACCGAGCCGAGTCGATTTCCCTTATGTAATCCGAATTGTTTCAGAATGTCTTTCCTCCAACGGATCTACCTCCATGGGTTCGGTGTGTGGTTCGACCTTGGCGCTGATGGATGCAGGTGTTCCCATTACCAAGCCCGTCGGCGGGGCAGCAATGGGTTTGATTAAAGAAAACGATGAAGTGCGTGTCCTGAGCGACATTCAAGGCATCGAAGATTTCTTAGGCGACATGGACTTTAAGGTTGCGGGAACCAGGGACGGCATCACGGCGATTCAGTTGGACATGAAGATCACTGG
Organism: Synechococcales cyanobacterium GL140_1_metabat_312; assembly: GCA_025351345.1. GTDB lineage: Bacteria > Cyanobacteriota > Cyanobacteriia > Leptolyngbyales > Leptolyngbyaceae > JAAFJU01. Next base: position 22,196 of record JANXWB010000066.1, read on the forward strand.
ATTGCCTATGGACGTGATTGCCAGCGCCATCAACAAGGCATTGCCTGCTCGTCTTCATATCCTAGACAAGATGATGGAAGCCATCGATGCGCCTCGTGATGAACTGTCACCCTATGCACCACGTATGTTGACTTTGAAGATTGCTCCAGAGCAAATCGGCATGGTGATTGGACCGGGCGGCAAGATGATTAAGAGCATCACCGAAGAAACGGCCACCAAAATCGATATTGACGATGATGGAACCGTGACAATTTCTGGACTCGACGGCGCGAAAGCCATGCGTGCGAGATCCATTATTGAAGGCATGACCAAGCGTCTTAAAGAAGGCGATGTCTATCTCGGTAAAGTCACTCGGACGATTCCGATCGGAGCTTTTGTTGAGTTTCTGCCGGGCAAAGAAGGCATGGTCCACATTTCACAACTTGCGGATTATCGCGTGAAGACTGTGGAAGACGAAGTGAATGTTGGCGATGAAGTCATTGTCAAAATCCGCGAAGTCGATAACCGTGGCCGGATTAACCTAACTCGTCTAGGGATTGAACCAGAACAAGCGGAAGCGGTTAGAGCTGCTGCTGCGAATTCACCAGAATAATCACTAAGTTGATTTAGTGATTGGATTTAATCCTGAAGCAGAAGAGACATTAAAAATCTCTTCTGCTTTTCTATATCTAATTTTGTATTTAGTCGTGGCTTTCAAATTTCAATTGATAGTCCATGGTCGATCGGGCCATCACCGGACGAAACCCACCACTGACCGGAGCCACATAGCTCGGCTCTACGCTACTCACAAGGGCAATATGCCGATCGCTCACCACTACTCCTAGGGTTGGGTCATAGCCTCGCCATCCTGCTCCTGGCAAATACACCTCTGCCCAAGCGTGAAGATAATGTTCTCCCGCTGCCACATCGCCTTCTTGGTAGCCGCTGACAAATCTTGCTGCTAACCCAGCTGCCCGACAAATTTCCATAAACAACAGGCTAAAATCTCGACAAGTTCCCGTACGCGATCGCCAAGTGACTCCTGGCGGTAACGATCGACCTGTTTCTCGCACCGCATAATGACAATGAGTATTGATCTTCTGATTCAGCAATATTAAAAAATTTGCAATATTGTCTTCTGCTTCAACGGTTAGATCTTGGGCAATTTCCATTGCGACTGGATCGATCGCAATCGATGGACGTAAATAGGATTGAAGTTGAGTGGCTAAGGAACTTGGATAATCAATAGGAAGATTTACGGCGTAGGGTTCGGCTAAGTAGGAAAATGGATTAATTTGATGGGTTGTAATTTGAGAACTTGTCACGATTTCAAGACGATCGCTAAGCTGAAGATCAAACCAAACTTTGATTAATCGATTGCCATCCAAATCAGTATACTCTGAGGTTTTTAGGGGCGTGGGTATGATGTGGAATTGGAAATCATCTAACGTTTGCCAACTATCCGATCGAGGACAGAGCCGCAGAGTGTGCGCTTGTAGCACTACAGGTTCGCTGTATCTATAAGTAGTAGTGTGAGTGATGGAGTATTTCATTGAGTTGAAAATCCGGTACGCAGGTAATGACCATCATAGCAAGTGTAATTAGTCATCTTTAAGAGTCGCACAAATCCGAGTGATATTGTTGAATGAATGAAAATTAAATTAATTAAAAACTAGATTAATCAAAAAGTAAACTAATCAGAATTGTATTATTCTGTGAGTGTTGCTAAAAAATGTAGTTCAAAATGCTAACACCCTATCAGCAGCGAATTTCTAACTTCTATACCGCCCGGACCGACTATGACAATGATTTTACTCGCGATCGGGCCTTACATCATTTGGATTACGCTGAACCTGAGCTTGGACAGCATATTCTTGATGTCGCAACTGGAACGGGATTTGTGGCGATCGCTGCCGCAGAAATGGTCGGCGAAAATGGTTTAGTTGTTGGGATTGATATCACTCAGAGTTATCTAGAAAAAGCGCAGGAGAAAATCACGGAAGCTGGATTAACAAATATTCAATTGATTGAAATTGATGAAGCTGAATTTAATCCTGAACCCGAACGATTTGATCGAATCTATTGCTCCAGTTCTATTATACTTTTTCCCGATATTCCCGCATCTTTGCGACGTTGGTATGGCTGGCTAAAACCGGGCGGATTCACTGTATTCACTTGTCATCCTGAGACTGCTTTCCTGACTCCCTTTATTTTGAAAGCTTGCCTTAGTCAGGGAATTACTCTACCGAATTTGCATGAATCCTTAGGGACGATCGATCGATGTTATGACCTGATGCAAGCCGCAGGATTTGAAGATATTGAAGTCCATACAATAGATCAAAGTGAATGGATCAGCGTGCAAAATGCAAAACAAATTTGGGATGGACGCACTTGGTTTCATGAGAATGACCCATTACCTGATTTACCTCCAGAAAAAATTGCTGAAATTAAGGCAAGTTTCCATCGGTTACTCAAAGCAAAAAATACTAAAAAAGGTATCTGGAATGACTATCAGACGTTTTATGTTGTAGGTCGAAAGCCTGGATAACGACGGTTCTTGATGGAAAATTATAATCTAGGCAAATAATCAGAGCTAAAACCGATCGCAATCTTATTCAAAGGACGATCGGTCTATTGCGTACAATTATCTACTTCTGAGGAGTCGCCCAGAGTTTACGCCATTGATTCATTTGATCAATTTCAGCTTGTTGGGATGCAATGATCTCTTTTGCTAATTTTTGCATCTCAGGACGCTTGGACTTCAAGGCCAAATCCTTTGCCATTATCACAGCGCTCTCATGGTGAGGGATCATCGCTGCTAAAAAACGATCGTCATAGCCCGCATCTGATGGTCCCAAATCCATAGACATTCGCATAGATGACATTTGCTCACCCGTCATAGGCATAGGATGATTCATGCTTCCATTCCACATCATAGATGTCGTCGGAGCCTTCGGATACCAGAGCGATCGCCAGCTCTGCATTTGTTTAATTTCAGAAGGTTGGGCTTTGAGAATGGCATTGGCTAACGTTTTAATTTCTGGGCGTTTTGACTTACTCAAAGCATCGTTTGCCATGATAACAGCACCTTCATGATGGGGAATCATGCTGTCAATAAATCTCAACTCATAATCTTCATCTGCGGGTCCGAGATCCATTTGAGGATGATTCATGGAACCATGGTCCATCATCATGGCCGTCGGAGTTGCAGATATGCTTGATTCTGCTTTTGGTGGAGCTTGGGTGCAAGCGATCGCTGTAAATGAAAGCCCGATCGCACTAAAAAATAGCGTAACTGAGTTAGAGGTAATATTGCGTTTCATAAATATCTTTTTAAGTTTATTCGCGATTTTCATTTCTTTATTTTAATAATTATTTCTCCATAATGACGACTTTTTAAAAGTAAACAAGTGATTTCAATCGACAACGCCAATACCATCGCCATTGCTGCCCCGATCGCACCGGGAATTCCTGAATTGACCGCGATCATAGCTACTAGTAATAGCGTTCCCGTTCCTAGCCAAGTCGAAAGATTAACCGTTCCCGTTCGTCCAGCACTAACTAAGAACCCTTGGGTTGCATTTTGAACAGCGACTAATAATGGAATGATTGTACAAATTTGCAAGACAGGTTTAATACTGGCGACTAAGGGGCGATCGTTGCCCACAAAGGCTGTAAGCATTGCATCACCTGTGCTACTGTTGCCCATAATCAATAGAACCAATGAACACACTAAACCAACAGTCAGTGTGAATTTTAGAAGGATACGATCGGATACTTGATGGCGATATTTGATAATGATTTGTTGAACCATGCGGGTTGAATTAGAAATCACTGTCACTACGCCCCAAGTTGCGGCCCAAGTTGCCAAGGCAAGTGCTGAATCCTGCGATCGGGCCAAAATTCCTATCAGCAAAACTCGTCCGCCCCAAACGACCATCATTGAATTGGCTAAGGGAACATAGAATTTGAATACTTCAGATAAATTGGTTGGCAATGCCTTAAGTTTTGGATCAGTGGGTGGTGGCGGCAAATCTGTAACTCGGGAACGCCCTGCTGAAATTGTTACGACTACAGCTTCTACAATTGCCCCGCTGACCATGGCAAACCCAGCCAGCCATCCCCCCGGCGATCGCCCGACATAGCCCAAACCCATAATTAATGCGATCGTCCCCAATCGACAGAGACTTGCCCGTGCAATTGCTTTTGATTGGCCGTGGTAAATCAGTAAACCTTGAAAGTACCGTCGCCATGCGATTGCAAAGGCCCATGGTCCCATTAAGAACAAGACTTGTTGGGCAATAGGTGACAATGCGGGTGGAATTCCAAGAAACCGATCGGCCACTACTGGAAATACAAATGGCAATGCCAAACAGAACAAAAGTCCGCTTAAAATACTACCCACCAATAATACAAACCGCCATAATGCTTTGCGAGAATCAGGATTTGGGGCCAATGCATTTGAGGCATGGAGAATCATAATGATCGGGCTTTCAAAAAAGATAGCGATCGACCGGGCAATTCCAACGGCTGCGATGGTATTCCTTGAATCGGGTAAATGTGCCAAAGTTGTGGTTTGCAATGGATCGCCGCAAGCCATGGTCACATCACTGAGAGATAATGGAAGAAATTCGCGCCAAAGATCGAAAATTGTAATGGATTTAGAATTAACAGTGGTCGAAGATTTCATACCGATTTTGTGCCTGGTAATTATGCAGTAATAGGGAGCGGTACAGATTGAAGCTCGTGAATACTTTGAGTTAACGCATCACCATTTAGCAAATCAATCCCCTGTTCCATCAGCCATTGTGGATTATAAACCGTCTCCATATAGCGATCGCCCCGATCGGGATTTAATAAGAGCATTTTTTGTGGGTTAGTTTTCAGCTTAGTTTGTAATTGTGCATCTGCGATCGCTGCTGCTACGATCGCCCCTGTCGAAGCGCCCAATAGTAAACCTTCTTGTTTTCCTAGCGTATGACAAACTGAAAATGCAAGACGATCGGAAATACTATACGCCGCATCAACCATATTAATGGAGAAGTTTGGCGGAACAAACGATAGTCCTAACCCGGTCATTTTGTACGGATGGCGAGGTGTTCCGAGAATGGCGCTGCCTGCCACATCGACGGCAATAATTCGGGTTTTTGGATAACGCAATCGGAAGAATTTTGCAATTCCGCTGATTTGTCCTGCGGTACTGATTCCCACCACGATCGTATCCGGCGCACCGCCAAATGCGGACTCAATTTCCCTCGCAGTATATTGTGAATGAGCCTCCGGATTATTCGGATTTTTGTGTTGACATACATACCAAGAATTGGGGATTTGGTCGGCAAGAATCTGCGCTTTTTCCATTCGTGCCACCTGCATCGAGCCTTGAGAATCTGCTGCACTCAACGGCACATCAACCAACTCAGCCCCATAGGCCATCAGCATTCGTTGCACCGTTACCGATGTTTTTGCATCAATCACAATGATGACGCGGTAGCCCTTTGCTGCTCCAATCATCGCCAATCCAATTCCAAAGTTTCCCGAACTCGATTCAATAATTGTCCCACCCGGTTTAAGAATGCTATTCTGTTCCGCATGTTGAATTAAAAATGCTGCATTCTTTTCTTTAATACTACCACCGGGATTACAGGATTCGAGTTTTAAATACAGTTCATGGATTTTGCAGATAGGATCAATATAATTTAGCCGGACTATCGGAACAATTCCCAACGCTTGTGTAATATCAGGGAAGAGCGGTGAAGTGAAATTGGGGCGTTGGGTAAGGTTTATCATAGGAGAACTGAGAGCCGTTTTTAGTGGTTCATTGTATAGAACCCATTTGACATTTTAGTCAGAGACTGAAAGCCGCTTTATCATTAACCTAACGAAACAGAGGTCCATTTTTACTGTCGCATTTCTCAATGTTCTTTCATAGTTCTTTACTAATATCTTGCAGCGTTCCATCCAGGCATTCGACCGCTCAACAATCCAACGGGCAATTGCTGGAATAAATCCTGACTTTCCTTGTTCTTTTTTCTCCTGTTTTGAATGCTTCTTTGAACGCTCAAATCTGATCTTTGTCATGATTTGAGGATATACTTTTTGAAGTTCTTTTACTAAACAATCAATATGGTATCCATGGTCTAGCAAGATTGTAATCTTTGGAATGTTGACGGGCTTTAATTTGAAATACTCAATCTTATTCGTGAACATTTCTATCAGACCAGCATCATCAGACA
>JANXWB010000046.1 GCA_025351345.1 Synechococcales cyanobacterium GL140_1_metabat_312
GATCAAACAGAGATAGGTAAGGTATTGAGTGGTGATTTTGTCCCGATCGTCATAGGTTAAGCTAACATCTGGCTGGATAGATATAGCTATCGGCTTCGACAATATTAAGCTTGACGTTAAAATTACCCGTGATATAAGTAATAATCGACTAACGCTGTGAATCGAATGGCAATGCGACCATGATTTACACTATCGCCACTCAATATATTGATACTTTTCTGGTTGCTGTTCCTCCTAAGTAAAATGCTCTCCAGAGGTAAAACGGAGAGTATTTTATTTGAGTACGATCATAATAAGTCTGCTCCTAGTGGGGTGTTGTTAGTACTTAAGCTGGAACTTCGATCGCCAGCGTTTGCCTTACCAAAGTTGCAACAGGCGTATAAATATCAGCCCCTTCTCCCATCACCCGAATCGAAACAATCAGCGCATACCTAATCTGCTCACCCCAGCGATTATGGATAGGACGATCTTTCCACCATCCGCCTACTGGATAAATACCGATCGCATCCTTGGCCGCCAAATCAGCAGCAGTTCCCGTCCAAATATCCGAATGCAAGGAACCTCGGTTACGCAATTCGGTACCTAGAAACCAGCCTTTATCCTCTTTAAAAGAAACTGTATCTCCTTCCTCATGGGCATCCTTGGTTATCCGTTTCTTGAACTCTGGAAGTGGCTCAGTTGCATCTTTAGTGGCAAATCTTAGCCCATAGGAAGGATAAGAATAGCGGCGAACCCAACCTCGTTCTCCTGGATTCGACTCGATAAAGTAGGAAAGTGTGACCCTCATCTCAACATCTCTCTCACCCAAAGACTCCAGTTCCTTTTTTGGCCAGGGAAAGGTATGAAGATTCATATCCTTAGTTGTCACGTTGGACTGCTTTTCTTTCTTCTGAAAAGGCTGAAACCCATCTTCAACAATCATTGTCAAATCATTCTTCGCACTCCGAAGCGCCTTTTCTAAACTCGGTACACCATACCCATAACGTCTGAGCAGAATGTTTTTGTCCTTTTGCTGTGGTGTAGCAGGCAAATACTTTCGCATCGCTGCTGTCCAAGTCGCTGAGTGAACAATCAAGGCTCGCACCGTCTCCGGCCAAAAATTAGGATTTTGAACCAGAATTTGCGCGGTAAAATATCCAGCTAGAGCAGCCGCTGCACTGGTATCACCAAATAGCGTAAACAGGCGTTGCTCGGCTTTGTGATGAACCGTGAGTAGTCTCAAATCATCTGGATCTGTACCTGCACAAACTCCATCAGTCGCAAGATTTCCCCCTTCAAATACGACATCCGGGCGATTAGGCCATTGTCGGCCCCAGATACAAGATGTTCTACTTCGAGGTGACAGATCACCAGCAGGCGCGATCGGCTTCCAATGACGGTATTTAGAATTATCTATACTCACCCTTTCAGTGAAAGCCCCAACGACTAGTGCATTCCAAGACTGTGCCGGATTCTCAGCGGATGCACTATCGTTGTTGTTAATGTAATCCTGAAGGTTGATCTCATTACGAATATTACCAACTGGTAAAATTATTAACCGTTGCACCAATTCATCTGAAACCTTATCTCGACCAAAGCATAGATCGTCGATCGCCGCCGACCAAGAGGAAGGAGTTCCTCGATTTAGACCCTCACTGGTTACTGGCATACAAATCACCCGTGTTCGGAATGGAGCTTGTATCTCAGCACGGCTAATACCTTGCTGCATAATCCATCCATACAGCGCAGGATCATTCTCCCCTTGAGGGGGAAGTATTTTTACTGATTCTAGGCAATGCGAAACCTCGATTTTTTGATTACCAACCAGAGCTTCACATAGTTCTCCATACATCAATAGTCCAGACATATTGGTGCCGTGCCCTTCACGAGTATCGTGAGTCTCCCATGCTGGCTCATAGCTATGCATATCATCCACGCTGAGGCTATGTTTTAGCAATGGATGAGTTCTCATCACACCACCATCGAGCAAACATATAGAGACATTTGGAGATTGCTCAAATACACATCTATCTAGTAAATCATTCATCCATGCCTGTTGCTCAAGCTCATTATTCTCAAAAAACAACGATGGCATATCCTTCGCAATTCTGAGTTCAGCGATCGCATCACACTTACGGATGATTTGTCCAAACTGAACAACATTAGCCAGCGCTAAAACCACTTCACGTTCGACAAATTTAACGGAATGTGGCTGAACCCGAACATCCAGTCGCTCAGTGATCTCATCAAAACTCTCCTTTCGATCGCCTCTGAGCCAGACCTCCCACCAAACCAACACACTTTGATCTTGCGGAAATAGTGATTTCTCGTCTGTAAATAATGAAGTAAGAGAACTTAAGAAAAAGGATTCTATTCGGCTAACTAAAGGTTCATTTTTAGGTTTGCCAGTTTTTGTTTCCTCATTCTCATAAGCAGTAATTTTTTTCGTAAAATCATTCTTCTTACTCTCAGGAACAAATAGTGTCGCCTCCAAATATTCATTGCTATTTGGAGAAACGCTAACTGACATCAACTCAATCTTAGCCTTACCCCTAAGATTTTCTATGCTTTGAAGCACCTTGTCCTTTTCAGAAACGCTAAACTGTACATCCAAATAGAACCCACGCTCACCTACTACATCCGTTTCGGATTCAGATGACTTCCTCTCCTGTTCCAAAGCCTCCAGAACATTGTTCAAATCAGAACGCAGCTTACTAGCATGGCTCCCCCGATTTCGTGCAGGGTTAGGCCGTTTATCATTTACTATTTTGGGATATGTATAATCTTGCCGATTTGTAAAAGAGGGATGATGAGGAATACTCAGATGGGAAAGGTTACGCAGCGATTCGGACATAATTAAAGGCAAAGATTGATTTTTTAACTCCAAGCAATGAGTCAGTTTACCAGTGAGTCATCGATTTACGCTCTATGATTGATGAAATTAGCTCATCTTCCAAAATTGTTTTCCTATTCTCTAGAACAGCATTCTTTGCGGATTCCGTAATCGCTCGAATAATTTCAGCCTGACTCAAGCCTGCAGCGGCTTCCAGAATGCCATCCCAAACTTTCCAGTCCAATCGAAAGGTTACAAGGCGCGATTGAACCAACTTTTTTATAACTTCTGAGCTAGGCAACTCGTATTGAATCACATCATCAAAGCGTCTATAGAGAGCCTTATCTAAGAGGTCAGGATGATTGGTGGCAGCAATTATCAAACTATCACTATCATCATTCTCCAAAAATTGTAAACAAGAATTTAAAACACGTCGAATCTCACCGACATCATTATTGCTAGAACGCTGCGACCCAAGAGCATCAAACTCATCAAAAAAATAAACCCCACGAGTAGACGACATTGCCTCAAAAATCAGTTTCAGTTGAGTTGCTGTTTCACCCATAAATTTTGTGAACAGTCCCTCATACATCACTGTAAAGAGAGGGAGCTTTAGTTCTCCAGCGATCGCTGCGGCTGTCATTGATTTACCTGTTCCTGGTGCTCCTACCAAAAGCAGTTTACGCCGGGGATCTAGATTATGCTGTTTCAAAAGATTTGAGTTTGCCTGTTCAGTCACAACTCTCATTAATCTTTCATACAAATTCTCGGAAAGTACCATGTCTCCCAGACGCATATCCGAATATCGGGCAGACAGAAGGCTCAGTAAATCACCTTTTGGCTGAATTAAAGGAATAGGCCCGCCTTTCTTGCTGACAAACTGAGATTTTTGGTCTTTTGCTTGATCGACTAAACCCCGAATCTCTTGAGCAACTTTTCCATGCCCTTGACGTGCCTCATGCGCAGCAACCTGCATCGCAACAGTCAAAAACTGCTGTTCTTCGCCTTCTATATGACTCTTCAAAAGAGCAATGACTTGACGAGCAGTCGACATGACAGAATGTAAAGCTGAGTGGTATATATCGTTAATGATGCCTCAAAAAGACTCCTCCGGTTAAAAAATGTAACAAATTAAAGCGATCGTAAAAACGCTATATAGACTTGCTACCTGTGTCAATAATATACAAAATTTTGCCTGAACAGGCAGTCCAAACTCTTAAGGATTAACTGCTGTTTTTACCCAACTATCATCAGTTTGTCGCCTATAGTCCGTCCGATTTTGGGGATCGCCCCGTAGCTCTAAATGATCCACCGTTTGCGGATCCATCAACAATACACAAAACTCAGGCAATACCTCGGTCTCGCTCGGCAACTCCATTTGAAACGGCGCATCCAAATCCCGAGTTGTCCCCGGATCTGCCCAAGAAAACTGTGCCCGTGCCGCCAAGGATAAATCCTGCCAGGTTTGCGATCGGAGCGCCTGCAACTCTCGGTCGTCCGTATGCAACGAGATAAGCGTCAGCCGTCCATGTAACCGAAATTGCTCCCGAGTCTTAGGAAAATACCAACACACCTCGGCCCAAGGTTGCTCATAAAGATCCGAAATCTTCTGACTCCGAAAATCGGTAATAAATTTCAACTGGTTCGTCTCGTCCCAAAACCCACGAAATACAACGGTCCGGTTTGCGGGGTGTCCATTAGGCCGCACGGTTGCCAGTTGCACAAATCTACAATAGGCTAACGATCGATTTCGATACAGCGCATGGGCAATGGACGATCGCCAGGGAGCGAGAGACATAGGTTCTCCTGAAGAGTTTTCGAGTAGCATGGGAACTCTAATAGTCTGCTGAATTCACTATCAACATATTCTTATGCTTCAATCACATTTTATCGCACTACTAAAGCATATCGCTAGAATCGCGAGCAAACCTGTTTATCGCGAACGTTATGTTCAACTGAAACGTCTTCAAAAAAAGGAGCGCTACCAAGTCTGTGAAGTAAGGCTAGAAAATCAAACTATTGAACTTGTTGATGCAGCATCCTTTATCTTTATGTATAAAGAAATTTTTGAGCATGAAATCTATCGATTCAACACATCTAATAGTACTCCAAGAATTATAGATGGAGGTTCAAATATTGGATTGAGTGTTCTTTACTTTAAAAAATTATATCCAAATTCAGAAATAATCTCATTTGAGCCAGATGAAAAGATATTTTCAATCTTAACTAAAAACATAAATAATTCTGTTCACAAAGAAGGAATAACATTAGTCCAGAAAGCACTTTGGAATGAAGAGACAATGCTAGAATTTATGTCTGAAGGTGCAGACGCCGGAAGACTTCAGCAGGTAAATCGATCGCAGAATATAATAACTGTTCCGACAGTTAGACTTAGAGATTATTTGACACAAACTATAGATTTTCTCAAGTTAGATATCGAAGGTGCGGAATTAGAAGTTATTCGAGATTGTGAGGATTTACTTTGTAATGTTCACCGTATGTTTATTGAGTATCATTCTTTTTTGGGAATGCCTCAAACACTTAGTGAGTTATTAGGAATCATTTCTAGGGCAGGGTTTCGTTTTTATTTACAACCTTGTGTTAGTTCACCACATCCGTTTAGTGAAATCAGGAGTTACCAGGGAATAGATGCACAGGTTAATATCTTTGCCTATAGCAAAAATTCAGGAATAAATATTCTATGAAACCTACTCTAATAAGTACTGAGCTTCAGAAGTTTCTAGCGTGGACACTTGCTAAGATCAATTAATTCGATACTGTACTTACTTTTTGAAAAAGGAGTCGAGTAGTAAATCCCAAAAATTTACTTTAAATAATAAATTTTTAAAAATAAAAACAAGAATTAGAGTTAGACCTTATTTATTCATCTCAGGATTCCTAGTCAAAGAGAGCATTTTCAAGTGAATCAACATCCGATCGCGTTTTTTATTTTTAATCGACCTGAGATAACTCGTCTAACATTTGAAAGAATCCGGGATGTCCAACCTAAAATGCTGTTTATAGTTGCTGATGGCCCGAGACAGGAAATAGAATCTGATCGTCAAAATTGTACAAAAACGAGAGGAATTGTTTCTAAGATTGATTGGGATTGTGAAGTTTTTAGGGATTACTCTGACATCAACTTAGGTTGTAAAATTAGGATGTCTAGTGGCTTGGATTGGGTGTTTGAACAAGTAGATACTGCTATAATTCTAGAAGATGACTGTTTAACAACTCCCGATTTTTTTAGGTTTTGTAATGAGTTACTTGACCGCTATAAGGATGACAAGCGTGTGTTCTCAATTTCAGGTAGTAGTCTTAATCCAGAATTTCATCCTGTCTGTCAGTCAAGTTATTATTACTCCCTCTATCCTCTCGTCTGGGGTTGGGCGACTTGGCGTCGAGCATGGAAATATTATGATGTCACGATGTCTTTGTGGAAGTCTGATCGGCATGTAATTAATTTAAAAGGACTAGAAAAGGATTGGCAAATCTTGGCTTATTGGGAAGATGTTTTCAATAAAACTGCTCAGAATGAAATTGATACTTGGGACTACCAATGGACTTTTTGCTCTTTTTTGCAAAGTGCTCTACATATCATTCCTAGTCAAAATCTAATTAGTAATATTGGTTTTGGTCAAGGTGCCACACATACGACGCAAAAAAGTCATCTGTCCAATCTATCAACTTATGCAATACATTTTCCTTTGAAACATCCATTAACAATGATGAGGAACTATGAAGCTGATCGACTGACAGAAATAAATGTATATCAATGTAGAATGAGGCAACGTATCCTTAAGAAAATTTTAGGTTATTTATCAAAATTTAAGCGGTAAGAACATATGAAATTATTTAATATTGGCTGTGGAAATACTACTCATCCTAACTGGCTTAATTTAGATATATCCCCGACTAATCCGATCGTAAAATCTTTCGATTTCCGTCGAGGTTTACCTGCTAGGTCGGAAACTATAGATGCTTGTTATAGTTCTCATGTTTTAGAACATGCAAGACTTGATGAAGCAAAATTTTTAATTCAAGATTGTTATCGAGTCTTGAAGACAGGAGGGATTATTCGGATTGTTGTTCCTGATTTAGAAACGATCGTCCGAGAATATCTACATTGTCTAGATCAAGTTAGACAAGGCGATCGAACTTCAGAGGCTAATTATGATTGGATGATGCTAGAGCTACTGGACCAAGTTGCACGCGATCGCTCAGGGGGTGAGATGGCAAAATATTTAAATCAGTCTCAGCTTTCTAATGAAGATTTCGTCTCTAGCAGAATCGGATTTGAGCTGAGTAATTGCCGTGCAGGAAGTCAAAAAATAATGGGAAAGAAATCAAAATTAAAAAAATTAAAACGGCCAATTTTGTTTATTCGGAAAATTCGCTACAGAATCTCAGAAACTCTAGTTTTTTTAGTAGCGGGTCGATCGGCTCAATTAGCATTTCGAGAAGGAATCTTTCGTAATTCTGGAGAAGTTCATCGCTGGATGTACGATCGGTATTCGCTCAGTCGGCTTTTGATAGAATCTGGATTTATTAACATTCATATTTGTCAAGCTGATGAAAGTTCTATTCCAAACTTCAACACCTATGAACTAGATTTTTGCCAGGGAAACGTTCGTAAGCCGGATTCACTTTTTATGGAAGCTACTAAACCATGAAAACTACTCTCCTGAGTACCTATGATATTTCTGGGGGCGCGGCGCGGGCGGCCTATCGACTGCATCAAGGTCTACAAGAGATTGAAGTAGATTCAACAATGCTAGTCCAGAATCGTAATAGTGACGATCGGAGCGTAATTGGTCCTCACAGTAAGGCTGAAAAAATCATTACCTTTCTTAGCCATGACATTGATCGTTTGCCTTTGGCATTATATCGAAAGCGAAGTCCAAATATGTACACACTTAATTGGTTTCCGGGCCAAAAAACCAATACTATCCTGCGACAAAATCCAGATATTGTTAATCTTCACTGGATAGGTGGCGGGTTTTCTAATCTTGGGAATTTGCGGAAACTCAAGCGTCCGATCGTCTGGACAATGCATGATATGTGGGCTTTTACGGGTGGTTGTCACTACACAGAAGGTTGCGATCGTTATCTTAAAAACTGCGGAAAATGTCCACAGTTAAGTAGTCGCAAAAATGCAGATCTTTCCCGGTGGAATTGGAATCGGAAACATAAGATTTTGCAAGAATTAGATTTGACGATCGTTACACCTAGTCAATGGTTAGCCAATTGTTCGAGAAGCAGTTCTATGCTAGGAAATATGCGGACGGAGGTGATTCCCTATGGTATCGACTTGAAGACCTACCAGCCACACGATCGTAATTTTGTTCGGAAAGCACTAAAACTGCCCATTAACAAACCCCTAATTCTTTTTGGTGCATCAAGTGCGATGAAAGATAAACGAAAAGGTGTTTATTTTTTGGAAGAAATATTACAAAGACTGGAGACTTTTGAATTTAAAGAACAGCCCGAAGTTCTCATTCTAGGGGCATCCTATGGAGACTTGAACTGTCCCTTTCCTGTGCATTATTTGGGTACACTACAAGATGACATATCGTTATCTCTTGCCTATTCTTGCGCAGATGTTTTTGTTGCGCCCTCATTAGAAGATAATTTGCCGAATACTGTTATTGAGGCGATCGCCTGTGGGGTGCCTTGTGTCGCGTTTCGGATTGGGGGAATGCCCGACTTGATTAGTCATGGGTATAGTGGCTATCTGGCGAGTCCGTTTGATGTGGTGGATTTCGCGCAAGGGATACATTGGGTTTTGACGGCCACAGAACCTTTGGGGCGACGATCGCGGCAGATTGCAGAGGAGCGTTATGAATTGGTGCGGCAAGCACAGGCTTATCGGTCTTTATTTGAAGAGTTGCTAGAAAATAAATCAGTAAAATAAACCTAGAGCTAAATAATTCTATCTCAACGTAAGGTAGAGGACAATATCACTCTTTCTGATCAAGCTTATAAATATATCCAGCTATTTGAATCACTAATCTAAATGCAAGAAAAAACAGTTTATATTCTAATTCCTGTCCACAATCGCCGTGAGATTACAGTCCATTGCTTAAAACACCTTGAACAACAAGGAATACTTGATCAATATCAAGTTGTCGTAATCGATGATGGGTCTACAGATGGGACAGCCGATGCAATTGCTCGCGACTATTCTCAAGTCAGAATACTACAAGGGAGCGGGGATCTTTGGTGGACGGGGGCGATCGTTCAAGGCATGAAGTATGCCATGTCACAGGATGCAGAATATATTATTTGGCTAAATGACGATACATTGCCGTATGATGGCGCGATCGAAATGCTAGTTGCAGCCTGTCAAAAAAATATCAAGGTGATTGCGAGTGCCCAATGCTATGAAGATGACTCATTAACTCATCCTACTTACGGCGCACAAATTAAAAGATTTCTTGATATTAAACTAAAGCCAACTAAACGCAATCATATTCAAACTTGTGATGCTTTAAGTGGAAATTTAATTTGTTTTTCTAGCGATCTCATCCGATCGATTGGCTATCCTGCCGCTGATCATGTCCCCCATTATCAAGCAGATATTGTTTATACCTATCAAGGTAAAAAGTCTGGTTTTATTCCAATAGTAGTGGGAGATTCAATTGCAATTTGTGCGATGGGTCCAGGCTGGATTAATAGTCCACTAGCAATCCGAAAGCATTGGAAGAAGATGAACTCGCCCAAGTCAGATCTCTATCCCTCCGCTTACTGGTACTATTGTTGGAAATTTTATGGTCTTCTAGGTATACTTCCGTTCATTATGGTTTATCTTAGACTTGCGATTGTCACGGTACTAAGCCTTGTGTTTCCAATTACCTGGTTACAACGTTTAAAGGTTTTTAAAGATCGATGGATGTAACACTCTCATCAAATCAATATTGTTCTACTAGGAAATTAACGTATGAAGTTCAGTGACGTAATAGAACGATTAGGTGCTGTGAAAAGTTATGGCGATCCTAATCTAGAACTGAATGGCGTAGGAGCGATCGAAGATACTAAACCCGGTCAGATTAGCTACATTGGTAGCGAAAAATTTGTCTCTTTCATTGCCACAACCCAGGCCAGCGCTTTAATACTGCCAAAGCATGATGAATTACAAGCCCATGTCACCTCCCTTAAAATTGCTTGGATGGAGGTCCCCGACCCGCGATTAGCCTTTGCTCAAGCGATCGACTTATTCTATACTCCCTATAAACCACCCATTCGCATTCATCCCACTGCCGTAATTGATTCCTCAGCCAAGATCGGAAACAATGCCTCGATCGGTGCGCACGTCGTGATTGAAGCAAATGTGACCATTGGTAATGATGCTTGTATTCATCCGAATGTTGTGATTTATCCAGGAGTTTGTATTGGCGATCGCGTCACATTACATGCAAATTGCACCATCCAAGAACGATCGCAGCTTGGCAGTGATTGTGTCATTAACAGCGGTGCAGTCATCGGCGGCGAAGGGTTTGGGTATGTCCCGACAGCAAACGGTTGGGTGGCAATGCGGCAGTCAGGCTATGTGGTGCTAGAAGACAAGGTAGAAATTGGATGCAATTCAACGATCGATCGGCCTGCGGTGGGTGAAACTCGCATTGGACGCGATACTAAGTTAGATAATTTAGTCCACATTGGCCATGGGACGATCATCGGTTCTGGTTGTGCGATGGCAGCGCAGGTGGGACTGGCCGGAGGCGTTACCGTTGGGGATGGGACGATTTTGGCGGGGCAGGTTGGAGTGGCCAATAATGCCAAAATTGGTAAAGGCGTGATTGCTTCATCAAAAACAGGTATTAATGGCACGATCAAAGATGGATTAGTAGTATCTGGAAGCCCCCCTGTTGATCACAGAACTTATTTGAAAATTTGTGCAATTTACAGCAAGATTCCTGATTTGTATCAAGATGTTCGTCGTTTGAAAAAACAAATGAAAGAATCGTAATCCTAGATAGTCCGCAATATGCGCAATATAGGTTTAGGGCTTTTATAGAGAATTAAGGAATTACAATATTAAATCCTCATTGTTAATCCCGGTTTCACTGTGTAGTCTTTCATAGGATTGACTATAAGTTCGGGATTGACCATAAATTCTATGGGGCATTTATTATTTAATTCTTATTTCGTAGCCAATTATGAGGTCTAGCCATTAGGCTTGCTTCTGCGTGATCTAGCAAATTATTAGTCTCCTGAATTATCCCTTACCGATCGTAATAATTAATAAATTTTGATAAAAAATTAGTTTTAAAACTAGGCAGTGCAAAACTTTATGAAATCGATTATAGTATAATGCAAGTAAGCACTTACATTGTGTTAGAAGAGGTTTTCATTGAACCAGCGCACCGCTCAAACGCGCGATCGGTTACTCAAGGCAGCAGTTGAGGTGTTTTCTAGCGCCGGAATTGCTGGAGCAACTACCCGTGAGATTGCGCGAGTGGCGGGGGTGAACGAAGTGACATTATTTCGCCACTTCCAGAGCAAAGAGCAGCTATTAAGTGCTGTAGCCGAGCACATCACCACCGCACAAATAGAGGTATTCGCCGATCCTTCAGAATGGACCGAAGATCTAACAGCAGCTTTAGGTCGCTACGCTCGGTTCCATGACGAAATTTTGGAAGAATATTCTGCCTTGGTCCGAATGTTCATTGGGGAGGCCGATCGACATCCTAAGGAAGCACTGCAAGTCCTACCGGAGTATTTCATGCCACTACGGGTCAAGTTGATCGATTATCTCCAAGGCTGTGTCGCTCAAGGTCGGGTGCGGGCTGATATTGATTTGCTCTTAGCGGTCGATCAATTTACCGGGATGCTGTTTGCCGGGATGCTGCGCCGCCATGTAATTCCAGTCGATCGTGGATATGGGCGCGATCGCTATGTCGAAAGCTGTGTCGATTTGTTTGTACAGCATATTCAGGTTAGACCCGATCGGACCTAACGTTTCAGATTTAAATTTTCGACTTATTCCAAACCAGCATCTTAGTTAGATTTTAAAACCACCATGAAAAGAAATCAGTTACGGGATTCTTCAGCATCCTCAAATAGCACTCTATCAGCCTCGACAAATACGCTGGAATCTCTTCCCAGAGCGAACGAGGCGTTAACTGAATTGTCACCCTCCAATAAATCATCCTCTGATCAGCCAGTACTTGACCAATCACCACTGGATCAATCACCCCTAGATCAATCAGTTCCTAATAAATCACCATCACCTTTAACAAAAAAACGACTACCGTTAATTCTCGGTGGATTAATCCTGTTAGTCACAGGAGCGGTATTTGGTGGACGGTGGTGGCAGTTTCAGCAAACTCATGCTGAGACGGATAATGCCCAAATTCAAGGCCATCTCTCCCCGATCGCAGCCCGCATTTCCGCAACCGTCCAGAAGGTGTTAGTCAAAGAAGGTGATCACGTAGAAGCGGGACAGGATTTAGTAATTCTCGAAGATCAAGATCTGAGTCTGAAGGTGCAGATGGCCCAAGCCCAACTCGCTAACGCCCAAGCTCAACTCGCGGGTGCCCAAGATACCGTACGGATTACCAATCAAACTAATCCAACCCAAGTCGAACAGTCTCAAGCCAAACTCGCCGCAAGCATGGCTGGGATTAACGCCGCCGAAGCCGTTGTCGCCCAAGCGGAGGCCCAAATCGCGACCCGTCAGGCCGCCGTCACCCAAGCCCAAACGGCACTCACCAAAGCCGCAGCGGATTATCGTCGCTATAGTTCCCTCTACAAAGAGGGTGCCGTATCAGCCCAGCAAAATGATACCGCCCGCGCAGCCTACGAGAACGCTCAAGCCAGTTTGGTCGCCGCAACCCAGACCGTCCAAGAATCTGAAGCCGGATTAGTCACCGCCAAAGCCCAACTGCAAACTAGCCAAGCCAATGCCAACGCCGCAAGTGGGCAAGTCAAGGAAACCCAAATTTCGGGGCAAAATGTGACGGTGCAGCAAGCTCAACAAAAGCAAGCCCAAGCCCAGATTGCCCAGGCTGAAGCGACCTTAGCGCTTGCCAAACAGCAAATTACCTATACCGTGATCAAAGCGCCCGTCAGTGGTGATGTGGGTCAACTGACCGCTCAAGTGGGTCAGAAGATTCAAACGGGTCAGCCATTACTGTCGATCGTCCCCCTACAGACCGATACGATATATGTTGAAGCTAATTTTAAAGAAACAGCCTTAGGCCGACTAAAAGTAGGAAATCCTGCCGACGTTAAGGTCGATGCCTATCCCAATGAAACCTTTGTAGCTCATGTAGCGGGGATTAGTCCTGCGACCGGATCCAGTTATGCGTTGCTACCGCCGGATAATGCCACGGGGAATTTCAATAAAGTGGTGCAGTGGGTGCCCGTGCGTTTGGTGTTTGATTCGCAGTCTGATCCCCAACATAAGCTCCGCCCTGGTCTTAATGTATCGGTGAGCGTTGATACGGTCAGTGTTGATCCGGTTAGCGATGAACCGATCGATAAGTCTCCGATCGACAAGCCGACGAACACAAAACAAACCTCCACGATTAAACGGTAGGGATCTTTATGGCGACAAATACAGCTTTAGCCCGATCGGATACGGGTTATATTCAGGGACCATTGAAATGGGCGATCGCCTTTACTGCGGCCTTAGGCGCAATGCTAGAGGTGATTGATACTAGTATTGTGAATGTGGCCTTAACTGATATTCAGGCAACATTAGGGGCCACGGTCAGTGAAGTCGGCTGGGTCGTGACGGGTTATGCGATCGCGAACGTCGTGCTGATTCCGCTATCGGCTTGGTTAGGCGATTTCTTTGGTAAAAAGAGTTACTTTGTATTTTCATTAATCGGCTTTACTTTGGCCTCAATGTTGTGTGGTTTTTCAGCAAACCTTCAGATGTTGGTGGTGGCGCGGATTCTCCAAGGGCTTTGTGGGGGTGGATTGCTGGCGAAGGCTCAATCAATTTTGTTTGAAACATTTTCCCCCGCAGAACAGGGACTCGCCCAAGCGGTATTTGGGGTCGGGGTAATTGCTGGACCCGCGATCGGTCCGACTTTAGGCGGATATTTAACCGATGGGTTAGGCTGGCGGTGGATTTTCTTTGTGAATTTACCCGTCGGCATCGTGGCCGTGGCCATGGCCTTAATATTTTTGCAGCCAGATATCAAACAGCCGTCATCAGCTACGACTCGATCGGTTAGCCAGCAGCCTGTTGATTGGTGGGGAATTGTTCTGCTCGTGGTGGCGGTGGGTAGTTTGCAAACGCTCTTGGAAGAGGGGCAAAAAGAGGATTGGTGGCAATCCAATTTCATTATCACCTTGACCATTAGCAGCGTTGTGGGCTTAGGGTTATTTATTTGGCGTGAATTACGAATAAAGTATCCGGCAGTGGACTTACGGGTATTGCGATATCGTTCTTTGGCGGCGGGGAGTCTTTACTCTGGAATATTAGGGATGGGGTTGTATGGGGCATTGTTTGTTGTCCCATTATTCACCCAAAGTGTGTTGGGATTTTCGGCCACCCAAACAGGATTATTGTTAGCGCCAGGTGCTTTGTCTTCGGCGATCGTGATGGTGTTGTTGGGGAAAATATCGGGCAAAGTCGATCCACGGCTATTAATTGCGATCGGGGCGATCGGGACATCGCTGGTAATGTTTGATTTATCCGGAATTACTTCTGAATCAGGCGTAGATGACTTATTCTGGCCTCTTGTTTGGCGAGGCGGTGTCACGGTATTTATGTTTTTGCCCTTAAGTTTAGCGACCTTGGGAAATTTGCCAAAGCAGGATATCCCAGCGGGTTCAGGGTTTTATAACTTGACCCGACAACTAGGGGGCAGTATTGGAATTGCTATATTGACCACATTACTGATGCAACGTGAGGCGTTTCATCGGGCCATACTTTTAAGTAAGTTGACCATTTATGATCCCGTAACAACCCAACGGATCAATGTATTAACTCAAGGTTTTCAGCAGCATGGAGCGGATGCGGCGACCGCTTACCACCAAGCCTTGGACGCACTACAGCACAGCGTTGCACTCCAGGCAGCAATTTTATCCTATGCCGACATCTTCCGCTTTGTTGGAATGATCTTTTTGGTTTCCTTACCGCTCCTATTCTTTTTAGGTAAAGGCGGCGGAACAAAACCACCGATCGGTCATTAAGGATTAGAAGACGTTTGAAAATTCCCGCGAAGAGGCTGTTAAATGTCTACCCCGTATCTTTGAACTTGGACAGAAATACGATCGATTGATTGATAGTCATTGTGACAACGCATGAATAAATTACGCTCTAAAAACGAAACCCACTTTCATTTCGCTACTATAATTCCAAGTTTCTAGAGTGAAAATAGTTCAGAAATAGCTTACCTTTAAGTCATTTTTTGAACCAAGCTTTCTAGTAAATCTTTAATCTCCATCCCAAAAAGTACTCGCCAGACGTTAAAATATTGAACGCTTCGAGGGCCATTCTGCTCCGAGGTTCTCACAATATTTCAAAGGTCTTGAACTTATGTCTGACGAACCTGGATCTAGCGAACAACTTGGCAAACCGCTTGGTCAAAACTTAAGCCAAAACTTAGGTCAAAAACTATATGAAGGGAAAGCAAAAATTCTCTACGCCACAGACAATCCTGATGTCTTGCTGACCTATTTCAAAGACGATGCCACAGCTTTTAATGGTCAAAAAAAGGATAGTATTCGCGGCAAAGGCGAAATCAATAATGCCATTTCAGCCCATTTGTTCAAGCTGATGGAATCTAAAAATATTCCAACCCATTTTGTTGAAATGCCATCCTCAACCCAAATGTTGGTCAAATCAGTCAGTATTGTTCCATTAGAAGTCGTTGTCCGCAACATCGCCGCCGGAAGCTTGTGTAAACAAACAGGGCTAGAATTAGGCACCACTATTGAGCCGTCTTTGGTTGAGTTCTACTACAAAGATGATGCGCTGGGCGATCCGCTGTTGACGATCGATCGGATTCGGCTGATGAACATTGCTACCGATGATGATGTGAATATATTGCGAACCATGGCGCTGAAAATCAACGATGTATTGAAAGAATTCTTCAATCAATGTGGAATTACCCTAGTTGATTTCAAATTAGAATTTGGACGCGATCGCAGTGGAAAAATCTTACTTGCGGATGAGATTAGTCCCGATACTTGTAGATTATGGATTCAAGGGGAACCTGATCCGAAAAAGCGCGTCCTTGATAAAGACCGTTTCCGTCAGGATATGGGAAATGTCGAAGAAGGGTATCAGCAAGTTTTAGAACGCGTGCTGAAATACTCATCTCTTTAGTACTCATCCCTTTAACCTAGTATTGGTCTAACTAATGTTAGGTTAACTACAATTTGAGTCTGTTGATTTTCTGCCAGACTTTCGACTTATTCCCTTTCCTGATATTGTGAATCATCCAGTTACGTAATATCTTGTAGCCACGGTTACGGGTTTGGGTTGAACGGTCTGGTGGCATAAAAGATGCACCAGATTTTAATGGTTTGCTGTTGGTGTGTTTTAGGAGTGAATTGATCGTGCGTGATCGGCGTTTTTCTCAAGTTTGGTTAGTTCTGTTGGCCACCACTGCGGCGATCGCAGTCCCTGAAGTCCACCGCGCAGAGGCGTCCACCGAGTCTCAGAGGGGGACCAACGGCACCCAAATTCGACAGTCTTTCTTCTCGCCTGAATCCGAGTTGATCAAATCTGTCCCATCTGTTTCTAAACCGATCGCACTGGTTGTCGATGGTCCAGCCGCAGCTTCCATTAAGGACGAACCACTAGTACCCCGATCGCCCGCTGAGTTGGCTCCCATAGCTGTCCAAGCTGCCATTGCTCAACCTGCGATCGCTACGCCCCCAATGGTTTTGGCACAATTTGACCAAGACACACCCAACCAAATTAAAATCACGCCTGGAGGTCCCGTTACTCCTCCGACGACCCAACCGATCGAGACCCCAATCCAAGCCGCTCCAGGAGTTGTGCCCGCCCCCAGCCGCGCTCCAGAACTTCCCACCATCACGACTCCACCCGGTACCCCCACCCCTGGATCAGAAGCTCGTGTTTTAGTGGGTGAAGTACTCGTCACGGGAGCTGGCAAGCAAGAACTTGAAGATGAGGTTTACCGGGTTATTAAAACCCGACCCGGCCAAACGGCCACCCGAACTCAGCTTCAAGAAGACATCAATGCTATTTTTGCAACAGGCTTCTTTGCCAACGTGCAAGCTGATCCCAAAGACACGCCCATCGGCGTCCGTGTGACTTTCCAAGTTCAACCTAATCCTATTTTGAAGGGTGTCCGCGTCGAGGGGAGTTCCCTGGTTCAACAAAATACCGTTGACGAGATCTTCAAGCCTCAATATGGCAACACTCTCAACTACCGTGATCTTCAACGCGGCGTGCAAGATTTGACCAAGCGCTATCAAGACCAGGGCTACGTGTTGGCTCAGGTGACTGACCTACCCAAGGTTGCAGATGATGGCGTCGTCACGTTGCAAGTTGCGGAAGGCAACATTGAGCAAGTTCGCGTTCGCTTCTTCGATAAAGAAGGCAAGGAACGGCTAAACAAAGAGGGCAAGCCCAGTGGCCGTACTCGTGATTTCATTGTGCTGCGGGAAATGGAAACCAAAGCAGGGAAAGTCTTTAACCGGAAAACGGCAGAGCGGGACTTGGGACGGTTATCGACCTTGGGACTGTTTGAAGATGTGAAGCTGTCGCTGGATCCGGGAGTAGATCCCCGTAATGCGATCGTAAACGTGAATGTCGTTGAACGGAATGCCGGATCCATTGCCGCTGGGGCTGGGGTAAGTTCAGCAAGTGGACTGTTTGGAACCATCAGTTACCAACAGCAGAATCTGGGCGGTAATAACCAAAAACTCGGTGCAGAAATTCAACTCGGCGAACGGGAATTATTGTTTGATGCAAGCTTCTCCGATCCTTGGATTGCTGGCGATCCCTATCGCACTAGCTATACGGTCAACGGGTTCCGTCGTCGAAGTATCTCTCTAATTTATGATGGTGGACAGCAGGTTCAGGTCTCCACAGGCGGCACGAATTCCGAAGTTGCTCGAATTTTGCGAACTGGATTTGGGGTCAGTTTTGCCCGTCCATTGTCTAAGAATGTCTTTGAACGATCGCCTTGGACTAGCTCCCTCGGCGTCCAATACCAGAGCATCCGCATCCAAGACAGCAACGGATCTCTAATCAATCCCGCCGCCCCGCAGTTCCGTCGTGATCCGAACACTGGACTCTTCAACATCGCAACTGGCGCAACTGGCGCGGACCTCAGCACCAGCGGCACCAGTCGAGATGATTTGCTGACTGTTCAGCTTGGATTTGCCCGAGACCTGCGAAACGATGTTCTGCGTCCAACCAGTGGATCTCTGTTGCGCTTCAGCACTGAACAATCCGCTCCCATTGGCAGTGGTAGCATCTTCTTCAACCGTCTACGCGGCAGCTACAGCCAATACATTCCAACCCGTCTCCTGAGATTGTCTTCTGGCTGTCGTGCCAATGCCAAGGTGCCTGATTGCCCTCAGACCTTCGCATTCAACATCCAAGCGGGTACAGCTCTGGGAACTTTACCGCCCTATGAAGCATTCTCCCTGGGAGGAAGTAACTCTATCCGGGGTTATGAAGAAGGCGATGTGGGTGCAGGGAAAAGCTTCCTGCAAGGCACTCTAGAGTATCGTTTCCCGGTGTTCTCCGTGATTTCGGGTGCGCTCTTTGTCGATGCGGGTACGGATTTGGGGACGGGCACTTCTCTTAAAGGGAATCCTGCTGGATTGCGAGGTAAACCGGGCAGTGGTATTGGCTACGGACTCGGGGTTCGGATTCAATCGCCCCTTGGTCCAATTCGGATTGATTACGGATTTAGCGATCGGGGTCAGGGCCGATTCCACTTCGGGATTGGTGAACGCTTCTAATGGCGACGAGCATAGCCACAAACATAATGACTGCAAGGACGATCGTGCCCACAACCCTGAAAGCGGCGGTCACCTGTAAAGGAGTGGGGCTGCATTCTGGTGAAATTACCACCGTGAAGCTGCTGCCTGCGGCTATTCATTCGGGAATTCGCTTTGTTCGAGCGGATCTGCCCGATCGGCCTGAAATTCCCGCCCAAGTGAACTTCGTCCAACAGACCATGCTCTCGACTGAACTTGTGACTCCAAACGGCAGTATTCGGACTGTGGAGCACCTTCTGGCCGGATTGTGGGGGGTCGGGGTTACGGACCTTATTATTGAGGTTAACGGTGGTGAAATGCCGTTGCTCGATGGATCGGCAATGGAATGGGTGAACGCTATTGAATCCGTGGGAACTCAAACCATTGGTCCCGATCGCGATCGTTCTAGTCTCCAAGAGCCGATTTGGATTCGTGAAGGCGATGTATTCGTTGCAGCAATCCCATCGACTGAACTGCGGTTTAGTTATGGGATTGACTTTGATCTAAAAGCCATTGGAAACCAGTGGCACAGTTGGTCAGCGGCAATAGAACCATTTGCCAGCGCGATCGCCCCAGCTCGGACTTTCGGCCTCGCTCATCAAATCGAACAGCTCCAAGCTGCGGGTTTAATCAAAGGTGGAAGCTTAGACAATGCCCTAGTTTGCGGTCCGGATGGTTGGATAAATCCGCCTTTACGATTTGCAAATGAACCCGTTCGTCATAAAATTCTAGACTTAATCGGTGATTTGAGCTTGGTTGCCGATTTGCCCATAGCCCATTACTTGGCCTATAAGGCCAGCCATCGTCTCCATACCCAATTGGCCCAGCAACTGGTTGCGCTTTAAACTAATCACGCCCCAAAAAACCTATGCCCACCACTCTAGATCCAACCATCAGTGAAGCCGTTCCCGATACTGCCCCCGATACCGCTCCAATCAAAACAACCTTCTCCGTTGAAGAAATTCATCAGATGTTGCCCCATCGATTTCCCTTTGCATTAGTCGATCGGATCATTGATTTCGTGCCTGGAAAACTGGCGGTGGGTCTGAAAAACGTCACGATCAATGAACCTCAGTTTCAAGGTCATTTCCCAGGTCGGCCCATTATGCCAGGGGTTTTGATCGTGGAAGCCATGGCTCAAGTGGGCGGCGTGGTCCTGCGACAGATGCCCGATATCCCCGATGGACTGTTTATGTTTGCGGGAATTGACAACGTTAGATTTCGCCGTCCTGTGGTTCCTGGCGACCAACTCATTATGACTGTGGAACTGATCTCTATTCGGGGTCGTCGTTTTGGAAAGATGAAGGGACGCGCTGAGGTCGAAGGTAAACTGGCCTGCGAGGGAGACTTAATGTTTGCCCTTGTGGAATAGGACAATTGGACCATAAGTTCATTCGATACATGTCGTAAAATAAACTCTGTGGTCTAATTGTTTTACTCAGCACCTCACACACACCGTTCATCTCCCAAAACCGCCTACGATCGTCAGCTTGTGTAAACAACAGTTTAGATTTTCAACCTGAAGGGGTTTTGATTTTGACTGATTTGGAACCGTGGCTCACTACTGATGTTTGTCAGGCAATCACACCCTGCGATAGGTTCTATGGCAACCCTGATTCATCCGACTGCTGTCATTCATTCTGGCGCTGAACTTCATCCGACTGTCCAAGTTGGACCCTATGCGGTCATTGGTCCTAAGGTCAGAGTTGGCGCAGGTACCGTTATTGCACCCCATGTTGTCCTTGATGGAGATACTCATATTGGTGAACGAAATCAGTTATTTCCGGGGGCAGCGATTGGCTTAGAGCCGCAAGATTTGAAATACGACGGATCGCTTGGTCCAGTTCGGATTGGCGACGGTAACCAAATTCGTGAATACGTCACCATTCACCGTCCCACACGGGGCGACGAAATTACTCGAATTGGTAATAACAATTTGATTATGGGTTATACCCACATCGGTCACAACTGCATTTTGGAAGATAACGTCATCATTGCCAACTCCGTAGCTCTCGCAGGACATGTCCACGTAGAATCCGGTGCCAGAATTAGCGGCGTTTTGGGGGTGCATCAATTTGTTCACATTGGTCGTTTGTCTATGGTCGGTGGCATGACCCGAATCGATCGGGATGTACCGCCGTTTACCATGATTGAAGGCAATCCATCGCGAGTTCGGGCCTTGAATTTGGTGGGGCTGAAACGGGCAGGCATTGGTGATTTGCAAGATGGGGAAGTGCTGCGATCGCTGAAGCACGCCTTTAGACTTCTGTATCGATCGGACTATACGTTTGCTGAATCTCTCGAAAAGCTCGAAACCTTGAATACCAATGATTATGTTGAACATTTAAGTAAATTTATTCATCAGTCCCAGCTACCGGGTCGCCGGGGCTTGATTCCAGGTCGAGGATAAGTTAGTTGTGAAGGGTGTTGTGAAAAAACGAATTTTTATTAGTACCGGAGAAGTTTCCGGTGATCTCCAGGGTTCAATGCTGGTAACGGCATTGCTTAAAAAAGCGAGGCTTGATGGGATTGACCTGGAGATTGTGGCGTTGGGCGGCGATCGAATGGAAGCGGCTGGGGCCAATCTTTTAGGGAATACTATTGCCCTAAGTTCCATTGGATTATTGGAGGCGGTGCCTTACATTCTACCGACGCTTAAAATGCAGCGCTATGCCAAGCAGCAACTTCGAGAACATCCTCCTGATCTGGTCATTTTGATTGATTACATTGGGGCCAATCTTGGCATGGGAAAATTTATCCGATCGCAGTTTCCTAGGTGTCCCATTGTTTATTACATTGCGCCCCAGGAATGGGTGTGGTCGATGAATGACAAAAACACCAATCAGATTGTGGCTATTACGGATCGGTTGCTTGCCATTTTTCCAGAAGAAGCACGATATTACAAAAATCAAGGTGCAAGTGTAACTTGGGTCGGCCATCCCTTGGTCGATCGGTTGGCATCCGCCCCCTCTCGTGAAGCAGCTCGCCAAACATTAGGCATTCTTCCCGAGGAAAAGGTAATTGTGCTTTCTCCGGCCTCCCGTAAACAAGAACTTAAGTTTTTAATGCCCGCTATCTTTGAGGCGGCTCAAAAGATTCAAGCTCAAGTCCCATCGGCTAAGTTTTATATTCCCTTAGCCCTCGATCGGTATCACAATGAAATTGAAGCAGCTGTTGTAAATTATGGGTTGAATGCCAAATTAATTCCTAAAGAAAGTGGCCAAACTTTGATTGCAGCAGCAGATCTTGCGATTACGAAATCTGGCACCATTAATTTAGAAATGGCATTATTGAATGTGCCGCAAGTGGCTATCTATCGCATTAGTAAATTCACCGCTTGGGCGGGGCGCAATATTCTCAAGGTGAAAATTGTGTTTGCTTCACCCGTTAATTTAGTTCCGATGCGGTTAGTGGTTCCAGAATTATTACAAGAAGATGCTAACCCCGATCGGATTGCCCGAGAATCGCTGGCGCTGCTTTCTGGTCCCGCAAGAGACAAAATACTGGAAGAATATAAAGAAGTTCAGCGAGAACTGGGAGCTTTAGGGGCATGTGATCGGGCTGCAAGTGAGATTTTTGAACTGTTGAGTTATTCTTCTGAAGTTGCAGATCAAAATATTGCTCAGCCGATCGGCCTAAAATCGAAATAAATCATCCTAGTTTTACGTTACGAGAAATATTTTAGCTTGCTTATGGTGGTGACGAAATAGTGGGTACTCTAGAGTCCAATTAGTGCTAACAACAGCGTTGCGATCGCCCCCATGCTACTTGCCCTCGATTTCATCATCCTTTAAAGTTAATTGATGTTCAATTCGTATCAATAATTTTTCATTTTGAATTCGTTTGCTTACGTAATCAACGCCGCAAGTGGTGCCCGGATCATCTGTAAGATTGCCGACTCGATCGATCGCGCCGAATCCTGATGAATTTCCCTTGATTGGCCAATGATTGACAGTGTTAGTATGGTCGTGGGGTTTTTTAGAAGAACGAGTTTAATCACCAATAATTATCGGTGTACTTAATCTCTGAAAAATACACTGATATATAGGTAATTAAAAATTAGACAGTTAAGTCATACTCCAAATTATTAATTGATATTAGAAGGTCCGTTGAATTAAATTACAGGAAACAACTCAAATTCGAGCTTTTTCAGAATGGTACTGTAATAATTGTATTGGAAATATCGGTTAAGCTTCTATGAAAACGTTACCGCCACAATCGATCGTCATTAAACTATTGCACTGGGTGAATTTAGCCAGTGTGGTCATGATGTTGCTCAGTGGCTTACAAATTTACGATGCAAATCCCGTCTTTGGCGGACGATCGGGGATTCACATTCCTCCAGCATTATTGTTGGGTGGCTGGTTAGCGGGAGGACGAGATTGGCATTTTGCAGCCATGACCTTGTTCTCGCTTAATCTTTTGGCCTACGGGGTTTATATTCTACTCAGTCAGCGCTGGAAAATTCGATTTGTTAGTGGAAAAGATTTGCAAGCGATCGCCCAAAGCCAGAATCCAAAGCGCCTTGCTTATTCTTGGCATCGAATTGCTTATACTGCAATTATTCCAGTATTGCTAATTGCAATTTTAAGTGGCATTGGTATGTATAAATCAGCCCAATTTGATTGGATTGTTAAATTATTTGGCGACGATTGGCAGGCATTGCGAATTGCCCATTTTATGACGGTTCCGATCGTACTCCTATTCATTCCGATTCATGTTCTTTTAGCCTTGCGGGTCGGCAAACAAAAGTTGATCGAATCAATGTTTTGGTAAAGCGAATAGTCTTGGTAATTTTAATAAACTATGCCCTTCAAGACTCCATAACCTTCATTTAACGGGTAAGTCGACTTAAATCAGGATTTATTTTTGCCTTCATCTTATCGAATTCCGCCTTTAATATGTTTTTACTCGTATTTGCATCACTCACGGATCTCCAAGTCGCATTCAAAATCGACCATTCCTGAATCAATGACTGCAACTGTGCATTAAATGGCATCTCAATCACTAACGAGCAGCGCTCCGGTTGGCCTTGAACGAATACCAGCAGATGATATCGACCCCGCTCACCTAAAAGCCTTAAGGTATCTCGACCCTGGTCTGTGGCTAAATCTAAATACTGTGGAAACCAACGAGCAGACCGATCGGAATGACCCGCACGATTATAAAGTGCAGTCACCCACAGGGCCATCGGGTGGGGCGAGGGCAAGCAAATCATATTCTTGTAAGTACGATTGAAGATTGCATGATCTCGTAGTTTCTGCACCTCAACCTCTGGCAGCATCGCCCAAACTAAGGGCAATCTCTTTTCACAAATCTTTAAGCTTCGGGTGAAGGTAATCAATTGATTAGTCGGTTTATCCCTCGGCCAGCAAGCGTTCTGGTATAGTTCATTCACTACGGAGAGGGTCAGCCGATCGGGTAGATTTGAGTCTTCAATGGCGCCCGTTTGACGTGGAACAACGGTAGCGGGGGCTGTGGGGGTAGTGCCGGGGCTTGTGGGTCTGCTTTGTCGGGAGATGCTGTAGTGCTCTTCGAGTGGCTCTAGTTGTTTAAGAATCTCAATTACCGATTGGGGGCGTTGTCTGGCTTCCTTGGCAAGGCAAGCTAAGACTAATGACTCTAGTGCGCGCGGTAGATGGATACTAGGATGGGCTGATTTAAAGTTACGAGGAACCTGAGTGGTATGAGCGCGGTACCATCCGGCAAAGGTATGGGTTTCGGCCTGAAGTGGAATCTGGCCTGTTAGCATTTCAAACATCATAATGCCGAGACTGTAAATATCCGATCGGACATCTAGCTCGCGGCCTTCCATTTGCTCGGGGGACGAGTAGACCATCGTGCCCATGAAGGTACTGGTTTGGTTCCCGTCTTCTTGAAGCACTTTAGAAATTCCAAAGTCTAATACTTTGACCAATTCGCCGAGGCTTTGGTCTTGCATGATTAATATGTTACTGGGTTTGATGTCCCGGTGAATAATTGGGCAAAGTACACCATCGACATCAATGCCTTGGTGGGCGGCCTGTAATCCTAAACATACCTGACGGGCCAGGGCTAAGAAACGCCGGAGTTCTAAGGGCTGTTTTCGGACAATTTCATTGAGACCATCACCTTGTAGGTATTCCATGACGTAGTAGGGTACGCCGTCGCTGTCGAAGTCGTAGTCGCTGACTCGGACGATGTGAATACTTTTTTGACCCAGCTGGGCGCAAATGCTGGCTTCAGTGCGAAATCTGCCACACATTTTGTCGCTGAGCAGTCCTTTAGATAATACTTTCACCGCCACGTGTGCCCCACCCAGTCGCATGTCACGGGCTTTGTATACACGCCCCATGGCTCCTTTCCCTATCAAGTCCAGCATCTGATAGCGATCGTTGAGCAGTTCGAGTTTGGTGTCAGGCGTGGACATCGGAGGAACCATTACAGGAACGGGAGGCGTAATTTACACGGGAATGTAGGCAGGGAGGCTGGGGCAGCATTGAGCGATGCGAAAGTTTCCTTATCCTTATTGTTCAGTATCGACCGAAGAGTCTGGAAAGTTGACGATTGGGTGGGGTTAGTTTTCTAGGCGCGTTCGATGATGGCTTCGAGGGCACTGGTGAGATAATGTCCGGCCATGATACCACTGGAGAAATGGTAGCGATCGTCCGCAACTCGGTATAAGGTTTCAAAGCCACTCCGCCGTTGCCGATCGCCTAAGGCCCAGTAGCGTTGAATAATCGATTCGGGTGCAATCCAGCCTTCGCCTTCGCCGCGTCCGAGTTCAGTATGCTGAAGTACGTAAGTATATCGTTGGTTTCCGGTGTCAAACCGACCTCGATATTGAAATTCAATCTTTTCCCGATCGCTATCGACAAAAACAAGGCGTGTCACCATGTTGAACCAGCCATCTCTGCCCCATTGAATAATAATTCTGCCCTTAACCGGAACAGGCATTGATTCTTTGTCTAGCCATGTCCCCTGAAGGTTCCAGGTTCCAGCTTCCAGTAAAAATGTGTGGGTCACAGGCTTATTTTGTCCGATCGACAAGCTCAACAGAATCCGGCCTTATGCTAACACAGGGAGATTAGACGGCAGTGGGATGAATTTCTCCTAAGAGTACGGATTGTGTCGCACCTGTGACGGCTGGAAGGTTGCCGCATTGCCCACAGTGCCGCCAGTAGGCTAAAACCGCAAAGGCGATCGCTTCCTTGGCATCGGCATTAATTCCGGCTTCGTCGGTAGTGAGGACTTGGGCGGTCGGCAGGTTGGCTTGAATACGAGATTTTAGGTAGCTATTGCGACTACCGCCGCCGCACAATAGAACTTCATCGGGCAATTCGGGGAGAAATTGTTGATAGCTTTGGGCGATCGATCGGGCGGTGAGTTCGGTGAGGGTGGCGAGAAAGTCTGCGGGCATTAATGAAAATGGTTTCGCATCTTGACAACAGCTTTCCAAATAGGCCGCACTAAACTGTTCGCGTCCGGTAGACTTCGGCGGGGCTTGACTGAAGAAGGGCTGAGTTAGCCAATGTGTTACGAGTTCATTGCAAATCTCACCCGTTGCGGCCCAAGCCCCATCTGCGTCGTAGGTCTGTTTACCATTAGTGAATTGAGTGATGGCTAAGTCCAGTAGCATATTTCCTGGTCCAGTATCCCAACCTAAAATAGGGGTTTGAATGGCATTGCGAGCGGGTAGGTAGGTAACATTGCCAATTCCACCGATGTTTTGAATAGCGCGGGAATGAGATAGATGGGTGAGAAGTGCGGCATCGATCGGGGGAACTAGGGGCGCGCCTTGGCCTTGAGCAGCAATATCGGCGGCACGGAAGTTGCTGATGGTTTTAATTTGGGTTATGTGTGCGATTAAGGCTCCGCGTCCGAGTTGGAGGCTGTAGCCGAGGGTTTCTATTGCTTGCGGGCTGCGGGGCCGATGAAAGACGGTTTGACCGTGGGAGCCGATGAGTTGAGCTTTTGGGTGGCCGTGGTTGATGGCGAGTGCGGCTTTGGCAAATTCTTGGGCGATCGCGTCGTCGAGGGTTGCGAAGGATTCCATGCTGAGAGGTTTTCCGCTACAAACGTCGAGAATTTGCGATCGGAGGGATTCACTATAGGGATAGGTTTGGGCTTGAAGAAGATGAATGGTTAGTGAGGTGTGATGGTCTTCAATTTCGACGAGTGCTGCATCAATTCCATCGACTGATGTGCCGCTCATTAGGCCGATAATTCGCATGATTTTGGATTGCAATTTTTATTTAGATTAGCAATTGTAACCCCAGTTTTGCTGCACCATACATTCCGGCCTGATTCCCCAATTCTGCTTTTAATAATTGACTTCCTTGAGATGGATGTGAAACCCGCATTTGCATTTCAGTCATTGCACTTTTAAAAAAGAATTCGCTACTACCAGAAATTCCACCTCCAATTACGATCGCTTCTGGATTCAGCACATAGATCAATGTCGTTAGCCCTATTCCTAAATCTCGACCATAGCATTCCCAAAAGGCTAGTGCATCAGGATCTCCAGCTTTTGCGAGTTGTCCTAATAGGGCGGGATCTTTTCCCGATCGTCGCATAATTGAACTAATACAGAGTTGTTGTTCGAGTGATCCATGATTGCCACTATTACAGGGATGGCCATTGGGATTAAAACTAATAGATCCTAATTCGCCCGCTGCCCCGTTGTGGCCTATAAATAATTGTCCATTCAGAATGATTCCGCCGCCGACTCCTGTTCCCAGAGTGAGCATAACTATATTTTGATAGTGTCGTCCTGCGCCCTGCCATTGTTCTCCCAATGCCGCACAATTTCCATCATTCCCAACGGTGCAAGGGATTTTAAATTCTGCTTCTATCCGATCGGCTACAGGCACATTTATCCATCCCGGTAAATTGATTGCTAACCTTGCGATGCGCCCAGTTACGTCAGTGGGTCCGGGGGTTCCAATGCCAATGCTTTTAGCGTGTTGATTTGGGTCTATTGTTGGTATGGCGGCAACTATTGCATCTAGTATTGCATCGGGCGTGGCAGGTTGTGGTGTGGCGATCGTCAGAAATTGGAGTCCTTGGCCTGTATGATCAAAGCGTCCTAATTTGATTGCGGTGCCGCCGATATCTATGCCTATGACGATCGGTTGCCAGGACGGGGTTAGTTTATGATGCTTTATAGATGATGTGGGCATTTTTATGATCTATTTAAATAAGTATTTAATTTCACTGATTATGCCTTTAATGGCTGTTTTGAATCAATGGCCAACACAAGCTTGTCCAGCCTTGATTCGCGACTTAGATCTGATTGTGAATCAGCCCCAATTTCGATCGGCGCAATTTGGTATCTCAATTCAAACCCAAGGTCGTAATCCATTAACACTGTATGCCCACAATACCGATCGACTTTTACTTCCTGCCTCCAATGCGAAACTCTTAACGACTGCTGCTGCAATTCAAGCACTTCCTTTAAATTTTACGGTAAAAACAATCCTTTATGATCTAGGAAATAATCAGTTTCATCTAGTTGGCGAAGGGGATCCAATGTTTAAAACGAGTCACCTTCAAGCCCTCGCCCAATCGTTGGCTCAATTGCTTAGAGATCGCAACGTCAAACAGATTAAAAGACTTACTTTAGACGATCGTTACTATGGTCCAGAATGGCTAAATCCCCGCTGGGGTTGGGATGATGTTCAAGCAGATTATGCCCCGCCGATCAATGGGTTAATTCTGAATGAAAATGCGATCGGACTGATGTTAAGTCCTGGAATCACAGGCCAGCCCTTGATTGTAAAATGGAATGAAGTAGAAAATAGTAACCGTTATCGAATTGAAAATCAAACAAAAACCGTTGCGATCGATCAGCCTGAATTTGTAAATGTTGCCCAGCCTGAACTCGGATTAGTGCGAATAACAGGACAGCTTCGGGTTGGCGGGGAGCCTGAACCTGTGGGGATTTCTGTGCAACAGCCGACCAAGTACATGGCCGAAGAATTCCGCCGATCGCTCTCCCAACTTGGTATTGAAATTGAAACAGTAGAAATTACTTCCCCTAACAATCTTAATCCACTCATGTCCCCCCTTAGCAAGGGGGCTAGGGGGATCGTCGCAGAAATCACCTCACCCCCACTCTCTGAATGGATTTATGAAACCAATCAAACCAGCAATAATCTCTATGCTGAAGCATTGCTTAGACAATTAGGCCGATCGGACTTGCAGCCAATGGGAACGGGCTATAGCAGCGATCGTGGATTGATTGTATTACGTCAGCAGCTTATGAAAATGGGAATTGCGCCTGAAACCTATCAAATGGTAGATGGTTCGGGATTGGCTCGATTGGATTGGGTAAGTGCAGGGAATTTAGTTCAAGTATTGCAAGCAGTGGCGGAGAATTCTACATTTAGAAAATCTCTACCAATCGCAGGCCAGAGCGGCAGCCTTACCGGACGATTTAAAGATACTCCAGCTCAAACTGTTTTGAGTGCAAAAACGGGCTTTTTGACGGGTGCTGTTGGGCTTTCTGGCTATATAAAGCCTAAAGAATTTTCACCTATTGTATTTAGTATTTTACTCAATAATTCAGTCCAACCTTTATCCGACCAACTGAAAGCAGTGGATGCGATCGCAATTCGCTTAGCCAATTTAAAAGAATGCAAATTATGAACGATTGCCAGTTAGTTTATCTCGAAGCTTTTTAATCCGATCGCGATGTTTGGCAGCCTCTTCAAACTCTTGCTTTTTCGCTGAATCCTTCATCAGTGCTTCCAATTGCTGAATTAATTCGGGGATATTTTCCAACGGCACATCTGCCACATGTTCCACGACTTGATCTAACTCCTGAGAATTCAATCGTCTCGATACATCTAAGAATGACAAAATTGAATTGGTCGATCGTTTAATAATGGCCGTTGGTGTAATGCCATACTTTTCATTGTGGGCCATTTGAATCTCGCGACGACGGGCTGTTTCTTCGATCGCAACTGCCATACTGTCGGTCATATTGTTTGCATAAAGAATTGCCTTACCTTCCACATGTCGAGCCGCACGACCAATGGTTTGCAAAAGCGATCGTCTGGCTCTCAAAAATCCTTCCTTGTCTGCATCTAAAATTGCGACTAGTGAAACTTCGGGCAGATCTAATCCTTCTCGTAATAAGTTCACCCCAATCAACACATCAAACACGCCTTCTCTCAGATCTTGTAGAATTTCAATTCGTTCGATCGAGGTAATTTCTGAATGCAAATAGCGAACTCGAACGCTGCGTTCTTGGAAATATTCAGTCAAATCTTCGGCCATCTTTTTAGTCAAAGTCGTAATCAGGACACGCTGACTTTTTGGAACACGAATTTGAATTTCAGCGAGCAGATCATCGACTTGCCCTTCACTAGGACGAACGAAAATTTCGGGATCAAGTACACCCGTTGGACGAATGACTTGCTGAACAATATGATCGCCTGAAATCTCCTGTTCCCAATCGCCGGGAGTGGCTGAAACGAAGATACATTGTTTGACCTTACCCCAGAATTCATCGGCTTTCAGTGGTCGATTATCTGCGGCGCTGGGTAATCGGAATCCGTGATCAATTAATACTTTTTTGCGCGCTTGATCGCCGTTGTACATCGCGCGAATTTGGGGAATGGTGACGTGGGATTCGTCAATTACAAGCAGCCATTCTTCAGATGGAAAATAGTCTACTAAGCATTCCGGCGATTCTCCGGCTCCGCGTCCGGCCAAATGCCTCGAATAATTTTCAACGCCCTGACAAAATCCCACTTCCCGCAGCAATTCCAAATCATATTTTGTCCGTTGTTCTAAGCGTTGTGCTTCGACGAGTTTCCCTTGGCTTTCCATAACTTCAAGTGAATCTTTTAATTCAGCTTCGATCGCATTACAAGCTTCTTCTAATCTGTCTTCTGGAGTGACGAAGTGACGGGCTGGATAGATGTTAATTGATTCTAAGGTTTTTAATGTTGAACCTGTGACCGGATCGACATATTTAATCGCATCAATTTGATCGCCAAAGAACTCAATCCGAATGATTCTATCTTCATAAGCCGGACCAATTTCCAATACATCGCCTTTCACACGAAACCGTCCGCGCCCAAGGTCTAAATCATTGCGAGTATATTGAATTGAGGCTAAATCTCGTAGAACTTGCCGCTGGTTGATTTCTTCGCCGACTCTGAATGGAATTGCAGCTTTGAGATATTCGGTCGGGATCCCCAGACCATAAATACAGCTAATAGAGGCCACTACAATTACATCACGCCGCTCAAATAACGATCGGGTGGCGGAGTGGCGCAGCATATCAATTTCTTCGTTGATGGAGGCTGTTTTTTCGATGAAGGTGTCGCTGACGGCAATGTATGCTTCAGGTTGGTAGTAGTCGTAGTAACTGATGAAGTATTCGACGGCATTATCTGGAAAAAATTCACGCAACTCGTTACACAATTGGGCGGCGAGGGTTTTATTATGAGCGAGGATCAAGGTTGGTTTTTTGACTTTATCGATGACACGGGCGATCGAGTGAGTTTTCCCGGTTCCGGTTGCGCCCAACAGGGTTTGATACTGCACGCCATTTTCAATCGACTCAATCATGGCCGCGATCGCAGTCGGCTGGTCCCCGTTGGGTTCATAAGGCGCTTGGATTGAAAATTCTGGCATGATGTTGGGGCTTGGGGGCGATAGCGGTCCATTGCTGATCATGCAACAAATTCACAAAGACTGCAACTATAAGACAAAGAGGTTTGAGTACGACTTTGAAATAATTCGACTTAGTGATGTCAGATATGAAGAGATAACTGTTTGCCCCTATTAAAAGAGACATGTTTGAATACAGCAATAGAATCAGCATCGATCGCTATTGTCCGCGTCCAGGTTTGCAATCGGCAAAGCCTAACGCTTCTGAATCGAGGAAGCTAGCGATCGCCATTTCAACCACCATTTCGATCGGGTATTCAATGTCAGTCGCGCGATCGAGTAA
The DNA here is from genome assembly GCA_025351345.1 of Synechococcales cyanobacterium GL140_1_metabat_312. GTDB lineage: Bacteria > Cyanobacteriota > Cyanobacteriia > Leptolyngbyales > Leptolyngbyaceae > JAAFJU01. Next base: position 31,692 of record JANXWB010000046.1, read on the forward strand.
TGCTGTTTTAATTCGGGTGGGGAGACGATCGAGAATGGCTTGAGCGTCGGTGGCAGATAGTTTTTCGAGGGTTGTGACTGGCATGACTTTAGATCTCCGATGGAATAAGGACGTTGTAGGGTGGTTCGGTGGCTCTCAAGATTCTGGCTTCTAGCTCCAATAATAGCGCAGGGTCTTCCCAGGGTGAGAGAGGATAAAGGGAAAGGCGCACGTCTTCGTCGTTGTATTTGTCGAGCCAGGACCAGAGAAAGGCTTTGTGTCCTCCGCTGAAGCGACCGCGCAAACTTTTGGATTTACCGATGTAGAGGAGTCCGATTGATCGGTGTCTGACGGCGTAGAGTCCAGGTCTTGCGGGGATGTTGGTAAAGTTTCGCTGTAGGGTTTGGCAGCGATCGAAGGGCTGAAAGGCAAGGGTATTAAGGATTTGGTCAGCTTCTTGGGAAAGGTCGGTCATAGTTAGGATGCGATCGGTTGGGTGATTGCGATCGTAATATATGGAGATGGCTGCAAGGTCGTCAGAATCGAATGTTATTTTAATATTTTGACTGAGCTTATAATTCATACATCGTTTACAGTAGTAAAGCTGGCTTCTAGGAAACGAAAATTTTTACCTTGTGCGCTATTAAGCTAATTAAATTTACTGGCTTGCTCTAAAAGCTGTGAAGCTACTACATGGAATATATATTAACCTATGGATAAGATTACCCGGAATCTACTTGAAAATTTTGTTGGAGAGAATGAACTCGAACGGCTTGAAGAGTTTAAGCAATTTGAGTATTTTGTAAATTATGTAGTAGTATCAAAATTACATAGAAGTAGTTTTGAACTTGATTCTTTGGACACAGGGGAAGGTGGTGATGTCGCAATTGACGGGCTTGCTGTTATTGTCAACGGCAGACTTATTACAGACGTGGATGAACTCGACGATATAGTTTCTGATAGCAAATATCTCGATTGTGATGTAGCATTCATACAGTCAAAAACATCTTCAAAATTTGAGGGTTCTGAAATAGGATCTTTTATTTTTGGTGTCAAAGATTTTATTTCTGATCAACCAAAGCTTGTTCATAACGAAAAAATGAAGAAGCTAAAGGAAATTTGGGAGGCTGTTATCAGTAAGTCATCCTATATGGTCCATCGCCGCCCAAATTGCAAACTTTACTACGCGACAACGGGGAAATGGATTGACGATCAAAATCTTAGAGCTGTGGTTTCTTCGGGACAGATTGAAATAGAAGATAGCGGTCTATTTCAGGAAACTTTCTTTGAACCTTATGGAGCAAGCGAGCTTCAAAGGCTCTACCATGAAACTCGTAACAAGTTGTCAAGTACAGTTACATTCCAGAATAGGATTACCTTGCCAGATATTGATGGGGTTAAAGAAGCTTTCCTTGGAATATTACCATTTCAAGAATTTCTAAAACTCATTCAGGACAGTAATGAGTCTATGTACAGCATATTTTATGACAATGTACGAGATTTCCAAGGTGAAAATGAAGTAAATGCTAAAATCAAAGATACGCTAGATAATGGTAAGTTTGACTTGTTCTGCGTCTTAAACAATGGGGTTACTCTTGTTGCCACATCTCTGACCCCTGCTGGCAATAAATTCACCCTCAGAGACTACCAAATAGTAAATGGTTGTCAGACTAGTCATGTACTTCACAAGTCCAAGTCTATTGAAGGAATGAATCGTGTAAACGTGCCAGTTAAAGTAATTGTTACTGAAGATGAAGATATTAAAAATCAGATTACTCTAGCAACAAATAGCCAAACAGAAGTTAAGCCAGAACAACTGGCTTCTTTAACACTTTTTCAGAAGAAGCTTGAACTCTATTACAATTCAATGAAGGGGGGTGTAGATCTGTATTATGAGCGAAGATCGCAGCAGTATCATGCAACTCCCGAAGTCAAGAAGACACAAATCATCTCAATACCAATTCAAATTAAAACATTTGCATCAGCTTTTCTGAATGCACCACACTTAGTCTCTGGTTACTATGGAACAATTGCAAGAAGATTTCCAGGGAAGATCTTTGAGAGTAATCACAAACATTCCCCATACTATGCTAGTGCCCTATGCTACTACAGGCTGGAGGGCTTATTTCGTAATAACATTATTGATGTACGCTACAAGAAGCTTCGATTTCACATGATTATGATTGCGAGAATGTTGTCGATGGAATCAGTTGAGATTCCACTATTAAATAGCAATAAAATTGAGAAGAATTCAGAGAAATTTATCAGAATTCTGAACGATGATATCAAGTGTACTGAGCTGTTCAGTATGGTCGTAGAAATCTTTGATCAATCTAATTTAGATTTATCGAAAAGACAGTTCAAGGCAGAGAGTGAGAGTGATTTGTTGATAAGTAAGTTGAAGTTGAAACTAGAGAAATAATTTTCAGCGCAATGGAAAGGCGATCACCCTGAACTCAAATAGGTTTTAAGGGAAATAATCCTGCAACGCTCGCACCGAGAGCAGTTTAGATTGAAGAGAGGCGATCTCGGCGGCGGTTGCCTTGGCTCCGGCGATGGTGGTGACGATCCCGCCTGGGACTGTAAAATAGTTTGTGTCAAAGGTCAAAAGAGATGATCTAATAAACTAGTGAACCGAGGCGCTGAATAATGACCTTCCGACCTGAACTAATTGACGAGTTGTTGAAAGATTATAAAAATGTTGATGATTTGATGG